>NZ_FYAK01000002.1 GCF_900185615.1 Photobacterium malacitanum
AGTTCAGTCGGTAGAACGGCGGACTGTTAATCCGTATGTCGCTGGTTCAAGTCCAGCAGAGGGAGCCAAATAGAAAAGCCCGCAAGCAATTGCGGGCTTTTTTACGTCTGGGGTTTGGTGAAGCGAGTTTTCGAGTTTTCGAGTTTCGAGATCGCGAGAGTAGAGGGCTAGCTTCTGCCACCATAACAATTACCTCTTAGTTCAGTCGGTGCTCTCTATTGGGAAGATTAGCGGCCTGTTAATCCGTATGTCGCTGGTTCAAGTCCAGCAGAGTGAAGCCAAATAGAAAAGCCCGTAAGCAATTGCGGGCTTTTTTACGTCTGGGGTTTGGTGAAGCGAGGGGTTGAGTTTTCGAGTTTCGAGATCGCGAGAGCAGAGTGCTAGCTTCTGCCACCATAACAATTTTCTCTTAGTTCAGTCGGTGCTCTCTATTGGGAAGATTAGCGGCCTGTTAATCCGTATGTCGCTGGTTCAAGTCCAGCAGAGTGAAGCCAAATAGAAAAGCCCGCAAGCAATTGCGGGCTTTTTTACGTTTGGGATTTGGTGAAGCGAGGGGTTGAGTTTTCGAGATCGCGAGAGCAGAGTGCTAGCTTCTACCACCATAACAATTACCTCTTAGTTCAGTCGGTGCTCTCTATTGGGAAGATTAGCGGCCTGTTAATTCATATGTCGCTGGTTCAAGTCCAGCAGAGTGAAGCCAAATAGAAAAGCCCGCAAGCAATTGCGGGCTTTTTTACGTTTGGGATTTGGTGAAGCGAGGGGTTGAGTTTTCGAGTTTCGAGATCGCGAGAGCAGAGTGCTAGCTTCTGCCACCATAACAATTGCCTCTTAGTTCAGTCGGTGCTCTCTATTGGGAAGATTAGCGGCCTGTTAATCCGTATGTCGCTGGTTCAAGTCCAGCAGAGTGAAGCCAAATAGAAAAGCCCGCAAGCAATTGCGGGCTTTTTTACGTTTGGGATTTGGTGAAGCGAGGATTTGAGTTTTGAGTTTTCGAGATCGCGAGAGCAGAGTGCTAGCTTCTGCCACCATAACAATTGCCTCTTAGTTCAGATTGTGAGTTGTTTTATAAAACACCGAATTGAATGATATTAATGAGTTTTGATTAATTGATGATCACTTGAAAATCTTTTTAATATTATTGCTTTACAGATGAAGGTTAGCCCTATATTATTCGCGGCATTGGAGAGATGGCTGAGTGGTTGAAAGCACCGGTCTTGAAAACCGGCATACGTTTATAGCGTATCTAGGGTTCAAATCCCTATCTCTCCGCCATATTCTAGAAATTCGATGAAATCGAGTTTCATAAAGAATTGGAGCGGTAGTTCAGTTGGTTAGAATACCGGCCTGTCACGCCGGGGGTCGCGGGTTCGAGTCCCGTCCGCTCCGCCAACATAAAGACGCAGTGTAATTTATTAACATGCTGTGTAACGAAATTTTGTGCCGACTTAGCTCAGTAGGTAGAGCAACTGACTTGTAATCAGTAGGTCACCAGTTCGACTCCGGTAGTCGGCACCATTAAATTTCGGTGGGGTTCCCGAGTGGCCAAAGGGAGCAGATTGTAAATCTGCCGGCACTGCCTTCGAAGGTTCGAATCCTTCCCCCACCACCATATAATTCCCTCTTAGTTCAGTCGGTAGAACGGCGGACTGTTAATCCGTATGTCGCTGGTTCAAGTCCAGCAGAGGGAGCCAAATAGAAAAGCCCGCAAGCAATTGCGGGCTTTTTTACGTCTGGGGTTTGGTGAAGCGAGGGTTTGAGTTTTCGAGTAGCGAGTTTCGAGATTGCGAGAGCAGAGTGCTAGCTTCTACCACCATAACAATTGCCTCTTAGTTCAGTCGGTGCTCTCTATTGGGAAGATTAGCGGCCTGTTAATTCATATGTCGCTGGTTCAAGTCCAGCAGAGTGAAGCCAAATAGAAAAGCCCTCAAGCAATTGCGGGCTTTTTTACGTCTGGGGTTTGGTGAAGCGAGGGGTTGAGTTTTGAGTTTTGAGTTTTGAGTTTTCGAGATCGCGAGAGCAGAGTGCTAGCTTCTGCCACCATAACAATTTCTTCTTAGTTCAGTCGGTACTCTCTATTGGGAAGATTAGCGGACTATTAATCCGTATGTCGCTGGTTCAAGTCCAGCAGAGTGAAGCCAAATAGAAAAGCCCGCAAGCAATTGCGGGCTTTTTTACGTTTGGGGTTTGGTGAAGCGGGGGTTTGAGTTTTCGAGTAGCGAGTTTCGAGATCGCGAGAGCAGAGTGCTAGCTTCTACCACCATAACAATTGCCTCTTAGCTCAGTCGGTACTCTCTATTGGGAAGATTAGCGGCCTGTTAATTCATATGTCGCTGGTTCAAGTCCAGCAGAGTGAAGCCAAATAGAAAAGCCCGCAAGCAATTGCGGGCTTTTTTACGTCTGGGGTTTGGTGAAGCGAGGGTTTGATTTTTCGAGTAGCGAGAGCAGAGATCGCGAGAGCAGAGTGCTAGCTTCTGCCTCTATGGAATTCCTTCTTAGTACCTATCGATGTTGCTTTTATTGTTTTTTAAATTGTAGATAAGTAAAAATCGAAAGAATAATGAAAAAAGCGGGATCACTCCAACCGAAACCAACAAAAATACCCGTTACACCAGCATAAACTGTAATTAAAGCCCCTAAAATGTTTAAAATTAATAGTGCGATGAATAGTTTTTTCGCAGTAATGCCAGCCTCAATATCTTTTAGCAGTAAACTAATAGCTGCAATACCGCCTAAAAAAATGGTGGTATGTTGTGATAAAAAGTAAGCATATTTATCATTTATTTCAACGCCATATATAGGCCATATAATCGTTGGAATAAAAAATAGCGCTAATGAAAAAATTAAATAAATACAGCCATGGAATGTTAAAAATGTTTTATTCGTCATATTGGGGCCTTAGTGCGAGAAGCTATCAGTTGTTGGGCCTTGGTTAATATTGGTGAGTGACTGATTAATATCAAAAATAACACCACGTACTTGAGATATGCCTAATTGCTGTAAGCGTACAGTATGCATCGCTAAATAGGCCTTTGCCGTTGCTTCAGTTTCAAAAAGATATATCCCACCACCTAATTTTTGTTGTGCGTTTTCAGTCCAAATTTTCCAAATCATTCCGGGCTCTTGATTGATGGATTTAGCAAGATCCATCAGTGCTACAGTCATCTCTTCGCCAAAAGGTCCGTTAAATTCGAAATCAACTTGAAGTAGTTTAGTCATCTGCGCGTCTCTTTAATGTATGAATTTGTGTATGAGCTATTATTTACTATAAAAAATGAACATAAAAGTTCATAATATTGAGTTTACCTGTGAAAAAATTAGACAGATGAGATTAAAAAGTACCTTAGACCAGTGGTTAACATTGCATGAAATCGATCGTGCAGGTAGTTTTCAAGCGGCAGCAATTGTATTAAACAAAAGCCATACCACTCTTATTTACTCAGTTAAAAAGCTTGAGTCACAATTAGGAGTTGTACTTGTTGAGGTACAAGGTCGTCGTGCAGTATTGACTGAAGAAGGTAAATCGTTATTACGACGTGCAACGACGATGCTAGAACAAGCGCGTGAATTAGAAGATATAAGCCAGCAGCTTTCCAGAGGCTTTGAATCTGAAATAACCATTGCAGTGGACCATTTATGTGATCTAACTTGGCTCTATAAGCCAATGCAACAATATATTAGTGCTAATAGTGCAACATCTATTCAAGTAGTTGAAACATCATTAACAAAAACCACTGATATGGTAACGAATCAGCGGGCTGATATTTCAATTATTAATTTACCGATAACAAATTATCCAGCGGAAGCTTTTGGTGTTATTACCATGGTGCCAATAGTGGCTAAGCGTCATCCATTAGCATTAAAAACTAGAGTATCTCTTACTGATATGTCGATGCTGCCTCAAATAGTGATCAGAGATTTAGGTTGTGAACCGACGCAAAAACGTCAGCAGGATGTTGGCTGGTTGAAGTCGAGACAGCGTATTACCGTTGATAATTTTGATCATGCATTTCAAGCTGTAGAACAAGGTGTTGGTTATTGCCGTTTACCGAAACATATGGTGAGGGATAGGAAAAATGCTCAAGTGGTTGTGCTTGAGGTTGAGCAGGCACAAAAATATCAAGTACCGATGCATTTAACGCTCCCTAAAGCTGCTAAGACTGGCCCTGCTGCGAAAGCTTTTTATGACATATTATTGCAGTCAGCCAATTATCGACGTCAAGATAATACGTAAATAGTGTCCATTTTTGATCAGAGAAGGCTCGAATTGAATAAATGCTGTTCGGTTGAGTTATTCTTTATAAATAAAGGGTTTACAGAGTAATTGGAAGCCGCTATTATTCGCGGTATTGGAGAGATGGCTGAGTGGTTGAAAGCACCGGTCTTGAAAACCGGCATACGTTTATAGCGTATCTAGGGTTCAAATCCCTATCTCTCCGCCATATTCTAGAAATTTGATTTAATCGAGTTTCATAAAGAATTGGAGCGGTAGTTCAGTTGGTTAGAATACCGGCCTGTCACGCCGGGGGTCGCGGGTTCGAGTCCCGTCCGCTCCGCCAACATAAGACACAGTGTAATTTATTAACATGCTGTGTAACGAAATTTTGTGCCGACTTAGCTCAGTAGGTAGAGCAACTGACTTGTAATCAGTAGGTCACCAGTTCGACTCCGGTAGTCGGCACCATTAAATTTCGGTGGGGTTCCCGAGTGGCCAAAGGGAGCAGATTGTAAATCTGCCGGCACTGCCTTCGAAGGTTCGAATCCTTCCCCCACCACCATATAATTCCCTCTTAGTTCAGTCGGTAGAACGGCGGACTGTTAATCCGTATGTCGCTGGTTCAAGTCCAGCAGAGGGAGCCAAATAGAAAAGCCCGCAAGCAATTGCGGGCTTTTTTACGTCTGGGGTTTGGTGAAGCGAGGGTTTGATTTTTCGAGTAGCGAGAGCAGAGATCGCGAGAGCAGAGTGCTAGCTTCTACCACCATAACAATTGCCTCTTAGTTCAGTCGGTACTCTCTATTGGAAAGATTAGCGGACTGTTAATTTGAACGCATAAAATAACAGTTAGTTATTAAAGAGTAATTCATTAAGCGTCAGAGCACGATTGACTATTCTTAACTCACTAACGTAGCCATATAATGGATTATGTAATTCACCATTTGAACAAGAGGAACCAATTAACCAATTAGCATTTTCTTTGATAGCAATACCGGTACTTTGTTGCTCTGGGTTACGCATAACTTCAATGCCATCAATGTACATTTTTGTGAATCGACCATCGTTAATTATAGCGATATGGAACCAACGTGAGGTGCCGAGATCCCACGACCAGGCTGTTGTTGTATCTTGTTTTTTATTGTCCATGGTTACCCATTGCATTTCGCGTAAGGAGGAAATAGCCATTACAACAGCCGGATCTTCACCGCTGTTAGGGGTAAAATCATTACAACTGGCTTGTTGGCAAAAAATACCTCCCCAGCGAGAGCGATCACTCTCCCAATCATCAGGTAGCTGGAGAAAAGTTTCGATGGTATAGCCTTGCTCCCAGTTGTTTTGCGTAATAGCCGTACCGAGTGTTGATAAATAAGCGCCGCTATCTGTAGCTTTATTTCCTTTAAGTAAAATGGACCCAGATGAATTACCGCTATTAGGTTTCGAGCTCGAAAATTCAAAATAGCTATTTAAAGCGTCTTGATTTGCTTTTCTAGGTTCCATTTTAAAATGACTGCCATTACCGGATAGATCTTGAAACATGGTTGTGATATCACCTTCATTATCAACACGCATCATATTTTCTTTATCTAACAACCAGTAACCAACCGTACCATTTATAAGCCCTGGGGGAGTAATAAACTCGCCTTCATTTAAATTAGTAAAACGTTCATTGAAATTAATTGGAAACTCAAACTGGTTACATTCGTCAGTCAGATCTGGAAGATCAAAGGGGGTGCGTTCATCTTCTGGTATATTCTGTACCCAAGGTGAGAAGGAGCGTATAACTAATTTATTATTACTGTAGTCAAAGCCAATAGTACGCAACATACCATTGCCACCCCAATACATGGCTTGGTAGTCAACGACCATCATCAGTACATCACGACCGTAGGCATTTTGAGCAACCATATTAGCAGCGCCATGATGATGACCATTAATAGTTAAGAATATTTGGTCATTTTTGTGGATAAAGTCTATCCAAAATTCAAAGCCTTTTGAGGTGATAAGTGGGCTTTTACCATCACTATCAATATTTAATAATTGATGGGTCGAGAAGATAGCGGGTATTTCTTTATAATCATCGAGAACTTGTTGTGCCCAATCAAATGTTTGTGGTGATGGATTCCAATCAATAGCAAAGACTAAAAATTGCTGATCGCTATTGGGTGCTTTAAAGAGGTGGCAACTGTTAAAGCCACATTCACTAACAGCAATACAAGTTGTTACTGATAAAAGCTTATCTTGAGAAAAATAGTTTAGGAACGGTTCGCTATCTTTTCGATTAACATCATATTTGTCACCTTCAGCTAAATCGTGATTACCACATAAAACAGAGTAAGGGGTATTTTCGGAGGCGCCAAGTATGTCCATTGCTTGGGTTGCTGCTTGCCATTCTATTGGTTGATCGTCGTGCTCAACCAAATCACCTAAATGGATCGTAAAAGGGATACGCTCATTTTTCCAATTATCAGCAATCCATTGAGTTTGAGATAAGTAACGTTCAGGGCTATTTTCAGAGTATTTTTGAGTATCAGGTAAAATGACCAATTTCCAATCTTGATGCGTATTGTCTTTATCGTCATTATTGTTGCTGCTACTTGAATTACAGCCTGTCAAATAGGTAGCGACCATCGTTGCTACTGTACCTTTTAAGAATAATCGTCTTGTGAACATGCCTATTAATACCGTTACGTCTAAAAGCCACAATATTGGCATGGGTATATGTCAGATTTATTGACGTTTTTATTAACTTTTATTTCATGAGTATTAAATTGAATGTGATTAAGGATAAAAGACGGTAAATAAATACTCGTCTATCATCGTGTTTTTTGTCTTAATTATTTGTTTAAATCATTTTATCAAATCGCATCAAGGTGTTGAGTGAGGGATCATGTTGTTGAAGTAAGTATTGCTGGCTATTAATTAGATTATGTTTAGCTAATGCTGTGATCCAATAATCCAGTCCTTGAAAGTTACGCAATTCGGTTTTGTTTTCAGCCCAACTCACACCTAAACCGGCATTAAATACGGTATGGACTAATGCACAAAATGTCTGCATAGGTATATTTTCTGCATTATGATCACGTAAAATAAACCGTCCTCCAGGCTTTAATACTCGAGCAATGGATGCAATAAAAGCGTCTAATTTATGGGGTGGACAGTGGTGTAATCCAATATAGCAACTGACTAAATCAAGTGATTCGTCAGCAATTGTCTTGTTAGGTAATGGCTCATAATTGGCGAGATCAAAAAAGTGACCAACGGGCTTAATACTACCGCGCTCTGCAATCTCTGCTAGCGAGTTATCGGGCACAATATCATTACATAAAAAAATTGGCCCAGTAATAGACAGCTGTTTTTGTAGTGTTTTGACATAACGGCCAGTGGAACCAATCTCTAAATACCCCTTCAGTGTTTCAGTGGTGGCTAAAATAGTTGAAGTTTGACATGCCATTTCTTTTTTTTGTTTTGCTAATGCGGGAAGAGCGTAGCTAATATCCGCCAATTTGGGTTTTATATCTCTAAGACCGTATTGAATTTCATGGTAAATGTCTTTATCTGTAGTAAACCGTTGGCAGCATTGACTAATAAGCGCATGGAATAAATGCTCAGGGTAGAGATGGTAAATATTTTGTAGAAAAAGATAGAAATCGTCTCTACCATTAATGGTACTAAATACTTGCCGAAATGCAGATTGGCCACACTCAGCTCGCGAGAAAATAGCGATATCATCGGTTTGACGATAATACTTCTCCCATAAGCAATGGCGAAACCGATAGTGTGGATCCCATTTGTCTTTTAATGCAAATAAAGCTGCTGCATTCGGGTAAGCGCGATGAAATTGGTCATAACGAGCGTGGGGTTGATAAGGAAGGTAATAACAACCGCCAGCATTGATTGCAGCTTCAATCAGTTCTCGAGTCCATATAGCGACTTTTTGTTGTTCAGCATCGCTGGCTTGTTGCTTGTAATATAATACAAAAGCAAATACTTCTTCACGCGCCCAAGCTAGCAGTGAGCCAGGATCTGCATGAGAATGTCTAATGGAAACGTTAACCGCTTTAACATGATAACGATTAAGAATTTCGGTCATTATTGGCGTAAAGTCATCAATACGATCAACTGGAATAAAATACTCTTGCAGAACATAGGTATTTTGATTTCGTGAAATCGGTTCTAGCTCAGCAACATTATAATTAGCTTCCTCGTTACGAGTTGTGATTTTTTTATTCCAATACATCAATGGTTCATAGATATATTCACGACGCCAGTGGCCCCATGGTGACTCTGTAATTGTCCATAACATGTATTTCTCGAGTAAATACAGCTTTCGTTCTTTATGAGGAGAGACATTAACGGGCTTGGTTGTTTGTGACCACGTAACTGCATGAATTTTATCAAATCGAGGCGGAAGCATGTCGGCATTGTGGAAAATAGCATTGGTATTATTATTGATTTGATGTTTAAAAAAAGCGGGGTAATCACTTAATGGCATTTTTTTATGTAGACGTTCAATATGACAATCAGTCGTTAATGATAATTCCGCTTCTACGACGATCCCAACCGCTCCATAACCACCAATTGCCGCATAAAAGAGCTCACTGTTTGTGGCGGGGGAGGCATTGATACGCTTGCCATTATGAAGTATTAACACAATAGAAATTATTGATAAAATTAAAGGTCCTAAACTGACATAACGCCCATGACAATTTACACTTAATGATCCACCAATAGTGAAATTGGCATAAGTTTGCATGATTTTTATTGCGAGCCCATGGTGCTGAATGTATGCTTGAATATCTCGCCATCGCGTACCGGCTTGTACGGTAATCGTTTGTTGTTCGACATTAAGATCAAGAATACGGTTTAAGCCACGCATATCGATATGTAATGAACCGCTATGGGCAATTTGTCCTCCCATACTATAGCGTCCGCCACCAATAGAAATCGGCTTTTGAGTGTTTTTTAGCATATTTTGTAACTGTTCGACAGTGCCGGGAACGTAAATATCATCGACAGCAATAGGGTAAAGCCGTGAGACTTCTTTGATGATATTAGTGTAGCGAGGTGAGGATTTAGCGAGGTTACTCGTTGGAATAAAATAACGCATTCTTAGTAATATCGGCAGTTGATATTGTTGTTCTAATTCATCTGAACCTGATTGAGATACAATATGAAAACCATAACGTTGATAAAAATTAATTGCGCCTTTATTACACTGAGTAACATCGAGTTCAATACTAGAAATATTTTGTTTTTGTAACCAATCACATAAATTATCAAGGATGTCAGCACCAATACCTTGGCCTCTATACTCATCAAAGACAGCAATATTATTAATATAAAATGCATCTTCAGAAGGTAAGGGCACATAATTATTTAACGCTTTACGCACTGTGGTTAATAAATGCCATTTTAGGTTTAAAGGAGTATCAATTAATAATTGGATTGCACCAATAAGCTCTTGCTGCTGCATATGTTGTTTGGAATAACCAACGACAGCGCCTTTAATGTGGTTATCATGATAATAAACATACCCAAAGCGATAACTAAATAATCCTCGAGGTTGTAATACTTGTTTGGTTAGTATCGGAATGGCTTCACTACGAGAAGTGAACATAAAGTCCATTAATTCATGTGAGCTTTCATAAATACATTCACTAAGGAGACTACTATCACTAGCTTGTGCACGCGTAAATTGAGTATCGGTTGACTGGAGTGGACTCATACGAATAATGTCACCTTAATAAATATGTGTACTTATTTATTAAAGATAGACGCTGTAATGTCATGATGAGATAAACAATTGGCCCACAATAATAGTGGGCCTGAAATAGCGCCGATATTTGAATGAATTATAACGTTGGTGATAATTGTCTTAATAATGCGAAGGCGTGTTTTTGCTTATTATGCGTAGCAATAAAGCCGATTAAGGTTTGATCAACAGTGTGCGCTTTAGCAACATAACCGTTATTGTCTCGCTCTATTTGCCAATGAATATCCTCCATAGTGGTTATTCCCGCTAAACTTAACGGTAACCAAGGTGTTTTGGCTTTGATTAACATGGGTGGTAATGATAATGGTGTCGGCGTTCCAGTCAACGTCTTGGCCAGTGCCATCGCTGATAACATAATCGGTTGAATAAACGCACTTATTTTGCCATTTATTTCAGCACAATCTCCAATGGCATAGACATTAGCTGCCGATGTTTGCAGCATATTATTAACGATAATACCCTGGTTAGTCTTGATTCCTGCTTGTTGAGCTAAATGAATTTGTGGTGTTAATCCCATCGCAGCAATGACAACATCAGTATGTATCGTTTTGTTATTTAATTGCGAGATCGTGATTTGTTTATCATCAGTATTTATTGCACTGATAATGGTATTTAATTGTAGATCTATATTTTTTTGATGCAGTATATGATGTAACTCGGCGGCAATAAACTCAGGCAGTAACGTCGGCATCATGGCAGCGGCTTTATCGCATAAGGTAATTTTCTTGCCAGTTGTAGCTAAATCTATGGCTATTTCAGTGCCAATTAATCCCGCACCTAAAATAGTAATATGTTTTGCTGTAGTAATTTTTGAGTGGTTACGTGTTAACTCATCAAGGCTATTTAATGTAATGATTTTATCTAAAGCATTCCCTTCAAATTTAGGGACAAAAGATTTGGCACCCGTTGCAATAATTAATGAACAATAATGCCATTGCTGCTGATTAAAACGAATCCATTGGTGGTCGGTATTGATCTCATCAACGACAGTATTAGTGAGTAATTCAATATTATGTTCTGTAGCAAATTCAATAGCGGTTTGTTTAATAAGATCTGTTGGTTGTTGATCTCGACTAAACACATGACTTAGCTCAGGCTTTGAATAATCTGCACCTTGATCTGCGGTTACTAAAGTGATTGCAGTATTTTGGTCGAGCTTTCTAAATGATTTCACCCATTGGTAAGCAGCAAAGCCACTGCCAATGACAATAATTGGATTGGACATTATACGCGCTAACCTTATTTTAGTTTATAGGTTCAAATACTTCTTTACCGATACCACATTCAGGGCAGAGAAAATTGTCAGGAACATCTTGCCATAATGTACCTGGGTCAACATCTTGGTTAGGTTCACCTAATGCAGGATCATAAATCCACTGACACACAGTACATAACATTTTTGGGCTTGCGGTTGCTTGTGTGCAACATTCGGTATTTACAGTAGGTTCTTGTTCAATAACGGATATTGGTTCGACTATTTCTGGTGTATCAATTGCAACTTGTATAGTTGATGCTGGTGTTATTTGGGTTGTGAAAGGTGTGTAATGATCATATGGGCGTTCAGTTTGAGCCCATTCTTTGGCTATTTTTTTACCGTGTTCACGACATTGTTGTAATGCTTTTCCATCTGGACGCCATTTCGTTTTAAGACCAACGGTAGTGAAAAAACCAGCATCAGTTAAACGAGCGTGAATACGATCGACAGCACCGCCATTCCAGCCATAGCTACCAAATGCACCAGCTTTTTTATTTTTAAAACGTAAGCCAGTAATTTCTTCAAGTAAACCCGCGACTTTAGGCATCATGACATTATTCATGGTTGATGAGCCAACAAGTACCCCTTTTGAGCGGAACATATTGGCTAGAATTTCGTTTTTATCGTGACGAGCTACATTGAAGATTCGCACAATAACGTCATCATCAACTTCAGTGATCCCTTGTGCAATAGCATCAGCCATCATACGAGTATTATTAGACATAGAATCATAGAAAATCGTGATGCGGTTTTCTTGATACTGATTAGCCCACTCAAGGTATTTTTCAATAATCTGAGTAGGGTTATCGCGCCAAATAACACCATGTGATGTTGCGACCATATCAACGGGTAAATTGAAGCCTAAAACTTCATGAATTTTATTGGTTACTAAAGGGCTAAATGGCGTCAAAATATTTGAGTAATAACGTAGGCATTGATCGAGCAGTTCGTTTTGATCGACTTCGTCGTTAAATAGGCGTTCATCGCAATAATGTTGACCAAAAGCATCATTACTAAACAGGACTGCATCTTCAGTCATGTATGTCATCATGCTATCAGGCCAGTGCAACATAGGCGTTTCAACAAACACTAATGCTTTACCATTACCAACATCAAGCGTGTCACCTGTTTTTACAGTGTTGAAGTTCCATTCCGGATGATGGTGGTGACCGACAATTGAATCAATTGCATTTTCTGTACAATAGATAGGTGTATTAGGAATACGACTCATCAATTCAGTTAATGCACCTGCGTGATCCTCTTCGGCATGATTAATAACGATGTAATCAATGTCGTTAAGATTAATTTCCTGTTCTAAATTTTGGATAAAAGCCAAAGAAAATTTATGATCAACAGTATCGATCAATACATTTTTACCTTCACGAATTAAATAACTGTTATAGCTAGTACCACGGGTTGTTTTATATTCTGTGCCATGAAAATCACGAACTTCCCAATCACGCTGCCCAACCCAAGTAATATTATTCTTAACATGAATAGCCATTTTAAAATTCCTTAATAACGTAAGATGTATTTTTTATACATGTTATTCTTTGGAGGGGTGCTTCGTCAATGCAAAAGATTCATTTGATATGCATGTTAATGTTTATTTCATTATTATCAACAACTTAAAATTGATAATAATAAATGAACCGCCAATAGTTTGATGGTTCATTATAAAGTTTAATGGTAGGATTTTTAATTTGGTTAAATGTTGAGCATTATTTTTAGTTAAGGCTAAAAACCAAACCAATAATAGTGATCAGACTTACAGCGTTGAGCACGGAATATAAAATTGTTTTAGGCATGCTAAATGAAAGGTTATTGAAATCACGTTTAGAACCAATAACAGTAACCAATAACGGTAAGGCTACTAATAATCCAAAAATCCAGCGAATATTATTGGTAATGGCGTAACCGATTTGAGTTTCAGCAACGATAAAACCTAAAATAGATAAAATGAGGGTGGTGAGTGAAATTGCAAAAGTTCGATTATAAGCATCCATTAATTGAGCAAAAGCTTGGTATTCTTCGTCCGTAAAATCTGATTTGTTTGCCATGTGTTTTTCAATCTAATAGGTTAACTGTTGAGATTATAACGGATCATTACTGATATAACGAAAATAAAGATTCTGGCTACAGCATAGCAATGAGTACGTTTATTGTTCTCTAATGTGTCACCTTTGTTGTTTAATTGTATTTTTGAGTAAAACAACCACTAAAGTGCTTTAAAATTAAGCTGTTAATTCATTTTTGGTTTACATATATATACTGCAGCAGTATGATGTTTGTCATGGAGAGATGGCTGAGTGGTTGAAAGCACCGGTCTTGAAAACCGGCATACGTTTATAGCGTATCTAGGGTTCAAATCCCTATCTCTCCGCCACACATTGAAAAGCCGCTGATTGATCAGCGGCTTTTTCGTATCTGCAGTACAGTAAATCTTCTTAATCTCTAATCAAAGCTTTATAAACGCGAATCTAACCAATTAGCTGTTATTTCTAATAAGTCTTTACTTTGATGTGCTGTTGGATCAAAGACGTTAAAAATATGATCACCATCTTTGACGATGATAGCTGTTGCATCCTTACTACCTGATGCCGTAATCAGAGTATTAGCATTTTCCCACGGTAAGACGGTATCGTTAGTGCCCGAAATAGCTAATAGGGATCCTGTAAATTGCTTCATTAATGTTAAAGATTGTTGTGCCTTTAATTGTTCAAACCATTTTAGGCTAACTTTAAATGATGGACGCCAATCATATTTAATTAATGCGTAGCCGTTTTGTTTTGCTTCGTCATAGTATTGCTCAAAAAAGGCTTTCATTGGCTCAATACCATTACCTGTAGCAGGAGACCAGACAGCTAACGATTTAATTTTGGGCTCTTCGATTACCAATAATTGTGAAATCAATGCGCCTTGGCTAAAACCAACAACACCAATACGAGTTTTATCTATTTGTGGGTTAGCTTGAAGATAGTTAAAAGCGGTCTTTCCATCGAGAACAGCAGAAGATAAAGAATATTCTAAATCTGATGTTTTACTGTCACCACTACCTGCAAAATCGATACGAATAGAGGCAATGCCTAATGCTTCTAATTTTTGACTTAAGAGTTTATATAAATTACCCACCTCATCTTTTTGTGTTCCTGTACCATGAAGCATGATCACCGCAGCCATAGTTTGCTGATCTGATTTTTTGTCAGGTATAGAGAAAATAGCAGGGATATCATAGCTGCCATTATTAAGAAAAATTTGCTGAGAATCGGCAAGGGCCGTATTAGAAAAACTTAATAGTACTGAAGGAATAATATATTTTTTAAACATGATAAAGATTAAAAATGAATTATATATCGAGATTCTAAATTAATTTAGCTTATTTATCTGATTTAAAAGTTGATTTTTAGATGTATGTTACAAAAAACAGCAAATAAAAGAATAGACAGCCATATCCTTGCACATCAACCAAAAAGAAAAAGGGACAGCCATAACATTGCACATCAATCCTCAGCGACTACACTTAAGCTTCATGTTGCTTATGGTGAAACCAATGACAATCTCAAGACGAAAATTGATAGAACCGCAAATCACACCTTTTTATCATGTTATTAACCGCTGTGTACGGCGTGCGTATTTATGTGGTGACGATCCCTATAACGGCAAAAACTATCATCATCGTCGAGGTTGGATAGTAAACAAAATCAAACAATTAGCCACTGTTTTTTGTATCGATGTTTGTGCTTATGCGGTGATGAGTAACCATTATCATTTGGTACTGAAAATAGATACTGAGCAACAACTGAAGCTAACGCCGAAAGCGGTAATATCGCGCTGGTTACAGCTATTTAATGGTCATCCTATTGCGGTCGATTTCTTAAAAGAGGGGCAGGTAGGCGCAGAAAAACAGCAGGCGTTATCAAATTTAATCACTGAATGGCAGCAACGATTAGGCAGTATTAGTTGGTTTATGCGCTGTCTTAATGAGGAAATAGCACGCAAAGCCAATAAAGAAGACCAATGTAAAGGCGCGTTTTGGGAAGGGCGATTTAAGTCTCAAGCATTGTTAGATGAAAAAGCGTTACTGTCGTGCATGATGTATGTTGATTTAAACCCGATCAGGGCAGGGGTTACACCGTCACTAGAAAAATCAGATTTTACCTCGATTCAGCAACGCATTCGTGAATATCTGCAATCTAGAACCACCACTAAACAACCACCATCAAAGAAAAGTCATTTTCAATTATTACCCTTTGTTGGCGCTGAGCATCAGGCTAAAACGGCAGGAATAAACTTTGCTTTTGCCGACTATCTTGAACTTATAGACTGGACTGGTCGTTGTATTCGTGAAGATAAACAAGGTGTTATAACATCGAATCAACCCAAGATTTTACAACAATTGGGAATAACGTCAGACGCTTGGCTTGAGCATAGTGAACAATTTATGGAACGTTACGCTAATGTAAGTGGTAAATGGTCTCGAATGTGTGCCTTTAAACAGCATGCTGGTGGACATTGGTGTAAAGGAAAGTCGGCAAGTCATCAGTTGCATCCTAGCTAGAGACAGTTTTTTATAATCGAATGAGAATACTGCAATAGCTGTTAGGATTGTGGGTATTGCTGATCGTAAAATATACGAATAGGGTTGATTTTACGAAGAATTTCAATAATGAGCTATAAAACTTAAATTTGAGGGGGTATGAGTAGTGGAATGGCTTGTCTTTTGGGGAAATTTTATCTAAAAAGATATGGCTGTCCATTATTCGGTCCATTATTCGTTTGGCTGTCCATTATTCTTGAAAATAAACTTTTTTACTTTGGAATATACTAATTATGACGTTTGAACAGTGGGCTGTTATTGCCGATCTTTATACTCCAGTTATTGTGATTGTGTGCGTTATTTGTATGCTGCTGGCGGGACGACAGCACGGGCTCAAGGATGGTTTATTACAGTTAGGGGGAGTGGTATTGTCGGCTGTTTTTATCTATGCAATTATGTTTATCGATAATGTAATTGGTATTTGGCCTGCTTTTGATTTGGATTACAGCACCCACACCGCAATTGCATTAGTTTTTATTGGATATTTTATGGTGTATAGACCCAAATTAAGCGTATTAATGATCCTCTCGATGATTGGATATGCAGCTTTAATGATGCATCAAAAGTATCACACGCTTGCTGACATTATGACCACTACAATTTGTGTTATGCCAGTAATATTGTTATGCCAATACAAATTAGCAGCTATTGCAAAACGTTAGCTTTTCTTGGTTATGAGAGCGTAATTAAGTAATGTGAGTCCGATAACAAAACACCAAAATTGAAAAGTAGGTAATACAGTAGCAACCGATCCTACTAGTAGACCTGAACCTAGGCTTATTGCTATTTTTTGTTGTATCGTCATTTTAATCCCTTAGTCGTTACTATTATCTAATGAATTTGGATTATATTTTTCATTATGGCGGCGGTATTTACGCTCTTTCCATTGCCAGTGAAGGATGCTTAATAATGGTAAGACAGTAACGAGAGCGATAAAACTGATTATGATTTCTCGAACAAATACGTCACTAAAACCGTTATCATTAATTAGCAAAGCACCGATAAATTTTCCTATTATTACACCTAAAAAAGCGGGAAGGCTATTACTCACAATAAACCGTAATAGGCCTTTTTTACGCTGTTGTCGCCATTTAGATATTTCTAGATCATGGTCGGACATCAATGCTATCCCAATAGGAAAAGATGGCATAATTATATGCTTGAAAACGGTTATATGTTACTTAGCGATACGAAGGTAAAATGTTGCCCGCAAAAGGGTTATGTAAAGGGGTGGGTTTGCATAGCAACATGTGAAATAAATCGTATTCAATCTAGATTGTTCACTACATAATCACTGAGGAAAATTAGCCTAAATCAGTTAGGATTTCTATTTCATTAAAGTGAAGGCTAATCACATCATTAAAATGCGTATGCTCTGTAATAAAAGGCAAACTAATATCAATCACTTCATGTGGAGTTACTCTCAGCCACTGACCATTTTCGGTAACTTTCCAAATAGTATCTTCTACTTTGATATATATTTTGGGCTGCATCCTTTGCCTTATGTTATAAAATAGTGAACACGAGTAATAATTTGCCTTATGTTAGCGAACATAAATTAATCTTCAATTGATATTTATAATAATTAATATTTTTAATGGTGATCTTGCTTGTAAGACATGATGAATGTGCATGAAGATTATAAATATCATGATTTTAAGAAGGGGGAGGGTAAATAAAAAGCTAACCGCAGTAACTGTTAGCTTTTTATTGGATAAGCGTTAAAAGCAAGAATTAATCATCGAAATCAACAATCAGTTCATCTTCTAAATAATCAATTAAACACCCTAATGCTAGCGCTGAAACAATATAGGTCGTTATGTCACCAATTTCAGGCGTTGATTGGTGTAATACATCGAGTACGCTATGCTCAGGGTTATAAGCCACATTAAATTCTTTAGCGATCATGCAGCTGTCGTTATATTCATCGACAGATAATTCAATTTGACCATTATATTCACCAATATCTGTATCAAAATTATCAACCAATATTTCGATCATGGTTTCATAGTAATGTTGGTAATCCATTGATTCTAACCTGTTATTTTTAAAGATAAGCTATCTAGTACATTAGCATTTATGGCGCTATGTTACCTTATTTCGCCGAGACAAAAAGCCTTAATCTTAAATATTAATTTTTTCATGATACAAGCGTCTATGTCCATTGTTGTTACAGGGCTTTACACATTCTAATCAACTGTTACATATATCTATTAGTATAATTAATACAAGTAATAATAATATATTATATTGAATGGTATCGTATTGATTAATAACACTTCATTGGTGAAACAAACGCTAAATATAAGTTGGTTGTACGGAATATAACTATCAATACTTATGAGGATGAGAGTGTTAGCTTCGTTGAGATGAGTGAACATACTTAGGAAGTAAAGTGAAAAAAATAAATAAAATAACAGCGGCTATATTCAGTGTAATACTGAGCAGCAATGTATATGCTTCTGACACCAACGTTATTGCTTTTGTTCCGGGAGAAACAAAAGTTCAAAATGGCACTCTGGTATCTTTTAATGGTGAGTGTTACATAGCTAAAAATAGCCCTGGTGTTTGGGACTCGCCAAGTATCAATTCATGGTTTTGGGACACTGCTGAGTGTTCAGGTGAACCAGAGCCTGAGCCGAATCCAGAGCCTAACACTATTATTCCGTTTATTCCGGGTACAACCCAAGTTAATAATGGCGATGTTGTGTCATATGATGGCCAATGTTTTATCGCTAAAAATAGCCCAAGTATATGGGAAACACCAACAACTGATTCATGGTTTTGGTCATTAACAGAGTGTACTGATGAGCCATCACCTGAGCCAGAAGAAACCGAACTATCGATTCTTGCTCCAATTGCAGGCCAAGTATTAAAAGCTAACGAAGCGGTTGTCATTAAGGCACGTATTGATGGTGAATTAGCATCAAAAGTTGAGTTTTGGATTAATAATACCAAGCTAGCTGAAAAAGCAATTGATCAAACTACTGAGCTTTACTCGCAAACTTGGACACCAACAGAAGCGGGCAGTGCGGCTATTAATCTCTTTGTGTTTGATAAAAACAACCAAAAAATTGAACAACAATCTGTTGCTGTAAACGTTGAAGCTGAAGGTAACGACGATTTTAGCGCGCCAGTTGTCGCATTTGTTACTCCAACTAACGGTTCAATCATTGAAGAAACGGACACTGTTTCTATTTCTATTAATGCCTCTGATGTTGATAATGATTTGACCAAAGTAGTTGTTAACGCAAATAACCAACAAATTTGTACCTTTGATGCTGCAACAACAACGGTATTTGCATGTGATTGGCAACCTACGCAAACAGGTAATGTTACTCTAAATGCTATTGCAACTGATGCCCAAGCACTTTCTTCTAATGCTAGTTTAACTATCACTGTTAAAGAAGAAACCGTTGAGCCGCCAGTAACGCCACCGGGGGGATTGTGTGAAGAATTTAATGTTTACCCTGACTGGACGCGTGGTGATCATGCAACGGGTGGCGACATTATGGTTCATGACAACATTGCATATTCTGCGGTTTACTGGACCCAAAGCATACCGGGTAGCGACGCTTCATGGGCATTGCACTTAAATTGTGATGGTTCAGAACCAGGTACTGCGCCAGTACTTTCATTGCCAAACCCAATGGATCCTGTTCGTTTAGAAGTGGCGGGTTGGCCTAATACGTTTGTAGTTGCAAGCCCATCAACAACAGCGCCTGAGACACTGACTATTGCGACAGCGAACAGCGCTGATCTTACTGATGTTAATAAGCTAACTGCGGCATTTGTTGCTGTTATTGAACAAGCGAATAAAGCTAATACAGCATCAGTGATTATTAGTAGCGATGTGCTTGATAATGCAACGAAAGATAAAAACCTATTAACAACAACTGTTGCTGTTAAAGAAGCGTTGATTAAGGCTGTTGATAGCACTGGCAGTAAAATTGATGTGGATGCGATCAACGCACTAAGCAATGATCTAAAGGGTTGGACACAAGCACATAACTTGATTGTATCAACTGTTGCACCGCAAGCGCCATTTGGTTGGTCGTTATCAATCGGTGAGTTTGCATTTGATACCCATTCTGGCCGTCAGTCAGTGTGGAATGCCGCATCTAATTACAGCGCAGATTTATTAGACAAGCTTGCACTTTATACAGCAGATAGCGCAACCAAAGCTGATTTCGTGGCCTTTACTAAGTCAAATGCAACGGCTGCTCTGTCAAATGATCAATGGCACAATGCGCTAGAATACGTTAAGCAAGTCACTGATTTTGTAAAAACGCCTGCGATGTTAGCCAATATGCCAACAGATCAAGCTGCTAATTACTTTATGGGTAATGCAACCTCAGAGCAGAAAATCCGCAAAGCAGCTTACAGTAATATTTTTGCTATTTTGTTTGATAAAAACAGCGCTAATTTAACCGCGCAAATTGAATCTTACCAAACAGCTAAAGTGCCGCTGTACTATGTTGGCAAAGAGCTAGAAAAAGGCTCACTAACACGCATAGAAGCATTGAACCAACAGCTGACCAATGCGGCTGATGTAATGGATAACGAAGCCTTCCTTTACGAAACGCCACAGTCACAATGGATCCCATCTACCGTTTATAAGTGGAATGATTTCCTTGATGGCTTAAATGCAATGCACAATATTGGTGTTGCAGGTAATAAGTTTTGGCTATTGAGTGATGACGCTGATGATGCAACTAACATTGTCTACGCTAAAGTTGCCATTGCTGCATTCTTAGCCCAAAGCATGCAAGAGACGATTCGCTATAACGCTTGTGATGAGAATAACTGGTCTGAAGTAAAATACGGTGCACCTGCAGACTACCCAATGACAGCAAGTTGTGGTCAGTTAGGTCAGAAATATGCAGATTACGGTGTGAATCCTGATTCAGGCTTAGATTACGCTTACTCTTGCCCTCGTGATAACAAGATGGAAGTGAGTGCATTAACGCATGCTAAATGGTACGGTGCGCCAGCGCCAGTATTTGCCGCACCAGACGCAGTACTTGAAGAGCGTGGCCTATTGGTTAATGGTGCGGTTGGTCGTTGGACAAACAATGGTCACTGTAATGATGTACCAGAAAATGTCGATACTTCTAAGCAGGTGTGGGAACGTGATACTTGTAAGACTTATGTTGGTCAACAAGCGGGTACGTTTATTTGGGATGGTAGCAGCCAGGAAAGTGTTGAAGGTTGTGGCTGGTGGGGACGCGGTGTCATTCAAACGACAGGCCGTCAGAACTTCGGTACCCTTAACCATTACTTAGGCCGTTCCCATGTTGATCCTGCGACAATTGGTAAAACCATTGATGGTGTTACCGTTGAAGCACCACCAGCAAACCCACTGTATGCTGATCTTGATTTCTGTTCAAATCCGGGTCTAATTTGTAGCTCTGAAGAGAACAAAGAAATTAAGTGGATCGCAGGTTTGTTTTACTGGGTAACATCGGTGCAGGCATATTCTGATGAAGGTGGACAATATGCAGATTGGAATTACTACAACGAACTGAAAAAGTACGTTGATAGTGGCCTAAAAGGAACTGAGTTTATTGATGATGTGTCAGGTATTGTAAACCGTGGTTGTCCAGATTCAGTATGTTCAACTGGCGAAGTGCATAATGCCAAAGAGCGTCAAGCTAACTTTAAGTTAGTGTTAGAAAAACTTGGCCTGAAGCCACAATTATAACGGTTAATAAATAACAAAGAACCCTGCTGTTGAAGTAGGGTTCTTTTTTTTGTAAATAATGTGCGATAGCAATGATTAGTTGTAGCTTATAGCCATCCCTTACGTTTAAAGAATAAGTAAGGTGCAAACCCCGCCAGTACCATTAAACCTAACGCATAAGGATAACCCAGTTCCCAGTGCAACTCAGGCATAAACTTAAAGTTCATACCGTAACTTGATGCAACCAATGTTGGTGGTAGGAATACGACAGATACCACTGAGAATATTTTAATAATGCGGTTTTGCTCAATATTAATAAAGCCCATGGCAGCATCCATCAGGAAGTTCACCTTTTGGAATAAAGACTCATTGTGAGGTAGCAAAGAATCAATATCGCGTAATACTTCACGTGCTTGTTCTAATTCACTCTCAGGTAAACGGGCTTTGCGAACCAAGAAGCTTAATGCGCGTTGAGTATCCATTAAACATAAACGAATTTTCCAGCCAGCATCTTCTTGCTCAGCTAGGTTTGATAAGGCTTTATCAAAATTTTCACCCGGCTTACCACGTAAAATAGTTTTGCCAATAGACTCTAATTCGCTATAAATATCTTCAATTACATCAGCAAGTTGCTCTATTTTAGTTTCAAATAAATCTAACAGTAGCTCGTAAGCATTACCCTGTTGCAGCCGTTGAGTACGTGCCCGCATACGATAAAGTCGAAATGCTGGTAATTCACGTTCACGTAACGTAAATAGACGTCCATCACGAATAGTAAAAGCAACGGTAGCATTACTGACATAATCTTCCATATCTTCGGAATAAAAGAAGGAGTGAATATGTAAGCCATCTTCATCTTCAAAAAAACGCGCACTTGCTTCAATATCTTCAAGTTCAGGGCGTGTTGCAAGGCCTTGTCCTAACTCTTGCTGTACGCGCTCTCGTTCTTCTTGATTGGGGTCGATGAGATCAACCCATAGTGCTGATGAGATAGAGTCTTGAGCGTCTAAATCTAAACGTTGTAAACGTAAATCGTTTAATGTGAATGCGTTCAGCATGTCTTATATCTCCACTAATGGCGATGATATAAAGAACACTTAAAAACACGAAGTGAGGCTGATAATACAGCGTCTACCAATGAAAACTGGAATACTAAGATTTAAGCAAAAGCAACGAAAATAAGGAATAGTGCATGCTGACAGTTAAACATTGTCAACTCGCACTTAAAAGCGCTGGAGGACAGATTAACGTGGAAAAATCTCATTCCAGTATCGACTGGGTGTGTTCAAAGCGGTGTCCTCTCAAATAAAGGTGTGCGCATGTTACGTCTGACTCTAAAAGGGTTCAAGTTACGCTATTGCAACATTAGATTTTCCTTTAAGTATATTAAGTCAATCACTTATTCATGCGCCATTAAGCATTATTAACATTGTTATAAACACCTGTTAACTAATTATAATAAGAGTTTATTTTTTTGCGTAATCAAATATGAGTTGATATTTTTTATATCAACATCACAAAGTTGTTGTAACTCACAGTATAGAGCAGACAATTTAACCATTTTGTAAACTGAACCCCCAATAACCCCTGTTGGTATTCGTAAATTGTAGTAGTTTAGTTTATCAATCAGTCTGTAAATGGAAAACATGAAAGACATCACGACACACTACAATGGGGAATATTTGGTATTGGTTTGTATTTTATGAATGTGAATAAAAGCAACTTTAAGTGACGCTGTAACTAATGTTGTGAGGTGACGCTTTAAGTAAATCATCTTGTTTGCTGTTAATTATTCAGGTTAATCGTGTTTTCAATAGTTATTGCAGTAGTATTTTGCCAGAAAACGCTCATAATCTTGGCTTACAATATTTAAAGAAGAAATCACCTATGACTAATTTTCAATACTACTTTCATCAACTTCCTTGTTTTAACTGTAATAAAACCGCAGTAAGTACTGATCTTGGTTGGTTAACAGCTACGATGAAAGAAGATGTAGTCGCACAAATAGCGGCGATCATTGCGCAGGGCGATGTTAATTCAGAGCTTGTGGTGAACGTGACTTGTACTAAAGATGAAGTCCGTGATTACTTATTGTTAAATTTCTATGGTTACTCAGAAGAAACACTTGCTGATCAAGTAAAAGCAGAAGATGAGCAAGAAGTCGCACAAGAAATCGCTGAATTATTTGAAGATGGTAGCGATGTTGCTGTTTTTGAACACGAAATTGAATTGCAAAGCTGCACTGATTGCAATATTGGTTAAATAAATATCATTAAACCTAAACATGTGTGTAATACGTAACATGAGGTGCGATTTATTTAAGGCGTTAGCATACTAGAATGTGCTAACGCTTTTTTGTTTTCAGGCAATCTATTTAAGTAAAGATATGGCTGTCCCATGTTTTTCCTCCCTGCAGCATAAACATCATAACCGTTCAGGTTTCCATAATGGATCTACTGGTAAGATAGAAATACGACCTTGTAACCAAAGTCATTGTAACGCTGATCAAGAACGGAAAAGCACTCACCATTTTTGTGGTGTGATAGATAAACTCTGTAGGGCATTAATTACTCAGTGAAGTTAGTATCCTATCCAGTCGCTTTTTTATATCGCACTTTTAGTAAATAACTGTAAATAAAAACTCTTATGACAATAATCAAACAGCTTTCTTTAGCAGCAACCATCGCTGCATTATTTACCTCCAGTACAGTATTTGCTACACCTAGCAATGATGCAACGAGCACTATGCCTAATAGTGATTACTTTGCGGCAACGCAATACAAAGACGCTCAAGCGCCACTCAATAGCTTCGGTGCTATCGATGTAAAAACCAGTATTCCAGAAAATATACAAGTGCCTTCTGCACCCGTAGAAGCTGGTGGTAATAATGGGATCCCAGAAACCTTGGTGCAAAAATGGACTCAGGCAGGAGTATTTTCGCCTCAAGTTGCAGCACGCGCTTTCATTTTAATGGATGCTAATACCGGACAGATTATTGCCGCTAACGATGCCAATATGCGTATGGCACCAGCTAGTACCACCAAGTTAATGCTAATGTACATTGTTGAGCAAAAACTGGCCGATGGTGTAATTTCACTAGACTCAAAAGTACAAGTGCCAGAAGTCGCATGGCGCACTGGTGGTTCAAGAATGTTCTTAAAGCCTGGCTCTTTTGTTTCTGTGAAAGATCTTATCTCAGGTATGCTTGTTGAATCGGGCAATGATGCCGCTGTTACTTTGGCAAATTACATCGCGGGTTCTCAATCTTCATTTGTTGCGATGATGAACGCGACTGCTGTTAAGCTCGGTATGCACAATACCCACTTCACAACTGTCATGGGCTTGCCTGCGCCAGCACATTTCTCAACCGCTTATGATCTTGGGCTGCTCGGACAGCACATCATGAACGACTACCCTCAATACTTTCATTTTTTCAGTCAAAAGTATTTTGAATACAATCATATCCGTCAACCCAATTTCAATCGCTTATTGTTCACTTACCAATATGCGACAGGCATGAAAACAGGTAGTACAGAAGCTGCGGGATACTCACTGGTAAGCTCTGCTGAAATACCAAATAATCCAATGAAGTTGGTTGGCGTAGTTCTAGGTACAAAATCGTTGAATGATGTTGCCGCTCAAAGTAAGGCGCTATTCAATTACGGCTTTCACTTCTTTAAGCAAGACACTTTATATGCGGCAAATAGTAAACTTTCGGAACAAAAGGTTTGGGGAGGGCAGCAAAATACGGTCTCTTTAGGTCTTGAGAAGCCATTAACCATGATCCTTCCTTCCAGTGTTGATGAGAAAGGTCTGGTAGCTAAGCTTCAAATTGAACGTGATATCAAAGCACCGGTTGATAAGGGTGAGAAATTAGGTGAAATTACTGTAACCTATAAAGATAAAGTTATTCAAACCGAGCCACTTGTCGCGCTCAACGGCGTTCAACAAGGCGGCTGGTTCACTCGAACTTGGGCAAGTATTTCACTGTATTTCCATAACTTGCTAGCATCTTACGGTCTGTAAACGTTAAACAATCGTAACAGCCATCATACAAATAAAGCCAATACTCTTAGTCGAAAGTGAATAAGGTACTGGCTTTATTTCGTCATTTTCTACAGTCAATACTCGTGAGGGCGATAGGGGAGCTATCATCCACGCATTGTAGAGTATTAAGATAATCTTTCTCGTACATAAGTGGTTTGAACAAGGTTTTCTAAGATCACTTTGTTGCTCGTTACTTTAAAGTTTAATGGTTGTTGTAGATCACCAAATAAAGCCGTACCGCCGCCGAGAAGGATAGGTAAACGAGTGATAACCATTTCATCGATAAGATCTTCATTGAGAAAATGTTGAATTGTTATGCCACCATCAATATATAATTCATTAAAGCCCTGAGAATTTAGTGTGGTGATAATATTTTGTAATTCACCGTTAATAAGCGTTACTTTGTCTTCATAGCCTTTAGGTACCTGAGTCAGGGTATTACTTAATACAAAGACAGGTTTAGTGTAAGGCCAATCGCAATCAAAACTTACCACCATCTCAAAAGTATTACGGCCCATCACTAAGCCATCAATGCGCGCCATTAGGGGCAGAAATCCAGTATCGATATTGTGTGGGTTTGGTACTGCATGGAGCCAGTCTAACTTCCCTTGTTTATCGGCGATAAAACCGTCTAAACTGGTTGCAATAAATACGATGTTTGCCATAAATACCTGATTTTATTAGTGGTAATAATAAAAAGCATATTAACATATAACGTATTGATTGTTGTTCAGTTTTGTAAAAAGAATAAAAAAAGAATGGACACCCATAACTTTTTATCTCGCTGCAGCCATTATCAACAACACATGCTCGAGTCCAAACTCCGTTATTCCTTCCAACAATGCCCGCGTCCTAATTCCGTCATTCCCTACAGTGAATGCCCGTGAGGGCGATAGGGAATCTACTCACCACGCGTTGTAGAGCTATTATTTCGTTGGTGTTTGTAATGCTCAAAGACGCGTTGAATAGATCACGGATAGACCTCTGAATAATTATGGCTGTCCCATGTCTCATATTCTTCAGCATCTGAAAGTGATAGAGCTTATATAAAAGATTGGCTTGAGATAAATGCTTGTACTAATTCTATAATCATTGGTGATCTTGTCGATGCTTATTATGGCGTTTAATAAGTTAAAGCATTCAAGTGAATAAGGTTACATCGATTATTCTCAATAATACATACCCGTGTCCAAATCCCGTCATTCCCTACAGTGAATGCCCGCGAGGGCGATAGGGAATCTACTATCCACGCGTTGTAGAGTTATTATTTCGTTGGTGTTTTTAATGCTCAAAGACGTGTTGAAGAGATCACCGATAGTCCTCATGAAATTTATGGCTGTTCCATGTTTCCCATGTTTCGTGCTGATACGAAAAAACGAGCAACTAACCTATATAGCTAATTACTCGTTTATCTAAACAGAGGTTAAAAATCGTCAAGTGCAATAAATGAATCACTGCTATCAAGATAGATCTGTGTACATCTTATTATTTTTGAATATTTATTGTGAGATTAACTTTTACGTCCCTAAGTAAATATACAAAGGGTAGGGCAATTAAATATTCAGATTGAAGTAAATTTAACATCGAATGTTGAATAGCTTCCTGCATTTCAGGGCTCAATGTAGCGTATAGACTTAAAATCATATTGATCATGTAATGATTCTCGTAAAAAATCGTGGCTATAAAGCAATACTTTTAGCCAAGAATTAATTTTGACAATACTCAATTACGTTTTTACAATACGATTAACCTTGGATTAGCATTTAGGGTTAGTTAATCGTAAAAACATAACAGTTTGAGCGTTGGACTTATCGGAACAAACATTATTCGACTAGTGTTTGTTCCGTCTTCATTTCTAGCATTGTTTCTATAAAAACCTCCCTCTATTCATGTGACATTTCTCGGCAAAATACCAACTTATGTCCTCTCCAATAAACTGTTACTCATTCTCTCATACAAACTTATTGTCAAGCTAATACAGTCGCCATGTTAAGTTGCACATTTCTGCTCCGTTAAGTATTTATAAGATAAAGGTAAAAAAGAGTTTTGCAAGATGGTATTTTTTGAGCCGCTGTGGATAACATGGGGATTTTAAAAAAAAGTTAGTACCAGCTCACCTATATAGTAAACAGCATCAAATAGATGATAAAAATCAATGCTTTCTCAGTTATTTTTTTAGATAAATAAAAATTATTTTTATTGCTTTTCTTTATAATCAGATAGATAGCATTTAATTGGTTTTTGTTAGGTTTATGGGCTCTAAGTGTATAATGAATGTTGATTTAATGTTTATTTGTTGTGGTGATTATCTGTTAGTAGGTGGATTGTAGTGAAGTCCATAAATATGACGATTCATTTAATTGGTTGCAAAAATAATCTATCAAATATCGCTTTGGGGATAGATTTAAGGCAAAAAAAACAAGCAACTGTAGTGGGGGAGTGAATTTGACCACTTGATTGGACATTTGTAATAACTAAAGTTACTCGTAGATTATTAAATTCGTAAAGTCACTGACAAACTTTTTGTCTATGGGCGTTCTTGCATGCCTTAATATTCAAATCCGTGCTGAATAGATCTAATAAAAATTTATGGCTGTCCAATGTTTCGTCATTATGGCTGTCCCATTTTTTATGTGGTGGCGTTTATTTACTTGATCAATCGTTGGTTTGGTGCAAGATATTGCATAATATAATTAACTCAAGATCGCACATGGCTACCATCTCAATTCCTCGTATCAGTGATAATTACTTAATCAAAGTGTTTGTAAATGATCTTCTTCTTCACCATGAAAAATATGGACTAACCAACCAAACAAAAGTGGTAATATCCCTTGCGGGAATAAATATTACTATTTCAGTAGGGTACAATGAAGAAAAGAAAGAAAATGAAATATCCTCTGATTATCATGACCTTTTTATTAGCCTAGAAAATTCTTCATCAAACTCAATACAGTCTATTTATTTTAATGACGACAGTAAACCAAATAGTCAATTCACATACCGAAGAAGTCAAGATTCTTTCATTGATACAATAACCATAAATGATCAAACTAAAACAGAAGATGTTGTACTAATACAGCACAAAGTTCATACAGAACTATTACGTCATACTGATATGCTTACGCATAGTATGAATTCAGAAAATAACATATTCCCTGCTCACCATGACGTTTTAACTAAATTAGAAGGACTAAATGCTAATCTAATTGAAAAACAACATGAACATAATCGATTATTAGAGCAAGAAAAACATGCTTTTTTAGAATTGAATGGCGAAAAGCACCAAACTCGTTTAGCTGAATTAGAAGATGAATTCAAAAGTAAGCGAGAGCTATTAGATAATGAATATCTAGGGAAAGATGCTGCTTTAAAGATACGCGAACAGGCCGTAGAAGATAAAGACAACAGAACGACCCGTCGAAATACGACAACATCAATGCTCAAAGAAGTACAAGCAAAAGCAACACAGTTTAACTTCTCTCCTTCGGTCAATAGACGTTCTTTCATTACTGTTCTTCTATGCTCCGTTCTAATATTCGTGGCAATCTTAAATACCTATACAGCCCTTACTGAGCTTCATAATATCAATTACACAAGTACTCTTGATATCCTAAGAGCAGAATTAAGACCGACAGCAGAAAAACCAAGTGAAATGCTATGGTTCTTATATGTTCGTATATTCTTAGGCTCTACCTTATTCATTACATCGGTTCTATATCTCATCAAGTGGGCAAACTCTTGGGCTGATCGTATTGCTCAACAAGAATTAGAAAATCAAAAATTTGTACGTGATCTAAACAGAGCGCATCTAACGATTGAAATGTGCTTAGAATGGAATGAGAAAAAAGACGGCTCAATACCTGATAAGTTATTAACAGCTATGACCGAAGGATTATTCAAAGATAAAACTCATTCGTCTGTAGAGATCAATCATCCAATAGATCAACTAGCATCAGCTTTAGTTAAAAGTGCCGAGAAGATTGAATTCCCTATTGGGAATGGGAAAATTACTACTTCAGGAAAAGCAGTTAATAAACAAAAAGCCCCTAAACAAGATATACCCAAAAAAGGTGCTGCATAATTATAAATAATCAAGAGGTGTTTAATGCGCCTCTCTTTTTAGTATTAAGAGAAAAATTATGGCTGTCTCATGTTTCTCTATATCTACTCATAGGTGAAATCTTACACCTACCGAGCAATAAAATTTAATAAATTGCTCATAGGACAAACATAAAACAACCATATGTTTTTGAATATAGAGAAATGAGGGGTGCCCGTGATCTATTCACTACACGTTTGAGCATTCAGACACCAACGAAAATAATAACTCTACAACGCGCTGTGAATAGATTCCCTATCGCCCTCGCGGGCATTCACTGTAGGGAATGACAAAGTTTGGGCACAGGCAGGTGTTGTCGGGAGAGTAACTACAGTTGGATAGGCTTGATAAAAAGGAAAAAATATAACACCCATATTTTCTCGATTCCAAAATAAAAACAGCATCACCATAAAGCACATAATAAAAAGCCGCTAAATCAGCGGCTTGGTGTTAAAGAAAATCAAATGCAACTACATATTCTGATTCAAATCATCAACGCTGTCAGAAACATCCTGCTCGCCAATAAAGCCACCGGTCTGATGGGCCCATAATTGTGCGTAAATGCCATTTTGCTGCAATAACTCAGCATGAGAGCCTTGCTCAATGATTTGGCCTTTATCAAGAATGATTAACCGATCCATCGCGGCAATGGTAGATAAACGGTGCGCAATCGCAATCACTGTTTTACCTTGCATTAGCTCATTAAGGCTTTCTTGAATCGCAGCCTCAACCTCAGAATCTAACGCTGAGGTTGCTTCATCTAAAATTAAGATTGGTGCGTTTTTAAGTAATACTCGCGAGATAGCAATTCGCTGACGTTGACCGCCTGACAGTTTAACTCCACGTTCACCCACTTGTGCATCGTAGCCAACATTACCAAAAGAGTCGGTAAGGGTTTCGATAAACTCATGCGCTTGCGCTTGGCGAGTGGCGGCAAATAAGGTTTCATCATCAGCATCTGGTTTGCCATAGACGATATTTTCACGAATAGAGCGATGTAATAGGGAAGTATCTTGGGTCACCATGCCAATATTACTGCGCAGTGAGTTTTGAGTAACGGCGGTAATATCTTGACCATCAATACGAATTTTACCACCTTCCACATCATGAAAGCGCAGAAGCAGGTTAACTAAGGTTGATTTACCTGCGCCAGAACGTCCGACTAAACCGACTTTTTCACCGGGTTTAATGTTGAGATTAAGATGGCTGATAATGCCTTTGTTTTCACCGTAATGGAAACTTACATCATCAAATTCAATCCCGCCTTGGGTTACTGCTAAAGGCTTAGCATCGGCATCATCTTCAATGGCAATCGGCTTTGATAAGGTTTTCATACCATCAACAACTGTACCGATATTTTCAAATAATGCGCCGACTTCCCACATGATCCACATTGACATGCCGTTAATACGCAGTGCAAGGCTAATGGCAATAGCGATCGCACCGACTTGAATGGCACTGTGCATCCACAAATAAATAGATAGTGCAGAAATGGCAAACAGCAGCGTGTAGTTGGTAAGTTGAACGCAGAAATTAAACCCAGTAACTAACCGCATTTGAGTATGGACGGTTGCTAGGAAGCCTTTCATGCCTTTTTCAGCATACTCAGTTTCACGTTGGTCATGGGAAAACAATTTAACCGTTGAAATGTTGGTATAACTATCAACAATTGATCCCGTCATGGTTGAACGTGCGTCGGCTTGTTCTGCCGCGATGTGCTTCAGTTTAGGTACGAAATAGATCTGAATAGCAATATAAGCAAATAGCCAAAAGAGCATCGGCAACATCAGTAGCCAGTCAGCTTGGGCTAAAATGACTAACGATGAAGTGAAATAAACCGAGACATAAACAAAGACATCGGCAGTTTTCATTACTGTTTCGCGTACAGCCAGCGATGTTTGCATTACTTTAGTCGCAATACGGCCAGCAAAATCATCTTGATAAAACGACACGCTTTGTTTAAGCAAATAACGGTGCGCTAGCCATCGAATCGACATTGGATAGTTACCCAATAGCGATTGGTGTGTGATCAGTGATGAAATCAGTACTAGCGTTGGCATTAATACTAAAATAACCAAGCCTAACCAAAACAGGCTAGTACCATTTTGAGCAAGAAATGTATGGGGATCACTGTCTGTTAGCCAGTCGACCAGTTTACCCATAAATCCAAAGAGAACCACTTCGAGGATCGCGACGGTAGCACTGAGAAAAGCCATAATCAGCAGTGGCTTTTCAAATCCACGGCTATAGTAACGGCAAAAAGCAATGATCCCTTGTGGCGGTTGCTCGGGATCTTGTTGAGGAAATGCCTCGGTAAAGTTTTCAAAACGTTTAAACATAGTTAACCTAATTGATGAGCGGTCGCAATTAGCTAATAAAAAGCAATATAGATAAGTATAATGGCACTATTAACGGCGATTTTGGATGTAAAAATGCGCTAGTATGCATAGCCATTGTATGCAGTATTTTGACGCTACTCAACAATCGCGATATTTTTAATGATAAAAATATTAACCTGATACCAAAAAAGTAACTTATAACGCTCAAATAGGGTGATAGCAGACATTACAATAGGATCATGGTTAATAATCAGCAGTTAATCTGTTTACAGTGTAAAACCACAGGTAAAAAAATGAGCAAGCAAGGCACAATTGTGCAGTGGGATCATCACAAAGGGTTTGGTTTTATTCGGCCTCAAGCTGGAGGCGACAATATCTTTTTTCATGTGAGTGCTTTAGCAGAACGCCAACGTCGCCCACGAATTAATGAACGTGTTTATTATCAACTTGGCACGAGCCAAAACGGTAAAATCGCAGCTAAATCGGTACAGTTTGTTAAATCACATTCAGGCATGAATAAATACACAGCACCCATGAGTAAAGCACAAGGTTTCAGCGTTCTATTTTTGGCATTAGTGGCAGGGTGGGTGTGGTTAGCGCGCTGTCCATATTGGGTTTTAATGGGCTATATTTGCCTAAGTATTGTCACGTTTGCTGTTTACGCACATGATAAACGTGCAGCTCAAAAAGATGCTTGGCGTACGAAGGAAGCAAGTTTACATTTACTCGCTGTGCTGGGAGGGTGGCCTGGTGCTTTATGGGCTCAAAAAATACTGCGCCATAAATCTCAGAAACAGCCCTTTAAAGCGATTTTATGGTTAACAATTATTGTTAATATTACGCTGTTTATGCTGATGTTCACGCCGTTTGGTGCCCATTTTATGCATAATATGGCCGCTTATGTGAGTAGTATTATTTAATAATAAGTGGAAGATATTCACAGGAGAAGCCTTTACTTCTCCTGTGTTGGTCGCTTAAATGAAAGGGACGTACGGTGAGTTAAACTGGGTTAAATGTGGGAATAGGGTTAATACTTGCTGGTCATTAAGCCCAAACCAACGACATAAAGAAGCATTGACCTGATCAGCAGCCATACTTGGAATAATACGACCGTGGTTAAAATCATCTTCACTGCCAGGTGTAAGATTTGGCCACTGTCCATAAGCTTGTCCACCTTGAACCGCACCTCCCATTACAAGTTGATGTCCACCCCAACCATGATCCGTTCCCGATTCATTGGCTTGAATACGACGCCCAAAGTCAGACATGGTGATAGTTGTCACTTGTTGATGAACATTTTGTGAGTGCATATCTTGATTAAAAGCTGCCATGGCTTCACTAATTTCAGTATAAAGTTCATCATGGACGGCTTTTTGATTAACGTGAGTATCAAATCCACCCAAGCTAACAAAGAAAACTTGACGTTGTTGGCCTAGCGTTTGGCGAGCATCAATTAAGCGTGCCACCATGCTTAACTGTTTACCTAATTTGGTTTCAGGGTAAACAGCTGTTGCAGGATGAGCCGCAAGTACTTGCTTTAACGCTTCATTCTCACTCACACTTTGTTGCATTACTTTAGCGAAATGGCGGCTGTAGATGTTGTCATAACCACGTTCAGTAAAGTGAGCGAAATATTGATCAAGTTTAACCTCATCTTTCCATTCGGCGTATTTTGTTACACCTTGGTCGCTAACAACGGTTTGTCCTAAAGACTGACTGCGTAATAGGCGCTTATCACCATTGAGACCAATAAGCGGCGACAGCTCACTCTGTAAATTAAGCATGTCCATCATTCTTCCAGCCCAGCCAAGTGGGTTATTGTGGCCGTTAGAACCTGTTTGCCATAAGTTTTGTTGCATGTTGTGCGCCATCAAAAATTGCGGTAAAGCAACTTGGTTAGTCTCAATGGCTGATGCTGTGGTTGGGGCGAGTAATTGACCACTGTTGATCAGTGCGGTGGCTTCACCATTGTTAAATAACTCAGCTAACGCAGACATTTTATGGTGTATACCGAGCGTTATATGGTTATCTGTCGCTACGGGTAGCGGAATAATTTCAGTTTCAGTTAAGCATAACTTTGGTCGTGCAGCGTGATAATCGGCATACGCATCAACACTGGTTGGTACGATCATATTATAAGCATCATTACCACCGTGTAAGAAAATAACCACCAGTGCTTTATGGCCATCTACAGTGTTATTTTGTGGTAACGCAAGCGATGGGGGTGATAATGTCGCGGCTGATAATGCTGCTGTTGATTGTAAAAAACGGCGGCGAGATAATGTAATTGTCATGCTACGAACTCCTGACAAAAGAACTCTGGTGAAGTAAAGGCGGTATAAAGAGCTGATTCAACTCGGCGAACTTGTTGATTTATCGCAATGTGATTATCTAACAGGTCAAATAATTGCGCGCGTAGAGAATCAGAAAGAAGCCCTGCAAAAACACGGGTATTAATCATCTCTATTAAGGCATTGCTATCATGCTGAACGGCAATAAAAGGTTGAATTGCATAAAACCATTGCTGCGGTTTGGTTGATTGGTGACAATTTAGGACTGCACATAATCGATTATGAATATTGAGCATTTGATAGCTGCTTAATAGGCTAAATTCAGGTGCTGTTAACCCATTTGCGGCAATTTCACCTTGCGGCGCAAAGTCTGGCAGATAAAAGTTAAACACGGTTTCTGCTTGTAATGGACTTTGACCAAAGTAGCGAACATTACTTTTTACTTCCCAATAATCCCCTAATGATGTCACACCTAGTGCACGAGCTTGGTTAGCGGCCATGAGAATTGGCTCTTTTAATAACCCCAACTGACTTTGACGACTTGCTTGACCATTAATAACAGCGCTATCAGTTAATATTGCCCATAACACCGCTTTTAAATCACCTCGAATACCGTTGCCATTATCAATAAAGGCTTGTGCAACGCGGCAAAGATAGGCTTGGGTTGGATTACTGGTAACAAAACGTTTAATTAATAAATTAGCGATAAAAAAGGGTGTATTTTGGTGATTAAAAAGCAGATCTAATGCTTGATCTAGATCTTGCTCGGTATTTTGACCTGCTGCAAAGTGCTGGCCTAAAATGAATTTTTGCTCAGTGTCATGATTACGTTCACGTGGTGTCATTGGGTGTTCATTATGACCACTTTGCCAACCGGTAAGCGCGCGAGCTAATTCTTGAACATCATTTTGGGTGTATGAAGCAATTGGATCGCCATTATGATCAGTGACTGGCTGACCATTTTCATCTAGTTGCCATAAACCGATAGTGAATAATTGCATTAATTCACGGGCATAGTTTTCATCAGGGAAAGTGTTATTTTTAGGGTTTGCTTTGGTGCTGCGACGTAAGGTTAAATAGCGGCCCATTGCTGCGTTTATTGTCACAGCTTTTAGTAAATCTCTAAAATTGCCAAAACTATGTTCAACCAACAAATCATAATATGCTGCAAGCTCTTCATGGCGATTGCCAACACCAACACTTGAAACCACTAAAATTTGACTCAAGGCATAAGCCATACGCTGGCGCAGTTGATCATTGGCTGTTAATGCATATTGCCACCATACGCCAAGCCGTAAATTAGTTGTGGGCTCAGTTTTACCTGATACTAGTACCGCATGACGCAGTTGCGGCAAATGATAAGAAGGTGAGGCATTGTATTGTTCTTCAAACCATTGGCTAACATCGAGCTTAACCAGTGGATTTAGATCATCAATTTGAGGGCCAAATGTTGCGCGGTATAACAGCGCTGCTGCTTGGTGTTGATGCGAAAATTTCAATGATGGATGTGACATAAAATATCCTTATTAACGACGCGACTAACTGCACCGATTTTCGATAGGTTTATTTTATATCTACCATTAGGAAAGTTTATCTATTAAGTGTATCAAAGTATTACTTGCAAGAGCGAACGGCAGGACCACATCACTGGAGCTGTGATGGATAAGGAAGAAGTCTTTGATCCTTCATTCCTTATTTGATGTTATAAAGAGTGACAAGAAGAGGTTAATGAGAAACAGTTTTTGATAATAAGTTAACCACTAATACGCCCGCAATAATTAATCCAATACCGATAATTGCGGGTAAGTCTAACCGCTGTCCGTAGGCAAAGTAGCTGATGGTTGCAACCAGAACAATCCCAGCACCACTCCAGATAGCATAAACAATCCCTACTGGCATTGTTTTGACTGTAACTGATAATAAAAAGAAAGCGACTGCGTAACCGACAATAACAATAGTGCTTGGTAGTAATTTAGTAAATTGCTCTGCTTTAGGAATAAAAGAGGTAGCAATGACTTCAAAAATAATTGCGATAGCAAGGGCGATCTGAGGCGGCATTGAAATTAATAGTTTAAACATATTGGATTTCTACAGGAGTTGAAAACGCGCATTCTAAAGATCTTTTAACTAAGCGACTAGTGCAAAATTGAGTAATTAATTATTACTGCATTTCAATAATACACCGTATTGCTTTGCATTTTGCTATCTATATTGCAATAAAACTGTTATCTAACCCACAATCGCCTCTATTGGCGGCAATAATAGACAGTAAATTATCGTGATTAAATATTGGTATGTAATTTGCTGAGTTTATAGTGTCATTGTTTATTTTTACATTGGAAGTAGAGATAAAAATGGGTGTATACAGTATGTTTTATTTTTTCTTTTTGTAACCGACATTACTTTTAATGTCGGTTTTTTTTCTTTTAAAAACAGTTAAATATGATCTTGTTCGGTTTTAAGTTACATTTGATGATAGAATTTAACAAGTAGTTAATCTTTTTACTTGTTTTATAAGTGATTGATTGAATAAGTTTGATGAGCTGGAGGGGTGATATGAATTGGTCTGTTATACGCTATTTAGGGGTGAGCGTAGTAGCCCTTATTATGTCTGGATGTACAAACTCCGAGCAACATAATAACACCCCAACGGTTGAAACTAAGCGGCCAGTTTTAATTATTAAGCCAGTTGAATATAAAAAAGCGAATAAAGTCATCTACGGTAAAGCATCTTTTTACGCCAATATGTTTCAAGGACGTAAAACAGCTAACGGCCAAATTTTTGACCAAGGTAAATTAACCGCAGCTCACCGTACTTTACCTTTTGGCACGAGAGTGAAAGTGACTAATGTCAGTAATAATAAAAGTGTGATTGTCACTATTAATGATCGTGGTCCTTTTATTCGAGGACGTATGATTGATTTATCGAGCTCTGCATTTAAGGCAATTGGTAATACACGTTCAGGCGTATTAAATGTAAAAATGGAAATTTTAAAGTAAAAATAAGGAAGATAACGTTGTAATTGTCATTATTACTGCGTTGATAAAGGAGTTAGGGTATGATTTTGGAAACATTAAGCCAGTCGCTATCGACGGTTTTACATAATAAAAAAAGGTTATTAAAAGCCTTACTGATTCCTTTTTTAGTAACGTATTTTTTACGTTCAATGAAAGTCTCAGTAGCAGGCAATGAACTCTATAATGAAATATTGGTGTTTATTTTTAATATAGCGATTTTTCTGACCTCTTCGATTATTTGTTTACGCACCCAACAAATATTAGATAAACATGAGACAGATGACACCGCCGACGCGCCGTGGCAGGGGATTAAATTTGATGCTCAACAACGTCGTTATAGTGGTTATTTGTTAGTGTTATTTGTTTTATTACAAGCTATTTGGCTATTAATTGAAGCTGATCATCAAATCGCCTCAAATGGTTTTGTTTATAGCATAATGTTGGCATTAGGTATTGTTGGCTGGATTGTGTTTTCACGTTTATCTTTCGTTCTTCCTGCGATTGCAGCAGGTAAAGAAGCCTCGTTTAAAGATGCACTGGCAATAACAAAAGATAAAAAGTTATATGCATTTGTAATTGCTGGTTTATTACCGGTTGCTTTTTATATTCTTTTTATTGGATTACCAATTTTCTTGTTGTTTGCTAATCCTAATTTAGCAATGGGACTCAAATTTATTTATATCTTTATTTGGGGCGTTATTGTGATCGCTATTCCGTTTATTATTGCAGCTATTGAGGCAACGGCTTATCGCGCTTTAATCGATAAATCAAATGCAACTAAAATATCTAAGCCCGTATAACACTTAACCTTGGTTGCTGTTGTGAGATAAACAAAGAGCGCTAACGCGCTCTTTTTTATTTGTTGATTATGACGATCTTAGAAGTCGTCGTCGTCGCCACCGAAATCGCCGCCAAAGCCGCCGTCAGTATCGCCAAAACCACTGTTATTAGCGAATAGGTCATCGTCACCAAAACCGTTGTCGTCACCGCCAAAGCCCGAATCACCAAAGCCCGAATCACCAAAGCCGCTGTTATCGCCAAAGCCAGCGTCGCCAAAACCACCGCTATTATCGTTAAAACCAGCATCACCAAAGCCACCGGTATAATCAGAAGCAAAGCTGTTAGAATCATCATTTAAGAAACTTGAATCATCAGCTTGTGGATCTGTGGTTGCATCGGCAGCGGGATCTGCTTGTGCAGTATCAGTTGCTGTTGTATCTGCAGCAGGATCCGCCGCAGGTGCAGGATCTGCTGCCGCTGTTTCTGCTGGTTTATCATCAAATAGCATATTGCTGATAACGCTACCTGCAACCATACCTGCAGCTACGCCTGCCGCAGTCTGCATGAAACCGCCAAAAGCACTTGGCTGGTGAACGGGTGGTTGTGGTGGCTGTGGTGGCGTTTGACGAGAACCACCAAACATACGGCTCATGGTGCCGCGGTTTGATTCTTGTTTGTAATACTCAGCGTTCTTTTCTAAGTAATCGTTCTTTTCTTTTAATTGTTTAAGTGCCATCTCTTGCACAAGAACAGCTTGTGTTAGTTTGTAGATAGCATCTGGCTGTGCGCCAATTTCAGTGTTGATAAATTGCTCTGCTTCGGCATCTTTTTTGCTTTCAGGGCTTTTTTGAAGCTTAGCAGCAACGCTTTGAATCAGTTCTTTTTCTTGTGGAGTCATGATGATTACCTTCTCAATACCCTGTCATTGGTAGGGTGTACCGTTGCTTGGCTGATGAGATGTGTTGACTCTCAGCCTTGCTAAATAAGATTACTTACAAACTACATTATTCTCATAACGATATTGAACGGGTGATGAATACACCGTTGTAATTTGTAAATCGAAATATAATGCGCGAATACTGTATTACGTTCGTTGTACTACATCTATAGTTGGCTACAAGATAATTCATTTAGTTTGTTACTATCTGTAAATGGGTACTGAAAATGTATTATCAAGCATAGTTAACGGATTTATTTATCGTTTGTTAACATGCTCTTATTTTTAAGAGCCTGTTATAGTGAATAGAGAGGGGCTGCTAGAAGGATATTTTGCGAGAAGAGGCGTTGAATGTTTAGCGTAGAATATTGTTTTCATGACGCCAATCCATGATCGTCCATTCATTCATTTGCGCATGCATTGCTAATGTTGGATCTGGGTTAACGGCAAAAGGTTTATTCACAACATTAAGTAGGGGCAAATCATTGGCCGAATCGCTGTAGCCATAACTGCCTTTATAAGCATGATTTTGTTGTTGTAGCCACATTTTCAATCGTTCAACTTTACCTTCCTTGAAGCTCAGTATACCGGTTGTTGCTCCAGTATAAACGCCATTAGCTTGCTCTAAATTAATCGCAATGACATTATTGATCCCAAGGGCTGTTGCTATTGGCTTCACCAAATGTTCGCCAGTTGCGGAAATGATGAGAATATGATCACCACGTTTACGGTGCCATGCTATACGCTCAAGTGCTTGTCGGTAGATAGTTGGTGTAATGACGTTGTCGATAAACTCATCAACCAAGATTTTTATTTGTTGTTGGCTTTTGCCTTTGAGTGGGGCAAGGGTTGCTGTCATGTAACTGTCCATATCAAGTGTGCCTTTACTATAGGCTGTCATCATGGCTTGTTCTTGGGTTAACAATGATATTGGAGCTAATCCTTTTGTAACAATAAAATGATGCCATAAGCTGGCTGAATCAGCAGCTATAAGGGTTTCATCTAAATCAAAAATAGCGAGATAAGTTGGCATTGTTGCTTTAATGGCGGTTGTTGCTGGGGTTGTTAATGGCACGTGTTATTCCTTCTGTTATTGTTTATAGCGTTATGATTGTGGTGCAATGGATTGTAGAGTAGGGAATAGCGATGACAGTTTTATGACGTTGTTATGGCTTTTTTACGACATTTACTGAGCCTGAAACCGACCATAAAGCGAAGTTGTTGCAATATAAAAATGATCTTATGTTCATTCAGTGATAGCAGGCGTAGTGTAAATCATCGAGTATAGAAATGTAGATAGGAACGATGATGACAAATACAACGATTATAATAACAACAGACTGCATTAATGATATTAGCCTAGCCTCTGAGTTAACCCTGCAACAGGTTGTTGTTACTGATATTGAACAAATCCAATTTCAATTGTCCGATAACTCGTCGGTAGTATTTAAAAAAGATCCAGCACTACAGCATTATTTGAATACATTATTAGGGATGAATTTGAAACGTGTATTTCGCAGTAATGACCATCAACTTAACCAGCTAACTGAAAACTCAATTAATCTTGATGGCACATTATTATTATTGAAAGACGATGGTGATTGGATACGTCTGCATTGTGACAGTGGAATACTTGCAAAATTATAAAATTATGGGCGCGTTATAGCCAATCTGGTTTCAGAATATTGAGGATGAATGTGACAGATTGGCTATAAAAGAGACATTGATTAGCGGATAGATTCACACACACGTTGATTATTGGTGTAATAATAACGGTGATGGCTATCGGGAGTATTATCAGCAAAGGTTTTATCTATAACATAAGGTGTGCCTTTAGCGAATAACCAAATAAATTGTTCAATGGCTTCGTCAAATTGTGCTTCAGTCGCATGTTTGGTTGGGCGAGTGAATTCAAAACGTGTCAGTGTCGTTGTATCAACATCGACACAACGTTTATAACCGCTAAATCCTAGTTGTTTGAGATTAGGCTGTGGCATACCACCTGGTACCATATGAGAAGGTACTGTCAGGACTGCTTGAGTAAGATTCATCGTATATTCTTCCTTATAATATCCATTCATCTATGATAATAACTGTAACTGAGTTTATCGCTTCTCTCTAGCTTTTAATGTAAATAACGATTGTTAATAGCATAAAAAAACCGCCGTGATGGCGGTTTTTTATAGTTGCGGGTAAGAAAATTAATCTTTAACCCATTGATCATTTACTTTTTTCAATGATACCGTTTCATGAACAGTATCAACAATTTGACCGGCTTTAAAATCACCGTATTTAGCGCCAAATGCAACGACCATTACTTCAGCAGCAAGGTTGTTTTTTAGAGTATGTAACGCTGATGACATATCATCTTTCTTGGCATCAGCTGTTGTATCTGTATCTGTATCTGTAGCTGGTGCTTGTGATTTAGCAGTCACTTCTTTCATTGCGCTTTTAAATTCATCTAAGCTCTTATTGGCAACCAAGTCGTAACTTACTTCTGCTTTGTAGTCTGTTTTAGTATCAAGTAATACTTTGGTGATCTTAAGGTTTTTAACTGCAAAAGGTGTTGTTTGTGCAGTAATACCTAGATTAGGTTGCTCATATTGACTTGTTTGAACAACGTTAGTCAGTGTAGATTCGTCAACTTTATCACTGCAACCTGCTAAAAATAGTGTTGATGCGATAGCTGCTGCTAAAACAAATTTTTTCATTAATAATGCTCTTTGCTTGTAAGTGATACCCAGTACAGAGTGCAGAACTGGCGTTTATTTATATCCTACGTTACATCCAGTTTTATTATTGGACAAGTAATGGCTGTGATTTATTGCTTAATACTAACATTCACTGAATTAATGCTCAAAAACTGAACGATGTTTTCTATTTTGTGGTGACATGCGGTGTTATTTCGCAATGCCGCCTTGAGTGAGTTTTTTAGGGTCTAATAATAATTCTAGCTCTGTGCGGCTCAAGTCGGTTTCTTGTTCTGCGACATCAATTATTGGTCGTTGCTCTTTATAGGCTTTCTTCGCAATCTCTGCTGCTTTTAAATAACCAATAACAGGGTTTAATGCGGTAATAAGAATCGGGTTTTTGCTAAGAGCGTGCTTGAGGTGATCATCACGAACTGTAAATGTAGTAATTGCTTTGTCTGCTAATTGCGTTGCCGTTGTAGCTAATAGACTAATGCTTTGGAGTAAGTTATAGCTAATAACAGGTAGCATGACATTGAGTTGGAAGTTACCTGATTGACCTGCGACGGTAATCGTTGCGTCATTACCTATCACTTGTGCTGCGACCATCGCTGCAGCTTCTGGAATCACGGGGTTAACTTTTCCAGGCATAATAGATGAGCCTGGTTGTAGTGGCTCTAGTGCAATTTCACCTAAACCCGCTAATGGGCCTGAATTCATCCAGCGCAAGTCATTTGAAATTTTCATGATAGCCACAGCAAGAGTTTTTAATTGGCCAGATAAAGCCACAACAGCATCTTGGCTACTCATGCTGTAAAAGAAATTGCTGCTAGTGCTAAATGGTACTGCGGTGGCGATAGCAATATTTTTTACAAAAATAGCAGCAAAATGCGGGTGGGTGTTAATACCTGTACCCACTGCGGTTCCTCCTTGTGCTAATGCCGATATATTGTCTAATGCTAGCTCAATGCCACGTCGTGCATGTTCAATTTGGCTTTGCCAGCCACTTAGTTCTTGTCCTAAGGTTATCGGCATTGCATCCATTAAGTGGGTACGGCCTGTTTTCACACAATGATTAACTTGCTGACTTTTATTCTCGAGTGCTTGCTCTAAATGAAGTAGTGCAGGTAAGAGTTGCTGGTGGCAAGTTAATGCAGCACTGACTTGAATTGCGGTTGGAATAGTATCGTTACTACTTTGAGCGCAGTTAACATCGTCATTAGGACTTACCTTAATGCCTAATTGTTGTGAGGCTAAAGTGGCAATAACCTCGTTGGCATTCATATTAGAGCTTGTGCCAGAACCCGTTTGGAAAACATCAATAGGGAATTGGTCGTGATGATGACCATCAATAATCAGTTGGCAGCTGTCAATAATAGCGTGTGCAATTTTGTCATCAATCAGTTGGAGATCGAGGTTGGTACGTGCAGCCGCTTGCTTGATATAAGCCAGTGCTTGAATAAAGGCACTGGGCATGGTTAAGCCGCTGATGGGAAAATTATTGATTGCGCGTTGAGTTTGGGCTTGGTACAGCGCGTCTTTAGGGACTTCTATTTCACCCATACTATCAGTTTCGATACGGTATAATATTGACATAATGTTATCCTTTAAAATGACGATGTTTGATAATGGCAAGCTATAGGATGTAAGCGTTAATAATTATCATGGGCTGATAAATTATTATAGGCTACTGCTGGCATAGATTTTTATTGACATCATAGTTTGCGAATACGTTATTATTCAATCAAACCATAGCGACAATGCTATTAAGGGGTAAAGGTGATTCGAAGCATAAAAGTCTTATTCATTAGTAGCAGTATGTGTTGCCTTTTACAAAGCTATGTTAGTAATGCTGATCCGATTGATACATCTGTGGTTGAAATGCTAAGTGTGCCTACAGCAATGAAGCAGCTTGAATCGAGTGGTTATTATGATTTTCGAATGATTAAAGTCGAGCGCAAGCATAATGAAATTGCAGTTAAAGCGCGTAATAAAGCCGGCCAGCAAGTTGAGTTAGAAATGGATTTGTATTCGGGTGCTATTTTAAATGAACAAGCAAATAATACCGAAATTCAGCAGTAATTATAATCAGATAAGTTTATACAACGGATAAGCAAGATGGTCGGTCTTACTTATCCGTTGATAGACTATTCATCATCGTTAAACATTCGCCCTTCTAGAGAGTAAGGGTCATTTTCATCGTATAAATTATGATGTCCACGAATACGCTTGAGTGTTTTTTCAAGGGCTCTAGCCTGTTCAAAATGACCTTCTTGATAGGCAATGGATATTTTTTGTTCCATATCTTCAATTCTATCTTGGTTGTTCATTTTAATCCTCCCGTGCGATGGCTCATCAATAATTAGTTAGCTCTTATTATTTTATACCAAAATTTCAAATAAGCAGTTGAACAGTAAACTCGTGATTGAGGTGTGATTGTTTAAATTTAAAGCTGTTATATTCAGATATTCGCTCAAGCATCAAATAAAAAGGTTATTTTTTGGTGATTAATGTTATAAAAATGTTTCTTATCTAGTCGTTAGCGTAGGTATGGCCGCTGAGAGCGCTAATACGACTTATGGTTGTGCCTTGCTCTTTACTAAAATTACAACAATGATTGTAAACTTTTAGTTAGCCCGATAATTCTCGGGCTTTTATTTGCCTGTTACATCATGTGGTAGGTGGTTGTTAGTCATTGTTTACCGCAGTATAGATCTGATTTTTCTTCTTTTTTGTTTGTTTTCCTGTCATTAAAGCATCAGTTGCGTGCTCTAAAACCGTCATTGGCAGGTGTTCATCATGATCATGACTAATACCCATGCTGACACTGATCTTAAGGGTCTTTTTACGTCCTTTTTTGGGTTTTGCTGCGGTTTCATCATGCTCAGATTCAACGGTAATCGGCTCAATAATATGTTTTGCAGCCGCAATATCTTGTTGTAATTGGGTTAATATCACCAGTGCAGCATCACAATCCATATGTTCAAAAATGACAATAATTTGCTGAGATGCAAAATAGCAGTGCGGTAATAATTGTGGCTGTTGTGTGAGTAAGTTTGCCACTGAACGCTGAATATCTACGATAGCTTGGGGAGTATGTTTCTCGATAATCTTATCGGGATTATCAAGGTCGATAACGGCAATGGTATAAGGGGAGTGCAGGCGAGTTAAGGCTTGCTCCAATGCGCGATGATCAGCAAGTTGAGTCGATGCATCATAAAAGCTTTGCTGATAACGGCAATAGCCGATGTCAATTAATAGCAACAACGCACACAGTGTAAACGCACTACTGGAAATAAAAGGATAATGAAAAAAGATAAAGGTAGTGGTTGATAACAACGTACAGATAAAGATATGGCGGTCAATACGCTGATGATATTTGATGGCTAACGCGCCAGTACAACAACTTATTGCGAGATTAAACACAACTAATATCAGCGGTAATGATGAAATATTGTGGTAGGTAAACAGGTGAATTTGTTGCCAGCTTGAGAAGTCTGCTTGATAGAAATAGCTAACCGCTGCGCCAGTAGCACACTGGATCATCAGTAATGACACTAGTGTTAGTGATGCTAAGACATATCGCTGTGAGCACCGAATAAAGCGTAGCAACAGCATATTAAGCGGTAATAATGTCGCTAAAAGACAAAATATTAACTTGGTATCTGTGTTTGCTAATGACACTTGGAGCCAGTTAATAATTATGCTGTAGGCAACCAACATAATGATGGCAATAAGCCCACTTTCAGCTTGAGGGAGCTTGTAATTAAGGATTATTACAATACCCAATAATACAAAAGGAAGATTGATCCATAATGCTGAATGAGCCGTTATCATCGGCATTAATAAAGGGTAACTGATGATCATTAACACGGTAATGAAAAAAGGCAGTATAAAGCGAGTGTTGGGTGAGTATAAACGTGACAGTAATGGCATTAAATGATGAGACCTAAACGAAAATCTAGCTGCTCATGAATATAACAAATAAATAACGACAATGATTCGATATTGCCGTCATTTTAGTATGATTAGTTCACTATTTATAACCTGCAGTAAGCATAGTGTTATTTGATTAAATAAGGAAATAACTTGCGCATTTGCTCTGGGGTTAAATTTTCAACACATTCGATATTACGATCAGGGATCGCTTCTGGATTTGGATAATGCTTGATCACTTTAGCCATGCTTTCTTCACGAATAAGATGAAACACAGGGTAGGGTGAGCGGTTAGTCAGATTTTCTGCATCATCAGGCTCTGCGCCATAGAAACAGTAATCAGGGTGAAAACTCGCAATTTGGTAGATGCCACTTTTACCTAGTTGTACCACCAAGCCTTCAACAAGATCGAGAAATTGATTGTAGTCGTCAAACTCTTCAAATAAGAAAGGCGCAACCACTAAAATTGTTTCTAGTGTTTCTGCTGGTGTTTCATCAAGCTCTTTGAACTGCATATAAATGGTTTCAAGCAGATCATTTTCATTATTATCTTCGCTGACAAAAATTTTAATTTGTTTATTGCGGTTAGGTTTAGCAGCAAAAGGGCATAAATTAAGGCCAATGACGACATCTTCAAGCCACTGTTTTACTTGCAGCTCGATAAGCTGGATTTGTTCTGAGCTGTGATTTTTATTGTTATCGCTTGCTGGAATGTGATTTGACATTGAGAACTGACTTCTTTGAGTGATTTATATTGGAATAATAGTGTGAAAGCTGTAAAAAAGGCCAGTATTCACTGGCCTTTTATTGTGTGCTAAAGCCGATTTACATCGTTATGCTTTTTGTGGTGCATCTGTTGCTTGCTCTGGCGCAGGAGTCACTTCTGGCGCAGGATATTGCTGTACAGGTTTAGCCACTAACTGACGCGTTGCTGCACGAACTTCGGCTAATTTCACATCAAAAGTGTCGCCTAGTTGGTATTCTTTAACACCATCAATGCTGATAATGCCAAGTTCACCACTGCATACAATACGTTCTTTGTTATCAACAATCAGCGAGCCTGGAATAAAGGCTGCGGCACCGTTTTCAAGTAGGCGCACTCGCATACCGGCACGATTAATATCAAAGATTTCAGCTTTAAAGACCGTTTCTTTCTTCACTGCATCTTTAAGTAGACGTACATATAACCAATCAGATACGTCACGCTCTGCCATACGGTGATGACGACGATGGTTAGCGATTTCATCACCGACATTATCATCAGGCTTTTGCGTTGGCTCATTGCCTGTGATCAATGCCTTAAGTAAGCGATGGTTGATCATATCCCCGTATTTACGAATCGGTGATGTCCATGTTGCGTAAACATCTAGACCCATTGCATAGTGAGGTGCAGGTACATTAGCGACTTCACTGTATGCTTGGAATTTACGTAAACGGTTATCAAGGTAAGTGCTATCTAACGTATTTAACCATCGACGTAATGCACTAAAGCCTTCTAAAGTAACAACTTCTTCTTTAGTAAATGGTGCTTCTGCATTAGTGATAAATTCCATTGCCGCATCAAGTTTCTCTTGATTGAAGCCGCTATGAACGTTAAATACACCTGTTGCAAATTTTTCTTGTAAAGCACGACCCGCACAAATGTTAGCGGTGATCATTGCTTCTTCGATCATGCGGTTAGCAATACGGCGTAAGTCAGTATGAATAGCAACAACGTCGTTATCTTCACTTAACTCAAAGCGGTAATCCGGACGATCAGGGAAGACGACTGCATTTGCCATGCGCCAATCAGAACGAAGCGTTGCAAAACCCTGAAGAGCAAGGATTTGTTGTTCTATGATTGGGCTTGGTGTCCAGTCATCACAATGACCGTTTTCAAGGAAATCAGATACATTGTTATAAGATAAACGACCGTGAGACTTGATCCATGCGCCAAAGAAAGATATATCATCTTGAATGACACCGCTATTATCAATTGAAACACGACAGCATAAAACAGGGCGTTTTTCATTTTCGATAAGCGAGCATAATTCATCACTTAGTTCACGTGGCAGCATTGGAATATTGCGGCCCGGAAGGTAAATAGTAAATCCACGCTCACGGGCTTCATCATCCATCTTATCGCCAACAGCAATATAAGAAGTAGGATCAGCAATCGCGATGGTGATTTCAAAGCTACCGTCATCTTTAGCGACAGTATATAAGGCATCATCCATGTCTTTGGTTGAGTCACCATCAATGGTAATGAAAGGCAAATCAGTTAAGTCTTGGCGCTCAATACCTTCATCAAGCATAGTCCAGCTATCTTGTGGTGCTGGCTCTGCATTAGGAAGTTGGTGGCGAGCTAGTGTTACCCACCAAGGTGCAATCTTGTCATTACTGTCAGTGATTTTTTGAGTGACATCACAGAAGAATGGCTGATTAGTACCTGCAAGAGGGTGGCGAGTCAGTTCAGCAACAACCCAATCACCTTCTTTTAAGGATTCCGGATTAATACCTTTAGCTGCACGCGCTCTAATCGCTTCTTTTAGCTGCGGGTGATCTGGAATGACATGGAGGCGATTACGAATCAGTTTTACACGACCAATGAAGCGTGTAATAGATTGCTCAACAAGCTCTTGTGGTTCAGCAACTTCACGCTCTTTTTCAGTACGAAGCACGGCGATAACACGATCACCATGCATAACGTTTTTCATATAGATAGGCGGAATGAAGATGCTTTCTTTGTTATCAGTTTCTAGAAAGCCAAAGCCACGATCAGTTGCTTTGATGTAACCTTCCTTTTTAGGAAGTGTTTCTTGGATTTGCTTTTTTAGCTGTGCTAACAGCGGGTTATCTTGAAACATTATGTCTGGTCTCAGATTATCGACATAGACACTATACGTTTTTGGGCATCTAAAACCAAGATTTGACTGTCTAAATTTTCATTCGGCATAATCTAAAGTTATATAATCAATAGCTTAAGTATGATTTGAGGCGGTTTTTATCATAAATTAAATATTCAATGACAAGATATGACAAAATATTTAATTTATGTCGTAAATATAAGTTAGAAACGGAAAATAGCCTTAACTTAGTATATTTTATATTTTAGGTTTAAGTCATCCACGTTGTTATGTATTGAAACGTTAGAAAAAACACATAAAAGTCTTTATAAACAAAGAATAAAAAGATATCACGTGAATAATATTAAAATGAGAAATAAAAAATTTAAAACCCACTTAAATAAAAAGCTCAAGGGTAGTGATTAATATAAAAAGACAAATAAAAGATAACTCTAATCTAATAACAAAAGTGTGTTCAACCACAGGTGGTAAGATTTGAATTATACTATTGTTCGTATTTTCAACAACATAGTTAATTGATAATCGATAAAAAATTAGCAGATGTTTATCAGGTGTACTATTTGTTCAATAAATAGGTGTTTGTGAGTTATTTTGTGACGTTGTTCAATTTTTTCTAGCTTTTTATCAAGTATTAGCCCACAATACGCCCCTATTAGTCGAGGCCCGTGCTAGTGGTTGCTGTTGCAGAACCCTCTGTAGCAAAGGGGCCCCGTTTTTAAGTCGTTCATATATTGGGATCCCAATGCAAGAAACTGTTACAGAATTTCGCCAACTAGATTTGGCCGACACACTATTATCTGCACTAGACTCTATGGGTTTTGTTTCACCAACACCTATTCAGGCAGCCTCTATTCCTCTACTTCTTACAGGTAGAGATGCGCTTGGTAAAGCACAAACTGGTACTGGTAAAACTGCAGCGTTCTCGTTGCCTGTACTAAATAAAATTAATCTTTCTCAGCATAAGCCACAAGCTATTGTTATGGCTCCAACACGTGAGCTTGCAATTCAGGTTGCTGCAGAAATTAAAGTACTTGGTCAAAACATCAAAGGCCTTAAGGTTCTTGAAATCTACGGCGGTGCTTCAATCGTTGACCAAATGCGTGCGCTAAAAAATGGTTCACACATTGTAGTTGGTACTCCTGGTCGTGTTAAAGACCTAATTTCACGTAAGCAACTTCACCTAGACGAAGTACATACTTTCGTTCTTGATGAAGCTGATGAAATGCTAAAAATGGGTTTCGTTGACGACGTTACTTGGATCATGGAACAAGCACCAGAAACTGCACAACGTGTACTTTTCTCTGCAACTATGCCTCCAATCGTTAAAGAAATCGTTGATCGTTTCCTACGTAATCCAGCACGTATTGACGTTGCAGGTGAAAACCGCACTGTTTCTCAAGTGTCTCAACAATTTTGGGTTGTTAAGGGCGTAGAAAAAGACGAAGCAATGAGTCGTCTTCTTGAAACTGAAAACACAGATGCATCAATCGTATTCGTTCGTACTCGTCAAGATACTGAGCGTCTAGCTGATTGGTTATCTTCACGTGGCTTTAAAGCTGCAGCACTTCACGGTGATATTCCTCAGTCGCTTCGTGAGCGTACTGTTGATCATATCAAACGTGGCGTGATTGATATTCTAGTTGCAACTGACGTTGTGGCACGTGGTCTTGATGTTCCACGTATTACACACGTATTCAACTACGATATCCCATTTGATGTTGAATCATACATTCACCGTATTGGTCGTACTGGCCGTGCTGGACGTGACGGTAAAGCGATCCTATTGGTTCGTACTAACCAAATCCGCATGCTACGTACTATCGAGCGTGTTACTAAGTCTCGTATGGAAGAAATTCAACTTCCTCTACGCGACCTAGTTGCTGCATCTCGTCTAAACCGTTTAGGTGAAGAACTTGCAGCACAAAAAGAACAAACTAATGTAGATGCATTTGTTGAACTTGTTGAAAAACTACAAGAGTCAATCGATGTTGATGCAGCAACACTAGCAGCAATGCTTCTTCAGCGTCAGCAAGGTAACCGTCCTTTATTCTACAAAGGTCCAGATCCAATGATCGCTGCTATCGAGCGTGAATCACAACGTCGTGAGCGTCGTGGTGATGATCGTCGTGGCGACCGTCCTGAGCGCGGTGAGCGTCGTGACCGTGGTGAGCGTCGTAGCTTCAACAACGCTGATTGGGATACTTACCAATTACAAGTTGGTCGTGAGCAAGGTGTTCAAGTTAAAGATATCGTTGGTGCAATCGCAAACGAACTTGGCTTAAGCAAAGAGTTCATCGGTGCAATTAAACTTGCTCCTACTCATACTTTTGTTCAACTTCCTAAGAAGATGACGGCAGAAGTATCAGAGCAACTGAAGAAACTACGTATTCGTCAGAATGACGTGAAAGCAGTTGTTGTTGAAGGTGAAGTTTTACGTGAACACCGTCCACGTACAGGTAATCGTGACGGCAACCGTGGCGGTGAGCGTAGTGGTCATCGTGGTAGCCGTGATGGCAACCGTGGCGGCGAGCGTCGTTTCGATCGCAACCGTGGCAACGATAGCCGTGGTGGTTACCGTGGCAACCGTGATGGTGCAGCACGTCCATCAGGCGACCGTAAGCCTCGTACTGACGCATAATTTGCGCTAGTGTAATAAAAAAGCCAGACGAAAGTCTGGCTTTTTTGTATGTGTTTTTTAGTGATTTAAGTGACGTTACGACTTTGGTTTATGTCAGTGACTCGTTTGAGTAAATGATCCTTAAAGTTTGCACAACGTGCAGGCATGTATTTTCTTGGTTTGTAATATAAACTTAACTCAAATTCACTACTAATATAGTTATTTAGTACTGAGACTAATTTATTATTTTGTAAATCATCCTGAATCAAACTGTAAGGCAAATAAGCAATCCCACCGCCAGCTAAGGCAATATTTTTTAAAATTTCACTGTCGTCGACTTCAACAGTACGTGAAATTTGGACTGAATTATATTCGCCATTTTGTTCAAATATCCAGCGATTTCCTCCTACCAATGTTGTCGCAAATAAGCATAAATGATTCTTCAGATCATTAGGCACAACGGGTTGACCGTAACGGGCGATATACGCTGGTGAGCAACATGCTTTAAGCGGTTCTCGTAGTAATGTTCGTTTTACTAATAAACTGTCTTTATCTTGAAAACCACGGTATGTCGCATTGGCACGGATAGCAAAATCGACTTCATGGACATTATCAACTTCAAAAGCTGTTTCAATGACCACGAAATTAATATTTGGATTATCACTGACGTATTCACCAATAATTTCACTTAGATAGTATTTAGCAAACAGTGGTGTACATGCGACCTTGATAGTACCGATATCTACTTGACTAATATTTTGAATTTCATTGAGAACATCAGTGATTTGATTATTAATTTGTGTAAATCGTTGAAATAAATGCTGCCCAGCTTGGGTGACTGAAATTTTTCGTGTGGTGCGCTTAACAAGGCTTATGCCCATCATTTCTTCAAGTTCAGTGATCCAACGGCTTCCAGCAGAGGCTGAGATACCGTATTGCTTGGCTGCTTCGGTGACGGATTGGCAGCGTACTACATGAAGAAAAAAAATAATTTTATCTAACATCGCTTTCCCTGCGTTATCGATTTATCGATATTACTTCAAAGAACAAAGTATACTTTATATAAATACAGTTGCATTTGTTACCGCTTTAATTTGATGGCAAGTGTCTTATTTTTGCAATTGTGTCTTGTGATATTGAGCTTAATGTTCTGGCTAGAGTTATCTAGACTGATAGTAAGTGCTGAGTTTTAGCTTGGTTGTAGGACGGTAATAAATATAATGAGGGAAAAATATGCTAACAGATAAAGTGTGCCTTGTAACAGGTGGAGCTCAAGGGATTGGTCGTTGCATCGTTGAAACATTTGCCCGCCAAAATGCAACCCGTGTTATTGCTTGTGATATGAATATGGGCATGATGGCTGATTTAGAACAACAATTTGCCAATGTAACAGCTTTAGAGTTGAATGTTTGTGATAGAGAGGGTGTTGCAGAAGCTGTCAGAAAGATTACAGCACAATATGGGCAGATTGACGTGTTAGTGAATAATGCCGGTATTACACGTGATAACTTGATTGATAAAATGACAGAGTCTGATTGGGACTTAGTCATGGATGTGAATTTGAAAGGGGTGTTTAACATGACTCAAGCCATTGCCCCTACAATGATGCAAACAGGAAGTGGTTCTATTATTACTATGTCATCTGTTGTAGGGACTGATGGTAATATTGGGCAGACTAATTACGCTGCGACGAAAGCAGGTGTGATCGCAATGACAAAATCATGGGCGAAAGAATTTGCTCGTAAAGGTGCACAAGTACGTGCAAATTGTATAGCTCCTGGGTTTATAGAAACACCAATGACGGTCGATTTACCTGAAAAGGTGATTAATCATATGACATCAAAAACGCCGTTACAGCGGATGGGTAAGGCGCAAGACATTGCTAATTGCGCATTGTTTTTAGCCAGTACCCAATCAAGTTTTATTACAGGGCAAGTCATAAAAGTAGATGGTGGCCTTGTTATTTAATTCTCAAATTATTGTTCATATCACTACAGAATCATGGTGTCTATTGGTATTCAATATAGATAGGCACCATGATTGGTTAGGTTCAAATATGCTCACTTAAGCATCAGTAACTTTTAAAAATATTGCCATTTGTGTTATTTCTTTGTCAAATGAGTATATTTCTGCATTATAACGGGATATTTTGCATAAAAAGCCTTAAACTGCTACCAGTGTTATTGGGGTAGTGGTTATTTAATGATATTGTCATCATCGGCACTGTGGTTTATTAGTATTGCTTGTGTACCGTTATCGGTCGCACTTTTTTTGCGTTCATTAAAACAGCAAAAAATTTGGCTAAATATAATAACATTAATATTTGTATTTATTTCTTGTGGGTTGATTATTACTCAGCAATACGAGGATTATATTAATTTTACTGCCTGTATAAAGAAGGGGTTTAATTATAATGCGTTCTCAACTGAATGCAGTGTTGATTCACAGAATCCAGAACCAATCCCCGACGATATAAGCTCATTCCTTTGAGCGTTATACGATTATTGAACACATTTCTGCTATTTAATACATACTTGCCACAATAACCTGAGTGGAGTGGAATAAAGCGTAAATAGGCATTCCTAAGCGTAATGTTTCATCCATAACATCTTGATTATCTACAAAAGCACAAATACTAATATCATCGGTTAAGCTAATAGTGATCTCAGTCGATTTGCGATCTTGCTTCATCGCGGTCAGTGTACCAAGTAATTGGTTATCAAATCGATCTCGCTTGCCGTGAATGAGGTTTTCTTCGCTACAAACCGTAATGGCTGGACCTTTAATTAATGTTACCACATCCTTATTAGGTTTGAGATGTAAGCGGATTGTGCTGCCGTGGGTGATTGTCGCCTGAATATGATGATGCTCTGTGATTGCAATCGTAACAATATCATGTAGATCATGAGTTTCGATTGTTGTTATATGGCCAAATAGTTGATTACGCGCACTGGTTTGTAAAGAAAATCGACTCATTATGCCTAACAGGCTATCAAGAGGGGCATTATCATCATTAAGTGCTTGTAAGCCCATGTCTTGAATTTTATCTAACAGATCATACATTTGTATTAAACGTTGCCCAAAACGTGTTAGGGTTGCACCGCCACCACCTTTGCCACCTTTTTCGCTATTAACCAATGGTTGTTGGTGACAGCTGTTCATATCTTTAATGGCGTCAAAGGCTGCTTTGTAGCTAATATCTGCTAATTTTGCGCCTTGGCTAATTGAGCCTGTAGCATCAATTGCTTTTAATAATGCAATTCGACGCGGATTAGCAAACATTTTATTATCGATTTGGAGTGTCGCAATAGCAGTAAGATTCATGGTCTTATTCTTATTCGGTGTTTTGCTCATGGTATCGCATTTTGCAATAGATCTTAAATCTAATCATGATGATTGTGTGTTGTGTAGATAAATAGGGCGTAGGTATACAGAAAAGTGTTAGCGTTTGTGAAAAACCTTACTGAATTGAATGTAGAACATTATCATCAGTAAGGTTTTATTATCACAACGGATTATTGATTATTTGCCAGCAATATTTAGACGTGTAAAACGAATCTTAGGTGCGTAGAAACTGCGATTATAATCATTTTCTAATTGGTTGCTGATAGCATCAATTTCTTTGATCATTTGATAGAAATTGCCAGCAACAGTAATACCACGAACGGCTTGTTGACGCACACCGTCACGACAGAGAAATCCGCTAGCGCCAAATGAGAAGTCGCCACTTACGGCATCTGCACCTGAATGGACACCTTGTAATTCGACTAATTCTAGATACTCACCAGCGGTGATTTCAGCTTCAGAACTTGCACCCGTACTTATAACAGTATGGCGAGAACTGACACCTAAGCCACCTTTAGCTGAGCGTGAACCGTTAGCTGTATTATCAATACCAAAATAACTCGCAGTGTGGCTATTGTGCAATAAGCTTTGTAGCTTGCCATCACCGACTAATAATGTGTCATGGGTTGCAAAACCTTCACTATCAAACGCTTTAATAGAGAAGCCTCCATTAATGTACGCTGTGTCAGTGATGGTGAGCAGTGGGCTCGCAACAAGTGTATCAAGCGCGTCACGCCAAGGGTTGATGCCCTTCATTGCTGCTTGTCCAGACATGCACATTCCAAACGCAGAAAATAAGCTACTTAATGCGCTAAGCGTGAAAATTACAGAATAATGCTTACTGGCAATAGGCGCACCGTCTAATAGTGCTTGCGCCATCTCATAGCCATGATTAATACAATAGCTAGGATCTAATTGACTAAATAGACGTCCAGATGACATGCCGCCATGCATTGCTTGCTTACCGTCTTTTTCGTAAAGGGTGTAAGCATAGCAATAGGTTGAACGTTCACTATGATTACACAATGTGCCTTGAGTATTCGCTAGAATGACATGACTATCTGATTCAGCAAAGCCATTGTAAGGCGCACTGGTTGCGTGAGGTTTGTTTACTACCCCTTGTTCTAATGATAATGCGAGTGCAATTTTTTCATCAACGGTTGCTGTTTCAGTTTGATAAACTTCAGGCTCAGTAGTGGCAAGTCGACTATCAATACAGCTTATTTTTTGGTGGGGATCTTGTTGGGAATATTGCGCATTAGTTAGTGCATTATCCACCATTAAATCCAGACTTGCGAGATCAAGTGATTCAGAATAACTGGTGGCGGTGCGTTGATCTTTAATTACGCGTACACCAATTACTTGACCTGAGGTAACTTTATATTCATCAAGTTCACCTTGGTTGGCTTTTAATGAAAAATTGTTGCTACGGTTAGCAATAACATCGGCAGCTGCATCTTGTGCCTGAACACGATCAAGTACGTAATCAATCGCTTGCTGTAGTGCGTTTTGATCTGCCATTAGTTGCCACCTCCTACAAGAATATTATCCACTTTCAACGCAGCTTGACCTACTGTCGTTGGTACTGAACCGCTAACTGAACCACACATGCCAGCGGCAAGAGCAAAATCATTACCGATCATACTGATTTCTTTTAATACTTTAGGGCCAGTGCTGATTAAGGTCGCAGACTTTAATGGTTTAGTGATTTTGCCATTTTCAACCAAATATGCTTCTTGAACCGCAAAGTTAAACTCACCAGTTCCAGGTTGGACTGAACCGCCACCCATTTTTTTAGCGTAAATACCGCGTTCAACACCAGCAAGCATATCGTCAAGTGTGCTAGAGCCTGGTTCAATAAAGGTATTACGCATGCGTGAGGTTGGTGCAAACTTATAAGATTCTCGGCGGCCTGATCCTGTGCGCGCAAAACCTGTTTTTAAGCCCCCCATACGGTCAACCATAAAGCTAGTTAGCTTACCGTCTTTAATTAATTGCGTACGCTGTGTCTCCATGCCTTCGTCGTCAATGTTAATCGAGCCCCATTGATTGGTCATGGTGCCGTCATCAACAGCACTGACGACAGAGTTAGCAATCATTTCACCCATTTTATCGTGAAATACAGAGGCTTTCTTGGCGACAGAGGTCGTTTCAAGTAAGTGGCCACAGGCTTCGTGGAAGATAACGCCACCAAACCCATTGCCGATAATGACCGGCATTTCTCCTGAAGGACAGGCTTCTGCAAATAGTTTTACCATTGCTTGTTGAGCGACATCATGACCAAGCTTTTGTGGGTCAATGTGAGTATTAAACTCCCAACCTGTAAATGCACCAGGAGCTTCGTAGCCGGTAGATTGTTCGCTGCCATTTTGAGCAACGGCATTTGCTGATATACGGGTGTAATGGCGGGTGTCGCCGATATGAAGGCCATCGGAATTAAAGATTTCTATTTGCTGTTCACGTTGAGCAACACTACCGATAAATTGGGCGATTTTTTCATTCTCGACACGAGCAGCCTGATCTGCTTGGCGTAAAAAAGCAATTTTAGCTGCCATGTTAGCATCTTGGCTTAGCGGTAATTGACAGCTATGTTTATTGTCATAACGATTTAAGTTAAGCGCGCCTGCCGTTAAAATTTGGTCACGTTTATCTTTCGCCGCGAGTAGAGACGTTACACGTTTTAATTCTTCTTCATCTGTACTATTGGTGTAACCGTAAAGCACTTTATGGCCAAAAAATAGGCGAATACCAATCCCAAAATCAATGCCTGAATTTACTTTATCTATTTCAGCTGAAATAAGTTGGACAGAACTAGATTGGTGATGTTCAACAAATAACTCAGCGAAGTCAGCACCAAGGAATAGGGCGTGATCTATCACTGTTTTAGCAGTATTAGGGTTTAGCATCTGTGCTCCCTTCTTTTTATGAGCTCTATTTTATAACGTAGCAGTAAAGTGATAAAAATTCTCACTATTACTGCAATCGGTATGAGCAATGGTTCGATAATAACGAGTAAATAAAACTAGTTAGCGTGAGTATTTTCCACAATAGAACATAAAATATTTTCAAGTTCATCCCACGGCAGAATTTCGTTATCAATCACTTCAATACGTGATTCAAAGCCTTCTAATGACAGTTCATTAACCGATACCACTTGATTGACAACGTTAAATGCAAAGCAACCATTTTCAGTGTTAACCACCGCTTTAACACGGTTAGCATTAAGATTAGAAAATAAGCTAAATAATTTTGAAAATTCAAATAATTGATCAGCAGCAAAGAACCATCCACAACTGTGATATCCCTGACCGTGGTTTTCTTTTCGAATAAATTGCTGGCCTGGTGCTAATTCTAATTCAGGTAAAGGCTCTGCTTGATCGTGACTGTGATGATGGTGGCTATGCTGTGCTTGACGATCTGTGCGTTCAATATCAAGCCATTCAAGTTCAAGACGCCCATGTTCAACTTCTGCAATTAAGGCTTTTTTAGGTTCGGCTTTTTCCATTGCTGTTTGAAAGGTGTATAAATCAAAATCATCACATTGGTCAATTTTATTAGCAACCACGACATCAGCGAGTGCAAGTTGATCTTGAAAATTGGCGTTATCGGTATAAACGCTATCTGCAAAGTGACGTGGATCGACGACAGTAATTGTTGCACGAAGATCGACATAATTACGGTAGCTTTCAGACGTTAATTTGTGGATCACTTCTTTTGGGTGGCCTAAACCTGTTGGTTCAAGCAATAAGCGATCGGGTTTTTGTGCTAGTAGCGCATTTATACCCACTGACATTGGTAGACCAGCAACGCAGCACATACAGCCACCTGGTACTTCTTTAATGATAGCGCCTTGTTGTTCTAAGATGGCGCCATCAACACCAACATTGCCGAATTCGTTAATTAAAATTGCCCATTTTTCGTGTTCTGGTTTACGTGCAAGTAAAGAAAGAATTGAGGTTGTTTTTCCTGCGCCTAAAAAGCCGGTAATGATATTAGTTGGAATACGTTTCATATGTGACTAAATTCCTAAACAATTGAGCACGAAATAATTATCTCAGTTTACGTGAGTGACATTAAAGTGACTAGCATAACTCGATTAAGCGTTAACTAAGTGCTGTTTTTGAGTGCAAAAATAATGCAAATGTAAAAAGCCTAGGTATGTCATAACGTTTTTGGCATCATGAGTTATTCAATGATAAGACGGTATACAAGAATGATTAATTGGTGTGTTGTTGGTTCTGGTATGATCAAGAAAATAGGTCATGATGCGACCAAAGATTATCTTTATATTGATTTTGGACAGCGTGGTGAGTATGAGATATATAACCACGTATCGTTATATGCTTTTTCTCATTTTAGAGTAGCGGCATCGATTGATGAATATTATCAGCAAGTGATTAAAACAAGTTATTCAATTATACCTTAGTGGTAATTTAGTTATCAATTTAAACAAACAAAGCGAGAAAGTAAGTGTAAAAAGAATATGTTGCTGCAATTAAAATAGTAAACCATGCATTGCTTGATCTATGATAAGTGCCACATATAAAGTTAGTTATCAAGAAGTGGTCATCATGAGTATTGCTTGTTTGACACAAGAACAGTTTCTACATAATAATCGAATCAGCAACCAACAATGGCAAGCAAGTTCCATAACATGGCCAACCTTAAAAGCGATAGGTTTATGCCATGAGAAACGAACACAAGCCTTAAACCAGACCGCAGAATCGTATGCGCGTATTATTCAACAGTGCTCCCACGTTCATTCTGTGCGTTGGCGAGTCAAAAACCCTCAACATTTAATGGCAAAAATTGTCAGAAAAACCATACCTCAGAGTGCAACATTTAAAGCTAAATACCTTGGTATTAATCAAGATAATTATGACGAAATTGTTACTGATCTGATTGGTGTTCGAGCATTACATTTGTATAAAGATGATGGTTTAGCTATTCATGATTATTTAATCAATCAATGGCAGTATGAAGAACCACCTGTTTATTATGTTAGAAGTGGTGATGATGAAGTTTTTGCTGAGTTACCATCAGATATTAAAGTGAAAATTCATCCCGCAGGTTATCGTTCGCTGCATTATGTTTTTGGTAGTGAATTACAACAACGTCGTATTTTTACTGAAGTGCAAGTACGTACAATTTTTGAAGAAGCATGGACAGAAATAGATCATAAAATTCGTTATCCAAATTTTTCGACTGATGCAGAAATCTGTTCTTTTTTATTAATATTTAATCGGTTGGTTGGCTCTGCCGATGAGATGGGATCGTTTGTCAAGCAGCTTGCTATTGAAGCAGAGCAACGTCAGCAGGCATTAATCGCATCGCAAAACTTGACCGAAAATCATGCTGGTAATATGGAATCTTTATTTCAGAAATTAGCAGGAGACTCAAAAAAACAAGATGATTCTCAATTGGTTATAGAAAAATTACGACAACAAATTATGCAGCTTCAGTCAGATAAAGAAGCATTACAGCGATCGATTCATTTCAATATGCTTGCATCAACAACAGCAATTACTCAACGACGTTATAAAGCATCTGAATTGTTAGACAAATAGTTAATCTATCTGTTTATCGGATGGGTTCTAGCTTGTTAAGAGCAAAAAATCATTTATAGTAATATGTGTAAAAGCTATCAATGATAAAAAATAAATGTACTGAGGAAATTTTTGATGAGAACGCGGTTGGATCGTATTCGCCATGCGGTTTGTTTTGAAGTTATTGGCCTAATTTTATTGGTGGGAGTATTAAGTCAATTCGGGTTTAATGGGAGTCATATTGGCGTAGTAGGGATTGCTTTTTCAATTTTAGCAACGGGTTGGAACTATATTTATAATATATGGTTTGATCGTATGTTGTACCGTCGCTATAAAACAGCAGAAAAAACAACTGTTATCCGCATTGTTCATAGTCTTGGATTTGAAGCTGGTCTACTTGTTGTAACTATTCCAATTTTGTCATGGGTGCTGAAAGTGACTCTTTGGGAAGCTTTTATACTTGATATTGGTATGGTGATTTTTTATCTTATTTATGCGTATGTTTATAATATTGCTTATGATCGCTTATTTCCAATACCAGCAGTACAGCAAGATTAAAATATAATTATTTGATAGAAAGCCCCTAAATACTCTTAACTAGAAAGAGTATATGTAATTAGGGGCTTTTTTTAATGGCGAATATAAAAGCTATAACAGTTTTTGCCTTTTTTCTTACTGTCATAAACAGCTTTATCTGCATTAATAATCAATTGCTCGATATCTCGTGTTTCATTATCTGTCAGCGCAACGCCAATAGAGGCTGAAAACGGAATCGTTAAAGTAGCGTTACTTACAGAACCATTAAGATCTACAATTAACTGTTGTAATTTAGCAATTAAATCTAATTCTTTATTGAAGTTTTTGGTGAGAACAATAAATTCATCTCCTCCAAATCGACCAATTAAATCGGTAGGATGATTAAAAAATGAAGTTACATGCTGAGCAAACATTGCAATAACATCGTCCCCATAATGATGACCTAATGTGTCATTAATTGTTTTTAGATTATCTAAATCAATAAATAACAATGCGAAATCAGCAGGATATTTTTGAATGGTAGCATTCGCATGTTGAATGAAATATTTGCGGTTGAATAAATTAGTACGTGAGCAATATACCCCATCTTTAGTTGTGCTAATAATGTTGTTAAAGTGATGATTTATAGCAATATTGTCATTATTTGACTGTGATTGAATTGGTATAATACCTGCACTTTCTTTAATGAAGTCATCAATAGGTGATGTAATGATAGATACCTTTTTCATTAAATAAAAGCCAAGGCCAACGGATGCTAAAATAGAAATTAAAATATTTATGATAATGAATATAAATTTATCTTTTAAATATTGATTGTAATTAAGTGTTGTTAATAAATACCATGGTGTATTTTTTAATGGGGCAAGTGTTAATCTTTCAAGTTGATAATTATTATTGATTGTGTAATAGTTAAATGTTTTTTTATCAGTAATGTTTTTTGATATTTGTTTACTATCTAATGAAGAATAAAGCTTATCACCTTTAAGTACTTTAATATTTCTACAGTTATTATTTGAGTCTCGGCAATTATTTAAAATAGCATTTCTAATGCTAGTATTTTCTTGATAAGCAAGTGCATTCTTTATTTCAGCATATGAGACAGATGCAAAAATAGTACCGCTATCATCGGCGTTAGTGAAAGCTTTGCATATAATATAAACATAGCTATTAGAAATAGGAGAATAGATTAGATTACTTATTGCTAGTTTGTTTTTTTGTATTGCTTGTTGGAAATAGCTACGATAACTAATATTTTCTATACTATCGCTATATGTTGTTACTGCGTTGCCTTTAATATCACTGATACCTAATATTTCGATATTAAAAGCTTCTTGATAAGGACGTACAATTTCAATTCGTTGTGTCAATAATAATGACGTATCTTTGACTATATCATCATTTGAAATAGCGGTGAGTAGATTAGTATGCTTGCTAATAATAGTTGCAACGTTATTTTCTGTAACAGTTTTATTCCGTGAAAGTAATTTATGAATATTGTTATATTGGTTATAAGACCAATAAGAGATATTAAATACAATTAATAAGCTTAGACATAGTAAAGTGTAGTGGATGATTTTTTTTCTAATACTATGGCTAATGTTCATGCTGTGGTGTCTTTTTCATTAGAAAACGTAGTGATAGCTAATTATGTGGCATTTTACTGCTTTATAATGATTGATGAATAGTCTTTATTTGTAACAATTTCTTATGTTTTTAACTGAAAGTTACTATAAAACACTACTAAAAAATAATAATTAGCTTTTTATGTAAAAATAGTGAAATTTAGCAGTAATTTGAGTTAGAAGGTCGTCTTTAGATATCTGTTTAAATGATGAGAAGTTAAATCTACTACAGTATTAATTGAGAATACTGCTATAATGTATACCGTTCAAAATGAGCTCTAATAAGTAGAGTAGTATTGGATAGCTACTGAATCAGAAAGTATAGATAATACTATTTATTTAAATTAAATTTATTTATAAACTAGTTCGAATTGATCTGCGATAGTTCGCTTGCATGTGTTTGTTTTTAAAACAATCTCTAGAATATCAGTGAATTATACCATCAGATTTTTGTTATAGGTGATGTACGTTGAGTAATGAAATTAAGCCCGCACGAGAGGCGATTGACGTGCAACAATCAATGATGGTTGCGTGTGAAGAGTGTGGGTTAGTCGTTGATATCCCTGATTTAAATGAAGGTGATAAAGCAACCTGCCCTCGGTGTGGCCATACATTAACGAAGGCTGTTAGTTTACCTTTTCAACGCCCAGTTGCTTACGGTATTGCTTGTTTGTTGATGCTAGTCTTGAGCCTGTCATTTCCATTTCTTTCTTTTACAGTTAATGGTATGGGGCATCAAATTACACTGTTAAATGCAGCTGAAACATTACAACATTTTGAAAATAGTGTATTAGCTATTTTATTAATGATAACTGTTCTTGTTTTTCCAGCAGTATATATAATGCTGGTGTTATATCTTTATTATCATGCTCATAAAGTAAAGAATGTTGGCCATGTTGTTCATGATCGCGCTTGGATAAAATTTTTATGCCGCATCATATTTACTATTCAACCTTGGCTAATGGTTGATGTTTTTTTAATTGGCGTTTTAGTCAGTCTGGTAAAAATTTCTGCATTAGCACATATTGGTTTAGGCAACTCATTTTGGGCTTTTTGTCTTTATAGTGTGTTAGTCGTGAAATGTGTGTCATTAGTTGATAGAACCTGGTTGTGGGATCAGTTCTTTGCTATGAAACCTGTAGAAGGTGTGCGTGCTGGTGATACTCATTTAGATCATAATCATGTGGGTTGTCATGCCTGTAATCAAATTAATCCACTACCAAGGTCACATAAAGCACGATGTTTGCGTTGTGATAGTCAATTACATGTTTTTAACGCGAACCATTCATTGCAATATTCGTGGGCTTATTTACTGGCATCGATAGTGTTTTATATTCCTGCCAATTTATATCCAATGATGTATACCGTAAGTTTAGGGCAAACCGAAGGTTCAACGATCCTTGGTGGCGTTGTTTTACTTTGGAAAATGGGATCATGGCCGATAGCGTTAGTGATATTTATAGCGAGTATTTTTATTCCTATGGCAAAAATGTTTACCTTAGCATGGCTTTATTATTGTGCTGGTAAACGCGCTGATGACTCAAGTCATGTCGCCATTAAACGGTTAAAATTATACCGCTTAACAGAATTTATCGGCCGTTGGTCTATGGTTGATATCTTTGTGGTTGCTATCTTAGTTGCTTTAGTACAGTTACAAAATGTGATGGCAATTTCACCGGGTCCTGCAGCGTTATGCTTTGCGACAGTGGTGATCTTTACGATGTTATCTGCGATGAATTTTGATCCGCGGATATTTTGGACACCAAAAAATAAACCATGTAAGCAAGATTCAGAGTTAGATGCTCCTGAATCCAATTCAGAAGTGCCTAGTGTACATAAATGAGAAAGCAGATTATGAGTGATAACCAGCCAGCAGAGGCAAAAGTACAACGTTTGAAACAAGTGTCGCCAATATGGATCGTTCCACTAGTTGCACTTGCTATTGGTATTTGGATGTTTGTTCAATACCTTAATAGTCAAGGACCTGTGATCACGATTCGATTACCAAATGCATCAGGTATTGAAGTTGGAAAAACAGCAATCAAATCGTTGAATGTAAAAGTTGGTGTCGTTACAAAAGTTCAACTAAGTAAAGATTACAGCTATATCACCGTGACAGCCCAGATGAACAATGATACTGGCCGAATGCTTAAAAATGACACTCTATTTTGGGTGGTTAAGCCGCGCATAGGTAAAGGGGGTGTATCTGGATTAGATACATTACTCTCTGGTTCATATATTGAAATGCAACCAGGTGAAGGAAAGAAAGATAAAGATCATTTTGTCGCGTTAGATGTTCCTCCGGTCGCGCCAGCTGATGCGAAAGGTTTACGAGTTATTTTAACCAGTCGTCAAGCAGGTAAATTGGGTGTTGGTGATCCGGTACTTTATGATGGTTTTACTGTTGGTCGAGTAGAGAAAGTCAGTTTTGATATCAATAGTAAACGTGCTAATTATCAACTATTTATTTTTGAACCTTATGATAGCTTAGTGCGTACTAGCAGCAATTTCATTCTAGCTTCTGGTGTAAAAGTGCAAGTGGGTGCTGAAGGCTTTAATGTTAAAATTGGCTCTTTAGAATCATTAATAACTGGTGGTGTGACATTTACAACACCAGCAGATGATCAAGGTACACCTCAACTGAAGCAAAAATCCTATTATCGTTTGTATGATAACCGTGCGGCTGTACGTGAAAAAATGTTTGAGAGACACCTTGATTTTGTAATGTTGTTTAGTGAATCGATTCGAGGACTAAAAGCTGGTGCTCCGATTGAGTATCGTGGAATTCAAATTGGTACCGTACAAAAAGTACCTTTACGTTTACCGACCAGTCAAGAAGGTTTCACTAGCAAACAAATTCCAGTATTGGTGCGTATTGATTTAGGACGCGTTTATGATCGTTCAGATGAAGGTACACTTGCTTCACTGAAAACAAATCTTGAAAAAGAATTTAAACTTGGTCTACGTGCAACATTGAAAACAGGTAATTTATTAACCGGTGCATTGTATATTGGTACTGATGTTTATAAAGAAGAAAAACCTGTGAAATTAATGACCTATGATGGTTATGAGATCTTTCCAACTAAAGCGGGTGATTTGGCTGAGGTACAGAAGCAATTAACTAATTTACTGAATAAATTTAATAAGTTGCCAGTTGAAGACACCTTAAATTCAATGACAGCGACATTAAAAGCATCTGAAAAAACAATGGCGACGATGCAAAAAGCGATCAACGATTTAGATCGATTATTAAAGCAAAAAGATACTCAAGCATTACCTGGTGATGTACGTGCAAGCCTTAAACAGATCCAAACAACCCTTAATGGTTTTGGTCCTGATGCTGCGCCATATCAGAACCTTGAAGGTGCGTTAACTCGTTTCGAAGCTGTTATGACTGAACTTCAACCGGTGTTACGTCAAATCAATGAAAAACCAAATTCACTTGTGTTTGGTGATGAGAAAACAAAAGATCCAGTACCTGTTGGAGGTCGTAAATAATGAAAAAATGGTTTGTCATCGCAGCAATTACGTTAGCCGCTAGTGGTTGTAGTAGTGCGCCTGAAGGGGTAAATACATTCTTGTTACCAGCAGGGAAGACGCTAACAGTATCGCACGCAACTCATCAGCCATTATTAATCGTACGTCCTGTTGAGGTAGCTGCCCATTTAGCGGGGAATGGTTTAGTTTATCAAACCTCGGCAACTGAAATGGTTGAAGCCCAACAAAACTTATGGGGTGAGTCATTAGCAAAACAGTTAACGCGCCGCATTACTCATGATTTGCGTCAAAAGCAACATCATTTATGGGCTACACAGTTAACGCCAACATTATCAACAACGGGAGCGTCACGGTTACAAGTACGTATTAACCAGTTTAATGGTGTATATACTGGAGTAGCGAATGTTGCTGGTGAGTGGATGATTATTGGTGCTAATGGTAATTTGCAAACGGTACACCCATTTGAATTTAGTGTTCCACTTGCAAAAGACGGTTACAGTGCGCAAGTTGAAGCATTATCAACTGCTGTGGGTGAGTTAACCACACAGATAGCAAATGCAGTGAAGTAACGGATTAGCTTGCTCTAAGTAAAACGGATGAAAAAAGTCCACCTGTTAATTATAACGGTGGACTTTTTTATTACTTATTAGTACGTTATATGTTGATTAAACGGCTTTTAAAAATGTTAATGCTTCATCCATAGTATTAAAAATGTGATGGCCCAAAGCGCGAGTGTCAGTATCTGGTTCAACTAGATCAATGATTTGCAAGGTTGTCATATTTGCAGCAACGGCAGCTTTTACGCCATTATTTGAATCTTCAAAAGCTAGGCATTGTTGAGGTTTAAGATTTAAGCGCTGCGCTGCAAGCAGGTATATCTCAGGGGCAGGTTTACCATTAACCACTTCATCGCCGCTGGTTATGTGTGAAAAATATTGAGACAGCCCAGCTAGATGGAGTTTTTTATGTGCTAATGCATTATGGGTTGATGTTGCAACGACCATAGCAATATTTTGTGCTTGTAGCCATGTTAATAATGCGATGACGCCTTTCTTTACAGGAATAGCCTGATGTTCAACAACAGCATGATAATGTTGCATCCAACGGGGATGAAAAGCAGCATAATTAAGGCTATCGCCATACCCCTGTTCAATAATCGGTTTTATACCAGCTTGATTTCGACCAATAATGTTAAGATAAATATCACGTTTAAAAGGGATATCCATTTCAATACATGTTTGCTGAAATGCTGCCATGCAGACTTTTTCAGTATCAAGCAATAATCCGTCCATATCAAAAATTGCTGCGCTGTATTTCATTGTTTTCTCTGTGTGATTATTTTTCCATACAGTTTCTCATATTATTAAATCACAGAGTAGGTTAATTGAAGTTAGATAACAAAAAGAAATGGTTGTGTGTGGTTGTATTAATAAATAATATACCGGTGTTATTTATAATTGTGTGAATAACGTTATTTTAATAAAAGGTATATATCAATGACAATCTATAATTCGCCTAAAACGCTACCTGAATTTGTAAAAAAAAATTGAACATCATTTAGAAGAGCTTATTTATCCTCGAAAAAACCAACAACATTTAGTATTAGGGAAAAAGCCTACAGAGAATAGTGTGTTATTGCAAAGTAATGATTACTTAGCAATTTCAAATCATGATTATATTCGTAAGGTATATATTGATGCGTTACGTAATAATAAAAAAGATGTTGTTATGTCTGCAATATTCCTACATAAAGAGGATGATCATTCATTTGAACATCAGCTTGCTGATTACACAGGTTTTGAGCATTGCATTTTGTCTCAGTCAGGGTGGGCGGCTAATGTTGGATTAATCCAGACTATCTTACCGGCTAATACGCCTGTTTATATTGATTTTTTTGCACATATGTCTTTATGGGAAGGCGCACGGATAGCAGCAGCACAAATTCATAGTTTTTTACATAATAACGTTCGTCATTTAGAAAAGCTGATTAAACGTAATGGCCCTGGATTGATTTTAGTTGATTCGGTTTATAGTACGCTAGGTACTGTTGCACCATTAACTGAAATTGTCGCATTAGCTAAATGTTATGGCTGTGCTATTTTGGTTGATGAATCGCACTCGCTAGGCACTCATGGACCACAAGGTGCAGGCCTCGTTGCTGAATTAGGGTTAACGGATGATGTCGATTTTATAACAGTTAGTTTAGCAAAAGCGTTTGCTTATCGTGCAGGGGCGATATTGTGCAGCCATAAAGTAGGGCAAGCGTTACCTTTTGTAGCACGACCGGCTATTTTTAGTTCTGCTTTATTACCTCATGAAATTTCGGTATTACAAGCGACATTAAATGTCATCAAAAACAGTGACGAACGTCGTTCACGATTGGTAGAGCAAGCTGATAAATTACGTTTTGGGTTGATTAAACTTGGATTTACTATTCAAAGTCAGTCACAGATTATTGCCTTAGAAACAGGTAATGAAACGAATACTGAAATTATGCGTGATTATTTAGAGGATATGAACGTTTTTGGTTCTGTTTTTTGTTCTCCTGCAACACCAAAAAATAAAAATTTAATTCGATTTTCGGTGAATAGTGAATTAACTGATAAAGAGATTAATATTATCTTAAATGCATGCTCCATGATGAATATTAATCTAAAACTAGTCTCATAATAATAGCTAATATGTAGTAATAGTTAAAAGTATAGTATTAACTAATTAAATGGTATTAAGCCTGCTAATAGTATTTAGTAGGCTTATTTATTTTTTATAATATAAATGATTGTTTTATTTTAATGGTGTTTTAAATACGTTTTTCGTCTGGTAATAATCTTTCAGGGGATATTTAAATATAAATAAAATTAACGCTTGATATTGTTTTCAGCCTCTGTAGTATTTATTTACATCACGAAAGAAAAGAGACTTCACTTCATTAAATAATCAATGTTGTATTATTTTAAAAAGGAAAATCATGCAAAAGAAAAAATTATGCTTATTATTAGCAATGTTTACTGGCACTGTAAATGCTGCTAATTTTGAATCGCCGTTAATTTTACCAACTGATTTATCAAACCAGCCAACCGCTTCACAGTGGGTTGTTGGTCATTATCAAAATATCGTGCAAGCAAATAGAGTCTGGGACCATTATAATATTGATATTCATCTTGTTCCAGCAACGGTAACTTATCTTGATTATCCTTATGCCACTATTGAAGAAGTTTCTGAAAATATAGAGCAAATGATCCAAAATGATCCAAGTATCATTAAAAATACCTTAACTACTTTTGCAGCGCAGCTATCAAATACTACCAAAGGCCATGCACGTTCACCGATGGGAGATGAAGACTTCGCAGAAATGAACAATACGCCATTAGTGTTAAGTGCTGATAGTGTTGTTAATAAGCGCTACCAATTTGTTTATGCACATGAAGTTGGCCACACTTTTGGTGCTAAACATACTAAAGCAAATACTGCTAATAGTACCCAAGAACTGTTTAAAAATGGCTATGGTACTAAGCAATGTAATGCTGAAGGCACAACCAGCCTAATGTCAGGCTTCACTAGCTATAATCACGCGAATGGCTTACCGTTTATGAATGGTCAAGCTGGTTGTGATCAAGGTACTGCAGATGTTGCTAAACTCCTTAATCATAGTGCAATCAAGAAAGAAAACCTTACACCACTAACTGGCGTACAGACATTAGTGGCTTCACCACGTGAAGATATCAATGCGCAACAATTTGAAGTTACCCTTACTAGAAGCAAAGATATTGATAATGCACAGCAAGCGACTGTTTATGTTGCAACCAAGGTGCATGGTGATAAGCAAGCGGCTTTAGCGCCTATAGAGGTTAGCTTTGCAGCTGGTAGTAAGACAACAGTAGTAACGTTACCTTTTGATCAGGTATATCCATTATTTGATAATGCCGATACTAATCAAGGTACGTATTTAGTGGCTGTTACTGATGATGAAGTGATGCCAGCGAGTATTAATTTATTAGACTCTAATACACAATGGCCTCAAAATCATGATAATGGCGGCGGCTCTGGCGGCAGTTTATCTCTATTTTGGTTGATGATGATGTCACTAGCTGTTTACGGTCGACGTAAATTGTCGAACTAAGACATAGTATAAAGTAGGTATAATTACTTATACCTACTTTAGTTAATACTATGTGTGAAGCCATTTATGGACAGTACGCAGCAACATTGCTTTTGATGATGGTTTTAAGAGTAAATCTGTTATACCCACATTGAGGAAAGATTCTTTTTGGTCTTTATTTAATGAACCAGAATAACAAATGATAGGTATATGTTGGTGTGCATGGTATTTGTTATTAGTTCTGATTTCTTTGGTTGCTTCAATACCGGACATAACAGGCATTTGTGAATCGATTAAAATCAGATCAACTGCGGATTCTTGTAAATAATTGAGAGCAGTAAGTCCATTATCAGCTTCAACTACATCATAACCTGCATTTTTTAGCAAAATGCCAGAGTATAAACGTAGTGAAATATTATCATCAACAATCATGATCCTATTTTTAGTTACACTCGCAGGTGATGGCAGACTGTTATTAGGTTTTCTTTTACTGAATAATTGGTTTATAAGTTTTTTCTGTAACACTTCAATATGGTTATATTCAAATAAATATGATTTGTATGTGTCAGATAAAATTATTTTATTGTCATAATCTGTATGTGAAATTAATATAATGTTAATTGTTGTTGTATCAATTTTATGTTGTATTTTTTTAAGTAAATGACTATCAATAGAATTTATATCAATAATAATACAGTCATAATTATCGCTATCAATATCAATATCAATATCAATATCAATATCAATATCAATATCAATAATATTATTTGATGAGTTCTTTTTACGATAAAGAGTGAAATTATAAAAAAAGGCAAGATGATTAATATCAGATAGTATTTTACTTTGATTACCTATATACATTACTGATTTTATCGCCATGAGATCATATTTAATTTTATCTATAATAGGGGAGGAAATGCTAGGTAATCGAATGATAAATGTGGTTGATACATTTTCTGTTGAGTAACATTCAATTTTTCCCGCAAAGGCATCAATCACTTTTTTACAGAAAGAAAGTCCCAAGCCAGTATTATTCTTTTTCCCTGATGTATAATATTCTTCAAATATGTTTTTAATTAATGCTAAAGGGATACCTTTACCGTAATCTTTAACACTAATAATTGTTTCATTTTTTTTACTATACACAGAGATAAATATTTTAAAATTAGTTTTTTCTTTGTAATAAAAAGAATTTTTTAATAAATTAAAGAAAACATAGCGAAGAAGAATTTCATTACCGAATAAAATGTTGTCTTTGTTTATTTGAAGAAAGATTAAATCTCGATCGTTTTTTGTTTGATAACCATATACGTCAAGCGTCTCGTTAATAACATCATTAATAGAAAGATGGTGAAAAGTATGGGGTGATATTTTTTGACTATCAATAGAGCTAAGTAATAGATTTATTGTGCTATGGCCATTATTTATTATTGAAATATTATCTTTAATGATATTCCGTAATTTGGTTATTTCAGCGTTAGATATTAGACGATTATGCTGAGGATCATCAGTTAAACTTTCAGGTAAGAGTTCTAATAAGACTTCTTGAGATGCATATAATGCACCTAGAGGGTTACGCATTTCATGAGCGATACCACTACTAAATGATCTTGAAAACAGTTGCTTACTCTCTATTTCTATTCGGTTTCGGTAATTAAAACAGATGCCAGTAAAGTAAGAAAAGCTAAATATAATAACATAGGAATAATGGAAACCATGGCTAATGTTCCCCATAGTTAGATAGCCGATGAGAGCTGCGGTACATGCGGCTATTGTGGTAGAGATAAGAATAAGTAGCCAATCATAGATGATTATAATTGATAAAAAAATGGCAGCCATAAACGACATGATCCATTCAATTGACCATTCGTTACGTATCATCATATAACAAAAGAAAAAAGGTAACCCAAAGCAGATAGTAAAAACAAAATGCTTTTCTTTATAGCGTAAAAACAGCTTAGGCATATAATCTTTAATCGCAAAGGGTAAAAATAGCAACATACAAACTAAGCGTAATGGGAAATTTTCATAAGGTTGAGGAAAAAGATAAGTCCAAATGAAATAATATGCAGGAAAACCGACACTACCAAACAGCCCAATAATAAAAAGGTTGGGTTCAATATAACGATAGGCTTCAGATATTCTTTTGTTGGTATCCATTAGTGTTCATATGCTAATTGATGGCTATTGTTAATATTATCTTTATCGCTGTTTATTAGCAAGTTTTTACATATGGTCTTAGTTCTACTGAAAACAATGACTAGGCGCGTAAGCCTCTGCTTATTACTTTTAACATGTTATGGTAATTATTTGTGATTAAAATAGAAAAGAGTGCTGATATACACTCTTTCCTAGCATCATTAATATGACATTATTGAACGATTTCGCCGCTTTCAACGACGGTTTTACGTACGACATCTGCAAATTTTAATGCTTCATCTCGTACCGTTTTCTCATTAACAGTAAGAATATTACGGTTTTCCATTAGCAACTTACCATCAACCACTGAGTGTTTAACATTGGTCGCGTAAGCAGAATATACTAGTGCTGAATAAGGATTATATACTGGGATCATATTAGGTGCTTTAGTATCAATAACAATGATATCAGCTAGCTTGCCGACTTCTAAAGAACCAATTTTATCTTCCATATGTAAAGCACGTGCTGCGCCAATCGTTGCCATTTCAATTACATTGATAGGAGGCATTGCCGCACGATCTTTATTAACCAGTTTATGTACTTTTGCAACTTGGTTAAATTCATCAATGGTGCTTAATGTATTACCAGACATTGGACCATCAGTACCGAGACCAATGCGCAAGCCGTCATTAAACATCTTTAATGCAGGCGCTACACCTTTGGCTGATTTGATATTGGCACTCATGTTATGAGCCACACCCACATCATGTTTTTTCAAAATAGCGATATCTTCTTCATTAGCATCAATCACGTGAGCCGCCAAGAAGTTAGCATTTAATGCACCAATGGATTCCATATATTGAATAGGCGATAGGCCGCCTGAACGCTTGGCAATGACTTCACGCTCACGGTCAGATTCAGCAAGGTGCATCATTACAGGCACATCGTGTTTAAGTGATAGTTTAGCAATGGTTTGTAGTGTTTCGGTTGAGTTAGTGTATGGACCATGTGGTGCAAATGCTGGAGTAATACGTGGGTGGTCTTTATATTGCTCAATAAAATTAAGGGTGTATTTAATACCATCTTCCGGTGTTTTTGCACTGGCAACAGGGAATTGAATAATGGTTTCACCTAAGATCGCACGCATGCCGATTTGATCTACAGTTTTAGCAACTTCATCTTCAAAGTAATACATATCAGCATAAGTCGTGACGCCGCCTTTTAGCATCTCTACGTTGCCAAGTTGCGCGCCAATACGAACCATATCACGTGAAACCAGTTTTTTTTCTAATGGGAAAATGTAGCGGTGTAAACGATCGGGCACATCATCAGCCATTGAACGGAAAACTGTCATCGAAGCGTGAGTATGTGAGTTGATAAGGCCTGGCATAACAATATCGCCATCAGCATCAATGGTTTTAGCAGCTTTATATTCGCTTATATTAGTACCATCTGTAACAGCATAGATCTTATTACCTTTGACAGCGACCAAACCATTATCAAAGACAGTTTTGTCTTGATCCATAGTGAGAACAGTCGCATTTTTTATCAACAAATCGACATTTTCGATGGCATAAACAGAGGTGCTAATAAGTGATGTGGCAGCTAAAGAAACAGCAAGTAACGTTTTTTTAAACATGATGTATTACCGTGACGATGGATTTTTGCCGATAATACAGCGCAATAGATGAATGAAAATAACTATTTTACGCATTACTTTTATTTGTGATCGAGATCTTATTGGCGAGGTACCTTTAACAAATAAAAGGTATAAAGATGCTCAATTTTAAAAATAGTAATCGATTGCTTTTCAAATAATCAATCTTACAGAATTTAAAATTGAACATCTTAGTATGTTTTTAGGTAGTGGTTAAGGTTTAAGATAACCAAACCCTTGATATTGTCGAAGAGCAATTTCATAGGCACCAGAAGGTACTATTTCAATGCCGTCAAAAAGCTGTTTAGGACTAATAGTTAATGCAGTCAGCGAATGGTGACATACAGTGATCACGACATTGTGGTGCAGAAAATCACTAATAATATTAGTTTGTTTATTTTGTGTCAGCATCGTAGATGTTACCAGAGCGGGAGTTTCTCCGTTTAATGCCAGTTCAATGGTCGCAGTGTTATCCATTGCAATGATGTTTTTGACATTATTTAATGCAACCTCCCACCGTTCAGTTTGGTTAACATGGATCAGAATTTTCATATACTGCTCACTATATTAGGTAATAAACCATTAATTATTTAATTGATAATATGCTTATTTTTGTACATAGAAATCGTTAATTCTGAAAAACTTATTTTGTTAAATTTATCTGTTGTAATAGAGCATAAATACAGCAGTGATATTCATCAAAGCCTAAAATGTAGAAGGTGATATTAGTATTAAGTTGTCCTTGGTGAATTTCGATATGTACATTACTATATATCGAAATCATATGGAGTCTGTTATGTCATTAAAATCTGCTGTCCTCACCGCTGCTGTATTATCTCTTTTTGCGCAACCCGCTTTAGCTGCTGAGAAAGTGACGGTATTTGCTGCGTCATCGCTTACCAATGCACTTAATGAAATTGCCGCGAAGTATCAACAGCAAACGGGTGTTGAAACCACGTTATCATTTGCTTCATCATCAGCGTTAGCGCGCCAAGTTAGTCAAGGGGCGCCTGCTAATATCTATTTATCAGCTAATGAAAAGTGGATGGATTATGCGCAGCAGCAAGGGGCAATTGCTGCCAATACTCGCAAAGATATTGTTAAAAATAGCTTAGTGATGGTCGCACCATTAGCGTACCCACAAAATAAGATCAAAGTGAGTGCGAGTTGGAATTTAGCCAAAGCATTAGACGGTACACGACTAGCAGTAGGGGATCCTAATTATGTTCCTGCCGGTATTTATGCAAAACAAGCGTTAGCATCGTTAGGATTATGGAAACAAGCACAGCCATTATTAGCCAGCGCAAATAATGTCCGTTCTGCATTAGTGTTAGTAGAGCGTGGTGAAGCGCAATTAGGAATTGTATACAAAACAGATGCTGAGATTTCTAAAAAAGTAAAAACAGTTTATCAATTCCCCGCAGATTCACATAAGCCGATTGTTTACCCAATGGCATTAGTGAAAGGTAATGTTACTCCAGCAGCAAAAGGCTTTTATCAGTATCTCCAGCAACCTCAAGCTGCAGCGATCTTTACATCTTATGGTTTTGATCCGGTGACAAAGCAATAGTTAGCGAAAATGCGCATTTGTGAATGAAGAACAAGGTGCTGAGTGTCAGCTGAGTGCCTGTTATGTTTTATCCTCATTATGTTTAAAAAGACGGCGAATAAAGCACAGAAATCAAATCATTGCTGACTGAAAGTCAATGATTACCTATGCTATTGCTATAACGAATCAAAACGCCACAGGATTGTTGTTAGTGCTCACTGAATATGAATTACAAGCGTTACTACTAAGTTTGAAAATTGCCAGTGTGGCAGTGTTCTTCAGTTTACCGTTAGGTATAGGTTGTGCGTGGGTGTTAGCACGACGTCAATTTTGGGGTAAATCATTATTTGATGGATTGATCCATTTACCTTTGGTGTTACCACCGGTGGTGATTGGTTACTTGCTACTGATCACTATGGGACGTCAAGGTGCAATTGGTAAATGGTTATATGAATGGTTTGGTTTTAGTTTTAGTTTTAGTTGGCGTGGTGCAGCATTGGCAGTGGCTGTAGTCTCGTTTCCATTGATGGTACGTTCAATTCGATTAGCATTGGAAGGGGTAGATAAGAAGCTAGAACAAGCAGCACGGACTTTAGGCGCATCGCCTATGCGAGTGTTTATGACCATCACTTTACCGTTAATGATTCCGGGGATCCTGACTGGCACTATTTTAGCCTTTGCACGTGCATTAGGTGAGTTTGGCGCGACGATCACTTTTGTGTCTAATATTCCAGGTCAAACACAAACCATTCCTTTAGCAATGTACTCCTTTATTGAAACCCCAGGCGCAGAAAGTGAAGCGGCTCGACTGTGTGTGGTTGCTATTATTATCGCGTTATTATCATTATTTGCCTCTGAATGGCTGACTCGTATTGCCAGAAAACGATTAGGGGCAGCGTAATGAACACCAATATCCACCAAAAACGACTTAAAATGTGTTTTACTCAGCAACTCGGTGATCTTGCATTAGCGATTGATCTTGATGTGCCGATGCAAGGGATCACCGCTATTTTTGGTCGCTCAGGGGCAGGTAAAACCTCGTTAGTTAATATTCTAAGCGGGCTTAGTCATCCCGATAATGGCTATATACAGCTTGGTGAACGAGTGTTGTTTAATAGCCAACAAGGGATCGCATTAAGTGCAGATCAACGCAATATCGGCTATGTATTTCAAGATGCTCGTTTATTTCCACATTATACCGTTAAAGGCAATTTGAATTACGGCGTTAAGCACCCCGACCAGCAGCACTTTGATGATGTGGTTAAATTATTGGGTATTTCATCATTATTACAGCGTTATCCGGCTTCACTTTCTGGCGGTGAAAAACAGCGCGTGGCAATAGGGCGCGCATTACTGACTAAGCCTGATATGCTACTAATGGATGAGCCGTTAGCCTCACTTGATATGCCTCGTAAACAAGAGTTAATGCCTTATTTAGAAAAACTAGCAAAAGAAGTTAATACGCCGATTATCTATGTCACTCACAGTTTAGATGAGATCTTACGGTTAGCAGATTCAATGGTGATGCTTAATCAGGGTAAAGTATTAATTTCGGGCCATGTTAATTCGGTGTGGAGTTCGCCTGAAATGCGTCCTTGGTTACCAGCCAAAGAGCAGAGTTCGTTGTTGAGTGCGCGAGTGAATCTTAATCATCCACGTTATGCACTTACTCAGGTGATGCTTAGTCATGATGCTTCATTGTGGGTAACACAATTGCCTCATCAACGAGGGGAATGGGTACGTGTTCGAATATTTTCTAACGATGTTTCAATTGCGCGCCATTATCCTCAAGCCAGCAGTATTCGTAATATTCTTGCGGCTCGAGTTGATAAAATTCATTATGCAGAAGATGAAAGAGTTGAAGTAAAGTTGCGTATTGGCGAGACCCATTTATGGGCCAATATTACTGCATGGGCAGCAGATGAATTAGCGCTAAAAGTCGGTGATCAAGTGTTTGCTCAGATTAAAGGTGTCAGCGTGACTAAAGATGATTTGGCGTAATAATTTATAGATAACATAATGATTTATATAACCATTACAGTTGGTTGTGTAAAATGTATTCGCGTGGGGTGATAAATAAACGGTTGACGTTGTTATACTTTAAAGGAATACGAAAGGTGCTATTTATGTGCTTAAATGAGTATCACTTTTATTTACCCCTTTTAGAGCTAACACAATGAAAAAAATTATTTTTGCTGCACTAATGGCGACGACTGTAATGACTGGTTGTGCACAGCAAACGTTTATGATGTCTTCTGCACCAGAAACTAAGACTGCTGAATTAAATAAATCTCAACCATTCTTTGTTTCAGGTATTGGCCAACATAAAACAGTCGATGCTGCGAAATTATGTGGCGGTGCAGATAAAGTTGCTAAGGTTGAAGTACAACAAACTTTTGTTAATGGTTTGTTGAGTGTGGTGACTTTTGGTATTTATACTCCACGTCAAGCACGCGTTTTCTGTAATTAATTTTCATTAATGATTTTATAGTGTATTAGCCTCCTCATTGGAGGCTTTTTTATATTTTGTAATAATGGGGTAACTATTATCCGTGCTCAAAAGATTCATTGGGTGATTTGATCACACGAATCAAAAAGTGATGAATAATCCATATCGCTCCAGAGGTTAAAACAACCGCAACAACAATAGAGCTAAATCGATAAAAAATAGCATATACAGCATCTTTTTTATCGGGAATTAATGAACTGGTAAGCGGCACAGTTAATGCTGACATTGCCGAAAAAGCAATACTCGATTTAATTGTGCCAAGTGATAGCCAAGAGCAGAAAAACCCCGCAGCAATGGCATAAGCCATAATAAAGAGTATGCCGTTATCAGACCACGAATAGAGTCCGACTTGAATAATTAACCCAGCTAAACACCCTAGAAAAGTACCAATAATACGTATTTTAGCAGCAGCCAATGAACCAATTAAGGTCATTGGCGCTAGTACAATAATAATAGAGGCTTGGGCTGATAATGAGTCATTAAGATCGCCGACTTGAAACACCACAAATGCCAGCATGGCAATGATCCATCCTAGTGCGGTTTGTCTTATCATACCAATATGATCATAACGTTGTGCATCGTGGGTCGTATCTACCGTCACTTCAACGATGGGCTCTGGAAACAGAAAATAGGCCAGAGCACAAATAGGTACAGTAACCAGCGCACAGCACCACAAGGTAATTGAAAAGTCTTCCAAATCAAAGCTGCTATAACTGGCAAAATTGAGGGCAATTGAACCGACAAGTAAGCCGACAAAGCCAAATAAATAACTGCTTTTATGGCTCATCGCAATACACTTTTCGAGGAAGAAAATTCCTACTACAACTGTTAACAGTAAGGGCGATGATTGAAAAAAGGCATGAATAAAACTGACTTCAATCGTGACCCAAACAACGCCCACAATAAGTTGCTGGAAACTACTCCAATGCCAGTGTTCAGCATTGGTCATAATAATAATAGGTAATAATGCCGCGAAAAATCCGTATGACCAGCCAAATACCATCGTAATAGCGAGACCAACGACGCAGCCAAACCAAAGTCGCATTGTTTTCATAAGTAGTGACTCCGTAAGCCCATCACCAAGCGAATTAATAGCATTGTTGAATTAGTAAAGAAAATGCAGTGCACTGGCGATATGGATTTCAATCTTGGCTAACAATTGCCATATAGGATCATGTTGTGGGTAGACAACCACTGTTGCACGAGAGCCAACAAACAGTTGTGGCGGCAATGGTTGTTGGCTTATGAAATTAACCCGTACTCGCTGTGCATCACGGACCCAACGGTTACTGGTGTCGATATGTGTAAGGTGGCCATTAGCCATTTGTTGAGCTGCTGCGACACCATAATCACGATTATTAACTGTTAATGGAAACACTTGACCGGGTAAAGCATCATAAGCGACATAAGCTTTTGAATGGTCATCAAAGTTAGCAATGGATTTTTCTCTAAAATCAGCGGTTACCCACATTGAATCGGTAGGAATGAAGGTCAGCATCGGCTGATTAGCATTTGCCATAGTACCGATATCAACTTGAAGGTTGGTGATAACACCATTACTTGGAGCAATAACTTCAGTATGGGCTAAATTCAGTTTTGCTTGCGCCAAGGCATTTTCTGCTGCTAATACGATAGTGCTTTGACCTAATTGAGGCCCAAGTTGAGTATTGATTACCACCGCTTGTTGTTTTGCTGCTGCTAAGTTAGCCAATGCGGTTTCATTTTTTGCATAAGCATTGTCACGCATTGATGCTGAAACAAGATTTTTTTTGGCTAACTGATTTATACGGATAAAGTCACGATGAGCATTATTATAATTAGCTTGGCTGGTGGCAATATTGGCCTTAGCGACATTGGCTTGCGCATATAACCCTTGTTCTTGTTGGTGAGCTTGCTCTAATGCAACTTGCGCTTCATCAACGGCTAAACGATACTTTTTATCATCAATACGAAATAACAACTCGCCTTTGGATACGGGTTGGTTATTTTTAATATCGACTTGGGTAATTGCTCCTGATATTTGAGGTGCTATTTGTACAACATAACCTTGAACACGACTTTCAGTGGTTAATGGAACATATCTATCAGCAATAACAATATAGGCCATTAGTAGAATAAAAAGCACAATAAGGCAACGCATCCAACGTTGAAAAGTGGTATGAGAGTTAGGCATGGAATATTCCGATAGTCATGATCAAGTATTCAGTATAAAAATATTGAGCTTGATTAAATACTGCAACAAATGTGACACTTACGTGCTAAAAATAGGACAATAGTGGATATTTTAATGAAAGCATCAATGGATGACCTGTATTTATTTATGCTAACAGTAAGGCATGGTGGCATTAGTGCCGCTGCGACAATGCATGGATTACAGCGCTCAAAAGTCAGTCGCCGGTTGCAGGAATTAGAAAAAGCGCTTCATTGTCAGCTACTTATCCGTACCACGCGTCACATAGAATTAACTGAAAATGGGCGCTTACTGTATCAACATATAAGCCAGCCATTAACGGATGTTAATCACGCAATCAATTTACTTGAGAGCCAGCAAAATAGTTTACAAGGTACATTACGATTAGCGGCGACAGCCTCTTTTATTTCATCTTCGATGTTTGCTGAAGTATTAAATACTTATGTTAGCCAATTCCCGTTAGTGAGATTGGAATTAGTTTATTTGCAAAAAAGTGTTGATTTAGAAAGGGAAAATATTGATTTGCAGTTATTGCCAAATATGGTTGAAATTATTAACCATGATTATGTACAGCAAACATTCTTAACCTCAACCAATGGATTATTTGCATCACCTACTTATTTACAACAACACTCAGAGCCTAAAAATATGACCGAGTTGCAACAACATTGGTTATTAACCAGCAGCTATAATGCGACCTTATTGCCTGAAGGGTCCAAAATACGACTGGTGTCCGAAGATATTAATATGATTCAACATATGGCAAGTTTAGGGCAAGGAATAGGATTGTTACCGACGATTTTAATGCGGGAGTTTTTACAGCAAGGGAAATTAGTTCAAGTGTTAACTGATATTAATTACTCCGATATTATGATGACCTTAGTTTACCCATCGCGGCGTTTTTTGCCTGAAAAAACGCGCGCAATGGTAACGTTATTACGTCAGAAATTTGCAGAAAAATAATATTAATCAGTTTCGGTGAATATATTTGTGGCGGGTTATTTTATTTCTCGCGCAAATTTTAGTTTTTCTACCGTAGCAACCCAAGATGGGCGATTAATATAATGGCCGATGATCAGTGCTGGAATAATAAAAGCAATATGTGATACGGCAAGTTGAGCATTTGATGTTGCTAATACTGTATCACCACTAACATAATTAAATAATGCAATGGTGCCAAAAATCATGCCAAGCACACTGAGGATAAAAAATCCAACTACGCTAAGACCGAGAATATCACGAGAATAAAGTTTCAATAAGTTCATTAATTAACTCCTAAACTCTAGCGATTGAGCATAATGAATATCGCTATGGGTGTTGTTATCATTACTTTAATTACTATGCACGTTTAGAGTAGTGGCGATATTGATCTTGCACATGAATTGATATCTATTGCGGCCTATCTATTTAAATAACCAATAGATAGGCTTATTTATGCTTTTTTGGTGGTGGTAAGCTTTATTTTATGTGGTATTAACCAACTGAATGCGGCAGAAAAATGTGCTTTGGCATTATGCTCAATGACTTTTCCATGTGACAGAATAATACGCTCAAAAGGCCAAGTGAGAATTTCTTGAATCGATTGCCGTAGTTGAGTGTGGTTTTGAAAAGTAATACGCCAATACCATGGCATTGCCGGTTTAAAGTAACAACCATTGATAACCGCAATAAGGAACGTCAGTGGGTGACGGCTTTCTACCATCCATGCTAAAGCATCACCTAAAATAAGTGTTTTTGAGAGTGGATCACAAAAAGCAATTTCCTCCATGGTATCACTGCCACGAATGACGGTTTGTAGTAATTGACCTTGCCAGTGACGGGGAGTGGTATTGCCAAGGGCATCATCAAAAGTGAGATCACTGCGTTTATGAATGAGTTCTGGCGGTGCATAAAAGTAGGCTTGAGGATAAGTGAGCCACCAATCAGATAGATAACTGTGATGACTTTTATTGGGTGTGACCACGTAACCAACGTCACCTAATTGGCTTATCTGTTGTTGTAATGTTGGGGTAATCTCAATAGGAGAGTGGATAAACAGTTTATCGTTATTCAATCGAACTATTGTCATGCGATGGCCAATCGGCGCACCCGCAACCCGGTATGGCATCGTGCAATACCAAATTCGATTTTTGCTCCATTCAACGAGAGTGCAATCCTTGCTCATAGGCGTTATGACAGATAATTAATAGGTAATGATCATCATATGATTAATTTGGTGGTGGTCAACATTTTTATTACATTTGCGCTCAATATGAATAACCTAGCAATAAAAAGGCCACCGTTTTGGCGGTGGCCAGTATGCTGATTAACGATTAACGATTAACGATTAACGATTAACGATTAACGATTAACGGTATCAGATGTTGATGGCTCTGTGGTTGAGACGCTACCAGCAGCAGCTTGATCCATTTTTTCTTGTTCAGCTTTTGCTTGATAAATCATTGGTGTAATTGTAGAACCCTGGACAATGATTGAGAATATAACCACGGCATAAGTCATTAATACAATGATTTCTTTAACATCAATATCAGGGCTAAACCCAATCGGTATTCCGGTTGGAATCGCCATTGCCATCGCTAGCGCCAATCCGCCACGTAATCCACCCCAGGTTAATATTTTAACGGATAGGGGGTTATAGCGGCGGTGGCGGCTAAAGACTTTATAAGAGTATTTAATAGTAAGATAACGACTTAGCAATACTAATGGTATTGCAATGACCACTGCCACAATATCAATAAAGTGGAAACTAAAGGTGATCATCATAAAGCCGATTAGCAAGAATAAAATCGCATTTAGAATTTCATCGGCCAGTTCCCATAAATGTGAAATCTGGTGAGATGCTTCTTTTGAAATCGTATTACGGGTCCAGTTACCAATAATAATACCCGCAACAACCATCGCAAGCGGTGCTGAAACTTCAATATGTTCACTTACCACATAACCAAATGTTGGAATTAAAATGGTTAAAATTAAGCGGAACATATTGTCATGCGAGGTTTTAATTAAGAAATGGAAGACCACGCCAAGTACTGCACCAAATGCAATACCGCCTAATGCTTCACGGATAAACAGCAGCGCTGTGCTTGATACCGTAGGAGCTGTTTTGCTAAATGCAATTTCAAACAAAGTAACGAAAATAACTAAGCCAACACCGTCATTAAATAATGATTCACCTTCAATTTGGGTCGAAATCCGTTGAGGTGCATTGAGTTTTTTAACAATGGCTAATACCGCGATAGGATCGGTCGGTGAGATCAGTGAGCCAAATAAACAACAATAGATAAAATCAACATCAATGGTGCAAATTTTAAATAGCACCCACAACACAGTACCAATAAAGAAGGTTGAGAAAACAGTACCTGCAAGCGCAAGAAATGATATTTCAAACTTTTGATCTTGAAGGTGAGGTAATTGAATATTTAATGCGCCACCAAAGAGGAGGAAACCCAGCACGCCTTTGAGTAGGAAGTCATCAAATTTTACACCTTGTACCATTTGAATCAGTTCATGTTCATCATTAAATGGTATATAACCTAATTTACTCAATATTAAGAGAATAAATGATATTGCTATTGACCAGCCTGTGATGGCAATGGTCGGCTGAAACTTACCGATACGGTGATTAATAATTGATATAAGGATAGCAATGGCTGCCATTATACAGATGGTGTCATAAGCTGACATGAATAGTGTACTCCACTAGATATCAAATAAGTTGTCGTTCGACTGTTGCTAGCATAATTATCTGATTTTGTGTGTAATAAAAGAGAGTTATAAATAGAATGATAATAATTTATATTCCCAATAAACATATAGTTACATTTTAATGTGATCAAAAACAAATTGTTTGTGTTATTTTGAAATGTAAGGTCGCGATTTTAAATATTAATAATAGCAGTCTAAATCATAGCTAAATAATGATGAACTAAAAGTGGATAAATAACAGGCGGGAGGATGTATTGTAGCGAGTCAATCATTTAAATTAATTGACTCACAAATAATATGTTAGGCGGTGGTTATTGGTTATTTGTTGCTGAAATTAATAACCCAGGATCATCACTAATAATAGTGCTGACGCCCCATTGAGTAAATTTCTCTACTTTTTTAGGATCATTCATGGTCCATATTTGAAGCACTTTACCTGCATCTGTGATTTCTTGTGCAAGGTTTTGGTTCAGTAAATGATGATCCAAATGAATACTGTAGAGATCGAGCTTTTCATCTAAACGTGCAATATCTGGCACCCAGTCTTCAATGATCAGTCCTCGGCGAACTTCTGGCCATTGTTGTAAACAGTGTTTTACCGCGTTATAGGAGAAGCTAGAAAGAATTAATCGTTCAGTATCGAAACCATAATCTTTAATCGCCTCAATCGTTTTACGCACTTGAAGTTCGACTTCTTCCTCATAATGGACTTTGATTTCAAGATTAAGGTTTAATCCGTAATCGTCACAGGCTTGCAGTAACTCAGTTAATGTTGGAATTGTTTCGCCTGCAAATTCAGTTGCAAACCAGCCTCCAGCGTCTAATTGTTTTAATTCATTGAGTGTTTTATGGCGCACACTTCCAGAACCATTGGTACAACGACGAACACTTTTATCATGGATGATGACAGGGATTAAATCATCACACAGCTGAGTATCAGTCTCAATCCATGTTGCGCCAGCATCAGCTGCGGCTTTCATGGATATTAATGTGTTTTCAGGGGCGACTGCGCGCGCGCCACGGTGACCTGCAATCATCACTTCTCCAACATACATGTTATAATCTCGCTATAAGCGTTACTGTAGAAATTTTATTGGCTTTACTTTAATTCGCAAGTGATTAAATTCGAATAATGATATCTCAATTGTTATGTTTTAGCGCTGCCTAACAGCTGTTAAGTCTATTTTGTCATCAAGCTAACGCTTTTTCAGTAATTGGTTTTGTATCTGGTAGAGGATTGGATTAGTATCGTCGACCGTTGCGTGATTTTGTTGAGATCATCAGTATGATTATCAACGTTACAATCTCGCCTGCCTTTAAACCTGAAACAAGGATATTCGAATGAAGCTTTCTACGCTAGACCAACCCCTTTTCGATCACCTTTACAGCGATATTCGAGAGTTTCGTTCCACCTTTGATTTAGACATTGAAAATCCAGCGAGTCTTGATGCACAAGCAGATGCCTTACATACCTCATTAGCCGTTGAAGAAATGACTGAATTGGCGGAAGCGGACTCTTTAGTTGAGCAAGCTGATGCGATTGTTGATTCTGTGTATGTATTAATGGGCCGCTTGGTACATTTAGGTGATAAAAAAATTGATGATAATATTGGTATCAGCTACTTAATTGATATCTTATTGCAAATGTCTGAGCGTCTAGGTTTTAGCTTTATTGATTGTTGGAATGAAGTGCATTCAAGCAATATGAGTAAAGTATGTCGTAGTCAGCAGCAATACGATGAAACAGAAGCTTTTTATGCTAAGCAAGGCGTCGTATTAATGGCAAGTACGAAAGGTGATTATATTATCGCTAAATGTGCCCAAGATGTTGATGTTGATGGAAAACTGATTCGAACAGGAAAAGTATTGAAATCGGTTTATTATCGCCCTGCAGATTTAGTAAAATTAGTTATACGTTAATTAACGCTTCAAGATTACTTTTGATCCTCGCTATGGCGGGGATTTTTTATTGGTATTGAGTACAAGGTTGTGGCTTGACACTAGATATTTATATAAACGTTTTATTTAAGTTACTATTATGAATCAAAAAACACCCACTCACTTCGAATCTCATGGCTTAGCCCATCAACTGTTCACCATGACATGGCCAATGCTATTTGGCGTTTTGTCATTGATGAGTTTTCAATTAGTCGACAGTGCCTTTATTGGTCAACTAGGTGTTCTACCTTTAGCTGCGCAAGGCTTTACCTTACCAATGCAAATGCTGGTTATTGGTTTACAGGTTGGGTTAGGCATTGCGACCACGGCATTAATTTCACGGGTGTTGGGAAATAATGATCATCATCGTGCGCGTCAGCTCGGTGGTGTGGTGATCATTATTGGTGATTTAGGGATTATGGCACTGTGTGCTGCAATCTGGTTTGGTCGCCATCAATTATTATGGTTGCTTGGTGCACCATCGAATGTGTTTGCTGTAATTGATAGTTATTGGCCTGTATGGCTGGCGAGTGCTTGGTGTGGCTCGATGGTGTACTTTGCATATAGCATTTGTCGCGCGAATGGTAATACCTTGCTTCCGGGTATTATGATGGTCATTACTAGTGTACTTAATATTGGTTTAGATCCGTTATTCATGTTTACTTTTAATATGGGTATTAATGGTGCAGCATGGGCAACAATAACGTCATTCAGTATTGGCATGTTGGTGGTTTATCCGCTGTTAATTAAACGCCAATGGTTGAGTTTTGACTGGCGAGGATTCGCGGTTTATAAAGCCATTAATGAATTACTTCACATTATGGCTCCAGCGATGTTGAGCCAATTATTACCGCCAGTTTCTGCGATTTTAGCGACTAAATTAGTGGCCGGTTTTGGTGCTGCGACAGTTGCTGCTTGGGCGCTGGGATCACGACTAGAGTTCTTTTCGCTGGTGGTGGTACTTGCGCTCACTATGTCAATGCCACCGATGGTTGGGCGGTTGCTGGGCCGTAAAGATATCGCCAGCATTGAAGCATTAATCATGATAGCTGTGCGGTTTGTACTGTCATGGCAAATTGCGATTGCTGCGGTATTATTTTTGAGTGCGCAGCCATTAACACAGCTACTAACCACAGACACTTCAGTACAGCATATTTTGATGATTCACTTAACGCGTGTGCCTATTAGTTTAGGCGCATTAGGTATTTGTATGTTAATGGTATCAGTTTGCAATGCAATGGGACTACCAATGCGTGCATTACTGATCTCTGCGTTGCGATTATTTGTGTGTTATTTACCTGTGCTATGGCTTGGAGCCCATTTTGCGGGTTTATCAGGGCTGTTTACCGGAGCAATGGTCGGTAATATCGCGGCTGGACTATGCGCTTGGGTATTTTATCGCCAAGGGCTTACGCATATTCGTAATAAGTATCGAGTTACATCAATGGCATAGTTGTTATAATAATGTGTTGCAATAACGCAGTGCAATAATCCATCCGTATTAATCAATAATGTTAACCAAGAAAGGATACTTACAATGCAAACGTTCGCTATTGATGGTCAGCAAATGACTTACCTTGATCAAGGAACAGGCCCTGTTCTGGTCTTTGGTCATAGCTATTTATGGGATAGTGCAATGTGGGCACCGCAAATCGAGGTATTAAGCCAACATTATCGTTGTATTGTACCTGACTTTTGGGCTCACGGTGGTTCTGATAGTGCGCCGATGGCGACGCGTACCTTACGTGACTATGCTGATAATGTATTGGCCTTACTTGATCATTTGCAGATTGAAAAATTTGCGATGATTGGTTTATCTGTTGGCGGTATGTGGGGCGCAGAGTTAGCGCTCAAAGCACCTACTCGCGTGACAGCTTTGGTATTGATGGATACATTCTTAGGCTATGAACCTGAGGTGTTGCATGCGAAATATTTTGCGATGCTAGATACGTTACGCGATCAGCAACAGTTACCTGCAGCATTGATTGATTTGATTGCGCCATTATTTTTCCGTCGTGATGGTCATCTTCATAATCCGCAACTAGTGAGTAATTTCCGCGATTATTTATCAAGTTTGCAAGGAGATCGTGCTATTGCTGTGTCTGAGATGGGACGAATGGTGTTTGGTCGTCGTGATACCTTTGATGATATAGAACAACTGACACTACCAACATTAATTATGTCAGGCATGGAAGATAACCCACGTCCACCGCTGGAAGCGCAATTAATGCATGATGCGATTGATGGCAGTGAATATGTGCTTATTCCGGACGCTGGACACATTAGTAATTTAGAGCAACCACAATTTGTGACCGAACAATTACAGCATTTTTTAGCAAAAGTTTTGTCGGTGTAAACGAATATTAAGCCTAGTGAGTGTGCAATGCCTCACTGGGTTAATGCTGCTAGTAAATGACTTCTTCATCATCATGTGGAATGCTGTTAATAATTAATCGCTTAATGATATGAGGCACAATACAATAAATTGGCATCTGCTTTAAACGACCTCGAAAGCGTAATGATTTTACTGCGTCTCGATATTCAGCATTACGATGTAAAGGAAACTGATAAATAAACGCATCAATAAAACGTTGCTTATAAATCCAATAAGAGAGGCGATGCGATTTTTGTTCTTGAAAATAGGCGAGTGCAGTTTCAGGAACCGATAAATTGAATAAATCACGACATAAACTTACCGCAAGATAGAGGCTATTATCGTTACCGACTTGCTGTTGGAGTTGAATCAAATTATGCCAAAAAGTAGGGTGTTGGCTAAAGTAAATAAATTGCAAATATAGGCTATAAATATCACGTAATCCATACTGATAATCTATTTGGTTAAATAACATTATGGCTTGGTGAAGTACCATCGCATCGGGTGATAATAGTGTTGCAGGCTCGCAGGCGTGAGGTGATATATGATGGTGCAGCAGAGGAGCTGGGTTAAGTTTATTACTCAAGGTTTTGGGTAATAATTGAAAGTGAATTGCCAGTTCAGTTCGGCGTTGTTTGTGAATAAGCGGCGTGGTTTGTTGCGCCCAGCGGCGATAAAAGGTTTCTTCATAGTCAGCAATATTTTTATAGCGCCAGCCATTATTTAAAAGGGTTTTTTCAACGTTAGCCACATGTTGTGGTGATACATAAATATCAATATTATGTTTGACCCTTCCTGCAAACATATCGTTATCAAGCCATTGTAATGCGCTACCGCGTAAATAACGCCAACTGCTAATCACACCTTGAAACAGTTCTGTAAGATGCTGGTGTTCTAGTAGCAGTTGCTGCTGTTGTTTTTGATAGCTATGAAAGCCTGACATTAATTGTTGTTGTGTGTGAAGCGGCAGATCTTGTTCAATTTGTGCGAGTTGGCAACGCGCTCGTAATTGACCTAATAATGATAGATGTCGAGCTTCGGTAATAACTTGATAACTGTGCTTAGCATCAATCTTGAGTAATGTTTGTGGATTATTGAGAACATCAATGAGCAATAATTTCGACATGTCCTCCTGCTCCTTATCCCTGCGTTGTATTATTAAATCACATCGAACGGTACTCAGATTTGCATGTTTACAATGGAAGTGGGTAAGTAAAAAATACTAAATGTAGTAAATTAAATGCAAAATGAACCACGATAGCGATCGTTATCTTCCTAGTCCAATAATAGCTTAGCCCATAAAGTATGCCAGCTAATGTTGCAATTATGATAAACAAAGGGCCACCGCTAAAGTGTGCTAAGCCAAATAAAATGCTAGCAATGATAATGGCAATTGATGGTGTTAATCTTTGGCATAAAAAGCCTTGAATATAACCTCGAAACAGCACTTCTTCAGCAACACAAGTAAAAATAAGATTATTCATCGCAAATATCCACCACCATGATGGCAGTGTTAATTCGGGCTGAACCAGATTTAATGCCCATGCTAATAACGGTAACGTGATCAATCCACCACAGATAATACTTTTTTGGTAACGTGAGAGTGAAAAAGAACGCCAGTTGTATTGGTTATTGCTGACTATATTTGGCACTAATAGCAGTAGTGCAAAAATAAGCATCGGTTTATCAATGTTGAAATAAAGCGTAAACGGACGGCTTAGTGGACCGCTAGCAACCTGATCAAGTACCAATAAGTTATTGATGCCAGGATAGAGGTGAAGCACTAAGCCAATGAGCCACAATATAACGGCACTATGGCCAATATAAATAAGCAGTTTGTTATGTTGTTGCGCAGTAAAATAAGCAATAACAAGGCCACTGACGATGATCGCAGCACCGGTGGGTGTCAGAACATTAAATGCAATTGCAGCAATGAATGTGAGTATTAATGGCAGTTGCCAATAGGATTTTTTGGTTAATATACAACCAATACTGATGGCAAGTAATAACCATACCAACATGACGGGAAAAAGGAGATAATTCATAAAAGGATAAATAGAAAATGATAATGGTAACTATTTATATCATATTAGCGATAATTGAAACGCCTTTTTATAACGGATGCTTAATTAAGTACCGACGAACAGTGATTACCGCTGCTTAATACTATTAACATGGAATGAGTAAATGACGGATACATTACAACCGACAACACGCGCACTAATGGTACAAGGCACCACCTCTGATGCTGGTAAAAGTGTGCTGGTGGCGGGATTATGCCGTGTATTGGCACGCCGCGGAATTAACGTTGCTCCGTTTAAATCACAAAATATGGCCTTAAACAGTGCTGTAACCCAAGACGGTGGCGAGATAGGGCGAGCACAGGCTGTTCAAGCACAAGCATGTGGTATTGAACCGAGTGTGCATATGAATCCAGTGTTACTCAAGCCTAACACTGATGTTGGCGCACAAGTTATCGTGCAGGGTAAAGCTTTAGCTGACATGAATGCTGTTGGTTACCACAACTATAAGAAAGTGGTGATGGCACCGATTATGGAATCTTTCACGTTGCTGCAACAACAGTATCAAACCCTTATTATTGAAGGTGCGGGTAGCCCTGCTGAAATTAATCTACGTGACAATGATGTTGCGAATATGGGCTTTGCTGAAAAAGCTGATGTGCCCGTGATTATTATTGCAGATATTGATCGTGGTGGTGTATTTGCGCATATCTATGGCACGTTGGCATTGTTATCTGAATCGGAACAAGCACGTGTTAAAGGCTTTGTAATCAACCGTTTTCGTGGCGACATCAAGTTACTTGAATCTGGTTTAGAATGGCTAGAGCAAAAAACAGGTAAGCCCGTATTAGGTGTCTTACCGTATTTACATGGCTTAATGCTTGAGGCTGAAGATGCGATCAATTGTCAGCAAGTTGAAGCTGCAGATCATCAGTTAAAAGTGGTTGTGCCTGTTCTTACTCGAGTAAGTAATCATACTGATTTTGATCCACTGCGCATGCATCCTCAAGTTAATTTACAGTTCGTCGGTAAAGGACAGCCATTTCCTGCCGCAGATTTAATCATTATTCCAGGTACCAAAAGTGTTCGTAGCGATTTAGCCTTTTTACGCCAGCAAGGGTGGGATAAGCAGATTCAGCGTCACTTACGTTTAGGTGGCAAAGTAATGGGGATTTGTGGCGGTTATCAAATGTTAGGTGAAACCATTGCCGATCCATATGCTATTGAAGGTGAAGCAGGAGTAAGCCGTGGTTTAGGCTATTTATCTATTGCGACAACCATTGAGAAAAATAAATGCCTGCAACAAACAGAGGGCACGCTAACTCTGCCAAATCAAGCGCCTGTTACTGTAAAAGGTTATGAGATCCATGCAGGTGTAACTCAAGGTGTCAGTTCCAATGCGCCATTACAATTAACCGATGGCCCTGATGGTCAGTTAGGGTGTGATAATCAGGTGTTTGGCACTTACTTACACGGTATTTTTGAACAACAAGCCGCATGTGATGCAATTTTATATTGGGCGGGTTTAGAAGCCACACAAACGCCTGATTTTGATCATATTCGTGAGCAAGGTATTGATCGTATAGCTGATACCATCGAAAAGCATATGGATCTTAGTGTGTTATGGCCGCAATGGGCTGATAGATTTACGCGTTAATTTGATCTAGCGTTAATGGATAGGTGACACATTCTTAATCGATAAAAATCCGGCTTAAATGAGCCGGATTTTTTTAGATATTAATAATAAATTTAACGATTATTAATGGTGATCATGTCCCATCATTGATTTGGTCGCTGTTGTTTTTTGCGTCGCGGGAGCATGAGCTGTTAGCCATGTTTTCATAAATGTAATTTCTTTAAGTTGTGCTTTAATAATGGCTTTCGCAAAGGTTTTAGTCGACTGATCTTTTAAGTAAGGCATGATGACTTCAGCCATTTCGACAGCAGCTTCATGGTGAGGTAGCATTCCCGCCATAAAATCAATATTAGGGTTGCCTGTTAGTTTAACTTCCATCATGTTATGCATGATTTTCATCGACTTAGTCATCATCTCTTTTGAATTAGCCATCATATCACGTTGAGCAACTGGTAACTCTTTATGAGAGGCTAACCATTGCTTCATATAAGCCACTTCAGCCTTTTGTGACGTAATAATATCAAGAGCTAATTGATATACAGCAGGATCAGTCAGTGTCGGTAGAATAGACTCACTCATCACGATAGCCCCTTCATGATGAGGCAGCATACCGGCAATAAAATCTAAATCTGGATCGCCTGTTAATTTCAAAGAATGCATTCCTGACATGGCAGCCATCGAATCATCCATCATTGTTTTTGATGCGGCTAGATTTGTTGTTGGCATATGTTGGCTATGATCGGCAACAGTGTTAGTTGCAAAAGCTGTAGTAGAAAGAAATGCCGAAAAAAGAACTGCGATAGATGATTTTTTCATAGTGATCTCGTTATGTTTTATTTGCGTAACACCATAAAGCTTCCACTATGGGGAAGGTCAACAAATTGTTTAAATAAGAAGGTATTGGAGATTTTCGATAGAATTTATTAACAGAACTAATGGTTAGTGATCTAAACAACGTTTTCGTTTGAGTGTGATCTTTGTTACACTTTCGCGGTTGTTTTTAAAGGTGGGCTAAATGAAATTATTGTATTGGTTAGATGAGTGGCTAACGCACTCTCGGTCGCAGCAACAAGCAAAACTACCAATGTCGGGAGGAGACTTGGTTGGTGATGTGTTTGTTAAGTATGAGTTTATTGATATTAATAAGCCACTACTATTTACTTTTTCACCTGCGGGAACCAATATTTTGGAGCAAGATCTACATGATGATTTTGCACCATGGGGATATCGTTTAGCTAAAAAACAGCAAGTTAATGTTATTTCTTTTCAGCATTTAGGTAAAAGTAATTGGTTTCGTAGTCGTAACTTAATTTTCTTTATTGAGCAATTATCAACCTTACTTGAACCGTTTACATATCGATTAGGTTATGGGTTAAGTCGTGGTGGTTTTGCCGTGGGTGCGTTTGCAAACTTATTGCAACTTGATCAAGTATTATTGTTTCATCCTGTAAGTACCAAGAATCAAACGATTGCTCCGTGGGATGACAGATCAAGTACTGAATTAGCACAACAGTTTGATTGGGAAAGTAACTATCATGATCTTGATCTAGGCAAAGCCAAAGGTTACATCATTTATGATCCCACCAATAATATAGATCGTCTGCATGCTAAACGTTACCCTCAGTTGACGCATTTACGTGTATTTGGAATGGGGCATGGAACTCATGCGACTTATCTTAATAAATTTGGTTTTTATAAGCAGGTTGCAGTGGATTTTATACGTCATCAGCAAATAGATATTGCGCAATTCCGTCAACAAACCAAGACATTACGTTTTAAAGAAGAGTATTACCATAGCCTCAATAAAGCTAATGTTTATTCAGATCATCGTCTTGGTTTATTGAGTACCGCACATAATATTCTTATCGATGAAAAAGAAGCGCATGTACAAGAGCATCAAGCTCAAATTGACGTACAGCCCTTAATTGATATCGCGATCAAACATCAAGATGATCACCCACAAGATGCGATTCAACTGCTAGAAATGGCACAGCAACTTGTTCCTAACGATCCATTAGTTGAACATAAATTAAGACAACTACTTTAAACGTGTAACAGTTACAGCATAGATTCTTATCGCCATATCACTCAGTAAGAGGTATCTACTACTGAATGATGTGGCGTTGTTATATTGGGCATTATTTCGTGTTAATGATGGCTTGAGTCGTAGTCGCGATTGTTTTGATATATAACATCCATAAGAAAGAGATATTATGCTGTATCCGCTTCGCTATATTTTCCGAATCATCAATAGCATATCTGTGTATACACGGTGGAGTATTGCGATATAAATAATTAATATTATCGGTGATCAATAAGTGCCGTAACTGATGTTTTAGCATATTCATATCGACTATTTCTATAAGCAGATAATCGTAAATATGATGAATATTAATTGGGCTAAAAGACAGTTTTTGATCTGTGATAGTGATAAAACCGCGGGTCATAACCGTTACTTCTTCTGACCAACGACTAGCATCATATTGACGGGCAAGATAATGCGCAAAAGCTAAATCACCATAATGACGATTGAGATTTAATTGGGTTTGAGGATCATGATTAACCGCATCAACCCAACCACTAATCGATGGAGCTAATTGGGCACTAAAATAATCAAAAAATTGCGAATATGATCCTTTTATTGCGATCAAATCAAGTCGATGCTGGCTAAGTTCTGTGTCTACTTGAGTAAGCAGTAAAGGCATTGTTAGTGTTGCTGGTTGCGCTATGGTTATATTGTTCATATATATCTTCGTTAGCTATACAATCGTCTGATTATTCAAATAATTTCATTGGGTGGATTAGACAACGATTAGTCGTGACGTTTTGTAGCCTAGCTCTCATTTCTTAAAATAATAACTGTATTTAGTCATGCTTTTAGCTGAATGGTTAACTTGTGATCTATAAGAACAAAAGAACAAGGACAGCCATAACATTGCACATTACCATGAGTGACTACACTTAAGCTTTAAGTGGCAACAGAACAACATCAGCCATAACATTGCACATTAACCATGAGTGACTACACTTAAGCTTCAAGTTGCTTATGGTGAAACCAATGACAATCTCAAGACGCAAATTGATCGAGCCTCAAATTACGCCTTTTTATCATGTGATTAATCGCTGCGTACGGCGGGCATATTTATGTGGTGACGATCCCTATAATGGCAAGAACTATCATCACCGACGAGGTTGGATAGTAAACAAAATCAAACAATTAGCCACTGTTTTTTGTATCGATGTTTGCGCTTATGCGGTGATGAGTAACCATTATCATTTGGTACTGAAAATAGATACTGAGCAACAACAGAAGCTAACGCCGAAAGCGGTAATATCGCGCTGGTTACAGCTATTTAATGGTCATCCTATTGCGGTCGATTTCTTAAAAGAGGGGCTGGTAGGTGCTGAAAAACAGCAGGCGTTATCAAATTTAATCACTGAATGGCAGCAACGATTAGGCAGCATTAGTTGGTTTATGCGCTGTCTTAATGAAGAAATCGCTAGAAAAGCCAATAAAGAAGACCAATGTAAAGGTGCGTTTTGGGAAGGGCGATTTAAGTCTCAAGCACTATTAGATGAAAAAGCATTACTATCGTGCATGATGTATGTTGATTTAAACCCAATCAGGGCTGGCGTTACGCCGTCACTAGAACAATCAGATTTTACCTCGATTCAGCAGCGTATTCGTGAATATCAGCAGCCAAAAACCTCTGCTAAACAACCATCTTTACATAAAGCCCACTTCCAACTATTACCCTTTGTTGGTGCTGAACATCAGGCTAAAACGGCAGCAATAAACGTTGCATTTGCCGATTATCTTGAACTTATAGATTGGACTGGTCGCAGTATTCGCAATGATAAACAAGGCTTTATTGCACCTAACCAGCCTAAAATGTTACAACAATTGGGAATATCAGCAGATGCTTGGCTTGAGCATAGTGAACAATTTATGGAGCGGTATGCCAATGTAAGTGGGAAATGGTCTCGAATGTGTGCTTTCAAACAACATGCAGGTGGACACTGGTGTAAAGGAAAATCAGCAAGTCATCAGTTGCATCCCAATTAGATATAACTTTTTATAAATAAGAACAAAATACCGCAAGAGTCGTTAGGATTGTGGGTGTTGTCGATCGTGAAATATGGGGAGCGTCCTGATTTTATGAGGAATTTAAATAAATAAGCTGTAAAGTTTAGGTTTGAAGTTTTATTGTGAGTGGAATGATTTGTTTTTGGTGAGCTATATTTGAGAGTTGAAAGATATGGCTGTCCTAAGATAACTAAGATAATACGGTTCACGCAATGTGATCATAGGAGTGATGATATGAGTATCGAAAAAGCAGTACTGGCTGGTGGGTGTTTTTGGGGGATGCAGGATCTTATTCGTCGTCAACACGGTGTTGTATCTACACGGGTTGGCTATACTGGTGGGGATGTTATAAATGCTACCTATCGCAATCATGGAACTCATGCTGAAGCGATTGAGATTATGTTTGATACCACACAAACCAGCTTTACTAAAATTCTCGCTTATTTCTTTCAAATACATGATCCATCGACTGTAAATCGTCAAGGTAATGATCTTGGTACATCTTATCGCTCAGCTATTTTTTATACGTCTAATGAGCAAAAGAGCATTGCTGAAGATTTGATTAAACAGATGGATGCTTCTGGTGTGTGGCCGGGGCCTATTGTGACGGAAATAGTGCCTGTTAGTGATTTTTGGCAAGCAGAGCCTGAACATCAAGATTATCTTGAGCATCAACCGAATGGCTATACTTGTCATTTTCCACGTCCAGATTGGGTACTGCCGAAATAAAAATAATCATTTGGCTTTTCATTATTTGAGGAGCCTAATGTTAGATATCATGCGTTAAGCTAACGATACAAAATGAATATTTATAGAGTACAAAAAGAAAATAGAACGGTAGCACTTTATAACTTCTTTGATGAAATTTCAGAAAAGTTACATGTAAATATTGTGCATAAATTTCAATCTTACCAAAACCATAATGATATTTATCATTGTAAAAGCTTAAAGTTACTCAATCCAAAAATATGGAAATATAAAGGGTTAATTTATAAGCTAAGAGTTGATAATGGTAAAGAGTCAGCAAGAGTACTGTTTGTAAAAACAAAAGACAGTGATATCGTTATTATTCATAGCTTTTTAAAGTCGACTCAGAAAACCCCTAAAAAAGAAGCAAAACAGGCAATCAATGTCTATCAACAGTTAGATGATATAAAAATCGAGCCGCTGATAATACTTCGTCAATGATGTATATTTTATCTACTCAAAAGAATACAACTCTTGAGCGCTAGTCTTAGATTGTCTACAATAGCGCACTTTTGATTTTCGACAGGCATCAACATGAACGATACTACATCACGCCCGACTTTACCTGATCACCTTTCTGGTAATCCTCGTAGCCCACATTACCTAGAAGCTGCTTTTGAATATGAGATCGGCATTATATTTAACGGCAAAGAGCGTTTTGATGTTGAGGAATACTGCATCAGTGAAGGTTGGATCAAAGTGCCGTCTAAAGCATTAGATCGTCGCGGTAACCCGTTACTGATTACTTTAAAAGGCACAGTTGAAGCTTTTTATAAGTAAAACGCGGCTTAGTTTTATCACTAAGCAAGGTTCTGCTGTTGCTTAGTTGATGTAGTAGTTAGATTTTCTCATTATAATACTGATTACTCGCATCACATAAAGCCTAGCTTGTTCTAGGCTTTATGCATTTAGTACCAGCGTTACTATGCTCCGTCTTCTATTTTTTAAATAAATTCTCAATATTATTATCAATTCTAATTAAATTTAAATAATATAAATGAGCAAATAAATATAGCTTATTTATTAGGGTTATTTTTAAATTTAATAAAGGCTGAATAATGAATATATATAATATACTTGATGAATTGTCGATTGATTATCAAAGATATGATCATCCTGCAGTATTTAACTGTGAGCAAGCGCATCTCTTAGATTTGAATATTGACGGTGTGGCAACTAAAAATCTTTTTATTAGGGATAGAAAAGGCAGTCGACACTTCTTAGTGGTTGTTATCGCTGATAAAAATGTAAATTTAAAGTCACTTAGCCAACAGCTTGGTGTTACAAGTTTACGTTTTGCTTCTCCACGTCGGTTAGATAAATATATTGGCACTATTCCTGGAGCGGTCTCTATTTTAGATATAATTAAAGATCACCATCATGAGGTTGAGTTAGTTATTGATAAATCGATATTTAACTATTCATCATTACAATGTCATCCATTTACTAATACAGCAACGCTTGACATTAGTATTGCCGGAGTACAGCAATTATTAGCTCATTATCAACGGTCGTATATTGAAATAGATTTATAATAATGGCTATTCTCTTCTAAACTATTAGTACATCAAATAAAGGACGATTCGATGAATATTTTTATTTTAGATGATGATATTGAGAAGTGCGCACAATACCACTGCGATCAGCACGTAGTTAAAATGATTTTAGAAAGTGTGCAACTTTTATGTACGGCCCTCAATAAAAAAGGATTTACGACACCTTATAAATCAACCCACATTAATCACCCCTGCGTATTGTGGGTTGAGCAATCGTACGATAATTTTTTGTGGCTAAAAGCATTAACGTTAGCATTAAATAAAGAGTATAAATATCGATACGATAAAGACAATGATCATAAATCAATTGCTGTTTTAAATGCTATTTCTACATTTTCATATGAGTCAATAGGGTTAACAACCTTTGCTCAAGCGATGCCGGATATTTATAAGGTAGAAGGTGATGCTATTGCAGCTTATCGATATTTTTATCGAGGTGATAAATCAGCTTTTGCTAAATGGACTAAACGTGCACCACCGTCTTGGTTTGTGAACGGCTAGGATATAATTTCAGTATTATCACTCAATAATGATGTTCGAGAAAATGAAACTATTCAATCTGTACTAGTTAAAATCATTGATCATGCAGGCGCAAATAGTGTGCTTGAGACAGAAGGTGTTACTATTTTTTAATGAATGTGACGCTAAAAATATTATCAGAATTTCTTCTAAGAATATAACTAATAGAACTGACATTATCTTAATCCAGATTAAAGATTTTTAGGTATATTAGCGTTATTATTCATTCCAGCTTAGCGCTTATAGTAAAAATGCACATAAAAAGAACAGTATTAAGGTGCTGTTCTTTTTGGCTTTTTTGGGTGCTGGAGAATAAGACTAAACGATATTTAAGAGGATTTGATTTGAGCACTTTATTTACAGAAACCCGTATTGGTAACATGGCATTAAAAAACCGCTTTGTTCGTAGTGCAACATGGGAAAATATGGCAACAGAAGATGGCCATATGACCGACAAACTTTATGCTATTTATGAAGAACTTGCACAAGGAGAAGTGGGGCTGATCGTAACGGGTTATGCAAATATTGTCGAAGAAGAAAAGCCCAATGCTGGCATGATGGGTATGTATAACGATTCTTTTATCGAAGAATATCAAAAACTCACAGATCTTGTTCACCAATACGATGCCAAAATTGTAATGCAGCTTGCTTATGGTGGTACTAAAACAACCTATAACGTTGGTGAGCGAGTGATCTTTGCACCAAGTGCCGTCGCTGAAAAAGGTACTCAGACATTGGGTCAGGCAATGACTCAAGCTGATATTGATTATATTGTTGAAGCTTTTGCATTAGCGACCAAACGCGCTCAAGACTCTGGCTTTGACGGCGTTGAAATTCATGCGGCGCACACGTATTTAATTAATCAGTTTTTAAGCCCGTATTATAATCGACGTGATGATCAATATGGCGGTAGCCTTGATAATCGTATGCGTTTCTTATTAGAAATTTACGCAAAAATTAGAACTTTAGTGGGTGATGATTTTCCAATTTTGGTGAAACTTACGGCCTCAGAGTTTTTTGAAGGCGGATTAACATTTGCTGAAACGCGCCTGATTTGTAAAAAATTAGAAGCTGTTGGTGTTGATGCGATCATCATTTCGGGTAACGTTCATGGTAAAGCAGATACTATGGTTGGCGAATCTTATGATGGCTATACCATTGAGCCTGAAGGTTACTTCCACCAATATGGTGATGTGATCAGCCAAGATGTTAATGTCCCTGTTATTACTGTTGGTGGCTTAAGTGAGTTTGATGCTATTGAAGCCATGGCAAATAATACTGGGATTGAATTTTTTGCATTATCACGTCCATTACTGTCAGAGCCAAAGCTAATTAAACGTTGGCTTGAGGGCTATAAAGCAAATGTTGAATGTGAACGATGCTCAAAGTGTCGTACCCGTCGTGGTAATTTCTGTGTAGTAAATAAAACTCGTAAAGCAGAATTAGCTCGCTTGTAAGTGTATTTATAATTGTTTTTCTTCTAAAGAGAGTTAGCCATTGTGCTAGCTCTTTTTTTGTCTTTATTTTTGTGTTCGTGTTTTCTTTGCATCATGTTTAGTATTAATTTATAGTATATCATACTGTTTGCGGGCGAAATCTAGATAATCGTGCAGTAATAAACAATATAGTTATTACTAAATGGATGAGAGGATGAAAACATGCAACAAAAGATCTGGTTATTAATGCTTATGATTATAACGGCAACGGGTTGTGCCAGTAATCATCAAATATTAAAGCCAAAAACATTTGAAACCTTTGAAGATTTTCGTCCCGGTCCTGAAGATGGCGTTGATTTAGTATGGGCGAAACGCGGTATATTTAACCAGCGCTCATTACAACGTCAATTATCTCAATACGATTATATTATTTACGATCAAGTTCATATTGTGCTTGATAAGCAAAAGAGCGACCATTTATCTGATGATGAAATTATCGAGATAAAAAAGTATTTTATTAATCAATTAAAATCATTAAATACCACGTTAAGAGTGGTTGAACAGTCACAGCTTAAAACATTACGGGTCACCGTTGCGATTACTAATGTTCAAACCCCGAACCCTATATTAGCTATCACAAGTAGCGTGTTACCCGTAGGGTTAGGTATATCGACAATCTCCAAAGTATTAACAGGCGAGCATACCAATGTTGGTTCTGCATCGATGGAAATATTGATCAGTGATGCGATAACAGGAGAGCCAATCATTGCTGCTATTGATCGTAGAGCGGGTAATAAAGATCTCGGTACGATGATTGATTCATCAGATGATATTAAAGATGCGATTAATTGGTGGGTGAAGCGATTATCGCTGACATTAGCGCAATATAAAGCATAAATTAGCGTTTAATCATAACGAATGTCAAATATTTAATGTTTACATGCAGTTAACCTTACTCTAATTATAAGAGAGTAAGGTTAGTTTTTGAGTGTTTAAACGATGGTTCGATAACCATTAGTGATTTGTTTTACCAGGTAGGCTTAAATCACCAGAAGCAACATCAAATACATTTTTCACACATAATAGTGGTGAATGTGCACTTGCATTGATTCTTAACCCTGCGGTAACACCATCAAAGTTGGCCATTTTAAGCGCCTCTATATTATCAAACCTTACTTTTACATTTAAATCATGATCACGAAATTGAGGCTGGTAGTTAGGGCTATCAATTAATAGCGGTAATCCAGGCCAAGTTTTTGGTAACCTAGGTTTTTCATCTTGTGGAATATCAACCACGCCAAGGGCATCGGGACCACATTTTTTATTGGGTGCTAAGACAACCCAGTGGCTATGCCATACATTACCATCATTGGTTTTGTCACCATCACCATTTTCATCATACAGTGGGGTATCATCAAAATCGGGATGAGAGGTGACCGCTAATGCTAAAATACCAGCATCTTTTTCAAAACCGACCGCATGGCTATTTAATGTTAATGGCCACACATAAGAAAAAACATCACTGCCCGCTAATTTTCCAATAGGGGTAGGTGTAATCTCTCCTGCTTTACCTGAAACCGCAATATGAAAAGTGGCAACATTTCCTTTGGTAGTGATTTTAGTATGAATAATATCAAACGGGGCTAGTTTGGCATCATTAGCGTTTGCTTGGATCCCACCGCTGTGTGATGTGTGGGCTGAAACGGAACCTGTGAATGTGACAATTGCTGTAACCATAGTCGCTAATATCGTTTTTCGCATGGTTGAAATGTTCATAACATCCTCCGTTGAGTGAACTGAGTATAGTACACAAGTTGGTGTTGACTCGATACTATATTTATATAAGAGCATAAAAATGTAGTTGTCAACTTTGTTTTGAGTCGATACTATTAACGAATGAACATAATTATTATTCAACAGTTACTTGATCGCATTAGTAACTTAATCAGAGCAGAAATGCGTACAGAACTTATTGGGCATGGATTACAACCTGTTCAATTTGATGCTTTGTATTATTTATCTATTTGTAATCGTTTTTCAAATACACCTAAAGCGGTGACAGAGTTTTTAGGTTTAACAAAAGGAACGGTGTCGCAAACTATTAAGGTGTTAGAAACAAAAGGGTATGTAGAGAAGCTTGCGGATAGTAATGATAAGCGTATTACGCATTTAATTATGACTGAAAAAGGACGAGACTTATTAGCTGCTTATTTTCCATCGGCAACATTGTTAGGTGCTTGTTCTGATAGTGAGGAGGGAAGTACAGCGTTTGACGCTGCATTATTACAACAGCAATTAACGTTATTGTTAGCATCAATCCAAAAACAACACCGCTACCGTTCTTTTGGCGTATGTAAGTGTTGTAAGTATCATCAGCATGTTAATGATGGTTATGTTTGTGGTTTAACCCAATTGCCATTAACAGCTGATGATATAACGTTGATTTGTGTTGAGCATCAACCACTAACAAAACAAAACAAAAATAAGAGAGGTGATCCCTCTCTTATTTAGAGGGTTTACTCGACAGGGTACCAATAACCAAGGTTGATCAGTTGTGTAAGCATCGCTAGAAAGGCTGGATGATCAAGTTGTTCACCCAATTGAGCGTAAGTGATTTGCTCTTCGTCACACAGTAATTTAGCGGCATCAGCGCATTCTGGCGGTAGTTGATATTGCTCGCCATTGATATAAACAAGGTGCGCTTGATCTGGGTGATAAAACGCCCGTAAGCCACCAATACGTTTAAATGCTTCACCATCTTCTAGAAACTGATAAGTTTCGCTATGTTGCCATGGTGGCTCTGAAGGCAATATATCGAGTTCATGGCGATTTTGAGTTAAATGTTCACCCAACCATTGTTTTAATAACTGCGGATGATCAAGCAAGCTACGCATCATATTTTCAAGATCTTTGGCTTCTTCTGCCAAGATAGCGCCGTTATTCGCACGAGCGGGAAGTTTCGGATTATGGTAGTGAACATCACCAATGTCATTTGCAATCACGAAATCGGCAAAGCTGCTTAATAATTCTTGTTTTTTAGGTGATCGAAAACCAACCGAGAAGCTCATTGAGGTTTCAATTGCGTAGCCATCATGAGGGAAGCCAGGTGGAATATATAAAATATCACCAGGTTCTAAAATATCGTCAATAATTGGTTCAAAACCTTTAATTTGACGTAAAGCAGGATGACGACATTCTTCTTCGTAATCATCTTTTTTAGGACCAACCCGCCAATGGCGTTTGCCAGAACCTTGAGTAATAAACACATCGTATTGATCAATATGTGGCCCAACACCGCCGCCAGGGGTCGAGTAACTGATCATTAAGTCATCAAGTAGCCACCCCGGTAATTGACGAAATGGAGTAATTAATTGTGCAGCACCTTCATGCCAATGGTTAGCAGCTTGAACAATGAATGACCAATTATCTTCAGGCGTATCATCAAATGCCAGTGGGCCATGGCGAACATCCCAAACATCGGCTAATTTAGCGATATAGCGCGAATCAATCTCTTCTTCCATTGCCAATCCGGCTAATTCATCAGGCGTAATGGGATCGACAAAGTTTTTAAAACCACCTTTGATGATGGTCGGTTTCTTTTGCCAAAACTCGGCAAGAAATTCTTCAAATGAAAACGTCAGTTGGTACATAACACGCTATTTATTGTTGAGCTGGATGGCGATTATAACGTAAACCGTTCCCAGAGATATCTTTAGTTTGCGTTTACTGGTATTCGCCACTAAAAACAAAAACTCATAAAAAAACGCTAACATTTGGGTTAGCGCTTTTAATTCAATATTAGAGTTATTGTTGGCTGGGCTTACGCCCCTGCGAAATGCGATGCCATATCAGCTTTTTGAGTTAACGTAGTATATATTTCGTTAGTGACTTTAAGCGCATTATCTGTTGCTGTTTTCTCAAAAGCATTAATTAAATTAGTTGCTTGCTGTGGGTGTTGTTTATAAATAGCTAAGTATTTTTGTTCCATTTTTTTCTGAGCAATAGCAGTGTCAGCTTCGTATTTGTCATAGGCCGCTCGAATAATCGGTGCATTTTGTTTCCAGTTTGCCATGCCTAATGTTTGTAGTTTGCGCATGTCCCAGAAAATCGAACCGTTACTTGCGACATCAGTACCAATATCATAACCATAAGGGATCTTGGTTGTGCCTTGGTAGAACGGTATATAAACCCCAAGTGCTGTCATACCAAAGTTGATGTACTCTGTCTCACCAATTGCGATTGGTAGGTTCGGACGGACTTCAATGATGTGTGACTCAGCACAACGGAACACAGAAATAGGGCGGTAATGACCAAGGGGATCAGCGTTAGCATAGGGATCCATTGCTGTGCCTTGATAATGGTTACGCATAATATCTTCAACTTTTTGCAGTGAGATTTTATGGGTTGGTGTTAAAAATACCGGATAGTTTTGTTGGTCACGATCAACTTGCGTTTTTAAGCCAGGGTTAAGAATATGCTGTGCAATCCATACGCGAGGGTAGTTATAAGTGATATTTTCTTTGCCACCGGTTGTGCCATACGCTTCATGGAAATCAAACGGTTGATTTGCTTTTGCTATATATAGACCATGCTGTTCTGCAAACGAAACCAAATTAGGCGAGGCAAGATAATCAGCATTATGTGGTAAATATTCTTTTAAACGCGCCTGATTGCCAGAGATGAAATAAGCATCATTAGGAATTTTACGTGCCATCCATTGATGACCGCTGCCTGTTTCTAAGTACCAAATCCCCGTTTTATCAATAAAGCCAACCCCAAAGCCTTGAGATGCACCACGCTCTTCAATGATTTTACCTAGTAATTCAACACCTTCTTTAGCGCTGTGAATACGAGGTAAAATCACATTTTCAATTGAGTCTTCATTAATGCCATTTGGAGTATAAGGATCAGCGGCAAGTGCTGCTTTGCGATTAGTAAGGCTTTCAGTTGAGGTGATACCAACACCTGCTGAGTTTAAACCCACTTCACCCATGGTTTGATCATGAGTATCCCAATCTTGCATTGAGGTATAAGACAATGACACTTTAGGATATGGGTAAGTAAAACCGTCAGTGTTAGAATGAAACTCACCTTTTTCATTAACGGTACGTGGATGGAGTACAAAATGTTTTGCCCATACGGCTTTATAATCTTCATTACGTGCCATGTAATAAGCACCGTTAGTTGATGCTTGGTTACCAACAAGGAGTGTTGTACATGCGTTTGCAGCTTGAGTACCAACTAAGCTTGCAATAGCACAAGCCAATATAGGAAGTGTTTTCATAATAATTAATCAAGTTTATAAAATTAGAATTTATTTTAGGCTTGTTGACCAAAATGAACAGATCGGCAATGGAAATCTCATATTGTTAATTTTCAGTTCATTTTTCAGCCATAATTGGCGTAATAATAACCACTCTGTTTGACTCAACTAAACAAGATAACGCTTGCTAGGTTGATGTTTTTTTTCATAAAATGATTTTTTATGTTAACGAACTGCTCACTATGCCCAAGCTTTCTTTGAACAAAATTCCTATTGGCGTCAGATACATGCTGATGTCAGCATTGGCATTCGCATTAATGTCGAGTTGTGTGAAACTGGTGCATACCTATGGTATTCCAGTGTTTGAAATCGTTGCAGCGCGCGCGATTGTGTCATTATTGATTAGTTATGCAGATGTAAAGCGTAAAGGTATTTGTGTATGGGGGAACAATCGTAAGCTATTGTTAACTCGTGGTGTAACAGGATCGTTGGCGTTAATTTGTGTTTATTATGCTGTGTCGACGTTACCGCTCGCTGAAGCGACTATTTTACAATATCTAAACCCTGTCTTTACGGCGATTTTAGCAATACTTTTTCTTAGAGAAAAAATCCATATCACCACCATTATTTGTATTCTATGCTCAATCGTAGGCTTAGTATTAATGGTTGGGCCAGGATTAACGTTAGATCATGTTCAACAGCTGCCTTTATTTAGCATTGGTATTGCACTATTAGGCGCGTTTGGTAGTGGTGTGTCGTACATCATTGTCAAACGTTTAAGTACTACTGAAGATAGTTCGGTGATCATCCTCTATTTCCCACTTATAGCGTTACCTTTATCGGTGATTTTATTGGGTAATGACTTTGTTATGCCATCTAAAGAAGCGCTTGGATTATTGCTATTTGTCGGTATTTTCACTCAATTTGGGCAAGTGGGTTTAACCAAAGCAATGAAAACAGAAGTGGCGAGTAAGGCAACCGCTTATTCATACATTCAAGTGGTGTTTTCGATTATATTAGGATGGTTAGTCTTTAGTGAAGTACCTTCAGTGTGGACGTTAGCTGGGGGCACAATGATTATTGTTGGAGCATTCGTTAATGTGCTCGGTAGTCTTCGCGCTCAAAAAACACGAAAAGTTTAAGATATACAAAACGAACAGCCCAGTAATCTGTGACCTTGATAAGGTCAAGATTGCTGGGCTTTTTATATTTAGTTATTACCTTTTTTCGCTTTAATATGAACAACTGATGTAGGATTATGGAAAATCTTACCTTGCTTAAAGCCTTTTAATGTTCCTAATGCCGCTGTAACCCAAGCGAGAATTAAGAATGCGAAGAGAACAATTGCAGCCCATTGAAAAGCAGGTAAACCTGTATGGTGTGCAAGTTGAGTTGTACCGGTTACACAGGTACCAACGGGGAAGGTAAATGCCCACCATGTTAATGCAAATGGCATTTTACGACGCATAGCACGTAGGGTTAATAATGCCGCAACACAGAACCACAACATAGCAAAGCCCCAAATAGGCACGCCGTATAAAATCGCCATCACATTCATTGCACTTGCAATTGGTTCATTAACGGTAATCAGTGCCGCCGTACCTAGACAGCCCGCAGCCGTAATCGATTGACCCAGAGGACCTAATACAATCCATAATGTTGGAACACGAGCACTGCCTGAAGTACCAGCATGCGCTAGACGACTCCAGATTAATGTAATAATAATAACCGACGCCATTAAGCTGATACCAAAACAAGCATACATGCCGTAAAGCAACGTTTGTTGAGCAGCAGAATGGGGCATATGAGCCAAGAACATTGAACCGATAGTTGCAGAAACCATTGGCGGTACAACGGGCATTAGCCAGCCACCAAATGCCGCATCATCGTGAACTTCGTTATGAGTAAATAAACGGTAAGGAATAATAATCGCTGTAATAATACCGCTAATAGTACCGATCCAGAATAATGGCCAAGCAATATTAAGTGCAAGACTTTCACCGAAAAGACGTGGACCTAATAAGAGTGTGCCGCCAGCAACCGTTAGGAATGCCATTGGTGGCGCACCAAAGAATTGCGACATCACCGGATCATTAAATTGTCGTTTAATAATATGTGGCTTAGAAATTGTTTGATAACTCTTAAAAATTGTCATGAAAATGAGCATTGCAAACGCAATCAACCAAACAATAGTTGCAAAACCGACGAGGTTTTTACCAATAAAAGGTAGACCCACAGCAGCATTAGCGATAATACCGGTACCCATTACTGAGGCAAACCAATTGGGGCCCATTTCTTTTTGTAGCTCAATTTGTTGTTTATTATTTGACATATAATTACTTTTCAATGAGATAAAAATCACGATAGCGCATGAAATATCTATTTTTTATAAAAAGGATTGGTATTAGTTTATATCTTTAAAATAACAATAAGATATTTATTACTAATATTACGCTGTTTAAAAGATATAGGAACTATAGCGCTATTTTTTATTTTGTAAAACTTAATCTAATGAATGAGGGTTTAACTTTAGCTTAACATGATTTGATAGTTATTATTTTTGCATATTTATAGGCCATGATTTTTCATCTTATTGAATTTATAGGTTTTATTATAAGCAATATGATATAAAACTAATTCTAAGAAATAGAGGATAATATAATGTACGCAATAAATAATGATTATTACCGTGGTGCGTTTACTATTAATACAACAATATCAGGCTCAGGTGTAGTACAGGGTTATTGTTGGTGTCTGTCATCGACGTCAACCACGATAACTATCGAAATTGCTGAAGATCAAGCAATTGATAGTGAAAGTTTACCTTTATTAGGTTATGGCTGTAGTGGTTGGATCTATGAACTGCCACTAACATTTGAACCTGATAAAATTGAAGCAACAATTGATACTGCAATGAAATTATTTCGTGAAAATAAGCTGACTTACTTTCCAGCAGTTACTTGCAGTTGTAGTGATTTGTAATATTGGTTGGCGGTATATAATCAGCTTCTCTAGCCTTAATTTAAATCGTCAATAATTACCATATATTAATATGATGATAAGATTTTATTACTCTTTAATTATATAACAATAATATATATTTGTGCTAGTATTGATAGAATTAAAACCAATAGTTATTAGTTAGATAATAATACTATTTTTTCTTTTTAAATGTGGTGCTATGGTATAACGATATTTATTAAAAGAAATAGTTAATAAATAACATTGGTTTTATTTGTATTGTTTATAATATGAATGGCCGCTTTTATTACATGTAATATACGGATGTGTCATGGATGATTTATTTTCAATATTAAACCTTAAGTGTATTATTAAATTTATGCATTTAGCTGGGTTGTCTATTGGGCTCGGTTGTGCTTGGATGCTTGATGCCTTTATTCTTAAACATATTAAAAAAGAGATCACGCATGAAAAATATCAAACAATTGATTTTGTAAGTAAATTTGTATTTGCTGGTCTTGGTATGTTATGGGTTTCTGGGTTGCTTTTTATTGTTCATTATTATTTATACACCCCAGAAAATTTAATGAATCAAAAAATATGGGGTAAGTTATTTATTGTATTAATATTAACCGTTAATGGTTATTTTGTGCATAAGTTAATAATCCCTAAAATTAAAAATGCTATTGGTTCGACGTTGCTTAATACTTTAACTGGATATGAAATTATGATCGTTACAGCTGTAGGGACTATTTCTTTTGTTTCTTGGTTATTTCCAATTGTACTTGGCGTAGCAAAAACATTAAATTTTTCTGTTTCAGCAATAGATATTATCGTATTTTATTTTGTTTTTTTAATTGTTACTGCAATTGTTGCAAATATTATTGCCCAATTTTTTATTAAGACAAAAGCTGTTGTGCATAAATAGATTTATAGAAAGATAAAAAAGCGTAATACTGTACTCATTTGATATGAGAGAGTATTACGCTATTTAAATGACTATTTTATTATCGTTATAAAGGTATTAATCAATACCGATGACTTTAACACCAGCACGCGTACCTTCAGAGTTTCCTGATACTTCAATATGCTTGATACAACGCTCATAACCAAATAGACGTACGCCTGTATCTTGATCTTTCTTCACATCACGATAATAGTTAAACGTTTTTTCTTCGCCGTTACGGAAGCGCACTTTTACACGATCAAGTTTAAGATCTCGTTGTGCTTCGATTTTGAAACCTTTCGCATTACGGCAAATTGGAAAAGGGATCTTTCCTTTTACATTACCAATTTCAAGTAGCCAAGTGTGACCTAAAGTAAACGTACCGGCAGTTGCTGGAAGAGATGTGACAAGGCCACCTGCAAGTAGCGCTAGTCCAATTAAGCCTTTTTTCATTTTTTTACACTCTATTGAATTTGTGCAAAAAGTATATCACTCCACAATGTAAACTCAAGGGTTTACTTGTAACCAAGTATTTCTATTATGAATAAGGTCTGTCATTATTATATCAATATGTTTGTTGTCTTATTGTAAGAAAAACAATAGCAGTATCTTAGAAGAGGTTTTGCATCATGATTTTAGCAACAACAGAAACGGTCCCTGAACGTGAGATTATCGCTATACTAGGTATAGTAACGGGTAACGTAGTGCAATCTAAGCACATTGGCCGTGACATTATGGCTAGTCTTAAGGGAATTGTTGGTGGAGAATTAAAAGGTTACACCGAGATGTTTAATGAAGCGCGAGATCAAGCAATGTCACGCTTAGAAACAGAGGCCTTAGCATTAGGTGCTGATGCAGTTATTGGTGTGCGTTTTACAACCAGTGCTATAATGGATGGTGCATGTGAATTACTCGCGTTTGGTACCGCTGTAAAATTACGTTAATGCAATGTATATAAATAGATTGAGTGTGGGCTAATTATTTAAGGATGAATAATAACTCGGAGGGATGATGAGTAACTTTAGTCATAATATAGCGCCTTATGTTAAAAGGGAATTGATTCGCTCATATCGAGCACAAAAAAGAGCTGATCCAGTTGCCGCATTTCGGTATTTAGAAAATGCACATGTGTTGGGGCAAGAATCAACTTATTGGCACGTTAAGGTACATTATTTGATGTTACGTTGGGCGATTAAACAGCGTGATGTTAAAGAAGTGATAGGGCAACTTATACGTATTGTCGGGGCGGCATTATTAACCGCTGTTGACGGTGTACCAATGGGGAATACCGGAGGCAGTAATGTACACGCACTTAAAGTCATGCCTATTTCAGCAGAACATGCAGAGATAATTACTAAAACCAAAGGATTATCTCGTTAACTAATATTTTGTTATCTTCATTTGGAGCGATGATGAGTCATCGCTCCACAATCATCGTCAAATAATTATTCGTTAATGACCACTTGCTGAATAATGATAGGACAACAAGGTACGTCCTCATAACCTTGACTCGTGGTTGTTTCAGTTTTGGCGATATGATTGACAACATCCATTCCCGCCACGACATTCCCAAACACAGCATAACCCCAGCCATTGTTTGTTGTTGCTGTGTAATCCAGGAAATCATTATCCGCAAGATTAATAAAAAACTGCGCCGTTGCTGAGTGAGGTGCCTCTGTGCGCGCCATTGCAATAGTACCGAGCGTATTTTTAAGACCTCGGTTAGCTTCATTAACAATTGGTTCTCGCGTCAGCTTTTCGACTAAATCTTCATTATGACCACCACCTTGAATCATAAAGCCATCAATAACACGATGAAAAATGGTATCGTTATAAAAACCATCGCGGCAATATTGAATAAAATTACGCACAGTAACTGGGGCTTTTTGTTTATTGAGGCTAATTTCTATATTGCCAACATTGGTAATTAAAATAATGGTTGTCATCGTCACTATCTGATTGGGGATATTATTCGCAGTATACGTAATTTATAACCTAAACTGTAGCTGCGACAGTAAGTAAAACAGCGATAATATAATATGTTGAAAGGAATTAAGGCAATGAACACGAAGATGATCCGCTGGGGCATGATTGGTTGTGGGGCGGTGACTGAAGTTAAAAGTGGGCCTGCTTATCATAAAGTTGACAATTTCACTCTAGCGGCAGTTATGCGTCGAGATCAAGCTTTAGCATGTGATTACGCACAGCGACACAATGTTGAGGCGGTATACGCAGACGCTGATATGCTTATTAATGACTCGACTATCGATGCGGTCTATATTGCAACACCACCTGATAGCCATAAAGAACTCGCTTTGAAAGTGGCACAGGCTGGGAAGATCTGTTGTGTGGAGAAGCCATTAGCTCCTAATTATGCGGATTGCCAAGCCATCGTTGCTGCATTTGAAGCTGCACAATTGCCATTATTCGTTGCTTATTATCGCCGTTCTTTACCACGGTTTAATCATATAAAGCAGTTGCTTGATAACAATGAAATTGGTGAAATACGCCATATTAGTTGGCATTTAAATAAACCAGCTAACCCAATGGATCTGTCACAGCAATATAATTGGCGCACCGATAAAACCATTGCTGCTGGTGGTTATTTTGATGATCTTGCTAGCCATGGTTTAGACTTATTTGGTTATTTGTTAGGTGATTTTGCTAGCGTAAAAGGTATTGGAATTAATCAACAGCATTTATATACCGCGTTAGATGCAGTCAGTGCGTGTTGGTTACATGAGAGTGGTGTAACAGGCAGTGGCAGTTGGAATTTTGGTGGTCACTCACGACAAGATAACGTCGTGATTTATGGCAGCTTGGGTGAAATTCGATTTTCAGTGTTTGATGAAGCTCCGATAGAAGTCATTATTGGTGATAAGCAGCAACAGATTGTTATTGAAAATCCGACCAATATTCAGTTGTACCATATTGATAATATGCGTAAGCAACTTTTAGAAGGACAGCCACATCCATCGACAGGTAAAACAGCAGCACATACCGGTTGGGTAATGTCGCAGATAGTTGCTGCCGAGTAGTTGCTGCCGAGTAGTTGCTGCAAACAGTAACTGGTGACGCTGTCACTTTAAGTAGCAAGTTATACATCATAATATAACTTGCTACTAAGGAGTATTAAGCAGCGTTACTTTCAAGAGCAAGGTTTGACATGTATTCGTCAAATGTGCCGTGGAAGTTAATCACTTGTTTGTCACGAATATCAATAATGCGTGTTGCCAATGATGATACAAATTCACGGTCATGACTAACAAAAATCAACGTGCCTTCATATACTTTTAGGGCGCTGTTTAGTGCTTCAATCGCTTCCATATCCATGTGGTTTGTTGGTTCATCCATTACCAATACGTTAATGTTTAGCATCATTAGTTTGCCAAAGATTAAACGGTTCTTCTCACCACCAGAGCAGTTTTTCACTTTCTTGTTAATATCATCGGCGGTAAATAACAAACGACCAAGAATAGCGCGGACGGCAAGATCATCATGATCCTTCGTTCGCCATTGTGAAATCCAGTCAAAGATGCCTAGATCGTTATCAAAATCTGCAGAGCTATCTTGAGGGCAGTAACCGATTGATGCATTTTCAGACCACTTAATCACGCCATGGTTATGCTTTAGTTCATTGACTAAACAACGTAGCATAGTGGTTTTACCGACACCATTTTCACCAATGATGGCTAATTTAGAGCCAGCTTCAAGGATGAGATCGCCGCCTTCAAATAATGTCTCGCCATCAAAGCCATGGCCTAATTCTTCTAAAATTAAAGCCTGACGGTAAAGTGCTTTACCCGGCTTAAAGCTTAATGATGGCTTTAATCGGCTTGATGATTTAACTTCATCAAGCTTAATTTTATCCATTTTTTTAGCACGAGAGCTAGCTTGTTTGGCTTTTGAAGCATTGGCACCAAAACGGTTTACGAAATCTTGTAGTTCATTGATTTCAGCAGTTTTCTTAGCATTTTCAGATAATAGCTGCTCTTGAATGAGTGTTGACGCTTCAATAAATTTCTCGTAGTTACCAGGGTAAATACGTAGCTCACCGTAGTCGATATCAGCCATGTGAGTACACACAGAGTTTAGAAAGTGACGGTCGTGAGAAATAATGATCATGGTACATTTACGCTGATTTAACTCACCAGCAAGCCAGTTAATGGTGTGAATGTCCAAGTTGTTGGTTGGTTCGTCAAGTAACAAAATGTCAGGGTTAGAGAATAATGCCTGTGCCAATAACACTCGCAGTTTCCAACCAGGAGCAACCTGTGACATTAAGCCGTAATGTAGCTCTTCATCAATACCAGCATCGATTAGAAGTTGTCCTGCGCGACTTTCTGCACTGTAGCCATCCATTTCTGCAAATTCGCTTTCTAGCTCAGCCACAGCCATGCCGTCTTCTTCTGTCATCTCTGGCAGCGCATAAATACGGTCACGCTCTTGTTTGACTTTCCATAACGCCGCATCACCCATGATAACGGCATCAATAACCGTATATTGCTCAAACGCAAACTGGTCTTGACTTAGCGTACCTAAACGCTGGCCTTGAGAAATAGATACGTTACCAGAGCTTGGTGCTAGAGCGCCGCTAAGGATTTTCATAAAGGTCGATTTGCCGCAACCATTCGCGCCGATAAGACCATAACGGTTACCGTTACCAAATTTAGCTGAAATGTTTTCAAATAACGGCTCAGCGCCAAATTGCATTGTAATGTTTGCGGTAGATATCAAGAGGTAGTCCTAGCAGTTTTATTCGGTGATTTTTTGACAGTGCGCCAAAAGAAGATGCACGAAAACAGAGATAGATGTAAAGGGGGCGGATTATACAGAGGTTTGTTTGTAAATGTCGAGGGTGAAAATGTAACCAAGGTAAGATAACAGCCTTATAAAAAGAAAGATTAAGGCTGTTATTTAAGTGCGAGGAGTAAATTGCAGCTAATTATTTGGCTAAATTAGCGGTGTCAAACAACATAAATGCATCGTGTACACCTTGAATTAACATTTGCATACCGATAACAGTTAAAATTAATCCCATTAAGCGGGTAGTGATAGTAATGCCAGCTTCACCGACTTTATCGACCAGTTTCGGCCCATAAAGAAAACATACCAAAGTAATTAAACACAAGCTTGCAAACGCAATAATAGTGATGATCGTGTGTAGAAATGAACCTGATGCCGAGTAGTTCATCGCTGTCGCTATGGTGCCAGGGCCGGCTAAAATAGGCAGTGCTAATGGTGAAATTGAAATGTCTTTTTCTTCACTGACCTGATCAGTTTTTTCATCTGAGTGCATTTTTGAGCTATCACCTTGAAGCATGTGATAGCCAACCAGAAAGACTAAAATACCACCTGAAAGTCGTAATGCAGGTAAGGTAATACTGAACAGTTCAAAGATCCCTTTACCTAATAAACAGAAGGTAGCAATAATAAAAAAGGCAGCGGTAAGGGCTTTAAATGCAGTTTTTCGGCGTTGCTCTGGCGTTTGACTTCCTGTCATTCCGACAAAAACAGCGGTATTAGCAATGGGGTTCATCATGGCAAAGAAACCCATAAATACTGTGATTGTCATTGTTGTAATATCGTGCATAACCATCCTTTTGGTTAATTTATTGTTATTTAATTGATTACAATAGCACGGTTTTTTGAGTGATGAACGTAAATATCTGGACAAAAACAGTAATTACGTGATTTATCGTCTACATATTGGGGTTTGTGATTTTTTTAGCTGCAGAATCTCAATTGGATTCGATAATTGAATAACATCCGTTCCGTGTTTTTAGTATGGGTTTAGGTTACTATGCGCGCAAGAAAACCTAGCGGTATTATAGATATGACGATTGAAGTAACTAATATAGGCACAGAGCCAGATATAGGCACAGAGCCAGATCCAACCATGACATGTAGCACTTGCCAAGCATGTTGTTGTCGATTGGAAGTAATGATTATTACCGATACAGGTGTTCCCGAAGAATACATTGATATTGATGAGTGGGGCGGTGAAGTTATGTTACGCCTTGATGATGGTTGGTGTGCTGCGGTCGATCGCGATACTTTACTGTGTACTATTTATGAAAACCGTCCGTGGATTTGTCGTGAATTTGAAATGGGCTCTTATGAGTGCAGTATTGAACGTGCTACGATGCCGCCACGGTTACCAGCTGCCGCAAAATAATATTAAGCCATTCACACTCAAACAGTATTGCGTTGATAAAATAAAGATAACGTAATGCTGTTGATTCTCGAACGACGATCATTCTTTTTGAGTATTTTTTATTGTTATTAGTGATTATGTCATCACAAAAATATACTTTTATTATTGAGTTTTTTATTAATTAAATTAATGTCCAAACACTATGTGCAGTGTTAATAATCCAACAATCAAAAAATTATATTAATGCGCATCGATATTTCTAATTTTAACGGATTAAATAAAATGAAAAATAACACTTTCTCATTATTAGCTATAGCAGTAAGTGCCGCTTTTAGTTCAGCAGCTTGTGCAGATATTAATAATATTGTTATTTCAGACTCAATAGAAGATCCTTCACATAATAAAGCGATAGCAATATCAGCCATAAAATCAGTATCGGTGACACCATGTCGTGATGCAGCGGGAATAAGCCACAAACGTATCGGTGAGATTCAGGGAAGTTCATACCGTTCTCCGCTTATTGCTGATGGTAAATATACCAGTGGTGAAGAATACCTTGTAACGGGTGTAGTCAGTGCGGTTACAACAGAGTTAGAGAAAGGTTTTTATCTATTTGACGATGATGGCATCACTACTACATCAAATGGCATCTTTGTTGAGACTGATAAACCGTTAGACGCAACTCTTATCGGTCAAAAAATCTGTGTGCGTGGTTTTGTCGAAGAAGATTATGGCATGACCAAAGTGGTGGCTACAGATGGTTTATGGGAAGTTGTTGATGCCAATGCAGCAAAACCTGAGCCAATCGATCTTGTTCAAATTCCAGAAGATGGCAATAGTTTTCAAGCAACACTAGAACGCCATGAAGGTATGTTAGTACGCTTGCCTGCTGATATTGTGCCTGAGCAAGAAAATGATCAAACGATGCGTATATCACGAACATTTAGTTTTGATTACAGCGGTTATCGTAATAATTTAGTCTTAGCATTTGAACGACCAAATTTCCAACCTAACCAACATTATGTTGCTGGCAGTAAGGAAGCGAAACAGCAAGCTGAAGACAATAATGATCGCCGCCTTTATGTTGAAACAGACAGCAAAGCTGCCAATGGCGTGATCCCTTATTATCCTGATTTTGGCATTGATCCTCAGAATAATCCGCTACGCATTAACGATGCTATTGTAGGTTTAGAAGGGGTATTAAGTTACTCATATAATAATTTTCGTTTAATTACGCAAAATACAATCACGGCTGAAAACATTATTAAGCATCAACCTCGCCAGCCGACACCGACAGTGAATGATAAAACTGAACATCATAGTTTTGATATACGTGTAGCGACGTTAAATGTATTGAATTACTTTAATTCACCGTTCGGTGGTGATGCCAACCCACAGCAATCAAATCGTGGTGCTGATTCGCAAGCTGAATTTGAACGTCAACAAGCGAAAATTGTCGCGGCTATTCATGGTTTAGATGCTGATATTCTTGGGCTAATGGAAATAGAAAATAACGGCTATGGTAGCGCTGGTGCTATTTCAAGTTTAGTTAATAATGTTAATTTAAAATATAACCGTCAAGATTCAGGTGATCATGCTCAAGATGATCATATTGATAATCGCTATGCCTTTATTGGTATTGATGCTAACGGCGATACCGTCATTGATAAATTAGATACCTTTGGTGGGGATGCGATCACCTCAGGTATGTTGTACCGTCCTGCACGAGTATCGTTAGAAAAAGTAAAACAAGTATTAATGCCATCACAACAAGCGCCTGTGGTTGCGGATAAAAATGGTGATGCTGTAGTTGACAGCAAAGGTAAAGTGCGTGAAAACGGCAAAAACTATCAACGCGATATGTTGGCTGCTTCGTTTATTATTAATAATACCGGTAAACGTTTAACCATTGGCGTTAATCACCTTAAATCAAAAGGTTCTACATGTTGGGAAGATTGGCAAGGCTGGGAAACGTGGAATAATTTCGATCCAGCAAAAGGCAAAGTTAAAGATCCTGATTTCCAAGGCTCTTGTGAAAATTTTCGAGTTGCGGCAGCTGATGAAATTGGTAAGCAGATGGAAAAATGGGGCGGAGATCGCGTTATTGTTGGTGATTTAAACTCCTATGCTCATGAAGATGCTTTGCTGGTTTTAACAGATAATCCAACCGCTAAAACACTTAAAGCAGCACGTGATACCTTTATTGGTGAACAACCTCAGTTTGGTGCTGAAGGTGGAGTGATCAGCCGCAGTTATGGCTATATCAATGCGGTAGAAATGATGAGTAAAGGTAAGCCATACGCGGGTTATAGCTATTCATACAATGATGAAATTGGCGCGCTTGATCATATTTTGGTCAGTCCTTCACTTAAAGATCGTGTTTTAGATGCAACGGACTGGCATATCAACGCTGCTGAATCGACGTTATTTGATTATAACCAAGAGCATAAAGGCGACAATGTTGATCTATTATACAGTGCGGATGCTTACCGCTCATCGGATCATGATCCTGCTATTTTAGCGTTAGCGTACCGTTATAATCAAGCCGGTGAAGTACCGCTGCAAATGTTACTTGATGGTAGCCGCTTATCAGTGCCATATACATTGCCAGCAACGGCACAAGCAGGGGATATTGCGGCTATTGCAATTTCACCAACCCCTGAAAATATAGCGCAAATTACTTTACCTAAGGTCGAGTTACAGCAAAGCGGTGCACAAACGATTATGTTTGATGTTAATGGCTTAAAAGCGGGTAAATATACCTTCACCTTGTCATTAATCGGTTCAACAACAAGCAAAGCGGTGGCTGATAACGCGACACAGCAACTAGAGGTGAATGTAAAACATCGTGATGGTGTTAAGGCTGATGATGATATTACTCCGCCAAATGATAACGCTGGTGGTACATTAGGAATAGTGGGTTTGTTATCGCTGTTAGGCTTAAGTCTGTTTAGACGCAAACACTAAAACGACATTGATACCGTCAAATGGGCTGATATTTTCAGCCCATTTTTTATAAACGCGATTAGTTATTGTTAAGTAAAGATCTGATAGTCATCGCTGCTTGGCGTGGATCATCAGCGTGGCTTATTGCTGAAACAATTGCGATTCCATCAGCACCTGCTGCGATAACATCAGTTAGATTGGTATGGTTAATGCCACCAATCGCCACTATCGGAAATGGGCATATCGCTGCTGCATGCTGTAAACCTGCTAGTCCCCAATGTGTCACCAAATTAGTTTTAGTTGCAGTGGCAAAAATAGCGCTAAGTCCAATGTAATCAATTGGCAGACTGGCACAATTGGCGAGTTGCTGCTCAGTTTCAATCGATAGTCCTATTAGTTTATCTTTTCCTAACAGTTGTCGCGCTATAACAACGGGCATATCTGTTTGCCCTAAATGCACCCCATCTGCATTCACCGCCAGCGCCACATCAACCCGATCATTGATGATCAACGGAATATAACGACCAGTTGCCGTATACGCGTGTTGTAAAATCGCTTTAATGGTTTGAGCACGTTTAATAAAAGCTCTTACATCACCGTGTTTTTCACGAATTTGCACCATGGTTACGCCGCCAGCCACCGCTTCTCGTACTACATGTTCAAGGGTACTCAGGCTCTGCTGATCGTCAGTGACTAAATACAATAAATAAGGATTGTGATTGCTGGTTATCATGACGCTACTACTGCCATATTGAGTCGCTGTTGAATTTGCTCGGCACTGATTTGATATAAAGCATCAATAATATTGAGCTGCAAAGTGGCAGGCCCTGCTGATTGTTCGGCGGCGATTTCACCGACAATGGCATAGATTGCAGTTGCTGCCAGCCCTGACGTTTCTCCAATTGCGGCAAATGCGCCCGTTAATGCGGTTAATGAACATCCCATGCCAGTGACATAAGGCATCATGTGGTGACCATTGCGAAGGCGGATAGTCTGTGACGCTGTCACTACATAATCAACGTCACCTGAAATAACCACATTAGCTTGGTATTGTGCGACTAATGCTTGTGCGGCGACGAATGCGGTATCGCTGCTATCAAGCGCATCAACGCCTTTGGTTTGGCTGGTTTCACCTGCAAGCGCAATAATTTCAGATGCGTTACCACGAATGATCAAATTATTGGCTTTCGCTGCTAGAGTGCGGGCAGTGTGAGTGCGTAATACACTTGCGCCACAGCCAACCGGATCTAATACAATCGGTTTGTTATTGGCATTGGCTTGTTCAACGGCAAACAGCATCCGCTGAATCCATTCACTATCAAGCGTGCCAATATTGATCACTAATGAGCCGCTTATTTGCATCATTTCCGCCATTTCTTGACGTGAGTGCGCCATAATCGGTGACGCACCAATGGCGAGTAAGGCGTTAGCGGTATTATTCATCACGACATAATTGGTGATATTAACCACTAACGGTTTTTGTGCTCTCACTTGTGCCAGTGCCGCAATAATCTTGGTAGTCAACGTAGCTGAGATAGGAGAGCGCTGTGATAGATTATCCATTGTCGACAGCTCCTGCATTGAGACCTTGTTGCCAGAACGCAATTTCCATTTCCGTGGCGACTTTAAAGGTCTGAACAAGTTGCTGACCACGTTGGCTGTGCAGCGGAATTTCTGCAAGGAGGTTATTAAGGTATACCGTCGCTGTGGCTACACCTTGTTGGTACTCTTCACCGCTATATAACGCGATCCAGCTATGGTAGGGATTATTGTCAAACACGGTTGTTACATCATTAGCCAGTAAGTTGCCAATTTCCGCATAGCCAATCGCACATGGCGCAAGGGCGACATATAAATCAATAATATCCCCTTGCATACCCGCATCTAATACATAACGGGTGTAAGCCACTGTAGCAACATCTTCTGGCTCTTGTTCCATATCTTGTTCGGTTAAATGCCAACCGCCACAGTAATCAACATGGTGGGCAATTTCATGATCCAATAAAGCAGCCACACTTGGTAGCGCTCGACGCATATCGGCTAAAGTGCGCGCTTTATAAATCGCTAACGCATAAGCGCGGGCATATTGTTTGAGAAACAAAAAATCTTGCTTTAAATAATGCATAAAACAATGGTGAGGCAATGTACCTTGGCCAAGTTGGATCACAAAAGGGTGCTGGGTATAAGTGGTCCATTGGGGTTGGCAAGCATCAATTAAATCTTGGTATGTCATGTGATCTCTCCTTAGAAGCTGCCAATATAAGTTTTGGCTTGCGGTAGTTGGGTGATAACGTGGTGTTTAAATAGAAATTGGGCGTAATCATCGTAGCGTTTAAGATCAACTGCTGCTGGGCGCAGCGCGAATCGGCTTAAGGTGTCATTCCATGCTTGATGATTAAGCTTGTTATTCAAGGTATCGGGGGCGTATTGAATAAACTGTTGCCATGCAGCTTGAGGGTGATTGATGATATAGGTGGTCGCTTGAGTAATAGCAGCATTAAAAGCGGTGATCGCTTGGCGGTTATAATGGTTACTGTTGGCGACAAAGATCAATTCATCATAACTAGGAATGCCGTTCTCTTCTGGAAAAAACGATCGGGTAGGGTAGCCTTCTAACGCTAATTGATTGGTTTCAAAATTACGTAATCCACCCCAAATAGCATCAACTTTACCTGAGGCCAATGACGATGATAGTGCCCAACCGACATTGACGATGTTGACATCCGTTAGCTTAACGCCGTGATTCGCGAGCATGGTGCCAATGGTGGCGTCTTCATTGCCTGCGACGGCAATACCAATTGTCTTTCCTTTCAGTTGTGATAAATCAGTGATGCCACTTTTCTTTAATACCATCAATGTATTAAGCGGTGTCGCAATCAGAGTTGCCGTTTTAATTAACGGTAAACCAGCAGCAACATCAATGGTTAAATTAGGTTGATAAGTAACGGCAAGATCGATTTTATTAGCGGCAACTAATTTCGGTGGTAATGATGGATCGGCAGGTTGCTGAATATCAACTTCGATGCCATGCTGCTTAAAATAACCACGCTCTTGCGCAATAATAATCGGGCCATGATTGGGGTTTACAAACCAATCAAGCATCAGACTTATCTTGGTGAGTTTTTGAGGTTGTGGGCTCGCTTCAACGCTGATTGAGATCCCAAATAGTAGCAACATTATGGTCGTTATTAAAAAAATACGTTTCACAATCAATCCTTTAAATATTAAGTATCAAAATGAGGGGCGTTATATTTACCTGTGTTGTTATGGCTGCCACGGGATCAGGCGCTTTAATAATCTGTCCGTGATGAAATACAGCGATATTGATAACAGCGATAAAATAAATAGCGCGGCAAACATTTCATCAATCATCATGCGGGCATTGGCTTGCAGCATTAAATAGCCTAAGCCTTTACTCGCGCCGACCCATTCGCCCGCAACTGCGCCAATTGGTGCGATAACCACCGCGACGCGAATACCGGAAGCTAATGCCGGTAGTGCAGCAGGAAAGCGAATATATTTAAGTTGCTGCCATTTGGTCGCGCCCATAGTGGCAGATAATTCGAGGTAACCGGTGGGGGTATTGCGTAAGCCGTCATAGCAGCAAGTCGTGACGGGGAAAAAGATAATTAACGCCGCCATTACCACTTTGGAGCCAATGCCATAGCCTAGCCACAGCATCAATACCGGAGCGATAGCAAACACAGGAATGGCTTGGCTGGCGATTAATAACGGTAATAACCATCGCTTAATGGGCTTAAACAGCAGCATTTGTAAGGCAAAACATAACCCTAATGATAAACCGAGAACTAGCCCCAGAATGATCTCTTGGCTAGTCACCCAGGTGTTACTTAGCAGAACGTCATAGCGTGTTATTAATCGCTGCGCGACATCAAGCGGTGGCGGTAAAATAAAGCTCGGTAAGTGAAACACCATCACGGTGAGTTGCCACAATCCAATTAGCACACTAATGCTAATCAGTAATCGTATCGGTGTTGCAAGTTCACGCTGTGGCAGCTGTTGTTGATACGGCGATTGGGTAGTGATTAAACGGGTAATATCAGTCATGATCGTGCGCCAATAGGTCAAAAATACGTTGCTGGTGGCTGGCTGATTCAGCATCAAAGCGCCGTGGTGGTAATGATGTGGGTAACGATAACGCCGTTGCAAAAGCGGGCTCGCCTTGCAACATATACAGCTGATCACTTAATCGAATTGCTTCTTGAGGATCGTGGGTTATCAGCACCACGGTTTTATGCTTGAGTAATTTTACAAACAGATCTTGCAAGCGATAACGGGTGACGGCATCCAATGCGGAGAAAGGTTCATCCATTAATACAATTGGTTGGTCTTGTAATAGTGTTCTCGCAAGGGCGACTCGCTGCCGCATACCGCCTGATAATTGTTGCGGCAATAACTGATGTTTATCTGCTAAACCAACCTGCTCTAATAATGTCATTGCCCGTTGTTTTAAATTGGGTATTGAATCGTGATGACCGAACTTACTGCTAACACAAACATTGTCTAATACCGTTAACCAAGGTAATAACAAATCTTGTTGCGCCATATAAGCGACTCGACCAGCTAAAGGCTGATTATCTGAAATATTGAGCTGCCCGTGCCATTGAGTGCGCTCGTTGAGTAATCCAGCCAAAAACTTGATCAGGGTGCTTTTGCCACAGCCACTTTTGCCCACCAAGCAAGTCCATTTATTCGCGGCAATGGTTAAATTCAGATCCTTAATTACCGCGTTATTTTGCGGGTCATTTTTCGTTGAGTGATAGCTTAGACAACCATTGGTAATAGTTATTTCCAGATCAGCGCACATGATGATGACCTGCAAAGAAGTGATTCACAGGACCATGTCCATGACCAATATTGAGTTCATCGGCGGCGGTTATCGCAGCGGTAATATAGCGTTTAGCCAAGGACGTTGCCGTTGTAAGATTGTTACCTTGGGCGAGATAAGACGCGATAGCTGCAGATAGGGTGCAACCAGTACCATGAGTATTGTGAGTGTTAATGCGAGGGGTAGTGAGCTCGATAACATCAGTAGCGAGAATAAGTAAATCAGTGCTATCACGACTTTGTTCTAAATGACCACCTTTGAGTAACACCGCATGAGGATTAATGTTTCGCAATGCGCTGATCATTGCTTGCATATCAGCCATGGATTGCGGAATGTCTAAACCCGTTAATGCCGCCGCTTCTGGCAAGTTAGGGGTAATAATATCAGCCAGTGGTAGCAATGCAGTTTTGAGAGTAGTGATAGCCTGTTGTTGTAATAGTACATCACCGCTGGTGGCTACCATTACTGGATCAATGACTAAAAACCTCGGTTGGTAATGACGAATTTTAGCCGCAACCAGCCGAATAATATCACTATCAGCGAGCATACCAATCTTAACGGCTTGAATATTTAAATCGCTGAATACGGCGTCCAGCTGCTGTTCGACCATCTCAAGAGGAATAGGTAATATGCCGTTTACGCCTTGCGTATTTTGCGCCGTAATCGCCGTAATAACCGAGCAAGCATAACTGCCTGTTGCTGAAATAGCTTTAATGTCAGCCTGAATACCCGCGCCGCCGCCACTGTCTGATCCTGCAATGGTTAATACAATAGGTGTTGTTGTGGTGCGCTGTGACGATGAAGTGTGTGACATACATAATTCCTCACGCGCTAGCATTAGGAACAAGTATCAAGCGGATTGAAGTGTAAACTGCAATAAGAGTATGCAGTTATGGCTCGCTTGGATCTATTAACAGCAGGGTGCCGTTGATAGTTAGTTCCCTCCGCCAGTGCTAACTGGTTCAGGTTCAACGGGTCCCACCATGATGGTGATCTCAGCTTAACGCCCCCCGACTAATGGCAATTATCCTAATTCAGAATAATTGGGTTGTCACTCTATTTTTATTAACAAATAACAACTTACAAATGTTATGCGAGATTGTTAATCAATGACATATTAATTTGGTGAATATTTAATCGTTGTGATGGAGTGTGGTTTTTTATGTATCAACGATCGTCATTTTTTCAAATGTTCCTTCGCTATGCTCCTATGTTCATTCTTTCAGATAACTCATACACCCAAAACAACAGCCGTCATTCCCTACAGTGAATGCCCGCAAGGGCGATAGGGAATCTACTAACCGCGCGTTGAGTTTTTAAAGTAAAGGTATGGCAGTCCTATGCTCCCATGTTCACTCTTTCAGATAACCCATACACCCAAAACAACAGCCGTCATTCCCTACAGTGAATGCCCGCGAGGGCGACAGGGAATCTACTTGCCGCGCGTTGAGTTTTTAAAGTAAAGGTATGGCTGTCCTATGTTCCTTCTTTCAGACAACCCATACATCCAAACAACACCGTCATTCCCTACAGTGAATGCCCGCGAGGGCGATAGGGAATCTACTAACCGCGCGTTGAATTTTAAAATAAATATATGGTTGTCCTGTGTTCTACTCTACTAGTCGAAACCCCAGAAACTAGATGGCAAGTACCCGATTTTGTGATTACTATCGGGATTAATAACTAAAAATGTATCTGATTTATAATGATTTTTATATTATTGCGAGATAAATACGGGCGCGTGTTCAAAGAACAAATACGAGCAAGTAGTTAATATAATAAGTTGTTAGGTTTTCTATAGTAGTTAAGCAAACAAGTGAATATAATAATAACATCGTTTATGTTGGTTTTAAGCAATGGATAATAATCAAAGAAAAGAGCTCCTAAGTAGGGCTTATGTTAGTGCTATTGCCGCTCAGGTAGGATTTAGATCTGCCATTCCTGATGTCGATGATGACAGCGTCGATCTTATTTTAAAAGGACGTGGTTTTACTTCTGGTATTCGAAACCCTCAGCTAGAAATTCAGTTAAAGTGCACTGCAAAAAATAGTGGTTGTTCTGACTACTTTTCTTATCAGCTTCCGATAAAAAACTACAATGATCTGAGGGCTGAAAACCTGCTGTGTCCTCGCTACCTTTTTGTCTTGGTTGTTCCAAAAGATACTACGGGCTGGTTGGTCCATGAAAATGATCACATGAAGGTTAAACATTGCTGTTACTGGTATTCCTTAAGCGAGCTTCAGCCAACAATCAACGACACCTCAGTTACGGTTAAGATCCCTAGAAAAAATTTACTCACAGCTTCTAGCATGCTTAGTTTAATGGAGTTAGCAAGTCAAATGGGGGTAGCTGCATGATTACTTCTCCACTAAAAAACAAAGCAGTATCTGTTTCTCCTAAAAACCTTGAAGGTTACTTGTCAGCTAAAGGTTGGGTTGTTGAAGGTGAAGTGTTTGGACAGGCTAAAATTTGGCACCGTCCAGAGCAAGATTGCTATGAATATGAGGTTATACAGCCTAAATCAGTGGAAGTCAGTGGTTACATTCAACGTGTAGTTGACGCAATTAATGAAATTGCTTCTTTTGAAAGTCGTCAACCTGATATCGTTTTAAAAGAGCTCGAAAGTTTCTACTCAGATAGCGTAAAGATACGCGTTGTACACTCTGACGTAGAGGAAGGTACGATTCCCATCGAGGATGGGGTTTTACTTATTGAGAAATCAAGAGACCTTTTAGCAGCAACAACTCTGTCTACATTTAGCAAAAAAGCTTACTTTACGGGGCAAAGAAATACTGAAGCACAAAACTTCATTAAACAACTTCGTCTTGGGCAGACAGAAGTAGGTAGCTTTATCGTAAATTTGATAGCTCCAATTCCTGAAACTATAAACTCTCAGCTAGATCAAGATGAGATGTCAGTTACGAGAGCTGTAACTAACAACTTAGCGCGAAGTCTTGTTGCTCTTGAGAAAGGTATAGATTTATATAACGCTTCAGAAAGCATATTTGAATTCGAATCAATAATTCAAAATGGTGTAAGCGCTAACTTGTGTGATGCCCTAATTGGGCTTAGTGGCTTCTCTAAAAGTCGTTCTTTCAATATAAGTATTAACCGTGCTGGCGCTGAAATAGATACTCAAGAGTTACCAACAATATTTAAATTCTTACCTGAGCATGTTCCAACACTTGAAGTGGCATCTGCGTTTTATAAAGGTAATTACGTTATTAATGAATATGAGGCATTTGGGTTAGTTAGCAAAATGACGCATCTACCTCAAGATGACTTTGGGGAAATAACGGTACGTTCACCTGTCCGAGGTATTGAAAAGAATGTAGTTATTCAACTATGCATGGAGCACTACTGGCAAGCTGTTCATGCCCATGAAAACGGTGAGTTAATCAGTTGTAAAGGGGCACTGCATGTCACAGCGAAGTCAGCAAAGCTCTTGGACTCACATGGTTTTAAGGTCATAGGTAAATCAGCTTAGGTTCAGCGTTTAAAAAAACCTAACAAATAAGGATATGTGTCGCGCAGCCGACACCTATTCGAAGTATTGAACAAGCCCAAGCCGCTTTATATAAGTAAATATTGGGAATGTCATGAAAGGTGATACTGAAAAGAAGTCGAGCGTTATCCTTGGCGTGAACTAATCAATTTAATTAATTGATTTTTAATTATATTCTCTTTAATTATTACGCGTTAATGCCATTATCTTTATTATTTACAGGGTCTATTTTTCGTTTTTATCTGAAAGATAGGACAGCCATAAAAGTGTTAATGGTTCAACGGCCTTCATTGTTTCAAATCGAGCAGAGATTGGACTCGACTGTTTAATGTCCGCGAGGGCGATAGGGAATTTACTTGCCGCGCGTTGAGTTTTTAAAGTAAAGCTATGGCTGTCCTATGTTCTTACTATGTTCTTATAGTAAAGATATGGTTGCCCTATGTTCTGCTGACGACTACTAGTCGAAAATCCAGAAACTAGATGGTAAGTGCCCGATTTTGTGATTACTGTTGGGATTAATAACTAAAAATGTATCTGATTTATAATGATTTTTATATTATTACGAGATAAATACGGGCGCATGTTCAAAGAACAAATTCGGGTAAGTTGTTAATATCATAAGTTGTTATGAAGCAAAGGAAGTATCGTGGAATATAGTAGTAATTTATTGATAAATTGGTCTCCAAGACATAATGAAGTCGAAGGTGATACTTCTTCTAAAGATCTGGCAGCAATCAGGGAACTATGTGAAGTTTATCGAACTGACGAGTTCATTTGGGAGGGTATCAGTTGCAAGATATCAATGGATTGGACTCAGCTTGAAGAAATATTTATAGAAAGTGAGGACATAAATGGACCTTTCCATATGGTAATCGACGGTATGTTGTATAAACAAATGATGTGCCTGAAAGAGATATCTGTCCCGATCAATATATCTATTAATTCAAAGGTCGATGAGCGCAAGATTCAAACTTACCTCCACAGATATTTGCTAGATCTTTTCATCGTTTGTAACTTGGCAGCTCCTGGTTTAATCAATTTCTTCAATGCTAAGCTTGAAGAAGATGGCGAATATGCACCAATAAAGATTTCGAGTTTTTCATTCGAATGTGCACTGGAAAATACATTTACTCGGAAAGTTCCTTTCGTAGAGTACGTAAGCATCAAAACTAGTTTTGATTGGTATCGATCGTTAGGAATCGATACTAAGGTTGTTGCATCAACCTCTGTTGAGAAAGCGATTTTTTCACTTTTGCATATGGTACGTATGGATGACTATGACATTAGTACAGTGCCTTGGGTGTTTCATGCTCTTGAAGCAATATATGGTACAAACGCTGGGCGTGGATTCACGGATATAAGTGAAAAAGTTAACTTTCTATTAAGCGTAGAAGATCGTCAGCAAAAGCGTTTGAAAAGGAAACTTAGAGAACTAAATGATTTGCGAAGTTCTTTTGTCCATGGTGGGTATAATGTATCTCACATCATGGATGATGACTCTAATGGTGCTATTTTTGAAACAATCAATTTTGGAATATCACTTATCATTAGTAGCTTACAATGCCTAATGCGTAATGGCTGGAAAGGTATCAATATCGAACATAAGTTTGTAGGACTCGAAATATAAAAAACATAGGACACCCATAACTTTCGTAATCTATTTCGATCAATTCTGACTGTGCTCTATAGAAGAAAAACAGGACAGCCATAAAAGTGTTAATGGTTCAACGACCTTCATTTTTCAAATGGGGCATAGATGGGACGCGATTGTTTTAATGCCCGCGAGGGCGATAAGGAATCTACTTACTGCGCGTTGAGTTTTTAAAATAAAGATATGGCTGTCCTATGTTCTTTTCAATTGTTCCTCCACTATGCTCCGATGTTCCATCTTTTAGATAACCCATACACCCAAAACAACAACCGTCATTCCCTACAGTGAATGCCCGCGAGGGCGATAGGAAATCTAGTTGCCGCGTGTTGAGTTTTTAAATAAAGCTATGGCTGTCCTATGTACCTCCATTTTGTGATTACTGTCGGGATTAATAACTAAAAATGTATCTGATTTATAATGATTTTTATATTATTACGAGATAAATACGGGCGCATGTTCAAAGAACAAATACGGGCAAGTAGTTAATATAATAAGTTGTTATAAATTGATGAGGATTCATCATGAAAAAAGTTCTCGTAAAGTTGCAGCAAGGAAATATTAATCAAGGTCACTTCTATTTTAATAAGGAGGACCTTGGGGAATTTTTGTCTAAAAATATTCTAGGTGGTAGTTCAAAAGAGAATGCGGCTGATGATGCTGTTTTTTTCTTTTCTGGTATCAATCAGACGATTGAGTCTGATGTAGATAGTGTCAAAAGACTTGTAAGGTATATTCGGAAAAACAAAATATTTAAAACGTTTATTAGCTTTTATGGTTTGAAAGCTGGTGATGTTATTGAAATAAGTAAGCAACGTGATGATTTTTACCATATAACACCATTATCAGGTGGTGAAATATCTAAACACGATGATGAAGCTAGTGTTGCGATGAGAAAGGATGCTGTAATTTCACGGATAGTTCGTGATACATATATATCCAATGAAGTCAAGGTGTTATACGGTTTTTCATGTCAAGTGTGTGGTTTAAAAATTAACACCCCTAAGGGACCATACGCTGAGGGTGCTCATATAAAACCATTGGGTAAACCGCATAATGGACCAGATTTAATGAGTAACATCTTATGCTTGTGCCCTAATCATCACTTAATGTTTGATCGAGGCGTTTTTGTGATTAATGATGATCTGTCACTGAATGGTATAGATGGGAGGTTGCTAGTGCACCCTGATCACGGTGTTGACCTTAGATATATTGAGTACCATCGGAACAATTTATGACAAATAAGAATATGAAAAAACATAGGACACCCATAACTTTCGTAATCTATTTTGATTAATTCTGACTGTGCTCTATAAACAAACGAAAGATAGGACAGCCATAAAAGTGTTAATGGTTCAACGACCGCTACTTTTTCAAATGGGTATAGATGAGACACGATTGTTTTAATGCCCGCGAGGGCGATAGGGAATCTACTAACCGCGCGTTGAGTTTTTAAAATAAAGCTATGGCTGTCCTATGTTCTGTTCATTGAGTTTTTAAAATAAAGCTATGGCTGTCCTATGTTCTGTTCATTTAGCTTTCAAATATAGTAATCATTCCCTTTGAATCGTAAACTAATGTTATTTCCGCATAAATGTGCGAGGTAAGCATGAAATACGAATTATTAATTTTAGCTGCAATGACACGATTAGAATCTCCAAATACTCAAGCTATCGTAGCTGCAACTGGGATTTCTGAACGTAAAGTACAATCTGTAGTTAATTCATTAATTGAAAATTTAGGCTTAAACATTCAAAGAGAGCGCCAGGGCCGAACCTTCCGTTTTTCTATTAATAGCTGGGGTGTTTTTGAATCAGGGAAAGCGATTCAGTCTCAACTTAATGATATTGATTTAGTTATGCCAAGTAATTCAATGCTTTCTTCTTACGAAGAAAAGCATGCCTATTTCGAGCAAGTTAAAATGGATAACTTTAAAGAAAGTATGCGTTTAGAAGGGCATGATGTTGCTAGTAATTTTGATTTATCACTCGACAGAGAGCAACAACGTCAAATTTTGTTAAACAAATACTCAAACGTAAATTCGTTAGAGGCGCTCAATGGCTGATAAATATCGACAGACAGGACAGTCATAAAAGTGTTAATGGTTCAACGACCGTCATTGTTTCAAATCGAGCATAGATGGGACACGATTGTTTAATGTCCGCGAGGGCGATAGGGAATCTACTTGCCGCGCGTTTGATTTTCAAAGTAAAGATATGGTTGCCCTATGTTCATTCTGTGATTTCTATTGGGATTAATAACTAAAAATGTATTTGATTTATATTATTTTTATATCATTGCGAGATAAATACGGGCGCGTGTTCAAAGAACAAATTCGGGCAAGTTGTTAATAGAATAAGTTGTTATGCATAATGGAGACATATGAGCATTTATGAAGATGAAACCAACTTATTCAAAAGTTGGATTGGCAAACGAGAAGGTTTTGTCGTGGATGGTGTCGTGTCGGAAGAACACTATATCAACTCTTCGCTAAAGCTTTGTTTTGTCCTCAAGGAAGTTAATGACGAAGGTGGCGGAGGTTGGGATCTCAGGCAATTTATTCGCGACGGTGCGCGTTGGCAGACTTGGGATAACATTTCGCGGTGGGTTAAGTGCATTTCGAAACTTGATAAAGATGTTTGTTGGTCTGAACTAGCTAACATTACAGAAAATGATAGAAAGGACACGTTAAAATCAATTTGTGCCATGAATCTTAAAAAATCACCGGGTAGGCACACAACTATAAAAGCAAGCTTCAACAAAGTCGTAGCTGAAGATAAAGAATACATACAAAAGCAATACTCATTATATAACCCCGATATAACTGTGTGCTGTGGTACAGGTTGGGACTTTCGTTGGGCTTTAGATCTCGATAAAACGGAAGTGTACGAAACAAGTAGGGGTATTAGTTGGTTTTTAAATACTTATGGCAAGGCTGTGATCATGTTCGCTCATCCATCGGCAAGAGTTCAAGATTCATTATTGATCTATGGCTTAGCTGATGCTGTACGTGAAATTATGCATAACAGATAAGGATATTTGTCGTGCAACCGACACCTATCCGAAGAAAAAACATAAAACACCCATAACTTTCGTAATCTATTTCGATCAATTCTGACTGTGTTCCATGAATGGGTTTTAATCAGTTGAGCAAAGTATCGCTTGAGATCATCAGTGGTTAACGTATCAGGTGATTTATCTAAATGGTGAGTAATGCGACGAAGTGCACGACTATAACCATCAATCGTGGCTGGACGTTTACCTTGTAAAGTTAGGTGGGTAACATATTGTTCATAAAGATAATATGAACGTTGCTGTTGTTCGTTATTCATCATAAATACTCCATTAAAAGGAGTATTAAAGGTGGCTTAATCGCTGTCTACTTTACTCTGCCGCGCAGCGGCTTCGTTCAATAAATGCATCAACACGATTTACTACACTCGGCAATCTCAGTTTGCCTTTAGTTTCGGTGATTAAGGCGTTAAAATTCAGTTAGGTCTGTATAGTAGTAAACGTGTTATGCAGGCGTTAACTGCTTCTCGGTTTAAATTAATTCACCGATACTGGCTCTAATGTCTGCAATTGTAATAAACAATTTGTTATCAGCGTCTTTGAATGCGGTAAAACCGTATTTTTCATAGAAATACTCAGCGCCATCTTTTGCATCAACAATGACAACAGGAAAGGCGACTGTTTCACTTGCCATTAATAGTTTTCTTAGCGCATCAATCAAAAGCCACTCACCGAAACCCTGACCTTTATATCTATGGTCAACTGCTAAGCGGGCAATCAAACCACCAGAAGTTACACTGTGATGTTTCTTTTGTAATTTAGGTGGTAAATCCTGAATATCAATCGGAGTCATGGTTAATGTGTAATAACCAATAATGTGCTCTGGGCATTGCTTATCTTCAAGAACAAAAGTACGAGTATTGTCTTTCTTAGCTTGTTGGCTTGCCATAACTTTCAAGTAATTATTGAGTGCGGTAATACCACAATCAAAACGATTTCGGTCATGTTTAGCTTTTTCTAATTGGACAGTATTCATTATTGAGTTTTATCCATATAACGTGAAGCAGCTTTTTGTAATTTACTATTTGGTTTAGCTGGTTGGTCTAACGCAGTCATTAACGTCATAGCATCTTGTTTACTTAGTTGTAAGGCACGTTCACGTTCCATAATAGTTTTGGCTTTTTCTACAGCCGCACTAAGCACAAATGAGTTAATGCTAGACATACCGGCAATAGCCGCAGCTTGAGACAGTAGTTCTTGTGTATCAATATCTACACGTGCTGTAATACGAGGTAATGTAGTCGCCATAATAATCTCCATTCAGTGTCAAAGTGGCACAAGTGAATTGTAGTTTAATTATTATACGCTGACAAGTTTTGTGTCACTTTGGCACGCAGTTAACAGATAAGGATATGTGTCGCGCAGCCGACACCTATTCGAAGTGTTGGACAAGCCCGAACAGCTTTATATAAGTAAATATTGGGTACATGAAAATAGAAAAACATAGGACACCCATAACTTTCGTAATCTATTTCGATTAATTCTGACTGTGCTCCATGAATGGGTTTTAATCAGTTGAGCAAAGTATCGCTTGAGATCATCAGTGGTTAACGTATCAGGTGATTTATCTAAATGGTGAGTAATGCGACGAAGTGCACGACTATAACCATCAATCGTGGCTGGACGTTTACCTTGTAAAGTTAGGTGGGTAACATGTTGTTCATAAAGATAATATGAACGTTGCTGTTGTTCGTTATTCATCATAAATACTCCATTAAAAGGAGTATTAAAGGTGGCTTAATCGCTGTCTACTTTACTCTGCCGCGCAGCGGCTTCGTTCAACAAATACATCAACACGATTTACTACACTCGACGTCTCAGGTTGTCGGGTGTTTCTCGTTTTAGGGCGTCAATTTTAAGTATAATTGCTTGGTAGTAAACGTGTTATGCAGGCGTTATGTTTACTTTAGCTTATGTGCTATTACAAAAGGATTTGCCAGTTGAAAAAATTTAGAATCGCTGTTGCTTTAACAATGTTTTTATCTCTGTCAGCTAATGCGAATGATGTTGGGTTTAGGAAGATAGATAATGTTTCAAAAGATGGTTTATCTATGGCTGTATTGTATCCAACATCTTCGGAACCAAAGGCTGTAGCTTTTGGACCGTTTAAATTAAACGTTGCAATAGCTGGAGCAATCAAAGATGGTAGTTATCCATTAGCTATTCTATCGCATGGTTCCGGAAGTAGTAGCTTGTCTTATAAGGACATAGCACTTTCTTTAGTTAAGAATGGTTTCATTGTTGTTATGCCTTCGCATCTTCAAAATAATTATTTAGATAATTCGTTAGAAGGCAAGGTAGAGAACTATGTAAATAGGCCGAAGCATATTTCAGCATCTATAGACAAAGCATTATCAATACCTAGTTTAAGTTCACATATTGATACACAGAGAATTGCTGTATTAGGGCACTCCATTGGTGGTTACAGCGCCCTTGTTGTGTCAGGGGGAGTAGCTAGCACCAAAGAATTAATTGATTTGTGCAAAAATGTGCCAACACTATCAGACCCGTATTGTGCACCAGTGCTTGGAAATTTATTAACTCAAAACGTAATCGTGAACTCTAAAGATGCTCGAATTAGCGCACAAGTATTAATGGCGCCTGTAGGGGCACCATTCTTGGCAAAGCACTCATTTGAGAATGTAAATATTCCTACTTTATTATTAGTTTCTGAGAAAGATGAGGAGTTAACTGAGAAATACAATTTCAACGTAATAAAAAATGGTCTTCAAAATACAGGCTTGTTAACTTATAAAATAATCCCTAATGCCGGCCATTATTCATTTTTAACTGCTTACCCTGATTTTTTAAAAGCTGAGTTAGGTGTAATTGCACAAGATCCTGATGGTTTTAATCGTGTAGAGTTTCAAAAAAATATTGGAAACGAAATAGCTACTTACCTAAATAAAGTAATGTGAACGTAAATATAACAAATAAGGATATGTGTCGCGCAGCCGACACCTATTTGAAGTGTTGAACAAGCCTGAACAACCTTATATAAGTAAATATTGCGAATGTCATGAAAGGTGATACTGAAAAGAAGTCGAGCGTTATCCTTTGCGTTAATGCCATTATCCTTATTATTTTTCGTTTTTATCCGGGGCGAAAAACTCCCGCCAATTGCATCACATGCTGACAGGACAGCCATAAAAGTGTTAATGGTTCAACGACCGTCATTTTTTCAATAGTGCATAGATGGGACTCGACTGTTTAATGTCCGCGAGGGCGATAGGGAATCTACTAACCGCGCGTTGAGTTTTTAAAGCAAAGATATGGCTGTCCTATATTCTTCTCCGTCTTTAGGTAACCTTCAACAAGCTAGGTATATAAATGGAAGTATTAAGTAACAGAGAAAAGAGTCATATTAGCGGTCAATTATATAACCCTGACTCAGAGGGTTTGCCTGAAGATAGGCTCAAAGCGGCCAAGCTGTGCCATCAAATTAGTTCGTGCTTCGATGCTGTTGAGAAGAACGCTTTAATCCAAAGTCTCTTTGGTCGTTCTGATCAAACGACTCAATTAAATGGAAACTTCTTCTGTGATTATGGTTACAACATCGAAGTTGGCAAAAATTTCTATATGAACACTAACGGTGTCATTTTAGACTGTGGCAAGGTCATTATTGGTGATTACGTAATGATAGGGCCAAACGTAACATTGTGTACGGCTGGTCATCCGCTTGATACTGCAACACGCTATACCTATGAAGAGTTTGCAAAACCAATTTACATAGCAGACAAGGTTTGGATTGGAGCTAATGTGGTTGTTTTACCTGGGGTAAGTATCGGTTTTGGTGCTGTTGTAGGTGCAGGAAGCGTTGTCACTAAAGACGTTCCTGAAAATGCAGTCGTGGTGGGTAATCCAGCAAGAGTCGTAAAAGAAAACATCAATGCGATACCGGTTGAAACACGCACCTAACGGAAAGACAGAGGAAGACAGGACAGCCATAAAAGTGTTAATGGTTCAACGACCGTCATTTTTCAACTCGAGCATAGATGGGACATGATTGTTTAATGCCCGCGAGGGCGATAGGGAATCTACTAACCGCGCGTTGAGTTTTTAAAGTAAAGGTATGGCTGTCCTATGTTCCTTGGTGGACAAACAACCTTTTCTAATTTCAAGTTGAGAGAGAGCGTAAGCTAATAAGTTGTTATGTGCTAGGAGGGCAGTTTGGACAAAATCTTTATTTCACAATTAGTTGATAGCGATCGAAACTCTGTGTTTGACTTGCTTCAAAACGAGAAAACTATGAGGTTTTTGGGACCTAGAAGACCTTTGACTGATGCAGAAGCTGAGATTTGGTTTACTAATAAACAACAGGCAGAAACGAGGTTTGCTTTCAGGTCTATTGAAACTAACGAAATTGTTGGTTTTTGCGGAATTACTCAACTTGATGGCGAGTTAGACTTTGGGTATTTCATTCGTCAGAAGTTTTGGGGGCAAGGATTAGCGTCTCTAATGTGCAAGTCCGCAATATCCAATCTAGCCCAATCCATCGACTTAATCCAAGTTAAAATCTTCATCGCTTCAGATAATGTGGGTAGCCAAAAAGTGGCGCATAAACTCGGCTGGCAAATAAAGTGCGCAGCTGAGAACGAATTTGAATCAGGGCACTTGTATCAAATACACACATAACAGATATGGATATGTGTCGCGCAGCCGACACCTATTCGAAGTGTTGGACAAGCCCGAGCGGCTTTATATAAGTAAATATTGCGAATGTCATGAAAGGTGATGCTGAAAAGAAGTCGAGCATTATCTTTATTCTTTTTCGTTTTTATCAGAGTCTAAAAATTCCCGCCAATTGCATCACATGCAGCATAGATAAAAGGTTGCGCCGTTAAACGGATGGCAAGCTAAAATTCGCTATGCTTTCTATGCATAATATTGTTGTGTTTTATTCATTTGTTTCGTTTTTTTGTTTTCTCTATCATGCGCGTTCTTTTTTTAACGCATGGTGTTCACTATAAATATCAACACATTAATACGATCACAATCTATCAGCGCCCAATTGTTAAGAATGGCACTGTTACTCGCTGTAACTTTAGTCGCTGTTCATCATTGTCAGCCTTTGCTAGACGCATTAGCAACTAATGCAACGAGCGGAGGATGCCACCAACAAAATAGCGTCACGGCTACAGATAAACCAATCCATTGCCATCAACACGAACAATAAATAGAGCACAATCAATGAGTATTTTCCGTTTCCCGCCATTAGTTTGGCTGGGTATTGGTATTTTAATTTTTAGCTTAGGTATACGACAATCTTTTGGTATTTTTATGATGCCAATTTCAGAGACGTTTGGTACTGGACGTGAATTCTTTAGTTTTGCAATTGCCCTTCAAAATCTTCTTTTTGGTATGTTTCAACCCTTTATTGGTATGGCTGCAGATCGCTTTGGCTCTCGTCGTATTATCATTGGTGGCGCAATTGCTTATAGCTTAGGTTTGTATTTAACCTCAATTGCCACAGAGCCTAGTATGCTTTATTTAAGTATTGGCATGCTTATTGGTTTAGGCTTAAGTGCAACGAGTTATGTAATAATTTTAGGTGCCGTTGCTCAAGTCGTGCCTGCTGAGCATACTGCAAAGGCCTTTGGTCTAACAACGGCTGCGGGTTCATTTGGTATGTTTGCGGTGATCCCTGGTGCTCAAGCTTTATTACATAACTTTGACTGGCAAACAGCGATGCAAATTTTCGCATTAAGCTGTTGTGTTATGGTTGCTTTTGCTTCTTTTATGAAAGTCAGTAAAACCACTGCTGCCAATGCGCCGATTGTTGATAATTCACAAACATTAAAAGAGGCGTTAAAAGAAGCCTTTACCAATAAAAACTATTGGTTGATCCACATGGGATTTTTTGTGTGTGGTTTTCATGTCATGTTTATCGCCACCCATTTACCGAGTTACCTTGGTGATAAAGGGTTACCTGCTCAAACAGCAGCGATGGCCTTAGCATACGTAGGGGTCTTTAATATTTTTGGCTCTTATTTTTGGGGCATCATGGGGGATAAATATGATAAACGTTATGTAATGACAGCCTTGTACTTAGTACGTACTGTCGTTATTGCTGCCTTTATTACTGTTCCTGTGACGGAAATCACTGCTGTTATTTTTGGTGGTGCGATTGGTTTTTGTTGGCTAGGTACGGTGCCATTGACATCAGGATTAGTTCGTCAGATCTTTGGAGCACGTTATTTATCAACACTATACGGATTAGTCTTTTTTACTCATCAAATTGGTAGCTTCCTTGGTGCGTGGGTTGGTGGACGAATTTATGACTTTTACGGTTCATATACCCCAATTTGGTGGTTAACGGTTGTAATGGCATTTATCGCAGCTTTAATTCACTTACCTATAAATGATAAGCCAGTATTACGATTGCAGTTACAGATGCAAAAGAGCTAATAAATCCCCTTTTCTTTAAGGCAAAGATAAGACTAAAAAAGACAGGACAGCTATATGTTTATATGGCTGTCCTTTTTTATATTTTATATAGTAACAGACACATTGATATATATGACGTTATTTTAAATTTATAAATATTAAAGGCTAGTTGATAGGGAAAAGCGATTAACAATACAGCTTTTTATGATTATGAGATATTTAAATTTCGTGGTATAGGTATTTTTAAGGGAGCGTTTATGCTATTGAGTAATTAAGAGAAGCTATATGGAAATAAAAAATGACAGTACGTGTATGACTCGCTGTGACAATATTACATATAGAGCGCCTAAGTTTCATATTCGTGGTTTTGTGGAATACTTTCTTTGGAAGGATGAATTTAATGAAAAGTATATTCAAATTGTTTCAAAAGAAATTGGCCATGATGTTTCTTTAGATGAGGAATATTATTTCTTTTCAATCAGGCAATATAATAATGGTATTTTTTTAGGTATTCTTTGGGGGCTTGATAGACATTTAAATAAGAAAAAAATCAAAAGCATCAAGCTGTTATTGACATTGAAAGCTGTAATTCAACATTATAATCAATTAGACAATACATAAAAAATATTAAATGTGTACTGAGTGAAGTTTCCCATGACTGTCATTTATTAAGGAATGATTATATCGGGAAGTGAGTTTTTTATAAAATAATAATCAAACAGTGAAATTTTATATCCTGCCACTATGTCTAGTTATAAATTAATACTCTAGATAGACACTGTGCTTTTGGGGAAGTGTTAGCTATGAAAACATCTATATTAATTACCAAGAAAGTGAAATATCAATTACAAAAAAAACTACAAGAAGTTAGAGTTGCTATTCTTTGCGGTAATAAAGAAAAACTGCCTCAACTCTTTATTGAACTAGAATCTGAGCAGAAAAAATTTGAACAAAGTTATTCAAAGAAAAAAGGGTAACCATCTACTAATGTTCAATAGTTCTAACAATCATTGCTAATCGCACCGTTATTTTGAACATTTCAATATTCTCTTTCCTATTCATATTGCGCAGTAATACATTGCGCAATATGAGATCTAACGGCGAATAACATCGGTGGTATTAGCGATGTTAACACCTAAAGCGAGCATTCTTTCAACAAAGGCTTGTGCTTGTTTTTCAAAGCCTGCAACAGCGCTGGTGGTATCAATGAGAATCGTTAATTTACGAATGTCATCGCGCGGTAGCTTGTTGATCATTTGTTCTACGGTGCTGGCGACGCAGTGAGATAGCGCCTGTCCTGAGATAAAAACACGATCACTCTGTACGACTAATGTTGCTAATTGGGGATCAAACTGGGTCTTTATATCATCATGGAGTGGGTATTCAGCCTCACATCCTCCATAGTGCTCAGTATGTGGGTTTTCACCTTTAGATATGGTGTGACGTGAAATGTTTTTCTGCTTCTCCCAATTCTCAATAGCTGTTTGAATTGGGGCTACAACGGTATGACCAACTGAATCAATAACACAGTGTGTTGGCCAAATAATGAGGCTGTATTTACCTGTTTGCTCAAGAGACTGAGTATATTCAAGTACATGGTTAAGTTGTTTTAGATCGGTTGGCTGCCACAGACCATCAACAATATCTTGATAGCTAATAAGCGTAAATGGGGCTGGGTGTTGGCCAAGCTTATTTTGCCAATAAATCGCATGTGCAATATCGTACTCATGGTGGCTATCAAGGGTTACCACGATATTGTTGATGTTAGTTTGTTGCTGATGAATAAAGCGAGCCAATCGTTGCGCGTCTTCCCATGAATGGGGAACAGGAAGGGCGGGAGAGATTGTCTGTGCGGCTACATTACGTTGCTCATGTAATGGAACATCATAAAAGTCGTATTGAGGATCAATAATAAGTAATGATGTTATTGTTTGATGCATTGCATACTCCTTTATGCTTTGAGTTATTAATGAGTAACAGATAGTAATAAAACCGATTAAATATACGTGGGTAAGCGGTAATTGGAAAGAAATATCATGGTTATCTAAATCTTCAAAGAGGAAGGATAGATACGTGTTTTTTGTTAATAAGCATATGGCTGTCCCAGCGTCTTTGATCTTCTATTTTAGTCCATTAGTAGCAATAAACTCCCCTTAAGTATTTATTACCATTTTGTATTTTCTTCGAAATTAATGACTAATAGCATTAAATTTCTTATTAAAATTTCATTGGTAATTCCTATTAGTGCTATTGATATTAACAATTATGCATTTTGAATATATCAATATACTTTTGCAGCGAAGTAAAAATTCGTCAGATACAGATATCTGTGTTCATGGAATATTTTTATAAGGGAAATAATTATGCGAACGTCAAAGAATATATTGTTAATAACGACAGTGTTAGCTAGTGTACCTTTGCAAGCTCAAACAATAACGAGAGATAATGGTGCGCCTGTTGGCGATAATCAGAATTCAATAACAGCTGGTGCAAATGGCCCTGTCCTGCTGCAGGATGTTCAGCTCATTCAAAAACTTCAGCGTTTTGCTCGAGAGCGTATTCCAGAACGTGTTGTTCATGCTCGAGGTACAGGCGCACATGGTGAGTTTGTTGCAACAGCTGATTTTTCAGAATTGACATCATCTGTACCTTTTGCTGAGAAAGGCAAGAAAACCCCTGTTTTTGTTCGTTTTTCGACAGTGATCCATTCTAAGGGCTCTCCTGAAACATTACGAGATCCTCGAGGATTTGCGACTAAATTTTATACTGAACAGGGAAATTGGGATTTAGTTGGTAATAACTTGCCCGTATTTTTTATACGTGATTCGATTAAGTTTCCTGATATGGTGCACGCTTTAAAACCATCACCTATCACTAATATACAGGATCCAAATCGCTTTTTTGATTTCTTTAGCTTACAACCTAGTGCCACCAATATGCTGACATGGGTTTATAGTAATTTAGGTACACCTGCGAGCTATCGAACAATGGATGGATTTGGTGTTCACGCATATAAATGGATAAATAAGCAAGGCGATGTCAATTATGTTAAATTTCAATGGAAAAGCCAGCAGGGTGTAAAAAGCCTTAGACCGAATGAAGTTGCTGAGATTCAGGGTAAAGATTTTAACCATTTAACCAACGATCTGTACACAGAGATAAAGGCTGGTAACTATCCTAAATGGGATCTATATGTAAAAGTATTATCTCCAGAGCAAATGAGTAAACTTCAATATAACGGATTAGATGCAACTAAATCATGGTTAAATATTCCGGATAAAAAAGTAGGCACGATGACCTTAAATCGTGTACCTGATAATTTCTTTTTAGAAACAGAACAAGCAGCTTTTGCACCGTCTAATTTAATTCCTGGTATTGAACCATCTGAAGACCGTTTATTACAAGGGCGTTTGTTTGCTTATGCTGATACACAAATGCATCGTGTTGGAGTAAATCAATTTCAGCTACCAATAAATCGTCCATTAGCTCAAGTGAATAACTATAATCAAGATGGATTTAGTAATAACGCTAACCATGATTCAAATATTAACTATGAGCCAAGTAATAATATAAAGTTATCACAAGATCCGCAGTATAAAAATGTTGAAACAAAACTGAGTGGTGTGACTCAACAAAAAGCGATCGCTAATCCACGTGATTTTTATCAAGCTGGCGTATTTTATAGAAGTCTGAGTGAGCAAGATAAAACAGATCTTATTCATAATCTTTCTGGTGATTTGAATAAAGTTAATAATGAAGCAATAAAAATAAAAATGGTGAGTTATTTTTATTTAGCAGATGAAAACTATGGAATGCGCTTAGCAAAAGCGACACATGTACCATTAGAGAAAATAATGAAAAATAGTAAATAAATAATATTAACTTACAAAGAATATTACTAATTCCCCCCGCTTAGTATCTTTGTAAGTTTCTTCTTTTTAGAGGTTAAGGAAATGAAAAATATTATTTATATGACGTTTTCTCTGCTGTTATTAGCGTCATCAAATTTTGCAATGGCATTAGACAGTCATAAAAAAGATGCTGAGCAGCTAATTCAATTATTTTTTGATGCAGCTAGAGTTGGAAATAATGAAGTATTGCATGAATTTATTTATGCTGGATTTCCTCTCAATGAGCCCAATAGTCAAAGTTATACTGCATTGATGGTTGCGGCTTACTATGGTCATGAATCATCAGTCGATTTATTACTTAAAGAAGGCGCTAATGCTTGTATTGAGGATAAAAGAGGCAACACTGCTTTTATGGGTGCTTTAATTAAAGGTGAAGTGAAAATAGCAAAGACGTTATATAAGGCGGAGTGTCGTTACGGTGATCATCGCAATAAATCAGGACTAAATCTGACAGAATTTGCTACTTTATTTGGACAACAAAAAGTATTAGAAACACTGAATCAATCAGCGTTGTAGGATAATTAATAAAAGGAATAAAAATATGAAAAAAATACTGCTATCCGCTTTAATCTTAGCTTCAGCGAGTGCCAGTGCTGCGGATCTTTCTGTTAAGATGACAGATCTTAATACCGGTACAATGGTAGGGACTATATCGGCACACCAAACAAAATATGGTGTTGTTTTCACTCCACATTTAACCGGATTACCAGCAGGCTTACATGGTTTTCATGTCCATGTTAATCCATCATGCGCTACGACAGAAAAAATGGGTAAAGTTGTTTTAGGTGGAGCAGCAGGAGGGCATTATGATCCTATGCACACTAATAAACACGGTTATGCATGGACGAATGATAACCATCTAGGTGATTTACCCCCTCTTTATGTCGACATGAAAGGTAATGTTGAGCAACCTGTTTTAGCACCTAGATTAACGTTGGCTGATTTAAAAGGCCGAGCATTAATGATTCATGCTGGTGGTGATAACCATTCAGATCACCCTAAACCTCTTGGTGGTGGTGGCGCGCGTATGGTTTGTGGCGTAATTAAGTAATAAATGAGATAGCCATAATATAATCAAAACTATTATGGCTATGTTTAGCCTATGTTAAATCTTCGAAATAAATGTAATACTGACGATATTGTTATCATTATTTAATATTATAAGCCATTGAATCTATCTTTAATTAAACCAGCTATTCTTTCAGCAATGCCATTCTTATTATTATTTAGTGCCGGTATTGTTGATGCTATTGGTTTTATCCATCTTAAAAATGGTCTATTTGTATCCTTCATGAGCGGTAACACAACCCATGTGGCAATGTTGTTGTCCAGTCATCAATATGGACAATCAATATCTTATATAGGAGTGATTTTGCTATTTGTTAGCGGGATCACTGTTGGTGAGATGATTGCTGTATTGCAGAAAAAAAATTATCGCTGGCTGGTGATGAGCGCTGTTTCTATATTGCTAGGTAGCGCTATTTTTATCGAAAAAATTACCGCTCCAATGGCAACTAACTTTGTACTCGCTTTTGCGATGGGGCTACAAAATATTGCTTTAAGGATCACAATCAGTAAGGCGATGCCATTAACATTTGCCACTGCCTTTCTAGCAAATACAGGCCGAGAACTCGCGTTATTATTGCTTGGACAAGGTGATAAACAGTTATTTTTAAAGCAACTTAGCTTATGGCTTGCTATTTTTATTGGTGCGATAGTCGGTAGTAATTTAATGGCGTTCTCATTAAATTACGCAATAGTTGTACCTATTGTATTGTGTCTATGCATTACGGGATTACTTTTTTGGTTAAAAGATCTAACCAATGACGATTAACTGATTACGATTAAATAATATTAAGAGTGGAAGGTTACGAATAAAAGAAAGGGGTGCGGCAGTACACCACAACCCTTTGTCTAACATACTTCTGTTAAGAGAGGATGTTAATAAGGTAATTCACCGGCCTTATCTAACTCGTTGTAAACATCTACAAATAGTTTTGCAAAGTGGATTTCTTTCCAGTTACACGGTACTGGAGGGCAACCGTCATACCAACTGTTACCAATTTGCTCACCGAGGTACAGAGCAAAATCATACATTTCACCACGCTCAACTTTATCTAGTTCACCATCAGATAAGCCAAATACGGTACCAGCACTCTTACCAAAGCTGAATGTATTTTGGAAACCAGACTGCTTGCGGTAATTAACAAAACCATTTGAATTTAAGGTCTTATCAAGTAAATCGGCATACAGGGCGTCAGTATTAAATGTCGTGCCATATAGGAACATATCATGACCATATGTCTCTTTATAATTCAGCAGTTTGTTTTTGAAGTTATCACTTGAAACAATGTAAGCAACATTTGAGATTAACTCAATATGACGTTTAATACTATTTGCATCCCACGGCTTTTCTGCAACAGGATTAGTGAGTAATTGATTGGTGAATGTTACGTCCCATGTTGCATCTATTTTATTTAACTTATCCAACAACGGATGTTTAGTGGCTGTGCTGTAACGTGCATCAATCAAATGCTGTGTGCCGTAATGGCCGTATGTGTTACCTACACCGTCAAGTGTGCTTAACATTTTGGTATAATTATAAACGCCACGTCCATCAACAGTATTAAAGCTGTTGTCTACATTAAGATCAGCAAGTGGCAATGTAATACGGGTGTAAGCTGGAAGTTTATCTAACTGAGCTAAACGCGCCCAACTATGTTGACTATGTGCACGAATATCAAGATCTAGCTGCTGGAGATCGACTTCAGTGAAGTTCGTTATTTCAACGGTATGGCGGTCAACAAGACGGACATTAACCATTGAGCCCATATTGGCAGAAATTGACCATAAACCTTCGTTAAGGCCATCTTGTAATACTTTACGAACGTTGGCTGTATGTGGCAAATCATCAAATGCTAATTGCGCTGTAGGTACATATGCATTTGGCGTAAACGTAAGTGTATCTAATTTATCCAGTGCAACTGTTTCAATGATCGAATTGGTTAAAGAAACAATTTCATTATCACGAACCAGCAAGTCATTACCGTTTACCCAAAAATGATCAATCAGATAAACCGCTTTTTCTGCATCCTTAAATTGGTAATCATTGGCAATAAACTGCTGAATGTCATACATAGCAAAGCGTGTAGTCGATTCAACATATTGACCATTATTTTCTTTTACAAAAATATAGTTACCATTGGCATCCATTGCTTCAACGCCACCTAGGTTTTTATGTATTGGTTGCAGTGTCACCCCTTGTGATAGAGATGCTAAATCATAAACAGCTGAGCCTTGAGTACCACCTGCAAGTAATTTAGTGCCAATAAACTCAAGTGAGGTAGGGCGACCATGAGCATAACTTAAGTAAGCAAATGGTTGTAGTGATTGTGTTTCACCATTTTTTAGTTGAACATGTTGATAAGCAGTAATTTTTTCAGCATCGGCAACCAAAATATACTGGTTATTAATAGCGATTTTCGCCTGGCCTGCATGTTGAACAGCATAAGAATACTGGTATTGGCTATTTTCACCATTAAAAACATCAATTCGATTATGAGCACTAATGGCTGAAACAAATAATTGTGACTTGTAGCTACGTAAGTCGTCTAAGCCTTTGTACGGTTGATCTTCACTAATACCAAAGATTTTAGTGGTTGTATTATCTTTGGTGTCATAAATACCTACCATCGGCACATCATGCTGACTATTTTCTGCGGTAGGTGATTGTGCCACAATCAGCTTGTTGCCAATATTTTCAAGCGATACCATATTAGCGTATTCTGCATTAACGCCAAATTTATACGGTGCAAGGTGAGTTGCAGCTAATGGTGTGTTTGTTTCAGAGCCAACAAAACAAGTGAGAGCTTCATTTAATACGTTATCAGTATCTAAATGACCATCGGGTAGATATTCAAGTACACAACCATTACCCCAGTCGTAATTTCCCCATTCTTTATTAACAACAACAACGCCGCCTTCATACATGGAGAATTCCCAGCTTTGATCAAAAAAGCTGAATAAGTTACGGGTCGCACTATCATCAGCCCAATTACGTAATGGCACAATAGGTGTACCATGTTGTTGATCTATTTCATAATTAATGCCATTTAATTCAATGAATTTTTTACCGTCTTTAAAGAAATAGAAGTCAGGATTATTAGCAAATGATTTTAGTTCCTGAACACGCTGGACCATTTTATTTGCCATTTCGCTCATAATTTGAACGTACTTAACCTGACTAGCAGTATCAAGATCTGGTGTGATTTCAGGAATAGGGGGTGGAGGTAATACCTCTTCAGGGATAGTGTCTGATTCTAATTCAGCAATAAAGATCCATGGTGATTCCCAAGTATTTTGAGTGATATTAGCGGGCGATTCATTTGGGTTTACCCACCACTGAGCTTCAAAAAGATTGCCATTGAGTTGCACTTGTTCTTTAGCTGAATAACTTTTGTTTGGATCATATGTTTCTGTGGCATATACCGATCCAGATGCAGTTAGTAACATTGCTATAGATAATAAGTTTCTACGCATATTGAACTCCATAAATTAATAATAGGGTAACGTGGCGGATGATAGACAACAGCCCTATTGCAGTTGTGAGCTACAAGCTGTTATCGATAAACTCATCTATAAGTAATTCCTTTACTTACCAATATATACACTTATACATTGATAGTCTCTATTTTTTGCTTTTATTTTTTTGTTTTTTTAGAAGTCAATGGGGCGATAACTTATTGCAATATAAGATCGTTGTTGATGTTTTTTGAGTGGAACGTCACAAATCTATTTTTACTGGAATGTTGCAGAGAATAATTAACACACAATTATATGCCATTTGGTTTATATGGTGGCTGTTAACTGTTAATATTGAATTTCAGCTGGCTGGTTGAATTTTGACCATGAATGTAGTGAAACAAAAGGATTTGTTATGAAGATTTTTTTTGGATTTTTTTTGGTTACATTATCATTAAGTTCAATGGCAAATGAAATAGAAGCGCCATTTGGTTTCGTCTGGGGGCAATCGTATCAACAAATTAGCAGTAAAGTATTATTAACTGATTGTTCTACAAGAAAACATTTAATGATGTGTGAAACAACACAACCGATTAAAAAAGTCTCTTATGGTGAGCGTTATATCGTTGTCATCGATCATAAGCATGGGCTCCAAAAAGTAATCCTTGTTAGTCGAAATATTACCAGCGATAAATTAGGTGCTGAAGGAAAAGCGTTATACAGCCAAATAAAGAAAAGCTTAACTAAAAAATATTATCCTCCTCAAGTTACTGATTATTCAGCTAGTGATAACGATAGTGATAGCGCGTTCTATCAATGCTTAAAGACTAATGATTGTGGTAGCTGGTTGTCTCATTGGAATGGAAAGGATGGCAGCCAGGCAATGGTTGAGTTGAAAGGCTTATCCGATGGAAAAGGGTATTTAATGATGACATACCAATCAAATAAGTGGGAACAGATCATTAAGTTTGTAAATGTAGAAAAAAAGAAATCAGACTTTGATGCATTATAGTACTTCAGCCTTTATTCGTTAGCCTAACATTTGATGTATTAATTTTCCTTATTAGATAAAAATATTGAATTTGGTTACTTAAAGAAACAAAGTCTTATATAGCGATGATAAATGGAATAAAAGCAGCATAAAATAGATTGTATTCGTGGTTTTCATCACCTTTTTTGTTGATTTTTTCGTTGAATAAATAATTAAACTCACTATAGAATGTGATGGTTATGTTACAGATGTAATAATCAATTTATCTGACTTACATGGAATGAATAATGAGTAAGTCATATTAGATACATTAATCATAAGGAAATGACGATGCAGTGGGATGACGTAAATGGCCCAAGATCTTTCTTTGGCAAAGCACCGGTTGATATTTATAAACCTATTGAAATAGGTGAAACTGCAAAACTCCGCTCAAATAGGCATGAAATTAAAGTGAAAATTGTCGATTGTCAGTCTGATTTTATGAAAGGCGAAGTGATTGAAATGAGTGCTGATCTCGAACTAGAGATGCTTGTTCAGGGTGATATGGTTAATTTTACCCCTCAAAACATTGTGACGTTATACCGTAATTAATAAAACAATACATCATCTCTGATAGATATAATGATTATATTGGAGATGATCTATTATTAATGTACTTAAAGGCGTCATCGCAATAATGACAACGTTAAGACCATTAATGTTTGTGTTCCCCGTTAACATTTGCTGCTAGTTTTAGAGCGGTTCGATCTTACTTAAATACCAAAGCGACCTCATAAGAATTGTCGATGATTTCTTATTTATTAAAAAACAAAGTTACTGGTGTTTTCTGGTTGTTAACATTGTAATCGAATTGTTTTATTAGTGTGTGGGTAGTGATGTGGTGATTTAATTAGCCGCTTTTATAGATAATAATGACACATTTTAGAATATTAAAGGTTTTAATTTGTGACTATTAATTTGTTTTAGCTGTGAATAATTGCTCGTTTTCATATTTATTTACGCTACGATGGTGGCAATTTTTAGCTTGCTTATCTAATGAGATCATGAATATAAAAAAGGCTCTTCCTTACCTGTTTGTTACCCTTGGTTTTTTCGGCAGCCTATCAACGGCTCACGCTTATGACCAAATTACACTAGGGCGTACTATTTTACTTGAAATTGGTAACCATGGCGCAAAAATCCCGTTGATAGTATGCCGTAATACTGATGCGATTAAAGTAAAAGCAGAGCGTAATTTACGCCTTGAACGTATAAAGGTAACGTTTAGAAATGGTGAAACACGTAATATTTCGTTTTACCGCGACCTTAAAAAGAATCAAGAAACAAGTTGGCGTAAATTCTCATACAAGCGTTGTGTGAAGAAGTTAGAAGTGTTTGGTAATTCTGACGGCACTCGTGCTGGCGTTAAAGTATTTGGTCGTCAAAAATAAATTAGAAGATTAATATAAAAACGCCATACAACTGCTTAATAGGTGTATGGCGTTTTATTGATGAGTGCTTATAGCATTAAATCGATTATATGATGCCAACAGTGAAGTGTAAGCCGTAGAAAACTCCGCGACCGATGAGCTCTGCAATAAACATCACGATAAAAGCCAGTAAACTAATGGCAGTAATTGCTTTAGTTTGATGTGCTTTAAGTGCAGAGAACAACCATAATCCTCCAGCTATCACCAGCAATACCAAGCGCGTAATAATTGACCCAGAGTACACTGCTAAATGTTCAGCCCCAGTTTGAATTGATGTAGTAATTGTTGCAATATCAACCAATTGCCAAGCTGTGATAACCAGATGTATTGCAATCATGCAAACACCAAAAATTGCTAGTTTAGTGTTTAATGTCGCAGTGGTTGTTTGGGTTAGATTGAGCAATACATAGCCCAGTAATACACCTGACATTAATACAGTGCCAATAAATTCAACGTAAGTAAAACTGCTATCCCAAACGGGTACGGTATTAATCAAGTATACTTTGATCATTGCCGCCATAAATACAATGCCAGCAATTGCCACAATAATACGTGCAATTTTTAATACAGATTCAGTCACTATTTTGAGCAGATCAGCTAACCAATACAGGCCACCTATAGCAAAAAATATACTACCAGTTAAGATTTCATTCGATAAACCAGAGTGACCAACACGGTTAAGCGCATTAAACGCCCGTAAAGGACTGCCGAGGTGCATAGTAGAAGCTGCAAAACCGATTGCCATAAATGCCCATAATACAATCATACTCAGTACTAAAGGTTGGCGATGTTTGGCTGTTGATCCCAATTGAGATAATCGTCCTGCTGTAATGATATAACCGCCGACGGCCGTTTGTGCTAATACAGTAAAGGCGACTAGGGGTAATTCAGGATATAGCATTATTTTACCTCTCGAGGATTTTGTAAAAACCCACTGGTATCACCCACAGGCTTGCCGTTTGGATTTAACTTAATGATCAAGTTTGGATGGGTAATGTTTGAATCTGGCAGTGGAGCACAATTAGCATTGGTGCCGTATTTTTTGCGTAGCTCACTGATTTCCCCAAATTCGATGGCGCGTAGTGGACAACTATCAACACAAATTGGCATTAATCCTTCAGCAACACGCTCAAAACAGCCGTCACATTTAGTCATATGTCCTTTTTCTTCACTGTATTGCGGTGCACCATATGGGCATGCCATGTGGCAATATTTACAACCAATACATACATCTTCATTGACGACAACTAAACCATCTTCTTCTCGTTTATGCATAGCCCCTGATGGGCACACTTTAGTACAAGCGGGATCATCACAGTGATTACATGAAATTGAGAGGTAATATGAGAATACATCTTGGCGAAATACACCGTTATTCTCACTCCAATTACCGCCGACATATTCATAAATTCGACGAAAGTTACGATCAATGCCCAGATCTTTATTGTCTTTACATGATAACTGGCAGGTCTTACAGCCTGTACATTTACTTGAGTCGATGTAAAAACCGTATTGTTTTTTCGGTGTCATTATACAGCTCCCATGCTTTTAACGAGTTTCACTTCAACGAGGTTGGTGTGTGATGGGTTTGATTTTGCTAACGGACTTGGGCGGCTGGTCGTGAGAACATTGATTGAACCTGCCTGATCAACACCTTTACTGTTGGGTGAATACCAAGCGCCTTCACCAAGGGCTGTGACATGGGGCATGATGCGAGGAGTGACTTTTACACGCACGTTAACTTCACCTTGTTGACTACGAACACTGACTAAATCGCCATTTTTAATGCCGCGAGGTGCTGCATCAACAGGGTTCATCCATAATTCTTGCGGCGCTGCAGCTTTTAAAATATCAACATTACCGTAAGTTGAATGGGCACGCGCTTTATAGTGGAAACCAGTTAATTGTAACGGGAATTGGTCACGATCTTTAGCATCCCAGCCATTAAACGTTGAGTGATACTCAGCGATAGGAGTGATGAACTCATCTTTACCAAGAGTCCATTCTTTGGCGATAACAGCCAACTGCTCTGAGTAAATTTCAATTTTTCCTGATGGTGTAGGAAGTGGATTAGCAATCGGATCTGCGCGGAAATCTTCATAAGGCACATGTGGGCGATCAAATTGCTTTTTATAGATCCCTTGTTTACGCATCGTGTCGTAATCAGGTAAATCGGGGTCATTATTTTGCTTAACAGTTTCAGCATACATCCACTGTAACCATTCTTCCTGAGTACGGCCTTCAGTAAAGGCTTGCTCAACTCCCATGCGTTTGGCGACGCCAGTCATGATGTCGTAAATTGGTTTACACTCAAAACGTGGTTTAATGGCTTGGCTTGCAAAAATGAAATAGGGCATGGACGCCGCTGCACCGTCCATGCAGAAATCTGATTGCTCTGATGTGGTACAGTCTGGCAGGACAATATCGGCGTATTTCGCTGATGAAGTCATGTGGTTATCAATTACCACAATCATTTCACAGGCTTTTTCATCTTGTAAAATATCGTGAGTACGGTTGATATCCGAATGTTGGTTAATCAGACAGTTACCCGCATAGTTCCAGATAAACTTAATCGGATTATTGAGTTTTTCAGCGCCGAGAATTCCGTCTGTTTTATCTGTCATTTCATTGGCACGGAAAATAGCATCGGTCCATAAAAACATCGGAATAGCGGTTTTTATTGGGTTTTCTACTTTAGGGAAGCGAACAAAAGGATAACTATGATTACCTTCACGGGCTCCTGTACCACCTCCTTGAAGACCCACTTGACCACGTAATAGAGATAGCATCATGATAGCTTTACATGCTTGCTCACCATTAGCTGAACGCTGTAATCCCCAACCTTGAGTAATGTAAGTGCGGTTAGCATTACCGATTTCACGCGCAAGTTTGATGATAATATCGGCTGGAATACCAGTAATAGGGGCTGCCCATTGTGGTGTTTTCACCGTGTTATCATCACCGTTACCTAAAATATAGTCTTTGTAGCTGCCATTCTTAGGTGCAGATGGTGGTAAAGTGGTGACATCGTAACCAACACAGTATTTATCCAGGAAAGGCTGATCTACTTTATTTTCTGTAATTAATACATGGGCAATTGCCGCACATAATGCCGCATCAGTGCCATGTTTAATTGGAATCCACTGATCTTCACGTCCACCGGCTGTATCGGTATAACGCGGATCAATACAAATAGTGCGAGTATGATGGATTTTTTGGCCATCAACAAAACTGTGAACTTGACCGCCACCAGACATACGTGTTTCTGCTGGGTTATTACCGAACATGATACATAAATCAGCATTTTGAACATCATCAATGCTGTTATTATCAACAAATGCGCCGTAGAAAAATTCACTCATACGCTCAATGTTTGCCGCAGAATAGTCACCATAGTGGTTCAAGTAGCCACCACAAAGGTTCATCATACGAGCGATAAGCGTGCTTGATGGATCCCAACTTTTTGTTACCGTTCCACCAAGGGTTCCAGTGCCATAGTTGAGGTAAATTGCATCATTACCATACTCTTTAATTGTATGCTTGAGGCTATTGCCGATGATATCAAATGCTTCATCCCAACTAATACGTTGAAATTTACCTTCACCACGTTTACCAATACGTTTTAATGGGTATTTGAGACGATCAGGGTTATAGACACGACGACGCATTGAACGACCACGTAAACAAGCACGTACTTGATGAGAATGGTTAAAGATATCGTCACCGGTGTTATCCGTTTCAACATATTTAATCTCACCATCAACAACATGCATTCTTAATGGACAACGAGAGCCACAGTTAACAGTACATGATGACCAAACTATCTGTTCATTGGGTTTGATTGGTGTTTCTTTAGCGATGGCTTTAACACTGGTGAATGGTAGGGACATTCCTCCTGCGGCAGCAGCCAGTAAAGAGCCACTTTTAAGCACGCTACGACGAGTTATGCTCAATGGCTTTTTTAAATTCGACACAATATATCCTTACAACATTACTCTTTATTTGTGATGGCGTAATTATGCCTTTGCCGAATTATCATTTATTGTTTTATGTCAATATATGTAAAATAGTTTCAAAGCATTATTATATTGTCGATATAAATTAATAGATAATGAGAAACTATGTTCATTTGTAATGATATGGAAAATATAAAAGTATTAAGCAGGATTATTGGTGGCTTGTTTTATTACCATCCGAGCCAATATGAAACAGTAGGTATTAATGCAGTTTTAGCATTAGATAACAGCGGACATTCTTTGTTTGATAACACAATAACAGCCATTTCGGCAACAGATCCTCATACGTTATCTGTCTGGCATGATCAATTATTCACAGGGATTGGTGAGATGGCTGCGCCACCTTGGGGCTCGGTTTATTTAGACAAAGAATCAGTGGTGTTTGGTGATTCAACGATTGCTTTTCGAGATTTTTTACAGCAAAACGGGATTGAATTTGAAGCAAAGCATAATGAGCCAGAGGATCAATTTGGGTTAATGGTGATGGTGATTGCTAGTTTAATTGAAGAACAACGATTTGAGGCTGTGACCGAGTTATTATCTGATCACTTATTGCCATGGTCTGGACATTACTTAGCGTTATTACAACAAGCTGCACCTGTTGGTGCTTATCGTAACTTAGCTGAATTAGGTCAACATTTTATTATAGAGTTAGCTCAGCTGTTTGATGCCGTTAAAACACCAACTAAGATATATTTCAATGCGTGAGTCAAAACAGTATAGCCGTCGTCAGTTATTTACTCATTTTGCGCGTCCACCCGTTAAACAGACTCGATTAGTGATCAGTAATACCTGTGATAATTTATACGGTTATTGTGAAAGCTGTGTTGATTCATGTTCAAAGCAGGCAATCATATGGTATGCAGATAAAAAACCAGTTATTGATACTGATAAATGCCATCGTTGTCTAGAGTGCATTGATGCATGCTTTATTTCAGCAATAACGATTACTGAGGTATGAGTAGTAATCGCTAGTGATGGTTGAAATTACATGTTTTATTTTTTGTAAGTTAAAAAAAAGCTTATATATTTACTAAATGGAATAACCTTCATCGAACTTTGTGGTTGTTTTTAAACTGAAATATGCAATAAAAGTATGCTTTTTCTATTATTGTGCACAGTAATATTTGGCTTATATTGATATTCTGATGTTATATGCAATTGGATTTCAATAAGTTTATAACTTATAAGGATAAACGTTATGAATGATACACCTAAGCGTGCTTTGGTTGTTGAGGGTGGAGCAATGCGTGGTATTTTTGCTACGGGTGTTCTTGATGCATTTCTTGAAAAAGATTATAACCCATTCGATTTTACGATCGGTGTTTCTGCAGGATCGATGGTGTTAATGGGTTACTTGTGTAAAAACCACAAACGTAATTATCAAGTGATTACGGAATATGCACGCAGTAAGTCATTTATTAACTACGTTCGCTTTGCAAAAGGGGGCAACCTTATTGATATTGATTGGTTATGGTCTGAAAGTATTAATAATTTGCCACTTGAAGTTGATAAATATGAAAGCCAAGGGATTCCGCTTTTTGCTACCACAACCAATATTGCCACTGGCGACGCTGATTATATTGAAGTTAAACGTGATAATTTACAAAGCTTGATGACTGCAACTTGCGCATTACCGATTGTTTACCGTAATTTTCCAAAAGTTGATGGCATTGCGATGAGTGATGGCGGCATTGCCGATCCTATTCCTGTTATTGAAGCCTATCGTCGTGGGGCGCGTGATATTACTGTCGTACTATCTCATGCACAGGCAAATTTTGTTCATAGCCACCAAGTGCCGTGGTTAACCCGTAAATTTTTTAAAACTACGCCAGTATTTGGTCAAGAATTCCTGACCAAAGAATCTCGTTATAATAAAGCATTGTACTTTATTCGTAATCCGCCAGCTGATTGTCGTATTACAGCTATTGTTCCTAACAAAGACTTTTTGATTAAGCGCCTAACACGTGATGTCAATAAATTAAATGCAGGCTATGAGCTAGGACGACAAGCTGGACTAAAGGCGGTTGAAGAGGATATGAAGTAACATCCATCATATTGCAATAATCGTTGCTGGTAGTAAAAATGAGTTTGGAAAATCGATACGGTGTATTGGTTTTCCTTTTTGTGAACTAAGAGTATGGTATAGCACTTAAGATTATATGGTATAGGAAAAATTATGACTATTGTAGATGCTGCCAAGAAGCGCTATTCAACTAAAGCGTTTGATCCTTCTCGTAAGTTAACAGATGCTCAATTAGAGCAAATTAAAGCGTTAATTCGATTAAGTGCTTCCAGTGTAAACTCACAGCCTTGGCATATTATTATTGCAGCTACAGACGACGCTAAACAACGTATAGCGACAGCTGCAGAAGGGCCGTATGTATTTAATAAACCTAAAATCTTAAATGCGTCACATGTATTAGTCTTTTGCTCAAAAACAACGATAGATGATGATTACTTAAATGATCTATTAGCGTGTGAACAGCAAGATGGTCGTTTCTCAAATGAACAATCCAAGCAACGCATGGTTGATGGACGTAACTTCTTCGTTGATTTTCATCGAAAAACAGTAGGTGACGCTGATCATTGGATGCAGAAACAAGTATATCTTAATATTGGTTCGTTGCTTTTAGGTGTTGCTGCAATGGGAATTGATGCGGTACCTCTTGAAGGTTTTGATCGTGAGACTTTAGATAAAGAATTTGATCTTAATGCGCAAGGTTTTACAAGCTTAGTTGTTGTACCTATCGGTTATCATAGTGCTGATGATTTTAATGCTGAGGTGCCAAAATCACGTTGGCAGAATGAGACAATTTTTACGGAGTGTTAACTGATGATTTATTTATTAGCAGAAATTAAAGCAAATGCTCATTGTATTGAGAAAGCACAAGCATTATTAGAGTCACTTATTGCGCCAACACATTTAGAAGCAGGTTGTGAAAGTTATAAATTGTTTGCTGATCAAAATGAAGCAGGTTTATTTGTAATGCAAGAAGTGTGGCAGTCACAAGCACATCTTGATGCGCATTTAGAAAGTGCTCATTTTCTTAACTTTTTAACTGCCGCTGATGAATATAAATTATTTGAGTATGTGAAATTACGTCCAATGAATTTAGTTGGGTAATGTAGCGTTATATCATGATATACGCTAAATAAAAGCCACTGCTGGTATTTGTTTGAGTAACAAATATCGGCAGTGGCTTTTTTATTGAATCTCAAGACTGATTTAGAAATAACTATGCTGAAATTGAGCGTAATCCACTAATTATTAAGTTTTTATCAACTTTATAATCAGTTGCATAATGACGCAGTTTACAATTATTACCATCATGGCAACCACAGCTGAGGCAGCGTTTAGCTTCGTTAATCGCAACTTGATCGCTATAACCAGTTTCAACCTCATTAAAACTTAAATGGCGTTCATGCAGCTTAAGTTCTGCCATCTTGTTACGCATCACTTGTGTTAAAGCATGTTCAAGCTCTGCTTCAATATCAGTGGCATTATTAGTTGATAATAATGAACGCATCACATCTTTGAGTTTGTTGACATGATCTGGACGAATTAAGTGTCCACGGCTAACATTACGTTCACGGAATGATTCAGTGTAAAGCTTCTCCATATCGCCACCAAAATTAGCATCAATAGCTTGTGCTGCTTTACGACCATCAGCAATGGCTTCAATGGCTGTTGCTGGTCCACGACGAAAATCACCGATACCAAAAATTTTGTCGACGCCTGAATACATCGTTTGCTCATCAGTATCAAGTGTGTTCCAACGACTCATTGGTAACTCAACGTTATCATCATCTAAAAAGCGCGTATCTGTTTTTTGTGAAACAGCGGCAATCACAGTGTCAAATTCAGCATAGATATATTCACCTGTTGCTTTAGGTGAGCAACGACCAGAAGCGTCAGGTTCACCCAGTGCCATAGTTTCTAATTTAACTTGGCATACGCGACCATTTTCATCTGCAATATTTTCAACAGGGTTGGTTAAAAATAAGAATTTAACGCCTTCATGTTCAGCTTCTTCAATTTCATATAATTCAGCGGGCATTTCATCACGAGTACGACGATAGATCAGGGTCGTGTCTGCGCCTAAGCGTAATGCTGTTCGAGCACAGTCGATAGCTGTATTACCACCACCAATCACGGCCACTTTTTTACCAATCGTGTATTGCTTATCCAATATTTGATCTTTTAAAAAGTCGACACCAAGATAATGGCCTTCAAGGTCTGTACCCTCATAGCGCATTTCACTTGCAAGTGAAGCACCGACAGCAAGGCACACAGCGTCATAATCATGTTGTAATGACGATAAGCTAAAATCAGCCCCCATTTTTTTATTGGTTTCGATTGTCATACCGTTACGACACATGATGTCAATTTCTTGATCTAACACGTCTTTAGGTAAGCGGTATTCTGGAATACCATAACGTAACCAACCGCCAGCTTGTGGCATTGATTCAAAAACTGTGACGTTGTAACCTTCATTACTCAGGAAGTAGCCACAACTTAAACCACCAGGGCCTGCACCAACAATCGCAATTCGTTGCGGTTTAGTTGTTTTTTTCGTTGGCGTGTAAGCCTGCATTGATGCTAAATCTATATCGGCGGCATAACGCTTAATTTGGCGAATTGCAATTGAACCATCAACTAATTTACGTTGACATTTGGCTTCACAAAAAGCCGGACACACGCGACCAATAGACAATGGCATTGGTAAGGTTTTCTTGATGACCTCAATCGCTTTTTGAGGTTGATTGGTGGCAATAAAATAGAGATAGGATTGAATATCTACATCAGCAGGGCAGGCAACTTGGCAAGGTGGCACGCTACAACTGATATTAGGGGCAGATAAAAGGTGCTCAAGCGCATGCTTACGGCGTTGGTTCAAAGCGGTAGAGGTGGTGGTTACGTTCATGCCTTCAACAGGGTAGACACGACAGGATTTGACCGTACCACGGTGCTCAATTTCAACGTCACATAAGTCGCAGTTCTGATGAAAACCATCAATATCACAGAGTGAGGGGATTGTAATACCGCATTGTTGTGCAGCGTTGAGCAAAGTTTGACTTTTATTTACCTTGAACGTTTTACCGTCAATAATGATATTTACCATTAAGAGTCTCTATTCTTATCATCGACTGAGAGCAACGTTGTTTTGATAACGCGGTGTGCCTCAGTGATTTTTAATTATTGTATGAATTACCTAAGAGGCTATATCCGTATAAGCCAAAGATACGAATTGCTTATAAACAAGCAGAGAGTAGACCGTAGCAAACTGTCTATTTTATATTCGTAGTACAAATAGGGGCGGCATAATATCATGATACCTTGTAGGGATAAAGAGGGCTTAATTGTAATGGGTTTTGATTTATTGTTTTTATAATCAACTGGTTAAAAAAGGTAAGCGTTTGCGTCATGTGCTTTTAATTGTGATTTAAATAACAATCTTGAGTAAGATTAATAAGAATAGTTGTGCGTTATTCAGGTTTGATTTTGGCTTAGTTATTGTTGGTAATGCCCAGATAGTATAATCTAACGTCCACTTTAAGGGGGAACGCCATGTCAAAAAGCATATTTTTATTACGTCACGGACAAACAGTTTTTAATGCACAGCAGCGTTTACAAGGACATTGTAATTCTAAGTTAACAGATTTAGGACAACAGCAAGCATTGGCGATTGGTTTATCATTAAAAACTAAATTAGCCAATAAAAGCCAATGGACTATTTATTCAAGCCCACTAGGTCGCGCTGTTCAAACTGCCGAAATTGTTGCACAACAAATTGGTATTGATCCAAATCAAATTGTACAAGATCCGCGTTTACAAGAGTTTTGTTTAGGTGATTGGGAACAAGCTTATATTCCTGATCTTAAAATGAAGCAGCCACGGCTTTGTGAGCAGAAAGATTGGTATTTAATGGCACCAAATGCTGAATCGTATTTTAACGTAAAAGATCGCATAGAAGATTTTTTAGCCGATATTTCTGTTTCTGAAAATGCGATTGTTATTTCACATGGTTTAACGGGAGCTGTTTTTCGTGGCGTCTATGTTGGCATGACTTATGACGAGGTTTTTTCTCAGGATTTACCGCAAGATGCCTATTTTTTATTAGCAAATGATAAAATTAGCCGTATTCAATGTGATATTCACAGTGTCATGAGTCTGACGGTCTAAATCATTATTACAGTAAACCCAGTATCAGCTTCTATCTAAAAAAGATTTATCTTTTCTTTTTCGATAAAGTGTAATAAAACTTACTCAAAGTGACAAATTTATACTTATGTTCATGGTCGGTTCATTTACAAGGCGCTACTATTTAGAACGATAATAAAAGTATTGAATTGATGTTCGCATAAGCAGACTTATCGGGTACATGATAAATGTTAAGATAACTTAACGGCCTGATTGATATGATTTTAGAGAGGCATGTCCATGAGAAATTTACTTACTGGTTTTTTTGCTGTTGTAATCGGCTTATTTGCAGTTTCTTTCGCAGCTATAATGGCACTATTTCTTGGTATTGCAGCGATGATTGCGAAACCATTTATTAAACGTAAACTTGCTGCCGAAGGTATGCAATACGAAGAAAAGAACTTTACAGAAGGTTTTGCTGGCCAAGATGAAACAATGAATAGTGTGTTTCGTCAACAACGTCAAACGGCATCAAATGTGATTGACGGCGAATGCGAAGATATAACAAGTCGAAAATTTTAATCGACATCGACATACCTATCATAATAAAAACGCTTAGCCTTATTGCTAGGCGTTTTTATTGGTTTTTTGAAATGTTGATTATTGAACGTTGTAGGCTTTTGCTTTCACCATATTGCGATACTGAGAAGGGCTAATATTAAATTCTTTTTGAAACCGTGTTGAAAAATGATACGGATCTTTATATCCCACCTGTTCTGATACATCAGACAATGACATTCCAAAATCACGCAACAATTCTTTAGCGGTTTCCATTCGTATTTTTTGCAGATATTGATGCGGTGCCTGGCCGACTTGGTCTTTAAATTTACGATTGAAACTACGTAGAGGTAAACCGCAATGCTGAGCAATTTGCTGAGTAGTTAATGGTTGTGACATATAACGTTGCATCCAGTCTTGTGCCTGAGCGATAGATTCATCAAATTGCACTTGACCACCAATTTCATAAAAAGGTTGATGACCTGATTTACTAATTTCATGGCCATAATGGGTTTCGATAGTATTAGCGATTTTCTGGCCATAATATTTAGAAATTAAAAATAGCACCATTTCTGTCTGTGAGTTGATACTTTCAGTGCAATAAAGGCCATTAGCCGAGGTAATAGAAGCTTGGCGGTTAAGTTTTATTTGTGGATAGCGTTGTGAGAATTTGTCATAAAAGTACCAATGGGTTGTAGCCGTTTGATGGTTTAACAACCCTGTTTCAGCCAACCAAGTAACGCCTGTCCCTGTGGCTATTATTTGCGCACCATTATGGTATTGCTTAATTAGCCATGCGGGTATTTGAGGATGCTTTGCGATTGAAGAAATAGGGTTTCCCCACATCGGCGGCACAATAATGATGTCAAAATTTGTCTCATCTTCAAAGGTAATATCGGGTTGAATGCGAATGCCTGCGGTTAACGTGGGCGATGCTAAACTGGAAGCAATCAGTTTAATTTCAAATGGCGATTGTTGCTGAGTTTTACGATCACGCAGACTTGCAGCACTGGTTAGCATCTCTGCACTTAATGAGATTCCGGTGATAAGTGCACGATGGAAAAGAATAAAACCTACCCGCATTATTTTTGTTTCCATGGTAATTGATTACAAAATATACGTTAGTGTAATATTTTGGTTAGTTTGGCTGGAATACAAGTAATTTTGGCACAAACGTAGAATGAATCATAGGTTAATACTGATATTCTGATTTCAACGGTGTATTAAATCGATCTCAGGATATTAAAATGGCAAAATTACCGCTCATTGTGGGTTTAGGTGGCATCAATGCTGCTGGTCGTAGTTCAGGCTTTCATAGCTATAAGCTGATGATCGCTGATGTACTATCTGATGATGTAATGCAATCAACATGGCAAGATCTCGCTCGTCGTATGGGATTGAGTGACGATGGCGCTATTACCGAAGATATTATTACCGCGATTAAAGCGGGCACCTGTGTGCGTCGTATCCATTCTTTCGATCCTGATAATTTGCTGTATCAATATAAAGCGAATTTAAATTCAGCAGATGATCAGATCACATTTACATTGCGTAAATCTAAATTACCTAATCATATTCCGTCAAACTGGCAAGTTGATATTCAAGGTACAAAAGCGGTGATCACCGTAATGGGAAACCTTGACGCATTAGTAGAAGGCCGTGTTGCTTTTCCTGTTTCAAGTGGCGGTAATATTCCTACTGGCTTTGAGCCAAGCAAATTATATAACTCTCGTTTTCACCCACGAGGCTTGTCGCTAACGGTATATGGTGCTTCAGATGCCCTGAATTCATTAGGTTTTGAGTGGGATGAGGTCTTACGTCATATTCGCCCAGATGAAGTATCAGTGTACGCTGGAAGTGGGTTAGCACAAATTGATGATAACTCGTTAGGGGGCATGATTGCTGCACACCTTACTGGTGGCCGTGTTAGTTCAAAGATGATGGCACTATCTTTTGCCGAAATGCCTGCTGATTTTATTAATGGCTATGTGATCAACAGTATTGGCGCAACAGGTACGAATATGGGGGCATGTGCAACATTCCTTTATAACCTTCGCCAAGGTATGCATGATATTCAGCATGGCAAAGCAAAAGTAGTGATTGTCGGTAATGCTGAAGCACCAGTAGAGGCAGAGATCATGGAAGGCTTTAGAGTGATGGGCGCTCTGGCTGAAGATGAACAATTAAAAGCGCTTGATGGTATCGATAGTGTTGATAATCGTCGAGCTTGTCGTCCATTCTCATCTAATGCTGGTTTTACAATGGCAGAGTCTGCACAATTTGTGGTGCTGATGGATGATGAATTAGCCCTTGAGTTAGGCGCTAATATTTATGGCTCTGTGGCTGATGTGTTTGTTAATGCTGATGCTAATAAAAAATCAATTTCAGCGCCAGGTGTAGGTAACTATGTCACTGTGGCAAAAGCGGCGGCATTGGCAAAGGCGATCCTTGGTGAAGAGGGCATGAAGCAAACATTTGTCCAAGCACATGGTACCGGAACACCACAAAACCGCGTAACAGAAAGCCATATTCTTAATGAAGTTGCTAAAACGTTTGGCATTGAAAGTTGGCCTGTTGCTGCCATTAAATCGTATGTAGGCCATTCAATGAGCGCCGCTGCTGGTGATCAACTTGTTGCTTCTCTTGGTGTATGGCAATACGGTTGGTTACCCGCGATTAATACCATTGATCATATTGCTGATGATGTACATTGCTCTAATTTAAATATTTTAATGGAGCACACCTATGCTGGTGAGTGCGGTCAAAACTACAAAGCCGTTATTCTTAATGCTAAAGGTTTTGGTGGCAATAATGCATCGGGTTTAGTGTTATCGCCACAACAAACTATTGCGATGCTAACCGCCAAATACGGTCATGATGTAATGGCTGCTTATCAAGTACGCCATCAGGCTGTTAAAGCTGTTACCAGTAGTAATGATATTAATGCATGCCAAGGACAAGAAACTATTCGTTATCAGTTTGGTGAAGCGGTGATGGACGAGCATTCAGTAACCATTACACCTGATGCGATTAAATTGTCTGAGTTTGAACATGCTATTGTGCTTGATAGTGTTAACCCTTACGCAGATTACAACTAGAATCAAAGAAAACAACAAGCAGGTTATTGATGACCTGCTTTTTATTATCATCAAAAACAAATAACAAGGATCTAGCTTTGTGACTAGAAAAAAAAGGGTCGCGATATGGGTGGGCATTGCCACGTTACTTGCCGCATCAACATCAGCTTATAGTGCAACATGCACTCATGATGGTGACGTTTTACCATTGTGGAATAGCAGTGCGAGTCGTAGTGCTATTACGCAGTTTGTTAACGAAGTAACAACCGTCGGTAATCCCGATTACGTCAAGCCCAGTGCACGTATTGCGGTGTTAGATAATGATGGTACCTTGTGGCCTGAAAAACCAACTTATACGCAGTTTTTGTTTGCCTTTAGTCAGATTAAGCATGAAAGTGCACAACATCCGGAGTGGAAAACAGAAACACCGTATAAGTGGGTACTCGATAACAACACTAAAGCTATTTTTGCAAAGGGATGGAGCGCTTTACTGCCTATTCTTGCAACATCACAAGCAGGGTTAACGCCTGAACAATATAATAAAGATGTCTTAAATTGGCTCTCAACAGCGCAGTCGCCTCGTTTTAAACGACCCTATACTGATTTAGTTTATCAACCGATGATAGAGTTGATTGATTATCTCCATACGCACAAATTTAAGGTGTTTATTGTAACGGGTGCTGGTGGTGCGTTTGTTAAACCGTGGAGCGAAGCTATCTATCACATTCCCGCAGAAAACGTGATTGGTACTGCCTTTGGTTATACCTATAAAGACGGCACACTTATTAAAAACAATAAGTTAGTTTACATTGATGACGGTCCACAAAAAGCGATTAATATTGCGACCATTATTGGTAAGCGTCCTATCCTTGCGGTGGGTAACTCAACGGGCGATAAAGCGATGCTATCATGGACAACCTCTCAAAAAGGCGCCAGCCTAGGGATGTTGATCCATCATACTGATGCTGAACGTGAGTGGCAGTATGGCGCTGATTCTTTTGAAGGTAAATTCACTCCAGCATTGATGCAAGCAGCAAAACAGCACAAGTGGCAAGTGGTGGATATGAAAAAAGATTGGTGCCGAATCTTTCCGACTAAAGCGGAACGTCGTTCATTATAGATAGTGAGCGATATGACGTAGTGCTATAGCTAAAATGCATAACAGAGCACAACTAAAAAAGCCGAGTAAGATAGCAATCTTAACTCGGCTTTTTGTTAGTGAAAAATTATGCTTTCGGTGCTACTACAGGTTTAAGGTCAAGTACATGTAATACACGCTCTGGTGTTCCTTCCCATATCATAGGGCGTCCTTTCGGATTGGCTTCATTCCACCATCCAGTAAAGCGTTTGGTGTTGTATTGATAGAAATTAGGGCCAGATAAAACAGGAATCGTTACCATGTTCTCAGCTAATAATGCTTGAATTTTATGTGCAATAGTTATTTGCTGATCATGTTTATTGGTTTGGTAAAAACTATCAAGTAAGTTATCTAACTCTGCATTTTTCCAAAAGTGCATAGCAAATCGCGGCATGCCATCTTTCTTTTGGTAACGAGAATGATAGGCAGATTCCCAGTATTTATGCGGGCTAGCGCCGTGGAAATAGTTGGTATAAGCTATATCATAGTCAGCGGTGATCATTGCTTGGTTATAGACAGAAAAATCAGGTGTACGCGCTTGAGTTTTGATACCTATCGCATTTATTTGTTCGGATGCTAGTAACACAATATTATTGAAATCGGTCCAACCATTAGGTGATTGTATCTCTAATGTCAGTTTTTTACCGGTTGGTGTCTCTACAAACCCATCGCCATCTCTATCAATAAAACCTGCCTTTTTCAGTAATGCTTTGGCTTCTTTCACGTTATGAGTCATATAGGGTTTATATTTATCATGGGTTTGTTTATTTGACCAAGATTCAAAACCATAACCAAGCCCTGAAGCAAAATCATTCACCTTACCGTTTCCATAAATAGCGATATCAATGATTTCTTGACGATTTAAACTCATTGAAAAAGCACGTCTAAAATCAATATTTTCAAGGGCTTCTTTCTTAGCAGGATCAGTTGAATTAAAGTTTAATACAAAAGACTGTGTGCCAGCAGGTGGGTACCAATAGCCATGATTTTTAGATGCATTAACAAATACACGATCAATATCGGGGACGAATGATCCTGCCCAGTCAATTTCAGAGTTGATTAAATCAGCCAAGACTTGATCATTATGGTTCTTTTGTGGAATACGCAAGCAATCGACTTTTAACTTATCATTATCCCAATAATGAGGGTTACGGCATTGAGTAAAGAGACTCGGAGTAAAACGTTCAATCTCTGTAAATGGCCCCGTACCGACAGGATGTTGATTGGTAAAGGTTTCTGGTTTATCTATTTTACTCCAGATATGTTGTGGCACGATAGGAATACTGACCACATCATTAACTAGGCTAGTATTGATTTCATTAAAAGTAAACGTAACTACATAATCATTATCTTTTTCTATTTTGCTGATACGCTTAGTGATCCCTCTGTCATCTAATGCATTGTTTTTCTTTATCATATCAAAGGTGTAGATGATATCATCAGCAGTAAATTGTTCCCCATCAGACCATTTAACATCATCACGTAGATCAAATGTTAGTGATAATAAATCATTACTAACGGTATAATTTTTAGCGAGACGAAATACCGGAATATTGCCTTTAAGTTCGTTGAATATAACCAAAGGTTCATAAATAAAATCACGGGCAGTATGTAAACGAGAGTTTATAAATGGATTAAAATTTCGAATTAACTGCGGGTTATGATTGGGAATAATGGTTAAGTATGATTTTTCATCCGTTTGTTCAGACGCTAAAGCAGCGGTAGACATAGTGGATAGTAGGGCAATAAAGGTCAACGATAGTCGCATATATACCTCAAACAAAGTTAAATAATATCAATAAATAACATAATTTTGTGAGGCCATTAAAAGGTGTATTTTTTTACGGATCAATAGCATAAATGCATTCTTGATAGAGGCTTAAAAAGGGAAGATAAAAAAGTGGTGTTATTCGATCATCATCGGTGCTTTATTTTACGAAACAGATCATATTTTATAGATAATATAATTTATTGAGTTAGTGATAAAACAGATAAAGTGACGTTTCATGAGGCGATGAAGTATTATAATAAATAATATTACGTTGCATATAATAACGTAATATTACAGAGTGTCGTCACAAAAAAAGCTTCGATAGTGATTAACCATCGAAGCTTATGATTGATTCAGATTTGAAAATTACTTCTTCAAACGAGTGATCTTAGTTGCTTTGCTGCTAATTGCTTTACGCAAACGAGCACGACGCTCAGCAGCAGATTGATCTTGAGTCGGATTATTTTGACGACCTGCACGATCACGGTAAGCTGCTTTGGTGTTCATACGCTCAACTAATGCATCACGGCTTTTAGGCTCGTAACCTTCTAATTGTACGCGGTGAATACGTTGATTAATCAAACGCTCGATTTGAACTAAAGTGAGTTCTTCTTCACGGCTAACAAATGAGATTGCATTACCTTTTTGTCCTGCACGACCAGTACGGCCAATACGGTGTACATAGTCTTCAGCAAGGAAAGGCATGTCGTAGTTTACAACATATGGTAGATTCTGAATGTCTAGACCACGGGCAGCAACTTCTGTGGCGACCATCACGCGTGCTTTACCTTCTTTAAACTCTTCTAATGCACGTCGACGTGAGCTTTGGGCTTTATCGCCGTGGCAAAGAACCGCTTTAATACCATCAAGTTTTAATTCTTTAACTAGCTGGTTTGCCGTTTCTTTGTAATTCACAAAAACTAACACTTGTGGCCAGTTTTTCTTACCAATTAATTCAGATAGCATTTCACGTTTGCGATCTTCATCGACAGGGTAAACAACGTGTGCAACTGTTGATGCCGTGCTGTTTTCTGGTGTAACGGTAATGCGTTGTGGTTTACGTAGAATATCCGCTGCTAATGCATTCATCTGCGCTGACGAGGTTGCAGAGAACAACATCGTTTGTGGCTTAGTGCGAATATCTTCTAAAATAACGCGAATAGCACCGATAAAGCCCATATCAAGCATACGGTCCGCTTCATCAAACACTAAAAATTCTAGGTTAGCTAATGAAACATTATTTTGTTCCATGTGCTCAATTAAACGACCCGGTGTTGCAACGAGAATATCAACACCTTGCTCTAGGCGTTTTTCTTGTGTTGCCATTTTTTTACCACCAAAAATAGCCGTACAATTAATGTCGGTGTATTTCGCGTAGTCGTTAATATTTACTGAAATTTGCTCTGCTAATTCACGTGTTGGTGCAAGAATTAATGCGCGAACGTTAAATCGGGTTTTGGTTGCTGGCTTATCCAATAATTTTTGAATAATAGGTAATGCGAAAGCTGCTGTTTTGCCAGTACCTGTTTGCGCTAAAGCTAAAATATCAGCACCACGTCGTGCTTGAGGAATGGCTTTTTGCTGAATTGGGGTTAATTTCTCATAACCCACCTCAGTTAATGCTTTAACGAGATCTTGAGAAAAACCTTGAGATAAAAATGACATGCTGTGTTCCTAAACTGTCGGCCTATGCCGATTACATTCATAAACTGATGATTTTTGTCAGCTTATGAATGTAATCTGCGAATAAAATGACCGCATATTATAGTTGATTGTAGCTTATTGCGCTACTGTATCCTGAATTAACATAAACCCCGCTTTGAGCGGGGTTTAAAGAATAACCGAGTTCAGCTTGAGGCTTACTTAAATTCAGCTTTACGCATTCGGTTTAAAACGGCCATTACTTCGATAACGCGAGGCTTAGCCATTTCACCATATTTAGGCATCATATCAGCCCAATTATCGTGCAACATATTAGCAAACGCACGGCTTGGATTTTTTTCCCAACCTTTAGTTTGTGCTAATTGGAACCACAAGTAACCAATAGCCAATAGTTGGCTTGAGTGCGCAATTTGCTCTAGTGCTTGTAGATCAATGTACTCACGACCAAAACGTAGTGATGTTTTGTCTTTTACTTGAATACGGAACTTGCCTTCTTCTAGCATTGCTTGCAAGGCACTACGGTTTATTTGTCGTGTGCGAGGGTGAACAATAACTTCTGTTCCTTCCTGCTTACGACGGGTTGGGTGAGAAGCAACAACTGCGCGTGCTTTTTCTGTCACATCAATAGCATCATAGTTGTGCATTTGAATAACAGTATCAGCGACATCAAGATAATCACCAGAGCCACCCATTACCAGCATTACTGAAATGTTGTGTTGATCGCGTAGTAGTGCGATACGGTCAACTAATGGTGTAATTGGTTCATCTTCTTTACAGATCAATGCTTGCATGCGCTCATCACGGATCATGAAGTTAGACGCTGAGGTATCCTCATCAATCAATAATGCTTCAGCACCCGCTTCAATAGACTCTTGTAACCATGATGCTTGTGAGGTTGAACCTGACGCATTTTGACTACTAAACGCAGTAGTATCTTTACCCATAGGTAAATTACTGATGTAAGGCGACAGATCAACATTGTGAACACAACGGCCATCTTCAGCACGAATTTTAGCGGCAGCATCATTGGTTACTACATACTCTCGGCCATCGCCGGGAACATGATCATAGATCGAACGTTCAATAGCACTTAGCAGAGTTGATTTACCGTGGAAACCACCACCAACGATAAGCGTAATACCTTCAGGAATACCCATACCACGAATCTTACCTTTATGCGGTGCTTCTAATTCTACCGCTAGGTTATCAGGACTTAGGAATGGAATAGCATCAGGTAATGGCAAATCACTGTTACCTGCAATACGAGGTAATAAGCTTCCATCTGCAACAAAGGCTAATAATTTATGTTGTTTCAGTTGGCTACGCAGCGCGACTTGATCTTCAACCGCTTCACAGTGACGTTTTAACTCATCCATTGGTAATTCACGTGCGATAGTGGCACGACGAATCATTTTTGGTAGATAGAAGGTCAGTAGGTTGAGGGTTTTTTTCGCAATAATAGTACGGCCATCTGATGGCAGATTAATGCGGAAACGTAATTCAATACCTTCATCGTCAAATACGACAGAGGTACGATCTAGAATTGTTTGTCCTGGCATGTCAATTAAGACAGCATTGTCTTGCTGAGATAAATCAGCAAAGAAGCGTGCAATAAAATCACGAGCTGCACGCTGATAATCAGTCGATTTTCCACGTAGCCATTCAAGATCAGTGAGTGACCATGCGCGACGAGCACGAACGCGAGAAGCTGGCGCAAAGGGATCCGACTGAACGGTATCGATAAAAAAGTCGAAATCAACAAAGTGATATTCACCGCGCATACTTGAATAGCTGCGGTAGTTATGACGGTCAATTTTATGGAGTTTGGCTTCGAGTAATTGCATATCGCCCCGATATCGTTCGTTATTGAATGCAGAGCGCATAATGAGGTCGGCTCTGGTCGCTGGATATTACACTAAACACTGGCTTTTGGCATGAAAACTTTAGCTAGCTCACAAAAAACAGCTAAAAAGTAGGCATATTTCAACGACTATAATAGTGAAAATGTAAACTCATTTGATGCTGCAAAAAAGAAAAACAATTTAATTGTATCATTACAAAACGAAGTGTTTTTTATTACCCGTTAATTATTGAAAATGAAATGTTCTCAGTTTATATCTTTTAGGTATATGTATACCCTGTATCTATATGCTTTTTAGCTTGATTTTCCATGTTATAAATTAGTTATTTTTATATGATAAAATTACGTAGTTTAGAACTCTAAATTATCATCAAAAAAAAGTGATTATTGTCACTAAAAACGAAATTGTAACTAAAGGTAAGATATTTTCATCTTTTCTATTCCTCAATGCTGGTTATCTTTGCTGTTATGATGCATTCTTAAAACATAAAACAACGAAAAGTCACATAAAACCAATGATTTATACCGTGTGGGTATAAATCATCTGTATTGTGTGACCATGATTATCAAGGTACTAAAGATGAATAAACCCCAGCTAAAAGCCATTGCTGAAAATGCGTTTATGGCAATGTTTCGTCGCAAAGCTGACGTGTGTGATATTCAGGAAACCTTTTATGGTTGGGTCGTTTTTCTGGCCTCTGGAAAGTCGAAAATTGTCGTTAAATTTTCACGTGAAGTTGGTCGCATAGGAAAAGAAGTCGCAAGTTTAGAGCAGTTACGTAAAATTGTGTCATGTCCAGTGCCTGAGATTTATTTGTTTGGTCGAGAGGATGGATATGATTATATTGTTTTAGATTGGCTAGAAGGGGTTTCTGCGCACCAATTACCTAAAGATTCTAAAGCGGTGATGACATTTAGAGAAGATTATACTGATATTTTATTAGCACTGCATGAGCATCAGCATCCGCAAGGGTTTGAACTATCAAATGGCCAATTTAGTCAAAACTTGGGATCAGCATTTGATGACTGGATGGGAAGCGTATACCACTATTTGATGAGTATGGGCTCTCCCTTTAGCGCAGCTCTAAAAGATAAATTTACTGCTCTGTGGGAAGACAGAACCAAAGTATTGGCGCCGATTGCCCATGAGTCATCATCATTTGTTCATGATGATTGTCATATCGCTAATGTGTTGTTTGATCCTACAACTTTTAAAGTCGCTGGTTTGTTAGATCCTTGCGATAGTGGTTTTAAACATCGAGAACTGGATGTAATTCATCTGTTTGATGTCCGTAGTGATTTACATATTGCAGAGCGTTATCTTGAAAAAAGTCATTTAGATGATGGTTTTGAAGAACGTCGCCATTTTTTCAGTCTATGGGATGATGCTAAACATAGCCGTAATATGGGGTGGTATAATGAACAATGGTTGACGAATAAATTTTCATTATATGAAGCGGCTGCTCATTAGAAGAACGGTGGTGCTAGGTGATTTATTTGGCATAACGTTAAACCACGTATTATGGTTAATTACGGCCTATAGAAATGTAATAGAAGAGAGAATGTATGAAGAAAACGGCAGTAGGTTTATTGGCCTTGACACTTTTTGGCTGTGCTCAGCAGCCGTCACTAAAAGATCAACCACAACCAACAGTTTCAACACCAACACCAACAGTTAAACCTTTGGTGTTTGCTTCGATGGTGACCGCTGCTGAAATGCAAGCAGCTGCGAAAGCTCAAACTATTGCAGCTGAAAAAAAAACCCATCGTGTTAAAAAACAGGCCTTAGCGGCAACTGAAGTAACAACCGATAAAATCACGGCTTCGACGGCATCAAAGAAATTAACAACAACCAATCATAAAGCGAGCGCTAAAACCAAAGACGGTATGTTAGTGCTAGGTCATCATGAGTGGGTGTTGATTTTGTCTGGCACTAAACATGTTTCTGCTTATGTTGATCCTAAATCTTCTACATCTCGCGTTGGGGTTAAAAATCTGGTTGAATTTGAACGTAACGGCGATAACTGGGTTAAATTTGTGTTCCAAGGTAAAGAATACAAATACCCTGTAGAGGCTTGGTCAAAGAATGATAATAATACCCGTTTGCCGATCGTTCTATTACGCACCAAGCTCGGCGATCGAAATGATGAAGTTGAATACCAATTGATAGACGGTGGTAAGGGGGTGGTGTTAGGTGAGAACTTTATGCGTGATATCGCTATCCAAAATAGCCAACGTGAATATGTACAGCCCAAAGCGAAATAAACTTTATTCTTAGCATAACGCATAAGAAACGGCATTGCTCTTAATTAAGAGCAATGCCGTTTTATGTTGTTACCGCGTATGTTTATTCTGCAATAATCACTTCGTAACTGCTAAATTTACGAATATTAATCACACCAGTATCAAATAATAAATACTGACCTTTAATTCCCTCAAGAATACCGCTAACAACAGGCTCCTTATCAAAATTGTGAGACGCTATTTTGGTTGGGAAATGATCAACAGGATAATGAATATCAACAATATCATTATTTAAATATTCGATAGCATCTTCACCAAACTCTGCGCAGATCTCGGCCAGTTTTTGTTTTACCTCAGGCAATAGTAATTGTGCTTGTTGGTGTAAATCGATATCGCTATTGTTGCCTTTTAGCATGGTACGCCAGTTGGTTTTGTCTGCCACCATTTCAGCAATAGCAACTTCCACTAAACCAGAGATTTGACGTGTTTTTACTTTTAATACCGCCAGTGCTTGTGTTGCACCTTGATCTATCCAGCGAGTAGGGAGCTGGGTATGACGAGTAATACCGACTTTTAGTGCAGAGGTATTAGAAAGATACACATAGTGAGGCACCATGCAGTTATCTTCCCCCCATTGTGGTTCACGGCAGGTTCCTTTTGCATAATGGCAAGTTTCTGGCTTCATGATACACATATCGCAGCTTGCCAGCTTTTTCATACAAGGAAAGCAATGGCCTTGTGAATAACTCTTTTTGGTTTTCTTGCCGCATGAGCAACAGAATATATTACCAGTATGAGTAAGAGTTAATTTTTTACCAATCAATGGGTTAAGATGAAGTTGTTGCTCGCCAATCGGAAGGTAGTAATCGACAACCTCTCCAAGCGATGATTTCATTTTACTGAGTGTACCTTGCATGCTTTGCTCACCGTTTATTTTTTTATGAGTGTATCAGGGATTGGTATTACTACGTATAGCTAATTGAGCATCTTTTTAGAAATATATAATTTGAACGATTTACAAATAATATGAGCTTGTGACCACAGCCGATGGAACTTTATCTCAAACATCAAGATTAAGACTATACTTTAATTAATAGATCAATTGAGGTGATATAATATGTGGGTATTTATACAAGATTGGATGAATAAATATATTGATTTAGTTAGTAAGAAAAAAATATATAACCAGTACAAGTAAATATCTTTAATGGTAATACTGTTAATAAAAAATAGACACCCCTAAAATAATAGATGTTTATTAGGGATGCCTAAGTTGTTATTAACGTTGTAGGTGACGTGAACTGTGCTTTTCTAGTTTTCTGAATAATAGCGATAAGCTAAAGCATAATATAAAATAAACTGCACCAACAATGAGCCATATTTCAAAAATATACCCAGAAGAGTTAGCTATTTCAGAACCAGTAAATGTCATTTCCTGTATAGAAATCAATGAGATAATTGATGAATCTTTAACTATGGAAATAAACTGTCCAGCTAATGTGGGAACGATAGCAGAAAATGCCTGTGGGAATATCACAAATCGAAACCGACTGTATGTAGATAATCCTAAAGAATCAGCTGCTTCCCATTGTCCTTTGCTAATTGTATCAATACCAGATCGAATAATTTCAGCGATATAAGCTGCAGCAATGAGTCCTACACATAAAACACCTGAAAATAAGTTTTCCCATAAGTTACTGTGCCCAAATAATATTATTTGCAATACATTTTCTTGACCGCTGTAGTGGCGGAATAAATGACTTAATCCAAGCAGTGGAATAAGTTGATTTGAAATGAAAAAGTAAAAAATAAACACAAAAACAAGTGGCGGTATATTACGTACAACTTGAATGTAACTACTTGCTATTAAGTTGATGATCTTAAATGATGAACGATGTGCAAGCGCAAGCAATAAACCTATTGTGGCCGCAAAAATCATTCCCCATATACTGACTCGAATGGTACTAATAATCCCTTGAATGAAGTAGGGGATACCGCCATCGTGACTACATGTAAATACCAGCTCAATTGCTCGATGCCAGTGCCAGTTATAGTGGATACCTACCGATGAGCGGTAGGCTAACCATCCAATAAAACAGCCAATAATGATGAGTAAAATAACATCGAGTTTATTAAGCTTAAAATTAAAACGACGCCCCACAGACGGGGAAGAACCCGCCTGTGGTGCGTTGTTACATGACGTTTTAGTTACAGTCATTATTATTTAGTCTCGTTAACCTGATCTTGCCATTTCATGGTCTTAAACCAGTACTGGTAACGACTCTTTAACCAACCGTCTTCAGTGCGTACTTGAATCCAGTTATTGAGGAAGTTAAGTAAGTTAAAGTCACCTTGACGAATCGCAAAACCTGTTGCATAACGAGTTAATGGTTTCTTAAATGGCATAAATAAGCTATCTGGGTTTTTTAGCGCCATTTGCTCTGGTGTTGGTGTTGATGCTAGTGCTGCTTGTGCATTACCGTTTAATACTTCTTGGAAAGCTTGAGTTTCATCATCAAACTGACGTAATTTTGCTTTTGGAAATAATTTACGTGCTGTTTGAACAGGGTAAGCACCACTACGAACGGCGATGGTTACGCTACGTTTATTATAATCAGCAAGAGTGGTCATTTTTGATGCAAGCTTTTTGTTTGCAACCATTTGAACGGCTGAGTATGAGTATGGGTGAGTAAACAGAACACTCATATTTCGCTCTGGTGTAATGGTTAAACCGCCAATAATAACATCAAACTTGCCAGCTAATAGGGCTGGAATAATACCATCCCAAGCTGTGGGTACGAATTCAATTTTCAAACCAGCATCAGCAGCTAAACGTTTTGCCACATCAACTTCAAAGCCAATCAAATCACCTTGTTTATCGCGCATAGCCCAAGGAACAAAAGTTGATAAACCGACGCGCAATGTGCCGCTTTCTTTTATTTGCTGTAAAGCATTTGTATTGTCTGACGCAAAGGCATTGTTAGCCCCTAATAAGCAAGTAAAAACGGTAAGTAATACCGCAATGAAGCGTTTCATAGCTTTCTCCATTGGTTCATATGGTTCATATAAATATTAGAATATTAGTGGTTAGGAATAGTTAAACGACGTTCTAACCAAATTGCTAGTGCTGATAATGTTAATGTTATACAAAGATAAATTGCTGCGACAGTAAACCAGACTTCAAATGGCATCGCAGTATCAGCGACTAAATTTCGTCCTTCCGTTGTCAGATCAAATATAGCCATGATACTCACAATGGAAGAATTTTTTACTAAAGATACCGCTTCATTTGTGAGCGGTGGAATAATTTTTCTAAACATTTGTGGAATAACAACAAATCGATAACTATCTATTTGTGATAAACCTAAACTTTCTGCGGCTTCAAGTTGACCCTTAGGTATTCCTTGTAAACCAGAACGGAATATCTCAGCGCTGTATGCACCTTGAAATAACGATAATGCTAAAATTGCTGTTGTTGTTCGGTCAATACCTAATACCGGCCCAAAAACAAAATACAGTAAGTAAATTTGCACAAGTAAAGGAGTGCTGCGAATAACTTCAATATAACCACGAGCAAGACTGCGACCGACGATCGAATCTGACATTCGTAATAATGCGGTTATAAGGCCGATAATTACGGTACAGATTAAACTGAAGCTTGATATTTTCAGCGTTACCATTAAGCCTTCAATCAGCTCTCCTGAATACCATTGGCCATCTTCATAAAACCATAGGTGCTCAGGGATACGGTACCATTGCCAATGATAATGCATTGCTTTTGCACCGCTATTAAGTAGCAGCATTATAATTGAAGCAACACAGATCACTTGTAATGTAATAGCGATAAGATGAGGTATTCGAGATCGTCTATCTTGGGTCATTATTTTGATCTCAATAGCTAAGAATATTTTCAAGAAATTGTTGTGTACGTTTATGCTGAGGATGGTCAAAAAGTTGCGCTGGAGCCGCCATTTCAACAATCTCACCTTGATCCATAAACACAACTCGGTCAGCAACTTGACGTGCAAACCCCATTTCATGAGTAACACATACCATTGTAATTCCATCATCGGCAAGTTCTTTCATTACATCAAGAACTTCGCGGATCATTTCAGGATCAAGTGCAGATGTTGGTTCATCAAATAGCAATATATTAGGTTTCATACATAAAGAACGAGCGATAGCAACACGTTGCTGCTGTCCACCAGAAAGTTGTCCCGGAAACTTATCCGCTTGGTGGCCAATATGCACACGTTCTAAAAAGTTACGAGCAAGCTTTTCAGCATCAGCCTTAGACATTTTTAACGCACGGCGAGGTGCTAATGTTAAATTATCTAATACGCTCATATGAGGGAATAAGTTAAAGTGTTGAAACACCATACCTACCTGACCTCGTATTGCATGAAGTTCTTTATGGTTTAATGAATGCCCAGCAACGGTTATTTCACCATTATTATATTTCTCTAAACCATTAATACAGCGAATTAAGGTTGACTTTCCTGAACCTGATGGCCCACAAATGACTAACCGTTCACCTTTTTTAATAGAAAGATTAATATTTTTTAATGCATGATAATGGCCGTACCACTTATCAACATTATTAAATGTGATTATATTGTTTTCAGACAATGCCGCATCCTTTAAATGTAATTGATATCTATTTATACATCATTAGTTATGTTTTTTTATGATTAAAGAATCACATAATTATTAAAATCATATATTAATTATTATCAATATTAAAATTGTGAATATATTGAGTGTGTGTATGTTTTTTTAAATATTGTAGATTTGTACAATAATAAATCGCTCTTAGTATATTTTACAGCCTTTCTATTCTCTCGTGTAATAATTATTTTGTGTTTTTAATGTTTTCTATTCATATATTGTCATTTATGTGCAGAATAACGCAACATTTATAAAGAAATGTCAGGGTTCATTCAGTTTTTGATTAAATAACAGTTTGCACTCTAAGTTTTTAAACGATAAGTTAAGCAAATGTTTCAAATTAAAGATTATATGGTTGTTTGTCTTGGTCGACTAATTACTGTGTATTAAAAGGAATTATAGGAAGTATGGATATGCATAAAACGGATGACGTTCGAATCAGTGAAATTAAAGAGCTTCTACCGCCAATTGCGGTGTTAGAAAAGTTTCCAGCATCTAATAAAGCTGCTGAAACCGTCTACCAATCACGCCAAGCGATTCACAATATCCTAAACGATGAGGATGATCGATTATTGGTCATCGTTGGTCCTTGTTCTATTCATGATCCTGTGGCTGCATTGGAATACGGTAAAAAATTAAAACAACTTAGAGATGAGCTTCAAGGCGATCTTGAGGTTGTGATGCGAGTCTATTTTGAAAAACCACGTACGACTGTTGGCTGGAAAGGGCTGATTAATGACCCGTATATGGATAATAGTTTTCAACTTAATGATGGTTTACGCATTGGTCGCAAGTTACTTGCAGATCTTACCGATTTAGGATTACCAACGGCTGGTGAGTTCTTAGATATGATCACACCTCAATATATGGGTGATCTTATCAGCTGGGGAGCTATTGGCGCACGTACTACCGAATCACAAGTACACCGTGAGTTGGCATCAGGGCTTTCTTGTCCAGTAGGATTTAAAAATGGTACTGACGGTAATATCAAAATCGCAACGGATGCTATTGGCTCAGCAAGCGCACCTCATCACTTTTTGTCGGTTACCAAATACGGCCATTCTGCGATTGTAGCCACGGCTGGTAATGAAGATTGCCACATTATTTTACGTGGCGGTAAAGCACCTAATTATGGTGCTGACGATGTTAATCAAATTACGCAACAGCTTATAGATGCAGGTTTACGTAATAAGCTCATGATTGACTTTAGTCATGCCAATAGTTCAAAACAGTATCAACGACAAGTAATTGTCTCTGCTGATGTCGGTCAGCAAATTGCGAAGGGTAATAGTGCTATTTTTGGCGTGATGATTGAAAGCCACTTAGTTGAAGGTCGTCAAGATATCGTCGAGGGTAAGACTCCAATATATGGTCAAAGTATTACTGATGCATGTATCGGTTGGGATGATACCGCCAACGTTCTACGCCAGCTTGCTAGTGATGTTAGAGCCCGTCGTCAACAATAAGAATAAGTGAGTGGCTTAAAGCACCACAATATCATCATAAAATTACAGCTCCTGCTTATATAAAGTAGGGGCTTTTTTATTGGTGGAGTCTATAGCCATCATTAAATTCAATATCAAAATGTTCACCATAGTGATGTTGATTAACAAGATGCTCATTAAAAGGGAATTGACAATATATATTAAAGTTATGATGTAACCCATTAATGATGAAAGAATCAAAAATATCATGAGTGTCAGCTATGATTGTTTTTTTATCCATAATGCTCCCTAAAGACAGTAGCTAGTCAGTCATATTCTGAATACACGTTGTTAATTATAGTAAGTGTACAATTGATATGGCTCTGGCAGGCAAATAAATAATCCAAAATGTACAGTAAATAGGACACTATTTATTATTATTATTTACTAAGGGAATTGTTCTTTTTGATTTAAAGTTGCTAATACTTAATAAGGTCTATGCTTATTGTGCTAAAAGTGTTTTGTTGTCCTTATTAGCAAGGAGAAAGTGATGCGTAATTTAACATGGAAACGTATAGTCAATATTGGATTACTATTTATGGCTTTCTTTAGCATGTGCACTCAAGTCTCTTATGCTAAGCAGATCACTTCAACATCAACAGTGATTTCAGCAACACAAGCGTATATTAATCATCAAACTAAAATGCAACAGCCGCAACAGAATATTGTCTATCATCCAACATTGGGTTACATGGAATATCAACAAATTTGGTGTAATGATAATCGACAACAGTCGAGAGTCAATTACCAACGTTTTATTACTGATATTTGTATAAAAAGAGGGGGGGATATAACCAATCATTGGTGTACGGCCTCTAAAACACAGCAGCCTATTTTTTATACGGTTGTTAGTGACTATGATGCTAATTGTGCAACAAATCAGGCAACTATCGTTCAGATTACTGAGGTATTACCAACGCTTAATAATAACTCAAACATAGCGAAAACATGGTTGAAAGTAGCCCAGAGTTTAGGATTTAATGAATGAGGTGATTAACTATCGACCCATTTTTTAAATAACTGCTGGTTAACGAGTTGATTGAGGTTATAGTGTACCGTTGTTGTATTTGGTGTCGCTTGATTAAAATCTGTTGGCGGTGTTAATACTCGGCGACCATTATAAATAACGCTGTAATTTTTATTAACATTAAGAACGATTTTATAATGCTTTGCTCTTATTTTAGGTAGAGTAAATGTACCATTTTCTTCTATATTGAAAGTAAGTTCTTTAGGGTATTCCTGTAGTATTTTTTCGGCATATTGTTGAGTGAACTTTTCAATTACATTTTTATTTTTACAAAGTAAAGCGAAATTAATTATAGGATCTTTTATTTTTCCATTAGAAAATAATGGCGCTAACTTAGAATAAAATGTAGGTGTTGATATGTTTATCTGATTATTATCATCAAGTAAGAATCTATTGATGGCAGTATTCATCTCAAAATTTAATTTTCTTAATTGCTTTATTTCTAAACTAATAGCATCACAAGGGCGAGTTTTTTTACTCATAAGGCGTCTTTCTGCTAAGTTGTTGTTAGCATTGATTAAATCTTTTTGTAAGTAACTGTTGAAAACTTGTTTACCATAATTTGGCTCAAAGTGACCATTGAGTTCTACCATTGTATGCCATAATTTTGGAACATAATGCTCAAAAATAACATTAATTTGTTGTTGATGATTAACTGGAACTTTAGTGATCAATTCATCATGATTATAATAAATACAAGCATAAGGTGAAACGAGATTTATTTTTTTATAATCACCTAAATATGTTGAACAATTAATGGTATCATGTGCTTTATATTTAAATTTAAGTTCAGATATTAAAGTAAATATTAAATCATTATTTAGTTGAATTGCACGCAGTTCTTCTTTTAATTCTCGACGTAGTTTCGTATAGTATTGTTGTTTTTCTTTAATTGTACTTTTTATCATTGCAATATTTTCAATATGTTGCTCTTCTGTCATTTCCATGATAGATAAACGAGCATTGATCGATGCAATTTCTTGCCTATAATAATTTAGTTTATTATTAATATCATCTTGAAGTTGTCTTTTTAATATATTTACTTCAATCATGTTTCTTTTATAAATTAATGCACTGTTATAAAGCGATTGCACAAAAATATTTGAATCATCAATATGAGTTTGATTAAATTGATAAATTAAATGTTCAATATCTTCGAGATAATGTGGGTTAGATAACCAATTCGAATTAATTAATGATTGTGATGCATTTTTTAGATTAGAGAAGTCGGAGGGAATAGTAAAAGGACTATATGTATCAGTAATAATGAACCCTTGTTGTTCTTGAGAGGTAATGATTTCAGGATCGATATTAAAAGATGAATAATCAATATGATTATAATCATCACACCCTGTGACGATGCATAAAACAATCAAAGATACGTTTGAAAAGATGTTCATTTTTAAATAGTTACATTTACTTTACCAATGAAAGGCATTATACCGATGTAACAGTCATATACAAGGTGCATAATGCTTGTTTTTTTTGTTGGTAATTGATGTGTTGGTGTGATTATTATGTGATCAATAATGGTTGTATGGTTAAATATAGTAACATTTAATATTAAGGTTGGAGGCGATAATGTTAGTAACATTTAGTAGTAAATCTCATGGTAATATCACTATGTTTGGTGATATAGCGCAGTCATTAATTACAATGATGGGGTTTTCAACCGATGTACCAGGGGCAATAAGAGCAGAAGATGTTGCGTGTGCGCTAGTAAATTTAGAGAAAAAACTTGCACATATAGCGCAACAACAATCAGAGAATATAACACAAGAGATTGATAATGAAGACGAAAAAGAAACCGAGACGCAGATTAGTCTTAATGTTCGTGCCGTTCCCCTTATCGATTTACTTAAAGATGCTATTTCAACCCAAAGTTATGTGATGTGGGAGTAAGATTAAAGGATTTATTTTACTAAGTGTAATGGCGCAAATGGATCATCGTCAGGATCATTTAACCATAAATATTCAGTATCGGCAGCAATGCGACGCGCAGTGGCATCGCCGTATTGATGTCCTATGATCGCTAATGACATATCAAGACTCGCTGAGCTGCCAGATGCAGTAAAGATATTATTACTATGCACCCAGCGAGCAGATGTTTGCCATTTTATATTACGTCCAAACTGAGATACCCAATCAAGGTGTTTTTGGGTCGTTGTTGCTGTGCAATTATCAAGTAGACCTGCATTAGCAAGCAATGCTGCCCCTGTTGAGGTTGAACATATAATCTGTTGCTGGGGCGCCACTTTTTTTAACCAACTTAAAATATGGTCATTATGGGTGGCAAATCGAATCCCCACACCACCTGGAATAATGAGGATCCCTGCAGTGATATCGTCATTAAAGCTGAGCATTGGTTGTAGGCTAATGCCTTGTGTACTGCTAACGTTTTTACCGTCTATCGTTATTATTTGTAATTGGTAATGCTCAGGTAATAAACCAAACATGTGTAATGGACCCAACGCATCAAGTAACTCAAATTGTTCAACAAGCAAAATAGTGACAGTTTGTCGTGTGACCATTTTATATACCTTGTAATAAAGATAATGTAATTAGTAATAGTCTAATAAGTCATGTTTGGTTGTGTTGGAGATGATAATTTAGCTTTTATAATTGCATTATGAGGATAATGCTTGTTATTCAGCGGCGAATGATTACAATCAGCCCCCTGTTTAAAAATGGCTCAAAATATCAGCTAACACGATTATGAATAGAAAGAAAAAAATTAACGAAACGTTAAAAAAGAAAATGAAGAAGGCAAATGCAAAGCTAAATAAAAGCAATAAGCCTCGTTATATTTCTAAAGCAGAACGTGCCAAGCTTGATGAAGAAGCTGCACAGGTTACTGAAGCTACAGATGTAACATCTGATACAACCATTGCTAGTGATATCGAATCAGCAAGTTAATCAATAGCAAAAAATGAATTTTATATCTTAAACAGAAATATGATTTTGGTCGTTTTTCTGTTTTTTCGCATTATACCTATCGTGATTGGCAGGGTAATGCTTGCTTATCATTAGATGAGCAATTTACTACGCGATTGTGCGTTTAATTTATACAAGAGAGATGCTATGAGTTTTGCCTCTTTAGGCCTATCTGCCCCAATTCTTGAAGCTGTTGCTAAACAAGGATACGAAAAACCATCCCCAATTCAAGCGCAAGCAATACCTGCGATTATCGAAGGCAAGGATGTCATGGCGGCGGCACAAACGGGTACAGGCAAAACAGCAGGTTTTACATTGCCACTACTAGAAAAATTATCTGGTGGCCAATCTGCTCGTTCAAATCATATTCGTGCACTTATTCTTACTCCTACGCGTGAGCTTGCCGCTCAAGTAGGTGATAATGTTGCAAAGTACAGCAAAAATTTACCAATAAATTCAGCGGTTGTTTTTGGTGGAGTAAAAGCTCATCAACAAATCAATCGTCTACGTCAAGGTGCTGATGTTTTAGTTGCCACACCGGGTCGTTTAATGGATTTACATAGCCAAAATGCGGTTAAATTTCGTGATGTTGAAATTTTAGTATTAGATGAAGCTGACCGTATGTTGGATATGGGCTTTATTCGTGATATTCGTAAAATTTTAGCGTTACTACCTAAAAAACGCCAAAACTTACTGTTTTCAGCGACATTCTCTGATGATATTCGTGCGCTTGCTAAAGGGTTAGTTAATAATCCGGTTGAGATTGATGTTAATCCACGCAACCAAACCGCACCAACGGTTAAGCAGTGGATTTTCCCTGTCGATCAAAAGAAAAAAGCAAACTTACTAACTAAGTTGTTGAATGAGCGTAAATGGAAACAAGTGTTAGTGTTTACTAAAACTAAACATGGGGCTAATCGATTAGCGACTCACTTAGAAAGCCGTGGTATTTCATCTGCTGCGATCCATGGCAATAAGAGCCAAGGCGCACGCACTAAAGCACTGGCTAATTTTAAATCAGGCGATGTGCGTGTACTGGTTGCGACTGATATTGCAGCGCGTGGTTTAGACATTGAACAGTTGCCACAAGTGGTTAACTTTGAATTACCGCATGTTGCTGAAGATTACGTTCACCGTATCGGTCGTACTGGTCGCGCGGGTTGTGTTGGTGAAGCAATTTCATTAGTGTGTGCTGATGAATTTGGTGATTTGAGTGCTATTGAGCGTTTAACTAAGCAAGTGTTAGATCGTGAAATCGTTGAAGGATTTGAGCCATCGATTGCTTTACCTGCATCAAGATTAGACACGCGCCCATTAGCAGCTAAAAAGCCAAAGAAAGCACGAACATTCTCAGCGAATGGTGAAAAACGTCCACGCTCTAATGGCAAGCCAGCAACGCGTCGCAAACCAACGCCACGTAGTGATGATGCGCCACGATCAGAGGGTAAACCTGCACGTCGTAAGCCGCGTCCTACAGATGCTAAGCCTAAAGCAACAGAGGGCAAGCCAGCACGTCGTTACAATGATGAAAAGCCCAAGACTGACGGTCGTCGTGCTCCTCAACGTAACCGCAAGCCAGCAGCGACGACAGCAAGTTAATCTTGTGTCTATCGTTTAATTGGTCGAGTTAATCGAGCTGATAAATAACCAGCGTGTGATGACGAATAATCATCGCGCTGGTTTTTTTTATTGTAAATTTGGCGTTAGCTTCTTAGTGACAACGTCACACAGGGGATAGCGTGATCGGTACTGTAACCATCTTCATCAAAGCTACTATTAATTAAATGCTTATTTTCAGTATGATAATCACTGACTTCAAACAATGAACCTAAGTATTGAGCATTAAATTCTTGTGATAATAAAATATAATCAAGTACCGATGTTTTAGCACCAAAATAGTGAGTCGGTGGGCGAGGTAAGTCAGGTTGTTCAGTATTATGGATAAACAAGTTCCAACTATCATAAAGACGGTAATACCCAATTAAACGTTCAATCTCGCTATCAGACATACCAAAAACATTGCCAGCTATTAGCTGTTCTAAGCATGAGCTTGAGAGTTCATCATTAAAATCTCCCATCAATATCATTGGATGAGTGCTTGCTTGGCGTTGTTTTAAAATTGCTAACAATAACAGGTTAGCTTCTGTACCACGTAGCATTGCAGATCCCCAACTTCCTAATCGTTGACTTACAAACCGCGATAAAGCGGTATCTGCTGGCACAATAGCTTCAGGCAGTGGATCATCAAACAGCGAGCGTTTTGATTTGAAATGTGTGACATAGCAATCAGTTAAACCAATATGTGGAATATCGATAGTGGCGCGTAAAGGTTGACGACTGAAATTAAAGTCAGTTAAACCGAGTAATGCAGCGGCCTGTTGATCTGCATCTACGGGCGCAATGTCTACGATAGGGTACTTGGATGCGATTGCAACAACAGGACTGCGATAGATAAAATCGTCAATAACTGTCGGTGTGTCAACAACAGCGTAATAGGGGTAATCTGCATTTTTTAGTAATGCCTGTAGGCTATCACTACTGAATACTTCTTGAAAACCAATAATATCTGGTTGGTTTTTAGTGACAAAGCGAGTGATCCACGCCTGCTTCTTATGCCATTGCTCAGTGGTGTAAATATTCTGAAAATCATAATAAGCCATCGGTGGCTCAAGATAATTTAATAAGTTAAAACTGGCAATTTTAACGGTAGATACAGGCACTTCATAAGAGGGCTGATTGATGTTTGGCACACTACACTCTCAGTAAATATAGCCAAAGTGCATAACTTCGGCTTTATGATTACGCTACATTATTGATAAGTAGCATACCAGAGTGACAGCTTAATAACAGTGATGGTTGTTGATAACCGCAATAAGTAGGTTATCGAAATAGTTTACTGATATTGGCTTTGGGCGTTTTAGCGAATTTTTGCATTAATGAAAAGGGCACGTCGTTAATACCATATTGCTGTTTGATATCATCAATCATAGTCAGCCATAACCGTGCTGTCATTTCAGAATCGGCTAATGCACGGTGAAATACCCCATCATGATGAATATGCTTATAGTCGACTAACGTCCCTAGTTTATGATTAGGGGCATGTTGATATAAACGTCGAGCGATGAGCATTGAACATGCAAATTGATCGCTATATTTGCGGTCGATTAATTCTAGCTCAGCATTAAGAAAACGTTGGTCAAAAGAAGCATTATGGGCAACTAGATTGGCATCACCAATAAAATCAGCAAATTCTGCCATAACATCTTCACAGCAAGGTGCTGTACGAAGCATGTTATTACTAATACCTGTGTAGTTTTCGATAAAATGACTAATACGAAAGCCAGGATTCATTAATTGTTGGAAATGTGCCACAACATGACCATCTTCAAGTTTTACCGCACCAATTTCTATTGCACGATCACCTTGTGTTGGTGACAAACCTGTGGTTTCAAAGTCGAGCACGATAACGCTATTTGCAGAACGAGAACTTATCATTTTTAAATCTTTAGCAGTAAGAAGAGCAGTATTGTAGCGCTATCAATGACGTTGTAAATCATCGTCGGTCAATTTTATTTGACTTATAATGGTGAAATTAACAACAAATACATGCAAAATTACTGTCTTTTAAATCATATTTACGGTTTTTATTCCCTGAGGGAATCATTACGATGTTATTATTTAACGCCTAATGAACTCACCTCTTGATTATGAGCTTATCAATCGTTCTATGAAAAAACACATCCACCGTCAGATCCGTGATCATAAGCAAGAAAAAGCATTATTTATACGTCGAGCGATTCAAGCCTTCATTGCTATTATTATTTTAACCTGTGTGTTAATTGGTAACCTTTATCATTTACAAGTGCAAGACTACAGTGAATATAAAGCACGCGCTAATAGTAATAGTATTAAACTGATTCCCGTTGCGCCGAATCGTGGCCGTATTTATGATCGTAATGGAGTGATATTGGCGGATAATATTCCTGTTTGTTCATTAGAAATTATTCCCGATCAAGTGAAAAACTTGCCGCAAGTGCTGATTAAGCTACAACAGTTATTAGGGATCTCAGATCAAGAGATTGCGGCGTTTAATAAAGCAAAGCAACAAACCCAAGCTTTTAAACCAGTAGTACTTATTGCACATATGGATAATAAACAAGTTGCTGTATTTTCAGTTAATGAATTTGAATATCCAGGCGTTAATGTTGATGCCCATCTTGAGCGTTATTATCCTTACGGTGCATCATTAACCCATTTATTAGGTTATGTTGGCAAAATTAATGATCGTGATATTGCCGCGTTAAAAAAGAGCGGTAAATACGATAATTATAGAGCTTCTCGTAGCATCGGTAAGTTGGGCATTGAACGTTACTATGAAAATATGCTGCATGGTAAAACAGGCTATGAAACCGTTGAAGTAAATAGCCATGGCCGTGTAGTCAGAACCTTATCTTATGTGCCGCCTGTCGCAGGAAAAGATATAAAATTAACCATCGATATTAATTTACAGTTATATGCGCAAAAATTGCTGACGTTGCAACAAAAAGATCATACGACAGGACTAATGGTAACCAAAGTACGTCGTGGTGCAATTGTGGCTATGAACCCTAAAAATGGGGCGATCTTAGCCATGGTATCTAGCCCAAGTTATAACCCTAACTTGTTCGTGAATGGGATTTCATCTAAAGCGTATGCCGCATTATTAAATGATCCTGCTCATCCCTTGATAAATCGGGATACACTGGGTTTATACCCACCGGGCTCGACAGTAAAACCTGAATTAGCGGCAGCTGGCTTAACCACTGGGGTCATTACTGTTCACACTGTACGTAATAACCACGGTTGGTGGCGTATTCCTAATAGTAAAAGCCGTAAGTTTAGGGACGATAGAGTACAAGGTTTTGCAAATGTTGATATCTATAAAGCGATTGAGGATTCTGTAAATACTTATTTCTATCAAGTTGCTTATGGGTTAGGTATTGATCGATTGTCGGCATGGATGACTAAATTTGGTTACGGCCAACATTCAGGCATTGATATCGACGAGGATTCTACCGGTACTATGCCGACTCGTGCATGGAAAATGGCGCGTTTTCATCGACCATGGATGGAGGGTGATACTATACCGCTCGGTATTGGACAAGGCTATTGGACCGCAACACCAATACAAATAGCCAAAGCAACTTCTGTGATTGCTGAAGATGGTGTTGAACATCGGCCGCATTTATTGAAAGACATTATCGACGGTAAAATTCAACAGCCAGTGACCTTTGCTGATTTTAAACCGTTGACGTCGGTGCCTCAAAAAGATTGGGCGATCATTAAAAAAGGTATGGAACTGGTGGTTGAAAAAGGAACTGCCCGTCAAATGTTCAAAAATATGCCATTTCAAGTTGCAGGTAAAACCGGTACGAGTCAGGTGTATTCATTAAAAGATACTCAGCATTATGATGCTAATGAAGTTGCTGAGCATTTCAAAGATCATGCTTTATTTACTGGGTTTGCTCCCGCTAATAATCCGAGTATCTTAGTCACAGTTGTATTAGAACACGGAGGTTGGGGATGGCACGCAGCGCCATTTGCTCGTGATATTATGGAGTATGTGTTAGTTAAGCCAACATTAAGTCCACAGCCAAATGAGTTAGTACAGCAACCATCGCCATCATTGGCAGGATTAACTGGTGCTGTACCACAGCCTTCAAAGTGATGAAAAATCAGTCGTAATATATGGGCTGTGGTGCAGTATTTGCTATTAGAATTTGTGTTCAGACGAGGTGTTGGACCATAAGTGAAGCATCGCTAATAATTCAGAGGCCATGTAGGGTTTACATAAAATATCGTCCATGCCAGCATTAATACAGGCATCGCGCTCAGCGGTTGTGGTGCCAGCTGTTAAAGCAATAATCGGCTTATTGAAATGCTGTTTACGTAATGCTTTCGTTGCACAATAACCATCCATAATGGGCATACGGCAATCCATTAACACAATATCAAAATCGTGTTGGGCGATAATATTTAAAGCGGCTTGCCCATTATCAACGATAGTGATGTCAATTTGATGTTTTTTTAACATTAGTTCAATGATCATTTGGTTAGTCTTTAAATCTTCTACAACCAAAATGCGTAATTGCTGTAATGCCTTATGCGATGCTGGAGAGGGGTGAGGTTGGGTATTATCAGTGATGCTAATTGCCAAAGGAATGGTAACTGAAAAGGTGGTACCAAGATCAGGTTCACTGATTAAGGTTATATTACCATTCATCTGCTGGCACAACTGCTTACAAATTGCGAGCCCTAATCCTGTTCCTTCATGGCTACGTTTACTTGAAATATCGACCTGACTAAAAGGTTTAAATAATTTGTGTTGCAGTTGTTGTGCTATGCCGCAGCCACTGTCTTTAATAGTAAAAATAAGGCAATCGTTAACCCAAGCAAATTTAGCATGCACAAATCCTTGCTGGGTAAACTTTATCGCATTGGCAATAAGGTTGACGTAAATTTGTTTAAGGCGGTCTTCATCACCACGAATAGATCGTGGAATATCAGTGTTATATTCAATTTTAAAATCTAACCGTTTCTCTAGTGCACGGTGGGAAAATATATCCCTAAGCTTAATAACTAATAGATGGCAATCAAACGGCTTTTCGATTAGCTCTAACATACCCGCGTTTATTTTACTGAAATCAAGTAAGTCATTAATGATCGCGCGTAGTAATTCTCCTGAATGGTTTAATGTATTGAGCAATTTGGTTTGATTTGTATTTAATGGTGTGTCTTGTAATAATTCTGCAGAGCCTAATAAGCCATTGAGTGGCGTACGTAATTCATGATTGATCATCGCTAAAAAATCACGGGTTGATTGCTCGGAATCTTCTGCACGTTGGCGAGCATGAATGGCTTGACTCAGTGTGATTTGACGACCAATTGCGGAGCGGAATAATTCACAAAATAGAGCTAAACGTTGTTGGATTGCTGTGATATTGATTTTCGGACTTGATATTTTGGCTGCAAAATAACCAACAGTTCCGCGACTATTGATAAGGGGAATCCAATACAGGTGGTTTTCGGTATCCCAAAATGAAACGTTATCATTAAGCGCTGCTGGTGGTTGCCAGGTTTGTTGCCGTCCACTGCTATAGTTGCCACTAATAGTAATATTTTCAATCGGCATAATAGAGATATGGCAGGCACTAATATAGCGGCCATCAACCAAGCTATCGATCAATTGTTGAATATTATGTTGGGAAGGGGCTTGTTTTAAAAATAACCTAGCATAAGTTAATAGCAAATTTTCAATTTTGGTTTGGTAGGCGAGTTGTTCTGAGTCTAATTCAGCTTGCAACCGTAGTTTTGTTAATGAGGCTTCTAAAATATTATTGGTCGTGAAAAGCTCACGACTTTTTATTTCTAATAATTTTTCAGCCATTACTCGAGAAGCATGTTCTCGTTCTAGCTTTCGCTCTAATAACATAATCTGGCGCTTGGCATCCATATTAGTCACCAGTGAGTATTAATGAAAATCTTATGTGGTTTTGAGAGTCATTCATAGGTTGCATGGTAATGGTGAGTGACTGATTAAAATAATGTGCACAGCCTTCAAGAAGCCCCATACAAACATGTCCCATACAACGTGCTGAGTGATAATCCATCGTCATGGTCGATTGTGTTTGATTACTAAAGATAAATTTAGGTGGTGTTGCATCTGGATAGAGTTTTTTAACTTCTAGATGTATATGCTGTTCGACTTTTCTAATAAAACTAAATGTATCATCTGTTTCAATATCTGGAATAGGGAGTGCTTCTAGGAGTGAAGGAAAGACGAGTCGGCCATAAGTTTGTTGAAGCTGAGATGCAGGAATACCAGTAATGTTACTTAAACTTATAATTAATTTAATGAGTTGGCGATGATCGTAACTACCGACAGCAGTATAAATACCACTATCGTTAGCATCATCAAACATTTGCTGGCTAATGTCTAAACCAAAATTTTGTTCAACAATCGAAATAAACTCAGTAAAAATAATCCCTTTCATATCAGTCCTTATTCGATTAATTTGTTATGCAATTAACCATTGTAAATGAAACTGTATTAGTAATTATGGCAGAGTTTATTAATGCGTCAAAAAGGAGCGCTAACAAGGTTGTGTTTTTGAGAGATAGGTAATAGAAATATCAAGGTACAGTGTGATTGTACCTTGATAATACATACTATTTTTGCAATATAACTGTTGCTGAGGCTGCTTGAGCAAGGGTTAATAGATAGTGTTCCATATCCTGCATTAGCTGAGTTTGATTAGGTAACGGCAGTGCATGTACATCACTGACTAAAGTGACTTTTTCACCTTCATCGAGAATGGTATACATCATACCTGTTGCTGCAGGTTTACCTTTATAGAAACCGACATAAAGTTGTGCATTTGCATCCGCTTCAAACATTATTTGCGTGAGATACTCTACTAGTGCGTGTTGTTGTTCTTCTTGTTGCCAGTAGCTTGAATATACTAATGCATAGCGAATAGTCAGAGGATGACAATCGACAGGGTAGAAAGTTAACGATGATTCACTAGGAGAGATGATTGAGTCAACAACTTGCGTTGATAATTCAGAGTGCGCGCGTTGATACAGATGTAAACCTTTTTCACTTAATGGGGTTGGAAATTCAGCATCAGTAATATGGCTAGCCATCCACGCGTTTTTTAAAGTAATCAGTTTTTCTGTAATTAGTGGCATATCATCACTTCTTTTATTCAATTGCCAACACCATAACCTAAATTTACATAAGAAGGTATGCTATTTGATTGTTTTTGATTGAATGATTCGATATTTATATTGCAGGTTGGGAATTTATTCCAAATTCAAATGAAAGCTGTACTTAAGTGAACAAAATAATGGTTATTAGGTATATGATGGCTATATCATGTTGATTAGTTAAATTTTAATGATAAACCTAACTTTGGAAAAAGAGTCAAAATGAAAAAAATGTGGCTAATAGTTGGTATCAGCTTGATGTTGGCTGGATGTAATAGCTCTCATTCGACACCATCTAAGACAAATAATAATACTGCTATGAATCCTGTCCAATCGATAGCGAGTGTTGAGAAACAGCTTCCAGACTGGATTAAGGATAATACTGTTACCTCACCGTTAGAGGCGATTGTTATGGGTGGGCATACTTATGATGCCGTTTCTTATTGTAAGCCTCATGATTGTGCTAGTGACTTTATGATCACCTTAACTGCAGATAATAATAAAAAATATTCGATGATTGTACATGTAAAAGATGTACCTGATGCACTGAATACTCCGAGTATTTATGCCACTTATCAATATATTGGCGATCCTGATCAACAAGTGAAAAGTGTGTTTACCCAAGCCTTAAGTCAAAATCCTAATTGGCAATAAAGTCGCATTTTTCATCAGTAACTAATTGTTAAATAAAGAGTGTTTAGTTGTTGTAAACACTCTTTATTTATACCTAATGTTCTTTATAATTTCCTCTACTTATGTTTGAGTAATCTCTCATTTCATATGCTCCCGATACTTTTTTACTTACATATTCTTAGAGCAATCCACCATATTTCGCGCTGAGAATAAAAGCAATATTGTGACGTGTTTTCACATATGTTAACAATATGATAACTCGAATGAGTTGTGTGGAGTTCAGGTATCAATAACCAATGTTTGGTTATTGAGTGCGTGGGAATGGAAGGGATCTTATTGTGAAAAATATAAACAAAATAACATTAGCGCTATTTAGCGTGATGTTTAGCGGTAATATATATGCTGCTAACGGAGAAATTGTTGCTTTTGTACCAGGAGAAACAAAAGTCAATAATGGCGATGTAGTTTCTTATAATGGTGAATGTTTCGTTGCAAAAAATAACCCAGGCGTATGGGAGGCGCCCAAAGTAAACTCATGGTTCTGGGAGGCTGCTGAGTGTTCAGAACAACCAACACCTAATCCCGATCCTGAACCCGTTCCCGATCCACTGCCTGATTCATCCAGCATTATTCCTTTTGTACCAGGAAAGACAAAAGTTAATAATGGCGATATTGTTTCTTATGAAGGTCAGTGCTTTATTGCGCAAAATAGCCCTGGGCTATGGGAAGTCCCAAGTACAAGCTCATGGTTTTGGGAATTAACAGACTGTGCTGGTGAGCCAGAGCCTGGAGTGACAGAGGTTGCGATTGTTTCACCAACAGCAAACCAAATTCTTACAGTTGATAAACCTTTTGTTATTCAAACTCGTATTGAAGGACAACTGGCATCAAGCGTTGAGTTTTGGGCAAATAATATCAAGCTAGCTCAAAAAACCGTTGACTCAAGCAATACTCTATATTCACAAACATGGACACCGACAGAGACAGGTAATGCTGCAATTAAGGTGGTTGTGCTTGATAAAAATAATCAATCAATCAAGCAACAATCTGTTGCGGTAACAGTAGAGCTTGCTGGTGGAACAGATTTTACTGCTCCAGTGGTTAACTTTATGGCTCCTGCCAATGGTGCAACGGTTAACGAAACCGACACTGTGTCTATTTCTGTTAGTGCATCAGATGCCGATAATGATTTAACTTCTGTCGTTGTTAAGGCGAATAACCAACAAATTTGTAATTTTGATGCCGCTGCTGTCGATGCATTTAGCTGTGATTGGCAACCAACCCAAACCGGTGCTATAACCCTTAATGCTGTTGCAACAGATGCGCAAAATCTGTCTTCTTCAACGTCATTAAATATCACCATTAAAGAAGATATCGTTGAGCCACCTGTGACACCACCAGTTGGCGGATTGTGTGAAGACTTTAATGTTTACCCTGATTGGACACGAGGCGATCACGCTGGTGGTGGCGATATTATGGTTCATAATAATATTGCATATTCTGCGGTCTACTGGACACAAACGTTACCGGGTAGCGATAGTTCGTGGGTACTGCACCTTAACTGTGATGGTTCAGAGCCAGGAACAGCCCCAGTACTTTCATTACCGAATCCAATGGATCCTGTTCGCCTAGAAGTCGCTGGTTGGCCAAACACATTTGTAGTAGCAAGCCCATCTACTGCTGCTCCTGAAACAATTACCATTGCGACAGCGAACAGTGCAGATCTTGCCGATGTTAATAAGCTTACAGCGGCATTTGTTGCTGTTATTGAGCAAGCTAATCAAGCCAATACAGCATCTGTGATCATCAGTAGTGATGTACTTGATCAAGCCACCCGTGATAAAGGCTTAGCGTTAGGTACGATTGAAGTGAAACAAGCATTAACCAATGCCATTGATATCACAGGCAGTAAGATTGATATTACCGCAGTTAATGCGCTAAGCAATGATGCTAAAGGCTGGGCGCAAGCACATAACTTGATCGTATCAACCGTTGCTCCACAAGCGCCATTTGGTTGGTCATTATCGATAGGTGAGTTTGCATTTGATACCCATTCTGGTCGTCAGTCAGTATGGAATGCTGCATCTACTTACAGCGCAGATCTATTAAAGACATTTGCATTGTATCAAGCCGATAGCACCACTAAAGCAGACTTTATTAGCTTTACTAAATCGAGTGCTACTGCGGCATTATCTGCAGATCAATGGCATAACGCGCTAGAGTATGTAAAGCAAGTTACAGATTATGTGAATACACCTGCAATGCTGGCTAATATTCCAACATCTCAAGCTGCAAATTACTTTATGGGTAACACAACCGCAGAGCAAAAGATCCGTAAAGCGGCACACAGTAATGTGTTTGCGATTTTGTTTGACGACAATAATGCTAACTTAACCGCTAAGATTGAAGCTTATCAAGCTGCCAAAGTACCGCTGTATTATGTTGGTGAAGAGCTAGAAAAAGGTGCGCTGACTCGTATTGAAGCATTGAACCAACAGTTATCTAACGCTGCTGATGTGATGGATAATGAAGCTTTCTTATATGAGACACCGCAATCACAGTGGGTACCATCTACTGTGTATAAGTGGAATGACTTCCTTGATGGCTTAAATGCAATGCACAACATTGGTGTTGCTGGTAATAAGTTCTGGCTATTGACCGATGAAGCAGATGATGCAACCAATATTATCTATGCTAAAGTCGCGATTGCAGCTTTCTTAGCCCAAAGTATGCAAGAGACAATTCGTTATAACGCCTGTGATGAAAATAACTGGTCTGAAGTGAAATACGGTGCGCCAACGGATTATCCGATGACGGCAAGCTGTGGTCAGTTGGGGCAGAAATACGCAGATTACGGTGTTAACCCTGTATCAGGCTTAGATTACGCTTACTCTTGTCCTCGTGATAATAAGATGGAAGTTAGTGCTCTAACGCATGCGAAGTGGTACGGTGCGCCAGCGCCAGTATTTGCAGCACCAGATGCGGTATTAGAAGAGCGTGGCCTACTAGTTAACGGACATGTTGGTCGTTGGACAAATAATGGTCACTGTAATGAAGTGCCAGAAAAAGTCGATACCTCTAAGCAAGTGTGGGAACGTGGTGAATGTAAGGTTTACGTTGGTCAAAAAGCAGGTACATTCTTATGGGATGGCAGCAGTAAAGACAGCGTTGAAGGTTGTGGTTGGTGGGGACGTGGTGTGATCCAAACCACTGGTCGTCAGAACTTCGGTACCCTTAATCATTACTTAGGTCGTTCACACGTTGATCCATCGACAATTGGTAAAACTATTGATGGGGTAACTGTTGAAGCACCACCGGCTAACCCTCTGTATGCCGATCTTGATTTCTGTTCAAACCCAGGCTTGATCTGTAGCTCGGAAGAGAACAAAGAAATTAAGTGGATTGCAGGCTTATTCTACTGGGTAACATCAGTACAAGCCTACTCAAATGAGGGCGGTCCATACGAAGGTTGGAACTATTACAACGAACTGAAAAAGTATGTTGATGGTGGTTTAACTGGCACAGCGTTCATTGATGATGTATCAGGTATTGTAAACCGTGGTTGTCCTGATTCAACTTGTTCAACGGGTGATGTACATAACGTTAAAGAGCGTCAAGAGAACTTTAAGTTAGTCCTGCAGAAGTTAGGTCTTAATCCACAATAAAGATTAACTAATAGCTCTGGTTTACACTCAATTATTGGTAAACATAAGCTGCAAATAATCAAGAACCCTACCGTTAAAGTAGGGTTCTTTTTTTGTTGTTAGCTTTCAAAGAATGCTGAGTGGTAACTAACTTCGCCTGTTGGAATCGTATTTGTAAATGCCTTAGCCATAAAATAGTCAGCAGGAACACCAGCTAATGTTAAATTTGGCTGTGACTTAAATCCAAAACGCGCATAATATTGTGGCTCACCAAGCAATACTACACCTTCAATGCCTTGTGTTTTTAGTTGCGATAAGCCGAAACGAATCAGCGCACTACCAATACCTTCTCCTTGGCGTTCAGGAGTGACTGATAGTGGACCTAATCCATACCACGTTGATTGCTCGCCGTTGATCCAGATCGGAGAAAAAGCAATATGGCCAATAATGTTGTTTTCATCTTCGCAAACTAAAGATAGTGCCAGCATGTTGGCTTTCCGTAGTTTATCAATAATCAGATGCTCGGTTGGTTTTGCCCCTGGTTCATGGTGGGGGTGGTTTTCAAATGCACAATAAGTTAATTCGGCAATGTTTTCTTTATCTGATGCTTTTTCTGCTCTAATTTCCATGCGTTACCTTTTGCTTTTTAATACAAATAAGTGGTATCCGTATTCACCTAAGTATTGATCGTGAATGTGGATCTCTTGACGTAAATCATTAACTGCGTTTGATTTATAATCGTTATCACCAATGTCATTAAGTTTTTGTTTTAGTGGAACTAAATAATTCAGCCATGATTGCTCGCTTTGGGTAAAACTGGTGATGACCTCATAGCCTGCATTTATGATGTCAGTCGTTCTTTGTTGTTTTGAGGTCATGTCGGGATAATTTTTCTGCCAAAACTCATATGCTTCAATGCTAGGAGTCTCGGTCAACCATACCAAGTCACTGATGACTACGTAGCCATGCGGTTTGAGAAATCGCTGCCATTGTTTCAGTGCATTATTGACTCCCATGATATAAGCACTGCCTTCAGCCCAAATTACATCAAACTGTTGTTCTTCAAATGGCATTGCCATCATGCTGCTACAATTGGTTGTAATACGTTCGTTAATTGGCTGATGTTTTATCTTTTCTTTTAAACAGCTTAAGTGATATTCATCGTTATCCAGTGCCGTTAGACTAAAACCAGAATGGTGTGCTAGTAGGCAGGTTGTGAGCCCCTTGCCACAACCAACGTCTAATGCGTTGCCAGTGTTAATAGGTAAGGCATGTAGGGCTTGCAGCGAGTCATCATCGTCGCTAGGGCCTAGTCGATCCAGCCCATAAAAAATACTTTCAAAATCAGCCATATACTGCTCGTGCTCATTGATGTTTTTTGATAACCATTTGAGTCTTAATGCTTCTTTTTCATTGAACCCTTGTTGTTTTAGCCACTCTAAATGCGCTAAAGGAGCAGTACGTTCAATTGTTTCGTGCCAATTACATGATGCGTTCATTCCCAGCATTGATGAGAGCAATTGTTTAGCGTGCTGTTTCGTTGCTATTTCTTGCTCAAGTACTTGCAACCTATCCATTAACATGTCGCGGTTTATTTTACCGTCAAGACAAGACTGGCATTCTTTAAGGGTGAGCCCACCTGCTTGTAATTGCTGTAATAATCTAATGCGCTGGAGATCGTTATCAGAATAATACCGATAGCCGTTGGTTTGTCTTTTAGCCTTAATTAACCCAAGTTTTTCGTAATAAAGCAGTGTTGAGCGACTTAAATTTACGTGTTGGGCTAATTCAGAAATATGGTACATAAAGGAGTCCTCTCAACAGATGCGGCATCATAAACTATAAAGCTTTAGACAGGTCAAGTCCCAATGAATAATAAGGCCATTTTATCTATCAGAATGAGTGTAATAGGGGATAGTGAAGAGAAAAATGAGGTGTTAAACAATGGCGGAGAGCAGATTGATATCCGCCATGTATTATAAAGAGCTGTTATCAAACATGAGTAATGATGGTTTCTGCATTGTTCACGCGGTGGCGCTCAGCATAAATACCATCTTGCGCGCGAGGGCCACAACCAATGATCATGGTGATTTCATCTTGAGAGTTTAAGCCTAGCAGTTGTTTTACCCGTTTAGAATCAAAACCTTCCATAGGGCAGGTGTCGTAACCTTCAGCACGCATTGCGGTCATAAACGTCATTGCCGCAAGAGAGGTACTTTTATGTAAACATACCCGTAAATCTGCTTTACTGACTTCGCGCACCATCGGCTTGTTACGGCCTAAATACGCCACAATTACCTTACGAGCGATACCAAAAAGACCTAAGCGATCATTACGATATAAGAACGGGATCAGCTTTTCATAATATTTAAGTGCTCGTTTTGAGGTGGCATCTTCACGGCCTTCAAACGCCTGTCGTACTTGCGCCGCATTCATTTTAGTACGCTGTTTCCACTTATAAGGCGTGGTAGTTATAACAATTAATTCGCGTGCTGTTTTGGCTGCATTTTGGCCCATACATAATTTAGCTAATTGCTGGCGTTTATCGCTATTTATCACTCGATGAAATTGCCATAGTTGCATGTTGGAGCTATTAGGCGAAAGCACCGCTAATTCAAGTGCACGTTGTACAGCATCATGATCAAAAGCACTATCAGCGTCATACTTACGCACTGAACGACGGCTATGGACTAATGCTGCATATTGTTCAGCTTTGGAAACGTCATTTGGACGTGGAGTAGGTTCAACAGATTTGGACTGCTGTTGCTCTGGTGTTTCTATCATGGCAAAACAACCTATTTATCGATAAAAATAATTGCTCATATTTCTACCTGTTATTGGCTTGTTAAGCAAGTGGGTGACGGTTTACAAGTCGCACATAGAAGAGCTGAGGACAGCCATAACATTGCACATCAATCCTCAGCGACTACACTTAAGCTTCAAGTTGCTTATGGTGAAACCAATGACAATCTCAAGACGCAAATTGATCGAGCCTCAAATTACACCTTTTTACCATGTGATTAATCGCTGTGTACGGCGTGCGTATTTATGTGGTGACGATCCCTATAACGGCAAGAACTATCATCATCGTCGCGGGTGGATAGTAAATAAAATCAAACAATTAGCCACTGTTTTTTGTATCGATGTTTGTGCTTATGCGGTGATGAGTAACCATTATCATTTGGTACTGAAAATAGATACCGAACAGCAAAAAAAGCTAACGCCGAAAGCAGTAATATCGCGCTGGTTGCAACTATTTAATGGTCATCCTATTGCGGTCGATTTCTTAAAAGAAGGACAAGTAGACGCAGAAAAACAGCAGGCGTTATCAAATTTAATCACTGAATGGCAGCAACGATTAGGCAGTATTAGTTGGTTTATGCGCTGTCTTAATGAGGAAATAGCACGCAAAGCCAATAAAGAAGACCAATGTAAAGGCGCGTTTTGGGAAGGGCGATTTAAGTCTCAAGCACTATTAGATGAACAAGCGTTACTATCGTGCATGATGTATGTTGATTTAAACCCAATCAGGGCTGGCGTTACACCGTCACTAGAACAATCAGATTTTACCTCGATTCAGCAACGTATTCGTGAATATCTGCAACCTAGAACCACCACTAAACAACCACCATCAAAGAAAAGTCATTTTCAATTATTACCCTTTGTTGGTGCTGAGCATCAGGCTAAAACGGCAGGAATAAACTTTGCTTTTGCCGACTATCTTGAACTTATCGACTGGACTGGTCGTTGTATTCGTGAAGATAAACAAGGTGTTATAACATCGAATCAACCCAAGATTTTACAACAATTGGGAATAACGCCAGACGCTTGGCTTGAGCATAGTGAACAATTTATGGAACGTTACGCTAATGTCAGTGGGAAATGGTCTCGAATGTGTGCCTTTAAACAACATGCTGGTGGGCATTGGTGTAAAGGAAAATCGGCGAGTCACCGGCTACATCCTAACTAGAGTTAGCTTATTTATGATCGAATGAAAATACCGCAATGGCTGTTAGGATTGTGGGTATTGTTGATCGTGAAATATGATAATAGCGGTTATTTTACTAATAAATTAAATAAGAAGTGGTAATTTTTACAGTAAAAGTATCTTCTGTTGGCGAAATAGATTAATTCTTTAGAAACTTGATTGCAGAATAAAATATATGGCTGTCCACAATTCTTTTAAGCGCTGCTACATCTGCTGTGGCAGCGCTTTTTTATAACTATTCGATATCAAGCTGAGGTCTTAAATCTTAACGTGACTCTAGCGGGTACGAGCGGTAGCTCCACATGCCATAGGTACGCAGTGCATCGCGGTAAATGCCAAGTAATTCAGCATCGTTTGCTGTTGCTAGTTCTTTAAGCGGTTTGTCTGGGTAACTTACCGTATCAAAAGCGATATTTTGTGGGCCAGTCTGCCAGCTTGCGATTTCAAATAGGGTTTGACCACGTCGAACATGGCTTGCTGAGCTAATAATGGTGGCGTGTTTGATGTTATGTCGCGCTAAAGCATAACTACTGTATAACGCATTATCGACGGTGCTGGTGGCGTAGTTTTCTTCAATAATACGATCTTTGCTAATGCCTTTTTCAATAAGCCAGTCAGCCATTAATTTACCTTCGGTTTTATGGTTCATTGGCACACCACCTGTCAATATGATAATTGCATCAGGGTTGGCTTTTGCCATCGCGAGGGTAGTTTCAAGACGTTCAATTAAGATTGGGTGCATTGAGCCGTCAGGATTTAGCGCATAGCCTAGTGTGATGATTGCACCTTTGTCATCCAGTTTGTCTTTATTTGCATGCTCTTTTAGTGGTGTTGCCACGATACGATCGACTGTTGCAAAAATACGTTGAATATCTGCTGCTCTACCTGGATTTAATTTAGCCAGTGCTGTCATATGTTTATCTGATGCGGCTTGGTTACCTTTAAAATGCTGCCATACTGCAAGGTAAGCATGTAAATCGATATCATCAGGAGCGACGGAAAGTGCTTGTTGGAAAAGTGAAATCGCTCGATCAACATTTTTGTTATAGATCTGCGCATTAGCTGCGGAAATCAGTAAGTCTGTACGGTATGGCTCAAGCTTGTAAGCTTCAAGTAGTCGGTTGGTTACAATCTCCATATTACTTGGCATTTTAGCGGTAAAGCCAGCATGAGAAATGCGAGCCGGAGATTTAAATGCGATTACTGCATCATTTAATAGTTGGTCGACAACTTGACGCTTAGTGACAAGCTGCGAGTAATCGGTAGAAGATTGAATGGTGGTGTCGTTTGTCGCAAAAGAATAAGGGGCAGCGGTTAGTGCTAATACACTAGCAAGGGTGAAGCTAATCAGGTTCTTCTTCATGTTTTATCCGGATTATCTGTCTTTTAATATTCGTATAAGTGATTTTTTATTCTAGTTTTATGCGATATATAAACTGTGAAAACAGTCCCACTTTGTAACATGGCAAATTAATGCAATCGATTATTGTGACTTTTATTCTGTAACTTGATTTTAGTGGTTGATTATTGATCGATAATCACATTCATGCATTCGGGGTTTACAAGTAGAACGGTGAATGAAAGAGGTCAGTTCAGATTGCAATGTGGGTGATGTTGAATTGTGTTGATTCTTAAAAGAGGAAAACTGGCTGAAATAATATGGGTATTACATCAGCCAGCGTTATTAATGATCACTCAGGAGTCATAATATGTTGGGGGAACTTATTAAAGACAATGTTCATTAACCTTGTCAGTACATTAACGCCGCAGAGTAAGCATGTGTATTTTTACTCTGTAGTCGAACGTTTTTGTTTTGACCCTGCTTATTTTAAGTTAAAGTAGAAAAGTTAAAAGTGCATAAATTAATAAATAAGGTTCCTCTTTTATGAGTGGTCAAAGGCTTAAATTGCAATTTCAGCGTCTTTATAATCACTTCGGCGGCGATAGCATTGAGACTAATCTGCAAGATATTGCAGAAGTCCTATTTTGTACTCGACGCAACGTACGCATGGTGATCAATAAAATGGTGTCTGAAGGTTGGATTGATTGGCAACCTGCCGTGGGACGAGGTAAACAATCTCGACTTATTTTTAATAATACAGACAGCGAGTTACAGCTTAATTATGCACGGAAATTAGTGGCAGAAGGTAAATTGGAACCGGCCTTAGTCACGTTAGATCATAATGCTGAAAAATTGGTGCAATTAATTCAAGAACAGCTCGGTATTTCTCATCATCAAGGCAAGCAAATTGTCCGTTTACCTTATTATCGAAGCTTTGAAAATATCACACCATTAAAGCCATTACGTCGTTCAGAGCAACATCTAGTCAGACAAATTTTTAGTGGTTTAACACAGCTAAATGAGGAAAAAGGGGAAGAAGAAACTGTTGTTGGTGATATAGCTCACACATGGGAGGCCATTACACCACGTCATTGGCGATTCTATCTTCGACCTGCAATTCGTTTTCATGATGGACGCTTGTTAGATAGCCACGATATTTTTGCGACTTTTTCTAAGGTGAAGCAATTGTCATTGTTTGCTCATATTGATGAGGTTACTTCGCCATTTAGCAATATTATTGATTTTCATTTATCGCAAGACGATTATCACTTTCCTGATTTGCTCGCCAATACAAACGCCATGATCCAGCCTGCTAACCATGCATCATTGCCTGATTACGAGACATTTCCTATTGGTACCGGGCCTTATAAAGTGGTCGTTAACGATAAACAGCGCTTTAAATTAGAAGCCTTTGAGCAATATTTTGGTTTTAGAGCGTTAACTGATGTGGTAGAAGTGTGGATTCTAAATAGCTTCGCCGCCTGCTATTTACAGCCGACAAGCAGCGATACATTAGAGCACAATGTTCATATTTCATCACGGCTATCGATGGATCAAGGCTGCACTTTTTTATTATTAAATCGTATATCAGGTTTGGCACAACAGCCGGATTGGTTGAATTATTTTCAGTCGCGTTTGTATAGCCTTAATGTGATGCGTGAGATGGATTTAACGCAAGTCGGCGATTTTAAATTATTTAATGCTTATGGCTTATTGCCAGGTTGGATCCACACGCAGCAATTGCCAGAGCCTGTAGCTATTCCAAATAAAAGGCTTGTGACATTGGCTTATCAGCAAGAGCATCCTATTTATCCTTACATTGCTGATTTAATAGAAAAAATATTAGCCAAAGATGGTATAAGATTAAAAGTTATAGAGCTAAGCTATGAAGACATTATTCTTGGTAAGCAGGTCGAAAAAATTGATATTTGGTTAAATGGTATGAGCCTTGGTAGTAATCGTAGTGATGCGATTTTGTCATGGTTACATAATTTTGATCATATTCAACGTGTTATGCCTACCAATGAGTTTAAGCGGTTGCAGCAGGTGATCAGTGAGTGGCGTTCAACGCCTAAAAGGGCATTTCCCAGTGATATTATTGGCCAAACGTTGTCGCAAACCGGACAAACGATCCCTTTGTTTCATAACTGGCTAGGTGTCGATGATAGTGTCCAGCTACAAGGGATGGAATCGAACTTACTCGGTTGGTTTGATTTTAAATCGGTGTGGAGCAAACCTCAACATACCTAACCGTTGCAGCTTAATACCTAAGATTTAAATGTTGCTGAGCTGCCATAAAGGTGACATGTAAATCAATTAAATCTTGGCTTTGTTGTTGCCACTGTGGTTGTGGTTGGCTTTGGCAAAATTCAAGTAATGTAACAATAACCGTATCGAGTTTTTTTAATCCCCAGCGTTTAGTGGTGGCACTCTGTTGTGGATCGCAGACTAAAGCCTGTAATTTTGCATAGGGGAGTTGAATATAAGTAAAGGCAAGCTGTGGTTGTTGATGGTGATAAAACTGACAGATTTTTTGGCAACCATCAAGCCAATATGCAAGGGCTTCTTCTTGTTGATGATCGCCAATGTTGTTGTGCTCAGGCGTTGTAAATAGCGCTGCTGGTGTCGTGGTAATAATAGCGATAAGCGGGGGAATATTATTAGGATTGTCTTCGCTATACCATGCTTTAATTGTGGTTAGCCATACTTGTATATTATCCATATCATCGTCCTTGGCTGGTTATGGTTACACTAATATTGTAGAAAAGTTTGTTTTTTTATTACCTTTATTTATAAGCGTAGTTGATATGTTCTATTTGGGGAACAGAATTAGAAGTAGATTATCAGGTTGTGATGAATATCAATATTTGTCATAAAAGCCCATAGTCACGGGTGAGTGATATGGGCTAGTCAGTGAGTGTGGATCAGTTATTTATGTTTATAAAACACTTTTTAATGCGGCGATAAAAGTATCAATATCGTTTGTTGTAACATCAAGGTGAGTAACGAAACGCATTGGATTACCGCCACTAATTAAAATACCTTGTTGCTTTAAGGTATCGATTAATTGAGCTTGATCGATATGCTGATCTACTTTGGCAAATGCCATATTGGTTTGAATATGATCAAGGTTTACACTAAAGCCTTCAACAGTGTTTAGTTGTTCTGCTAAATAACGCGCATTGCGATGATCATCAGCAAGACGTTCAACATTTTCTGTTAATGCAAGTTTACCTGCAGCTGCAATAATGCCAGCTTGACGCATACCACCACCGAGCACTTTACGCCAGCGACGGGCTTTAGCAATTAAGGTTTTATCGCCTAATAATAAAGAGCCAATAGGTGCGCCTAACCCTTTTGATAAACAGATCGTAAATGAATCGAAGTATTTAACGATGTCAGTAATATCAACATTCATTGCTACTGCAGCATTATAAACACGTGCGCCATCAAGGTGCAGTTGCAAGCCGTGTTGATCAACAAACTCACGGGCTTGTTGAATATATGTAAGCGGTAGCACTTTTCCGTTAATGGTATTTTCAAGGCTAAGTAGCTTAGTACGTGCAAAGTGAGGATCGAGTGGCTTAATTGCGGCGCTGAGTTTCGCAAATGGAATGCTACCGTCAGGATCATTTTCTAAAGGTTGAGGTTGGATTGAACCTAATATTGCTGCACCGCCACCTTCAAATTTATAGTTGTGTGCTTGTTGGCCACAAAGGTATTCATCGCCACGTTCACAATGTGCCATCAGTGCAAGTAAGTTAGCTTGCGTTCCTGAACTACAATAAATAGCTGCCTCAAAGCCATGTCGTTCAGCTGCCCACTGTTCAAGATCATTAACTGTTGCGTCATCACCATAAACATCATCACCAACGACAGCAGAGGCGATTAATTGACGCATTTTTTCTGATGGGCGGGTTACTGTATCTGAGCGAAAATCTATCATTTATTGTTATCTTCCTGTTTGGCTTTCCATAATATTTTTAATATATCATTCTGTGATTTAAATGATCTATAGTTCTCTTGACTTTTTATTACGGTAAATGTGCATGAATAAGCAATTGAATGTATTAAGAGAGTGATTAATAATCATAAAAAGTCCTCTAACATCAATATATGAACCTACACTTATTAAAGGGATGTGGCTGGGTGCACAACACTCGACTTTATAAGAAACAGGGAGAGAACTATGATGTTAGTGGAACAACGAAATTTTACGTTATGTGGTAATCAACAAGGTAATGCTTGTGTAAGAGTGATCCCTACAGGGAAGTTAGAAGTTATTATTGCTGATGATGATTCTTTATGTGAGGCAGAATTTTCACAATTGTGGTTTAACAAAGCAGGCATGAAAACATTATTAGTATGTCGTGAACAAGAGCAAGTCTGTTGGCAATTAGACCTCACAAATAAGGATGCTAAAGAACTTGAAGCGTTAATTGAATCAGCACAAGAAGAGTTTGAGATTCTGATGCGTGCGTTGTAGATTCTAGGAAAATAATATGTTGATGTTATCGAATTAAGCCCTACAAGTGTTGTTCTTGTAGGGCTTTCATTTGTGGTTATGTTTCAGATCTTAGTTTCGCGGAATAGGTAGATAAAGCATTGCTTTTAAGCCACCTAGCGTACTGTGAGTTAAGACTAAATCACCGCGATAACTATGCGCTAGTTCATTAACAATATTGAGCCCAAGTCCAGTACCTGGCGTATTTTCATCTAACCGAACCCCACGTTTTAGTACTTGCTTGCACTTTTCAGTGGCGATACCGGGGCCATCATCTTCAATGACTAGCACAATATGACCATCAACAATGGGTTCTTGATAAACGCGAATGAGACTATTGGCCCATTTATAGCTATTTTCAATCAAGTTACCGATCATTTCGTCTAAATCGCTTTTTTCAACCGCAATTACCACATCACTATCAAGTTCATTCACCAGCACCACGCCACGATGGGCATAGACTTTATCCATCGCCAATGAGATTGCATCAATACGGTGTGACAGTGCCGTTTTGGTCGCAAGAATATTCATCGCGCCAGCCATGCGTGCACGACCTAAATGATAGTCAATATGTTGCTGCAACTGTTGCAATGCAGGTGCCAGTTTAGCTTGCGTTGTTGGATCTAATAACGACACTTCATTATTTAGGATCGCAATCGGTGTTTTTAACGCATGGGATAAATTCCCCGAGTGGTTTCTCGCCCGTAATAACAACTCTTGATAATGAAAAAGCAGTGCGTTTAGATCATCAATAACGGGCTGGATCTCAACCGGATAAAGGCCTGTAAGCTCGGTTGAATGACCTTCACGTACTTCAATGAGGTTTTTACGCAGTTTACGTAATGGCCATAACGACCAACTCACTTGCAATGTTGTTAATGCTAAAATGCCAATTGCCATAATGGTCAGAATCACCCACAAACCATGAGTTAATTGCTGTAGTGTTTTTAATAGTTTGTCTTGATTAACCGCCACTGATAATTCGATAGGGTAATCACTGTCAGGCAAACTAAACTTACGCTTTACAACAATAAGTGATTGATTGTTAGGGCCTTCAAAGCCTTTCTTATCATTGCCTCTGATGGTGGTATCCCATAATGAGCGTGATCGTAAAACTTGTTTATTGAGTTTTAATGACCAATATAAACCACTGTATGGAAAATTAAAGCGTGGGTTTGATAGGCGGCCATCAACAAATAATTGACCGTGTTTATCAATATCTACCTGTGCGGTAATTTGATCCATGTAGAGGTATAGCTGTGATTTTTCTTGTTCAATTAAGTAGGTTTTAATAAAAGAGGGAACAAGGTAACCGGCGGATAATGTAATCGCCAATAACCAAACTGCTGCAGCAATCAGCAGTCGGTTACGAATACTTGGTCGGCGATTTTTTATTGGATTAGTTAGCATTGATACGATATCCAAGACCACGTACTGTCTTGATTACATCATTACCAATTTTGCGGCGAATACGACCAATAAACACTTCAATAGTATTAGAATCGCGATCGAAATCTTGCTTATAAATATGTTCAACTAACTCAGTTCGAGAGATAACTTTGTCGGTATTGTGCATTAAATATGACAATACTTTAAATTCAAGAGCGGTTAAATCGATCACTTGATCTTGCCAAGTTACTTTTGAAGTACGCGTGTCTAAACTCAACTCTCCAGCTTGAATTATAGGTGAAACATTGCCTGTTGCACGACGTAACTGGGCACGGACACGCGCAATTAATTCAACCATTTGAAACGGTTTAGTGAGGTAATCATCGGCACCAGCATTTAAACCATCAACACGTTGAGTAAGCTCATTACGTGCGCTGAGGATCACTACCGGGCAATTAACGTTCTCTTCACGAATGCCTTTTAAAACCGTGATACCATCAAGTTTAGGTAGGCCTAAATCAAGCACTATTGCATCCCATGGTTCAGATGTTGCACGATAAAGTGCATCAATACCATCGGCAGAGTGCTCTGCAACCCAACCATTTTGCTCTAAACCGGTGACAATTTGCTCACCTAATGTTACATCATCTTCAACGACTAAAATTTTCATTTTGGAACCTTAAGGACACTTTCAAGGTGGCGTCCTTTTATTTCTATCATTTTAAGAGTACGGGCTTCATACTCGACTTTAATAATATTATTGTTAGCATCAATAAGCTTTAATTCGTAGATCCATTCATTATCATCTTTATCTAATTCAACACGAATAATACGGGCTAATAGCTGCTGGTGGACACGATGTTGCAGTGCTGAAAAAGGTTGAATCAGTCCTTGGGCGACAGCATCCATAACATTATCATGATGTTCATCAACATCCGTCGTCGGCGCGGCAATCACCTGATAACTAAAGAAGCTGATAAATCCAATAAGATATAAATATTTGTAATGTTTTTTCATATTTATAACTGTAACTAAGTAGCCATGAATGGAAAATGAATAGCCCTATTATAGATAGATTATTTATTTTGTAAGCCTTTAAATTTTTTCAGCTTTTTAAAGTTACTGTCGCTGAAAGCATAAAAGTGTCTTTTTAAGATGCCTAGTCTAAGTTTAGTCGTTTTATTACACGTTAAGTTAGCAATAGTAAAGTTGATTAAGCCACTGCACATGCCCGAGTCTACACTCCGTCATTTCTTACAGCGCATGCCTGAGTATACACTCTGTATCTTCCTACAACACATGCCCGTGTCCAAATTCCGTCATTCCCTACAGTGAATGCCCGCGAGGGCGATAGGGAATCTACCATCCACGCGTTGTAGAGCTATTTTCGCTGGCTTCTTTAATGCTCAAACACGGGCTGAATAGTTTACGGATAGTCATCATAAAAATATGGCTGTCCCATGTTTTGCTATGTTTCGGCACATGCCCGTGTTCCAAACTCCGTCATTCCCTACAGTGAATGCCCGCGAGGGCGATAGGGAATCTACCATCCGCGCGTTGTAGAGCTATTTTCGCTGGCTTCTTTAATGCTCTAACACGAGCTGAATAGTTTACGGATAGTCTTTATGAAAATATGGCTGTCCTGTGTTTGTCACTTTATGTTTTCACGAGGCTATTAACTGATTGATTATAATGAGGTCGTTAGGGCACGTTATGCTTTCAGCGACAGTTACAATATAACGCTCGCCATTAGCGTTTTATAATAACTAATGCGATAATCCCCGCATAAGTTAAACCTTCATAGTATAGCGATAATAGGTTGATTAGCATGGCTTCAACAGCAGCAGCACTCCATATTTTAGTAAAACATAAAGAACAAGCAGACGATATTCTTGCGCAGCTTAAAAAAGGTGCTAAATTTCAGACGCTTGCTAAAAAGTATTCAACTTGCCCATCAGGTAAAAGAGGTGGTGATTTAGGTGAATTTAAAAAAGGCGCAATGGTGCCAGCGTTTGATAAAGCAGTATTTAGCGGTAAAGTGCTAGAGCCAATCGGTCCAGTTAAGACTAAATTCGGTTACCATATTATCAAAGTGTTATACCGCACTTAATCGATAAGATTATGATAATGTTTAATAAGGCGCTGATGATTCGGCGCTTTTTTGTAACGGTAATGAGGCGAGGGTGGTTAGACCAAATTAACGCATCTAGTCAACCTGTCTTATAGTGATGTTTGGGTAGGGTTATTACAATGAACAAAGATCGACTTATTCGTGGAGGCGTATTTTACACTCTCGCGGCAATTGTTTTTTTCAGTGCCTTAGAAGCGGCAAAATTTATTTTTTTATTAGGCTCAAGTAAAACCTTGTATTCGATTTCTATTTTTATGTTTTCGCTTGGATACAGCACCTTATTATTGTTTGTATCGTATTCTTTAGGACAAAAACTGCTGTATGAAGGTAGCCGTAGCAACAAGCTATTTACCATTAAAAGACAATCAATGATGACATTGTGCATGCTGAGCTTATTTTCTGGTTTAAGTGTGATTAACATGATTGTGTTATCAGAGTTTGCTTCAGGTGCGTTGATTTCATCAACCTTGACCGATCTTAGTACGCTGTCTTTGCAGTACGGAGTGACAACGTTTATCGGCACATTGATAGTTTTATTTGTGGTGATGTGGGTAAATAACCTTATTGTCGACAAAGTAAAAACCGCGTAAAGCTCGCTTGATACGAGTCAAATTGGTTGTGGCAGCGTGTCGCAACCAATATTAATATTCCATTAAGCGATATAAGAGTATGCTTAGCCTTAATAATAGAAATTTTTCTTTAAGGAAAGGTATGCGTTATTCATTAATGATGGTTGGTGTGGTTGCACTTTTATCGGGTTGTAGTACTGCAGCTTTAACTTCGACGTCTTCTACAACACCAACACCAAAAACAACATCAGTTCAAACCACCAAGCCACTAACGCTCACTGAACAATTTATTCAGCATGGTTATGATGATGGTTGTAAAGATGCTTTGAATAATCAATGGCAACCGTCAAAAATGATCCTTGATGACATGAGAGGGGTTGAGAAAATGCGGTATGTTGAAGGTTGGAAGCAAGGCTATAAACATTGTGTTGTTGGCTTAGGGCCAGTAAAAATCAACGATACAATGCCAATTTCACATCAACAAAAGTAACCTAAGTGGCAATGATTGTGCCACTAAGTCATCGCTTTGCTTAAACGTTATGTTTGAGAATATTTTGTACTATTGATGAGTTTGGGTCCGCTGTTTGACAGGTTTTGGAATATAACGGCCTAATTCATCAATTTTACGGTTTTTAGAGAAGAACATTTCAAGTTCAAGCATAATGCCAAGATTCGCGTGATAATTGTAATCACGTGGAAATTCAAGCTGTGGTCGAGCAGCAAGATATAGCCAGTTTTTATATACTCGACGTTTCCATTCTGCAGAAACCCAATAGTTAGTCACTTCTTTTATTTCATCGGTATCTGCACTTATCCCCATTGAATATTCAAACAAATCCTTATCGGTTGTACGTTGATAAATATTGAATTGTTGTACCAGTTCCCATTTATCATCTTGTTGTAAATATTGTGCACTGGTTGTGGTTCTAAAAATGTTTTTTTGATTAGGCGTTAGAGCATAAAAGCCACTCATTTGAGTAAGTGTGCCAAGCCCTTTTGAATGATAATAGAAGACTTCTTGGTCAAATTGGGTGGTCCAATTTTGACTAATGCTATCAACGCGAGAAAGGCGCGCTTTGGTAAAAGGATCAAGCGGGAGTTTTATTTTAACACCAATATCAAAATCCGATGTCCAGTTGCCAAACCGTGCATATTGTAACCTAAATCCGCCAATAGTATTGCCTGTTTGAGTTTTACTACCAGATGCAATCCCGCGTTGCTTACTTTCAAGGCTGTCATAATCACTCGGTTCTGAATCGATGATCACTTTCCAATCACGTTTAACATGCGGTAAATCGAGTTTAAAGTAGATCTTGAAGTCATTTTCTAGTTTTCCTCGGTGGGAATAGACTGAACGGTGGCGAATTCGAAGATAGCTGCGGTTAGTCAGATTCGCTTTATCATCTGCTTTGGTTAGACTGTGATCGATATACTTTCCAATATCATGTACTGAGTCACAAATAGATTGTTGAGAACTATCTATCCATTGCTGCATCGTTTGTGAGTTATTGTCAGCATTATCATTGTTAACGGGTAGGTTATGCGATGACTTGTTGGTTACAGTGTCACTTTTTGGGGGTATTGTTGCCGCATCAATAGTCGCCGTATAGCAAAAGCATAATGGCAAAGAAAGGTAATAGATAATAATGTTATTAAAAGTATTCAATGCAGTCTTATATCCTTACTTTTGTCGCTAAAATTTAATTTTTATATCATGTATGACAACTATACTGATTAATAAATTAATGATTATTAGCTACAGTGTAGATGAATATGGTTATATTTATTGTGTTAATTGATAAGAATAATATTTTATATTTATAGTTTATTTTTGAGAGGTTAATACAATAAATAAGACAGAACAATCGCTTTTTGAACATCATTGTTGACTATCATTATTGTGAATTTGTTGGAGGGTAAAATGGATAATTCAGAATTTAAAAAGATCAAACAAGAAATGTCGGGAAAAGTGAATGCTATCTTTGATGATTTTGAAGAGTCAAATAATCGTTTACCTACGATGGAAGAATTCCGCGTTATTATTGCCGATACTGCAGATAATTATTTAGGTCCGATGGAACAAAATGTTATTGATGGCATTAATACTAATTTAGAGCGCCAACGGATACGAGAGAAATCGTTATGGGAGGCGGTAACAGAACTTGAGGCAGAGGTTCGTCTTCAGCATGGTGGTGATAGTTAATGTGTCTCATGATAGCTTTATAGAAGCGATATGTTAGTAATAAATGTCATTGTTATAAAACTGGAAACTCTGTTTTCAACACTTTTTATTAACAATCAGTAAGCGAGAGGCTATAAAGAGCATATTATTGCTAAGTAAATGGATTCTTATTGAGAGGTTTATGGATGACTGGAACAGTAAATATACTTGAAATTCGTTGTGGTAGTGGGCATGCAATCGGTGTATTGGAGTTAGATAATACATCGTCACTCAATGCGTTAACCTTGACGATGCTAAAAACGATTCAGCAGCAGTTATTACATTGGCAACATGATGAAAATATAGTGAGTGTCATTATTCAAGCCGCTGGTGAAAAGGCATTTTGTTGTGGTGCTGATATTCGCGCGCTTTATTATGCATTAGAAAATGACCCTGCTGTAACGGCGGTTAATCAGAGTATTGCTGCGACAACGGATGATTATATTCAGCGTACTAATAATGAACAAAGTTATTTAGCTAAGCCATTTTTAATTGATTATTTTACACTTGAATATAGCTGTGATTATTTAATTCATCATTATCCTAAGCCTATTATTGCTTGGGGAAATGGCTTAATTATGGGAGGCGGACTAGGATTATTTATTGGAGCGAGTCATCGAGTTGTGACACCTTCAGCTTCACTTGCGATGCCAGAAATAAAGATTGGTCTTTATCCTGATGTTGGTGCGACATGGTTTTTAAATCAATTGCCATCTGGTATTGGTTTATTTCTTGGTCTAACAGGAGCCGATGTTAATGCCAGTGATGCGTTAGATCTTGCGATGGCAGATCATCTTATTGTGGATAAAGATCGTGAACGTTTAATTAAGCAGCTAAAACATTATCCTTGGCAGAATATTGCACAAGAGCGTGTTGGCACTGTTGTTACTGAAATTTTGACTGCAATAGCAACGGATTCAGAAAAACAACGTCCACCAAGTGAAATGATCCCGTATTTTGCTCAAATTCAGGCAGCCTGTGTTGCGCCAACACTTGATATTGTTTATGAGCAAATTAAGGCTATTTCAGGTATGGGAACTTGGCTTGAAAATGCAAAGCAAACTTTGAATGAAGGCAGCCCATTATCCGCCCATATTTGTTTCCATCAAATGCAGCACTATCAACAAGCAAGTTTGGCTGATTGCTTCTTAATGGAGTTATCACTGTCTGTTCGATGCGGTTTGATAGGAGAGTTTCAAGAGGGTGTTAGAGCACGACTTATTGATAAAGATAATCAGCCAAAATGGTTATATAAAACGCTTTCGGACGTAGATACACGTCTGGTGGATTGTTTATTTACACCTTTATGGCACCAGCAACAAAATCCATTAGCTGATTTAGTCTAATTATAACCAGAAATAAACGGTGTTGTGTTTTCTCTGTTTTTGTCGTTAGTAATGTTAATCAGTGTCTTTAGAATATTTTATAAACAGGTTTAGGAGCAAATTAACGTGAACATTGATAATAGTGTTGTTGTCATTACAGGAGCCGGTCAAGGGCTAGGCCAAATGATGGCGGTGACGCTTGCGCAGATGGGAGCACAACTTGCTTTAATTGATGTAAATACGGCAGGATTACGTAAAACACAAGATCAATGCCATATGCTAAACAGTATGGCACATATCTATGAGGCTGATGTTACCAATGAAGCTGAAGTTGAACAGGCTTTTTTGAATATTATTGAGGACTTTGATCACATTGATGTACTGATTAATAATGCAGGGATCCTTGATGATGGCTTATTGGTACAAAAGAGCCCAACAGGTATCAGCAAAATGTCTTTAGAGCAGTTCCAAACCGTGATGGATGTTAATGTCACTGGTACATTCTTATGCGGTAGAGAAGCGGCTAAATGGATGATTGAGAATGAAACTAAAGGCGTTATTATTAATATTTCAAGTGCTGCTCGCGCCGGAAATATTGGTCAAACAAACTATGCTGCTTCTAAAGCGGCGGTAACCACGATGGCGGTTGGCTGGGCGAGAGAGTTAGGTCAGTATGGCATTCGTGTAGCTGCTATTGCACCGGGCCTGATTGATACGCCAATGGCGATGCAAATTAATGATGACAAGCTTGAGCAAATGCTATCGATGGTACCACTCGCACGTTTAGGCGAACCAACTGAGATTGCCCATTCGGTGAGATACATTATTGAAAATGATTATTTCACCGGCAGGGTACTTGAAATTGATGGCGGGTTACGGTTGTAATCAAGCGTGGTTATACAATGCAAATAATGCTAAAACGCCACCAACGGCAAACATCAGCATTGATAAGCCAAACGCGAATTTTGCCATATACGGCATTAATTTTTCCATTGGTAAGTCCAACTAGCGGTTAAAGAATAGATTTTACCTCATATTTAGCACCAATGAGCGCTAAATATGAGGTTTTGTGTTTTTTTGCATAAAAAAAGATCGCCATGAGACGATCTTTTTATGCCTTTCGGTCATATTTGTTTAGTCAATAATATAACTAAACAACAATTAGAATGCTTTTGGTGCGTAGCCAGTAACGGCTTTAATGCCCATGCTACGGCCTAATGCTGTCATTGGGTGTACAACGACAAGGTCTTTAACTGATTTTTTCAGTTTACCCATATCTGCTTGTTCTGCTTTAGTTAACACGCGATTAAAAGCAAGAGATTTAACATCTTTACTTTTGCCACTCACTTCTGCTGACTTACGGTGTTTAACGTTTTGCACTTTTTTGTTTAGGCTAAGAAGCTCATCTTTAAACTGCTTGATGATCACTTTATCATCACGTTGAATAGCAGCAGCAAGTTTACGCTGGCACTTGTCCATACGGTTATTAAGATTTTGAAGCTCTTGGTTTAAATTCATGTCATTACCTTTGTATTTACACTCGCAATACACTAAATCGTAGTGTTTACGATGAATAGGTATTGAGTTGCCGCTAGTATACATTATATTTTTGCTAACGGGATCGCTATCCAGCAACTATTTTTGTTATAAATTACATTTTTATCGGCATATATGCCACATTCACCGTTTAGTTATATAGCTAATTAGCAATGGTTGTTGTTTTACAACGATAAGCATCAATCACAACAGACGACGGCAGATGCTTCTTCATTTCAATTACTTGAGTTATATGAAAACGGTTACCACCAAGCATATAAGTTTGGTTGGCTATTTGTGTCTGGAGGTTATTCGGATTAGTGCTTTTTACGACCTCGGTATTGAGTAAGCGACATGCGTTTGCTTCTGTTTCACTAATACGTAGTGGAAGTACAATTTCAGCGCCTGGCAGAATAGTATGATTGTTATTTACCGCAGTGGTATTGGTGCAGTTATATATTTCGGCAACGACGCTACTTGGACGAGAGCGACGCGTATCGAGTACGTTAACAATAGCGTAATGATTACCGCCTTTAATAAAGGTGGTATTTTTCAGCTCGCGATCAACATTATTGGGGTGAGCATCTTTGATCGTGTGGGTTGCAATGATTTGGCAATGTTCTTGTTTCGCTAGAGCAGGTGATAGCACAGTGATCTTTTCAGCTTCAGGTAACACGTGGATCTTTCGAGTAACACAACCTGTGGTTAATAGACTTGTGATGATCAAAAGAGTAACAGTTTTCATTGTTTATAGCCTGCTTTATTGAAATGGCCGTGGAATATAACGTAAAGGTATTGTTATCGCAATGAAACAAGTTAAAAATAGCGTATTGCGCATGGTTCAATTAAGGTAGCGGAAAAGACTATATTATTGAAAATATAACTAATATATTTTGATTTCTGCGTGCTGATTAGGTACAAGTAAATAATATTTTATAAAAAAGTAGCTAATTTGCTGCCACTGTAATTAATATTTGATTGAACGTTGTTATCGTTCTAACCCAAGGATGTAGCGGTTGTCGGTGTTATTTAGCAACTGTTAAGCAGTATTTGTCATAGTCGGCGGCGTATCAATAAAGGCTTTGCTTACCGTCTACTACAACACATGGAAGTGATTATTAATGGAAAATGTAGATCAAACAACACAAACAGAATCAGAACTACGGGTACGCTATAATGATATTACTCGTGGCGTGTATTTTATTGGAACAACACCACCTAAGACGAGTACTCCTTTAGAGGAAGTTGAGGGGATTGCAGATCGTCTAGTGAATCGTATTAAAGATCTTGCGATTGATGGTTTGATTGTTTACGACATTCAAGATGAAGTTTCGCGTACTCAAAAACCACGCCCATTCCCATTTAAATCAACGCATGATCCACGCTATTACTCCTCATTACTAAATAAGAAAACCGGCCGACCTGTTATTACTTATAAAAGCGTTGTTCAATCAGAAACGGATGCGTTTGATGAGTGGTTAAATGAAGCTTGGCATGAGTACCAAGTGCGTGACATTGTGCTGGTGGGCAGTCCATCGGCTAAAAATGAGGTATCGTTACCGTTATCTGCCGCTTATCAAACCTTGGCTGAAAATAATAATAACTTTTTTACTGGCGGTATAATGATTGCAGAACGCCATGCTAAAAAAGGCAATGAACATGCTCGTTTAATAGAAAAATATCAGCAAGGTTGTAATTTCTTTATTTCTCAAGCGATTTACGACACTCAAGCAACCATTGATATTCTGACGCGTTATGCGATTGAATGTAAGCAAGATGGAATAAAGCCACAACGTATTCTATTAACGTTTTCGCCATGTGGCAGTGCCAAAACATTAGAGTTTATTGAGTGGCTTGGAGTGAGTGTGCCAGAAGCAACCAGTTTGCGTATTCTTAATGCGTCTAACCCATTACATGAATCAATTAAAATGTGTTGTAACAGTCTTAATCAGATTTTAGATGCCGTGGTTGAATATGATCTTCCATTGGGATTAAACATTGAAAGTTTAACTAACCGCAAAGAGGAAATAGACGGCTCAATTTTATTGTATAAGTTGTTACGTGCTTCGATGGACAGCCATTTAGCTAAGCATGAATTTCGTACTTTACAGCGCAATAAACTGCTCTCCGTGTAATTGATTGACGAGAGTGATGGGCTGAAATTAATCAGCCGCTGCAAGTGGTATTTGTAGCGGCTGATTTGATTTATCGAATGATTTTATACGATTACATTAAACCTAAAATAGACCACCAAATAATTCCAGTTGCCATAAAGATAATTGCGCCGCCACCAGAGATAATTAAGCCAATTGACATCCATTGTTTATCATTATGGTATTGATAACCCATTAACAGTGGATTGCGTGCATGGCTATAGGTGGTGAGGTTACAACCTATGTTGGTAATACCTGCAACAGCTAAAATAGAGATCAGTGGATTAACCCCTAATGCGATTAATGAACCAATGATGACGGGGCCAAGCGCAACAACCTTGGCGGTACCAGATGCAAAAAAGTAGGCAGTGATCAGATAAAATATCATCATCACGACTAAAATAACGGTTGGACTAGCATCACCCATGTGGTTGCTGATTAGATTCGACACGCCATGACCGACCCATGTAGTGAACCCGAGTGTTTTCAGTTGACTTGCCATTCCCATCAATACAGCAAACCAAATTAGTGTATCCCAAGCTCCTTTTTCTGATTTAACATCATCCCAGTTTAAAACGCCTAATATTAATAAAGCAGATAAGCCAATAAATGCCGCAGTAGTTGCATGCAAATGCAGCGATTGACCACCAACCCACATTACAATTAATCCAATAAAGACCGCGATGAGTTTCCATTCAGCAACACTGACAGGACCTAAGTGCAATAAAGCCTGTTTTGCATAAGCTGGCGCTTGGGGCGTATGTTTGGTCTCTGGATTGATAAACTTAAATAAAATAAAAGGGATGGTTAACAGTAAAACGGCGGCTGGCATCAGTAAATACAGCGCCCAGTGACTAAAAGTTATATTTATATTAGCAACCGAAGCGGCAATACCGACTAAAGCAAGGTTACCGGCAAAACCCGTTTGAAAACCTACAGCTGAAGCATCGTTCATTGCACTTACTGAAGAAATAAGGTATTGACCCAACTTACGATCATCTTTATTAATGACTTTCGCGAGTGAATCGGCAATAGGGGAGATAATTGCAGAACGAGCAGTATTACTGGGTGTCGCTGGCGCGATGAGAAAATCAGCAATGCCTAAACAATAAGCAATGCGTAATGATGACTGACCAAACCAACTTAATAAAATAAGAGCTATGCGTTTTCCTAATCCTGTTTTAGCAAAGGCTCGTGCAATCATAAATGCGATCACAATTAGCCAAATCAGGACGTTATTAAAATTACTGGTCGCCGCCATGATAGCTGCTTTAGCAGATGTTTCACCTCCGGCATGAAGTAACGCATAGGCAGAGACACCGATAACGGCAACTGCACCTGTGGGCAATATATTAGTTACAATTGCAACAATCGTAGCAATAAAAATAATCGCAGTATGAAATGCAGCGGTATTTAATTCTATAGGAATGGTGATATAACGCCAACAAAGTGTACTCAGTAATATAATAAAGATTGCAGGAATAACTTTGATAGCAAACAGTGGTTCTTTGGCAGATGAAGCCGTTTTATTGGGGGATATAGCGCTCATTGGGTTCTTATTATGATTTTATATGCTTATATAGTATATAAAATTCAAATAATTCTCACGGTAAAAATAACTGATATGGTTATTAATCATTGAATGTATATTCCATATCAAAAATAGCGTGTTAAATGATAAAAAACGCCACTTAAAAACTTTCAAAGAGAAAGAGACAGATTAAGTGGCGTTGAAATAACAAACAAAATTAGGTAGTCATGCCATTTTGTTTGGATGTTATTGTTTGCTGGTAGTTAAGATTATTATTGTGCTTATATCTTGCTAGTAAATGTACGTGTAATGACATCTTGTTGCTGTTCACGAGTCAGAGAGTTAAAACGCACCGCATAACCAGAAACACGAATGGTTAGCTGTGGGTATTTCTCAGGGTGTTCAACAGCATCTAATAATGTGTCACGATTTAAAACATTCACATTGAGGTGTTGACCACCCTCAATGCCGTCGGTTGTACCTGCTGCTTCGTGATGGAAGTAACCATCCATTAATGCTGCAAGGTTTTGCTTTTGTGTACTTTCATCTTTACCTAATGCATTTGGAACAATAGAGAAAGTATAAGAAATACCGTCTTTCGCATAAGCAAATGGCAGCTTTGATACAGATGTTAATGATGCAACTGCACCGTTTTCATCACGACCATGCATTGGGTTAGCACCAGGACCAAATGGCATACCAGCACGACGACCATCAGGTGTATTACCTGTTTTCTTACCATACACAACGTTAGATGTGATGGTTAAGATTGACTGGGTTGGAATCGCTTCACGGTACATGTGCATTGTTTGAATCTTCTTCATGAAGCGTTCAACAAGATCACAAGCAATGTCATCTACACGTGCATCATTATTACCAAATTTAGGGTAATCACCCTCGATGTTGAAGTCGATAGCAACGCCATTTTCATCACGAATCGGTGTTACTTTAGCAAACTTGATGGCAGCTAATGAGTCGGCAACAACAGAAAGACCAGCAATACCACATGCCATAGTACGGCGTACATCGCGATCCATTAATGCCATAAGTGATGCTTCATAGCTGTAACGGTCATGTGAGTAGTGGATAATGTTTAGTGCTGTCACATATTGAGTCGCTAACCAATCAAGCATGGCATCATAACGAGGCATTAGAGTATCAAAATCAAGTACTTCATCAGTGATTTTTGCAACCTGAGGGCCTACTTGTACTTGTGACTTCTCATCAATACCGCCATTGATGGTATATAGCAGTGCTTTAGCAAGGTTGGCACGCGCACCAAAGAATTGCATGTGCTTACCAACAATTTGTGGGCTTACACAACATGCGATAGCGTAATCATCGTTGTCAAAATCAGGGCGCATTAAGTCATCGTTTTCGTACTGAACAGATGACGTTTCAATCGATACTTTAGCTGCATATTGTTTAAAGGCAATAGGCAGTTGCTCAGACCAAAGAATAGTCATATTTGGCTCAGGAGCAGGACCCATTGTATGCAAAGTATGCAAGTAGCGGAATGTGGTCTTAGTAACTAAAGTACGGCCATCAACACCCATACCTGCCATTGCTTCTGTTGCCCAAATAGGGTCACCAGAGAACAGTGAATCGTATTCAGGTGTACGTAAGAAGCGCACCATACGTAGTTTCATGATGAAATGGTCGATCATTTCTTGCGCTTGTTGCTCGGTGATTAAACCGTTAGCAATATCACGCTCAACAAAGACATCAATAAATGTTGAAGTACGACCAAGTGACATTGCAGCGCCATTTTGTGATTTAACGGCAGCAAGGTAACCAAAGTAAGTAAACTGAATCGCTTGTTGTGCTGTTTTAGCAGGCAAAGACATGTCAATGCCGTATGCAAGGCCCATTGTGCGAATATCTTCTAGTGCTTGAACTTGATCAGCAAGTTCTTCACGTAGACGCATGGTTTTTTCTAAATCTTGGCCTTGTTCAAGGAAAGATTGAGTCGAGTTATATTGCTCTAATTTATCGGCTTTAAGGAAATCAATACCGTATAGTGCTAAGCGACGGTAATCACCAATAATACGGCCACGACCATACGCATCAGGTAGACCTGTGATAATACCAGAACGGCGACAAGCTAAAATTTCTTTAGTGTATAAGTCAAAACATGCTTTGTTATGTGTTTTACGGTAATCAGTAAAGATTTTTTCAACCATTGGGTCTAATTCACGACCGTAAACTTCACATGAGTTTTTCACCATGCGAATACCACCATTGGCGATAATTGCACGTTTCAATGGCTTATCAGTTTGTAGACCAACAATTTTTTCAAGATCTTGGTTGATATAGCCAGCACCATGAGAGGTAACAGTTGAAGGCAAGTCTGTGTCAAAGTCAACCGGTGCGTGAGTGCTGCTTTCTTGCTTGATGCCTTCCATTACATCATTCCACAATGATGTTGTTGCATCTGTTACATCGGCTAAGAAAGACTCATCGCCTTCATATGGGGTGTAGTTAGTTTGAATGAAATCACGCGTATTAACGCTAGTCTGCCATTCACCTTTACTAAAACCACGCCATGCTTCAAGCATGTCAGTTGTTGGGATTGTCATAATACTTACCTCTAACTAAAAATTTGAATGCAGTGATCAGTAGTCACAACTGATCGCTATATGATTGAGTACGGTTCATTCAACCTTGCAAGTGTTGAATCGAGGTGCTGATTATTACTTTCTATATTAATAAGTAGGCTTTTTTTATTGCTGCAAAATCAAACCTAACTTAGGTGTAATATGCTGCCTGTTTGCCTTAAGTTCATAGTATGGCTAATATCGGCATGAGTAAAATGAATGCTTTTCATTTTTCAAATGCGCAATGTGCATGTGTTAATAGGTTGTTTGCTGGTTAAATCTAATAAGGTGAAAATATCAATCTTAATTGCAGCGAAATCCAAGTATTAAACAGAGGTGTTACTGCGTTATAAATGTGCATTGATATGATTGTCGAGTACAACGAAGTATTGATGTTGAATATTTTGTTAATAACTATATTTCATTCTTTTACTATGATGGCGTATAACTCTGCTTTTAGCCCTTATGGCAGAGTTTAAGCTGTGTATTAAAAGTTGAAATTTATCAGTGATAAAATATTTAGCAGTAAAAAACATCCTGCAATTGAATAGTATATGCATGCTGTTTAATCTCTTTTTAATAGCCATTTCTTGCTTTCAAGCGATGCTGAATAGTAATTTTTATCATTTGGTGGCTATTTTTAGAACATATTGCTTTAAATGTTGACATGAGATGAGGTCTAGTCATTAACATTTTAAATTAAGTGTTAATATCCTGCTTTTAAGGTTTAATCCGGTTTTAAATGCCGAATTAAGTCTCTATGAGTAGTTTTTTACGCTAAAAACTGAGTGTAACAAAATGTTTCAGTTTGTTTGTCATTATTTTATGTTTGCTGTTTATTCAAGGTGTTAACGCTATGACGTAATATCGCGATAACTTATGCTCTTGAAAGATATTATGTTGTCCTTTATAACTTGAGGGGATTTAAAAAATGAATAAATAGTTACAAACAAGGAATAATTATGAGTAGGGAAATGAGTACTTTTCTAGGACATCCAAAAGGGTTGTTCTTGTTGTTTAGTACTGAGTTGTGGGAACGTTTTTGTTATTACGGCATGCGTGCCATTCTTGTATTGTATTTAACGGATAAAACAATGAATGGCGGTTTTGGTTGGACAACCAAAGATGCCCTCAGTTTATACGCCACATATACTGGCCTTGTTTATTTAACCCCGCTTATTGGTGGCTGGATTGCTGATAACTTCTTAGGACAACGTCGTTGTGTCATTTTGGGCGGTATTTGTATGGCCATTGCCCAATTTATTCTTGCGCTACCAAATTCTGTTGTTGGCACTTTTGCATTAAGCGCATTTTATTGTGGCTTGGGTTTGATGATTATTGGTAATGGTTTATTTAAAGCCAATATATCGACCATGGTCGGCGATCTTTATCCTGAAGGTGATAACCGTCGTGATGGTGCATTTACTATTTTCTATATGGGTATTAATCTCGGCTCTTTGCTTGCTGGTGTTATTGCTGGTACCGCCGTTAGTTTTTGGGGTTGGAAAGCAGGTTTTGCTGCATCCGGTATTGGTATGTTAGTGAGCTTACTTTTACAGCTAGTTTTTGCTAAACGTCTATTGGGTAATATTGGTACAGAGCCGGCAGCAAAACGTGATGCCGCTAAAAATGCATCAGGCAAGAAAGAGCCATTAACAGCAGTTGAACGAGATCGTATGAAAGTGATTATGTTCCTAGGCTTGTTTGTTGTTGTTTTTTGGGCTGGTTTTGAACAAGCTGGTGGTTTGATGAATATTTTCACCCAAGAATATACAGATCGTATGATTGGCAGTTTTGAAGTACCAGCAGCTTGGTTCCAATCATTAAATCCTTTCTTCATTATTACATTAGCACCGATTATTGCGGCATTCTGGATCAAATTAGGTCCTAAAGAGCCAAGTTCACCAATAAAGTTTGTGTTTGCATTATTGTTCCTCGCAATTGGCTTCCTATTTATGGTGGGAGCAGCAATGCAACAAGGTGGTGATTTAACAGTGAAAACGTCAATGTTATGGCTAGTTGGAGCCTATTTCTTCCATACCTTAGGTGAGTTGTGTATTTCGCCGATTGGCTTATCAATGGTAACTAAACTGGCACCATTACGTTTGTGTTCGTTACTGATGGGAGTGTGGTTTGCATTTAATGCATTGGCAAACTATGTTGCAGGAATCATAGGCTCGCATGTTGGTGATGCGGGTGCGCTTCATATCTTTGCTGGTATTGCCATTGCAGCGGTGGCTTCATCGGTTATTCTGTTTTTATTCTCAAATAAACTTATTCAATGGATGCATGGTGCAGAAGGTCATCTTGTTGAAAAGAAAGAAGCTATCATTGCTGAAGTGTAAAATATGTGCTTTAGCTGATTAGCAATAAAAAACCGATAGCTGTATTTTATTATAAATACAGACTATCGGTTTACTTTATTACGTTTCGTGGTGTTGGTTGTTGTTAATCGAGGTTGTTTATGCGAGTTTTTTTAATCGATATACCATCCATAACGTAAGTGCAGCACTACAAAGTGGTAATGCTAGCCACACCCCATTAACTCCGACACTATAAGCCAACACAAAAATGGCAATTGAGATCAACAGTAACTTACCGCCAGTAAGAAAGGAGGCTTCTTTAGGCATATTTATCGCCTGAAAGTAAGTTGCACCAACCAGTAACACGCCTTCAAAAGGGAGTCCCCAAAAGTACAGTGACATGCCGTTAATTGCTACTGGCTGAAGTACTGGATTGTCACCTGCAAACATATACACCACGATTTCTGGAATACTGTATAAAGTGATCATACCAATCGCTGCAATTAATAACGTTGTTATAAAGGCAAGATTACGAAGCTTGTTCACTCGATCTTTAAGACCTGCACCAGTATTAAAACTCACCAGTGGTTGAGTGCCTAAGGCAATACCTTCAAAAACTAAATAAAACAGGGCTTCGGTGTAACTCACAATGCTGTAAGCTGCAACATGGATCGGTTTTCCAACCAGTAAAAATGCTTTGTTATGAAGGATTAATACGACTGACAAGTACATGTACATTAATAAACTTGAAGTACCTAACTTGAGGATTTGCAACACAGTATCAAGTTTAATTTTAAGGCTATCCCAGCCAATACGTAATTGGGTTTTATCAGAGAAGAAATGCTGTAAACATAATAGGCAGGTCACCGCTTGCGATAACATTGTTGCAATGGCCGCTCCGGTTAATCCCCACGGAATAACAACAATGAATAACCAATCTAAAAAGATATTAAGTACGCCGCCTAAAATCATAATCAAGGTAACACGGTTAGGTTGACTATCATTACGCAGTAGCGCAGAAAATGCCATTGACACAATAGCAAAGCTACCCATGGTGAAGTACCAAAATAGGTAGTCTGTAGCCATGGTTAAAATATGATCTTTGGCGCCGATCCAAATTAGAATGTCTTTACCAAAAACCAAGCCGAAACTACAGAAAATGATGGCAGCAATAATACACAGACTTAGTGCATTACCGACAATTTGGCGAGCTTGTTGAACGTTGTCTTCACCCATTTTTATCGAAACAAGTGCTGACGCTCCCATACCGATCATAGCACCAACGGCATATAAAATAGAGCCGATAGGGTATCCAAGTATGATAGCGGCAAGACCATCTTCACCTATAAAGTGACCAACAAACATGCCGTCAACGGCAACATAGATGCCAGTAATAAGCATCGCCGCAATAGTGGGTAAGGTATAACGCAAAAAAAGGCGAAAAATCGAATCATCACGTAAGGATAATGGCTGAGTTGTTGATACTGTCATCGGAGAAAGTCCATGTAAACCGCAGAAGTAGATATAAAAATTGTGCGCATTGTCTGTTTATTCAGTAGCTTAGTCAATCTAACAATCTGTATTTATGGTGTCGAGATCACGTGATTTGAGTGTTAATTCTGCGATGCTCGATCCCTAAGCAATCGATTACAACAAATTAAGCTCGTATATTTGTTGTAATACGAGTGAGGGTTAGTGCTGAGAAGTTTTTGATATCGGTCTAGCAGGGGATAGGATATTTTTTTTAGTAAGCCAGGTTGTTAGTTTTTGTTTACGGCAATAGAGTAAAAAGAGACAAATAAACAGGTAAAAAGTAGGTTCAACAAGGCCTGATTTAACCGACCAATAGTAATGAATTGGGCTTAATAACAATGCAAGATAAACCCAATTATGCAGTTTTTGCCAAGATTTACCTAAACGGCGTTGTGCTGATTTTGGGGATGTTAACGCAAGCAATAACAGAATAATCCAGCTTACCGCACCAATCGCAAGATAAGGACGTTGAATAATTTCACTGCCTAATAGTGCCCAATCAAAATTAAGGTCGAGCGCAAGATAGGCGCCAAGGTGCAATACAACCCAGAAGAATGTGTATAGCCCGAGTAATCGTCTGAGGCGAATTAAGCCGCCTTGCTTATATCGTTTCGCCAGTGGTGATAATAGCAAGGTCAGAATTAGCGTATTTAACCCTGCTTTGCCTGTGAAATGTTCAATACCTTTGATGGGATCTGCACCAAAGCCACCGTTAAGTGTGTTATAAACCAACAGCGCAACAAACAATAATGAAATCGTATGAATAACGATTTTAATTATCAAAATATGTGTAGGCGTAAGACGGTATGATTGAATATTTCGAGTGAGCATTAATAGTTCCTTTTTAAGTCCATGCCTTGGTATAGTGAAGCCACTTCTTCTGCATAACCATTAAACATCAGTGTTGGTTGACGGCGACTACTAAAGATATTGCCTTGACCGATAAAGCGTTCGCTTGCTTGGCTCCAGCGAGGATGATCAACGTTGGGATTAACATTGGCATAAAACCCATATTCACTTGCAGCAAGACGGTTCCATGTTGTTGGAGGTTGTTGATCAGTTAAGTGAATTCGTACAATCGATTTAATACTTTTGAAACCGTATTTCCAAGGCACAACCAAGCGTAACGGTGCACCGTTTTGCGGGGCTAATGTTTTGCCATATAGGCCTACTGAGATCATTGTCAGTGGATGCATTGCCTCATCAATACGTAGACCTTCTACATAAGGGTATTCTATTCCACCGCCAAGACGTGATGACGCTTGGCCTGGCATCTGTTTAGGATCGTATAGGGTTTCAAAAGCAACATATTTTGCTCGTTGCTGCGGATCTGCTTTTTTAATGATGTCGCGTAAACTAAAACCGATCCATGGAATATTCATTGACCAGGCTTCAACACAGCGGAGACGATATATACGTTCTTCTAAGGTAAATTGATTAAATAAGTCATCGTAATCAAGGCTAAATGGCTTATTTACCATCCCATCAATAGTGACCTTCCATGGATCAGTGATAAACTTCTCTGCCCGTATAGCAGGGGATGATTTATCAGTACCAAATTCGTAAAAATTATTGTAGTGAAGTATTTTATCTTCAGGTGTCAGCGACAATGTTGAGTTAGAGAGTGATGACGGTGATCCGCTAAGTTGGCGACGATGATCAACAGCTTGTTCTTCTGGCGATGAGATAAAATCAAATAAGCCAGCATGGGCATTAGTTGATAGCGGCAAGCCAACAGCGGCAATACCTAATTTCTTCAAAATATCTCGGCGTTGGTGATACACCGATTCTGGAGTCGCTTGGTTTTCTGATAATGACCAACGAGGACGTATTTTTATTTGCATAAGGTGCCTATTGCGATATTTAAATCAATAATAACGACTACTAAAGTAGACCGTAAGTTGATGATAAAAATTTCAATCGTTGATAATGTTTATTTGTTTTTTATTAATATACTTATAAAACAATAGATTAAATGGTATTTTGTGCCAGTGTAAATAGGTTTAAGTTTTAATTTTAAAGGTAATCGTTCACATGAATGCAATGAATCAATTTAATGCCGATATTGAATTACAGCATATTTACCTCGAAGTGTATTCTGAGCGTTATAGCCATTTACGGACATTTTTAGAGGCTTATTATTGTTATCAACATGGGTTGGTGACTCAACAAGGAAAACCCGATTGGATACAAATTTTTAATGTGGGTAAACGAACAGTTGCTGCTGCGCATATTCAGGAACGAAAATTGCTTGTTAGAGAGATGATGATGCCATTATCAGTGATTATAGGGCATTTCAAAACACTAGTACGCGATGATGAAGCGACGATCGAAAGCATTAAAGCTATTATTGATGATCATCTTGAATATGTCATCATGACACGGGATGAACACCATGCATTAATAAAAGCAGGGGTGAAAGAGACGATGCCAGCAAGTTATTATCAACCATTACATAACGATTACCGTCGTGTTAATACACGCTTTGATGCGGCTGGAATCACATTATTGATGTCGTAATAACAGTTTATATTGCTGGTTGGTTGAATCACCTTAAGTGCTCAGTATAATCTAGCTTACATGTGTACGCTGAAATAAGGTGAAAAAGGATGATACCTCAACAGCAAAAACCGCCAATTATTTGGTTGAACGTGGCTCTATTTACACTGACATTTGCCATTGCAGTTATCGGTGTTCCACTCTACCTCTATTTTTATCACCTTGATGTTGCGCTTATCGCAATGACAGTCGTGGCATTTTGCTACTGCGGGATGTCAATTACTGCGGGTTATCATCGTTTATGGGCGCATCAAAGCTATCAAGCAAACCGCTTTTTGCGACTGGTATTTGCCCTTGGTGGCGCATTTGCGTTGCAAAATAGTATTCTACATTGGTGTTCTGATCATCGTGTACACCATCGCCATGTAGATCATAATCTTAAAGATCCCTATTCAGCTAAAATGGGATTCTTTTACAGTCATATTGGCTGGATGCTACGACACTATCAAGCCAGTCGTTATCACGATTATTCAAATTGTTCTGATTTACAAAATGATCCTATTGTTGTTTGGCAGCATAAATATTACTTCTTACTAGCGGCAATGATGAATATTGGTATTCCTGTCATTATCGGATTACTACTTGGTAATGTTTTGGGAGCATTATTGTTTATTGGCGTATTACGACTGGTGTTAAGCCATCATACGACATTTTTTATTAACTCGTTAGCGCATAAATGGGGAACTCAACCTTACACTGACAGAAATACAGCCCGTGATAATGGTGTAATTGCATGGCTAACATTTGGTGAGGGGTATCATAATTATCATCATATTTTTGAGAATGATTATCGTAATGGTATTCGCTGGTGGCAGTTTGATCCAACGAAATGGCTGATCAAGAGTTGCTCATGGTTAGGGTGGACGACAAATCTAAAAGTTACTTCTGCCGATAGAATTGAGAAAACACGCGCGAAAATGGAATTTATGCGGTTGCAATATCAATTTAAAACATTGCCAAATAACAGTGCGCGTTTATTGCAATTACAATACGAGTATGAAGCCCTGATCAGTAAAATTTCTGATTATTATCAAGTGAAGAAACGCTTGATCGATTTGCAGCAACAGAAATTGGCCAATGATTATGAGAATTTTGAATTTATGCAACAATATGAATCGATTAAACAGAAATTAAACCAACAACGTCGTGATTGGAAATATTTAGTACAACAATATACCGTTTAATATTAAATAATCGTTATTGAGCTGTTAGGTCTTACCAAGATTTAACAGCTCTTTTTTATTAATGGTTATAATTATATAGCGTCATCATGCTGTTAGTTAGCATGTTGCTATTTATATTATTGTAGATTTACTGTTAGCGATAAGCTAGTAGATTAAAATGATATCAAGTAGTATGGCAGTAAAGCTTAAAAGCACATGTAATAATTAAATATAGTTATAGTGTGCATAATTAATTATAGCGTTTTACATCCATGATTATATGTTTGTAAAACCTTAACCGGAGATATTGTCGTGTACCGCGCATTACTTTTGTCACTCACATGTTTAGCCTCATCCGCAGCGCATGCAATTGAATATAAACTACCTAGCGATGGTAGTAACATCGTTGGTACAACCGAATATTACGAAGTAAAACAAGGTGATAGTCTTTCTGATATTGCAAATAAATATAACGTTGGTTTTCTTGGTATGATGGCTGCCAATAAAGGCGTAGATCCATTTTTACCTCAGCCAGGAAAGCTATTACAAATACCGACTCAAGTTATACTGCCAGATGTCGCCCACAAAGGTATTGTGGTAAATCTTGCTGAGTTACGTCTTTACTATTTCCCTAAAAACGATGCTTCTATTGTTTATGTTTTTCCTATTGGTATTGGTCGAGTGGGTCGTGAAACACCCAATATGACGACAACCATTAATGAAAAAGTAAAAAATCCAACCTGGACACCACCGGCATCAATTCGTAAAGAGCATGCAGCAAAAGGTGACATTTTACCTGCTGTTGTGCCTGCAGGCCCTGATAACCCATTGGGTGACTATAAAATGCGACTTGCTTATGGTCATGGCGAATACCTTATTCATGGTACCAATAAAGACTTTGGTATCGGTATGCGTGTTAGTGGGGGGTGTATTCGTATGAACCCTTGGGATGTTGAATGGTTGTTCCCACAAGTTCCTCTTGGTACGCAAGTTCAAATAATTAATCAACCCGTAAAAACATCCCGTGCTGCAGATGGTGAGTTGATAGTTGAAGTGCATGCGCCATTATCAAAAGATGAATCTCAAGTTGGTGTTAAGCAAAGTGTAGAAGCGCCAAAAGCATTATTGGATGATGTGGAAGGTGACGCTAAGGCAACACAACGGCTTAATGCTGAATTAGATAAGCAATCAGGGCTGCCTGTTATTTTAAAATCATAGTAAAGCATTCGATTTTAACTCTAATTACAAACGAGATATAACTATCTCGTTTTTTTATATTTGTATTTAGCGTTATCATAAAATGTTAATAATTATAATAATAGTGTATTACTCGCGAAGATGTAATTGTGAATTGTCGTTGTGTATTATTGGGATATAAAGGGTAGATGTTTAATAGTAGGAGTTTAAATTAAAGCGGTCATTAAAAAGTAAATAACGATAAATAAAAAGAGACGGCCTGAGCCATCTCTTTAGATATTTTACGACTAAATATAGATTACTTAGTGTATGAACCAGCAATGTTATCAATACGCTTATTAGCACGCATTGCTTCTTGGTATGCTGCGTCAGATGCTGCGCGAGAGTCATTTACTGCGCCTACGATTTGGTCTTGTTGACCTTGTAGTGCACTAACTTGCTCAGACAATGTGTCAACTTTGTTAGTTAGTTGCTGCATTTGACTTACTTCATCAGAGCTAGAACAACCTACAAGTGAAGCACTTAGTAAAACACCAGCTAAGATAGATACAGTACGTTTCATTTTTATATAATCTCCATATTGATTTAGCCACTACAACTGTTGAATAAAGTTTGAGTTGGCAAATTCATTATGGCATAACTTATTATAATTGCTCATTAAATTTTTTTGGATAACAAAAAAAAATCTGATTAATATCTCGTTTTCGAATAAAAAAACTACATATTTAACCATTTTTTTGCATTGATATTTAATTTGAAAGGAGCATAAACCCGCTTAATATAAGGACTTATAAGTAATTTCTTGTTTTTAGTAATAGATAAAGTCAGAGTAATGTAAAATTTTGCCAATACTCAAATAAATAACATATTTGGTTAAAAAACACACAAAAAAACGATAGTGAAAATGTTTGATAACTTATTACTAATAGTAAAGAAAAACACAACTGTTAATTATTAAATGGTATTAATATGCGTCACGTATAATATGTTTATTTAGTTATTGGCTGTTATCTATTATTCCGTTGTTCGTCATCTCGGCTGTTATTGTGGGTATTGTGGCAATTAATTGAGAAGGGTTAGCTAAGTGAGGCAGCTTTTTAATTAGATCACCATTTGGTTTTAAAAAATAAAAATAAGAGTTGTGATCTATAACGTATTTTATTTTTGAATTTTCTAAGGTGTTTTTAATATAAAGTACACCATATGTATCAGCTAAAGCTTTAATTTGTTGCTCTGTTCCGGTTGCTCCGGTAATTGTATTATCAAAATGAGCTGCATATTGAGCACTTATCATGGCGGTATCACGGTTTGGATCAAGTGAGATAAAAACAGGCCATAATTGATCTCGCTGTTGTTGCGGAAGCGCTTTTAAAGCCGCAGCTAATACCGCTAATGATGTCGGGCATACATCAGGACATTGCGTGTAACCAAAATAGACTAAACGTATACGTTTATCCTCAGGGTTAAATAAATCGATAGCTTCTGTACCTGATTCTAAAAAATTCATGGGATAATAAGGTTCACGAGCTACATCAGGATCGTTACTGTCCATCATGAAACTGGTAAATAGTCCTGCAACTAAAGCAAGAGCAAGAATAATCCATTGGTATTTCATTTATTCATCCTTATATATTCCCTAATCATTTCGTTGGGATAAGCTAATTATGAATAGAGATGTCTATAAAAGGTAGGCGTGAAGTAAATTTTTGTGATGTCGCTACATTGATAGTAAAAAACAACAAAAAAAGCAGCCACGAAGGCTGCTTTAATAGGTAGTTTTAAAGGAAAATTAGTCGTTGTTACGTTCAGCGTATTTTTCAAGACCCCATACCACAGCAAGGCCTAAAATCATCGCAAAGATGGCATAGCCTAATAACGCAGGATGGCCTGTAACATGCTCATAGTTTAATGGTGAAAGATTATGTTCAATAAGTGGTACTTGCTCACCATGTGAGTTTGTACGCCATGAAATAACTTCTTTCCAAGGCCAAATTTTGCTTAAAGTACCGATCATTAAGCCCGTGAGGAAAGTAAGCGCAATATCACGGTAGCTACGTAATACCCATGATAAAACATGAGAAAATGTTAACAGACCTAGCACACAACCAATAGCAAAAGTACCCAGAGTTACGATATCAACTGATTTTGCTGCTGCTAGAATAGGTGCGTACATACCAAGTAGTAGTAAAATAAAACTACCAGAAATGCCCGGAAGAATCATTGCACAAATCGCAATCGCACCAGCAATAAGAAGATTTAATGGTGTTGGATCCATTGCCACAGGGTGAAGTACAGTAATGCCGTAAGCAAAGCCAACACCGATTGCAACAGAAATTATGCGCCCAATATTCCAATTTTCGACTTGTTTAAACATGTGAATCACAGAAATTATGATTAAACCAAAGAAGAACGACCACAATGGGATTGGGTGAGTATGTAGCATCCAAGTGATAAATTTAGCGAGGGTAAATATACTCGTTAAAATACCACCAAATAGACAGATTAAAAATGTGCCATTAATGTGCTCAAAGGCAGCCTTAATACCACCTTTGCGGATCACCCCAATTAAGCTCGGGTTGATTCGACGAATACTTTCAAGCAACGTATCGTAAATGCCAGTAATGAAGGCGATAGTGCCGCCTGACACTCCAGGAACAACATCAGCTGCGCCCATTGCCATGCCTTTTAAGAAGGTTGATATTTTACTCATTGGATTCCGTAACTGTGATAGCTGAATAATTTAGGTTGAGCATTATACAGCGAACGATTAAAAACCACTATAAAATCATAAGTATAGTATTTACTTATGACTGGTAATAGAAACATACGAATAGTGGATGGTCTGTAATACATTATGGTGCCATAACGTATAAACGAGGGTGTTTTATTTATGTCAGATTAGTGTGCTAGTTAATCTTCGGTTAAGGTTGTTTGTAACATCGACTCTGCCAATAAGACAAAGCGTTGGCAAGGTTGTGGTTCAAAATCCACTGTAAACGCAGATGTAGCGATAATATCTAATAATTTATCTTCAGCTCGTTGCTTTATTAACAGTCTGTGCTCGGTATTGAAGTAATGAAAGATTGGTGAAACTAACGCGTTATCTATTTGCTGTAATGCGTAATAGCATTGATTAATCGCTATATTATTCGTAATCAAGGTGATCGCAGTTATGGATGGTATACGATCTTCTTGATAATAACTCGCAGCTAATCTATCCCAATGCGCAGCTGCTAATATGCCCATCGCAACATATTCAGGGCGTTGGTATTGAAAGAGTAAGCGTCGTTCATAGTCATCCCTGATATTGTTATTATTAATATCAATACCGATATCATCATTAGAGGTTGGTAGTACGACTAAATGTGAAGGGGGGTCAAAAGGACGAGGAACCTGACTACTACTGACGTTTGCTAATGCTAAAATTTTTAATGCATGATACTCATTAAGAGGGAGATCAACCGTTTGCTGAGTTATAGGGGCTGGTGATAATTTAATGACAGCTTTTGTCGGTGAGGCGGTAGCCTGCGCCATTATTAAAATCATTGTAATAATAACCAAACAACCTAAAAAGTGGCGTGAAAAAAGTAAATGCATATTATTTATAAGACGAACAATAGATTTTTAAGTATCTGAATTATTGATATAAATTACAATTTTATTCAGTCATAATGTGACAAGCATTAAATTACTGTGTCGATGCAGCGGTTACATAACAGCGTTAACAAACTATGGCTCATAATATTTAGCAATAGATCCATCAATCTATTGGTTGAATATCTATATCATATTCAACATTCAGCAGTATGTTGTTCAGCTAATATTTAGTATTGATAGTTATACTATTGTCATAGAAACAAAGACTTATTCCCTCAGACTTATTATAAAAGCAGATGGTATTTATTAACTGCAATAAGTTACAGTGTAGCTGAATCAGTGGTGTAATATGCCAAAACATATCTTTGAATTATTGTTGGCAGTAGGGGCGATAGTACTTGCTGTCAGTATATTTATGCTCACCGTTATTCATTAGTTTCTGAAACCACTATAAGTAGATAATGCTTATAGTGGTTTTTTTATATTTGAAAAATAAATTTTGATAATGGCTTAATTCCCGATCAAATAGTGACTACTCGGGATAGTTAGCGGGTGTTGGCTATATAAAAACGCTTATTATGGCTACTTTTCAGGATTAATTGCTATAAAGCATGTTTTTTACAGGCAATGAGATTTGTTGTTATTAACTGGTTTATCACTCGATTTGTTAACTATACTTATTTAATAACAATGCATTAGGCTGTTATAGATACAAAACATATATTCTGTTTCATAAGTGGAATCTTTTACTCCATATATACAAAATGGTATTTAGATGACAAAATACCTTCAGAGACTACATTTAGGCATATTGTAGATAGTACAAGAGAGGATAAATATGATATTTGGGTTGATTATGTTGTTATCCGTAGTAGCAGGTATACTGTCAGGTGAGCATTTTCATTCATTTATGGCAGGTTTTGGCATTGCAGCAGTCGCAATAGGAACAGCTTATTGGTTGGCTTTCCGTACAACGCGTTATCCACAACTTGCACTATTGATGCTGCTTGTTGCTATGATGGCGAAATTAGCGATTACTGTTACAGGTGTTGTGTGGGTGGTTAAGGCTGGCGTACTCAGTTCACCGTTTGTGTTCTCATTGTCTTATTTATTCTTCTCTATTGTTGTGAGCTATGCTTACTTTAAATTACGTGAATATCAGATGTCTGTAGTAGAAAAACGTAATACCATTGTTTTTTCGTCAGTTAAAAAGCCGTCATCAACAGTCGTTTCAACAGTGATGACCGCGAAGATTTAAAGACTGATAACATAAACGTGAAAGAATATTAAAAAGGCTGCCGCTCATTTGAGTAGCAGCCTTTTTTAATGCGTCTAATATTAGAATGTTAACCTAAATTAGAATGCTTTTTTACCCATTTGGTAAACGTGCTTAACTTGGTTATCATCTGAAAGTAAAGTAATGTTTGCTTTATAACCTGCTTTTAATAGGCCGTATTCGTTATCAACATTGATCGCTTTTGCTGGGTATAATGTTGCCATACGTAGTGCTTCTTCACGGCTAAGACCCACATGATCAATCAAGTTATTTAGGCCTTGAATCATGGTAACGGCAGAACCTGCGATAGTGCCATCTTTATAATGACATTTACCATCAGTTACATAAGCATGTAGACCGGCCATATCAAACTCAGTCATATCAGTACCAGCTGGCGCTACAGCATCTGTTACCATAAATAGTTGCTCACCTAGAATTTCATGAGCGATACGAACTGATGGGAAAGAAGCATGGATACCATCAACAATGATACCTGCATGTGGTTTTTTATCGAAGATGTAACCAACAACGCCTGGTTCACGAGAACCAAGTGGTGTCATTGCATTATAAAGGTGAGTAGCCATGGTTAGGCCTTCTTTCTCTGCAACTTGGTCATAAGTTGCATTTGTGTGGCCTAATGACACTGTGATACCAGCATTACGTACAATATCGATAACTTCTTGTGCTGTATTTTCAGGTGCTACAGTTAGTACACAGATTTTATCTGCATTATCAGCTAAATATTGCGCTGTTTTTACGTCTAATTCACGAATAAACTCTTCGCGGTGTGCACCTTTCTTTTCAGTGCTGATAAAAGGGCCTTCTAAATGTAAACCAAGAACACCTTGTTGTGCAGGATCGTCGATAGCATCAACCATATTAAGCACTTTATTCATTGATTCAGCATCACTAGTAATAAAAGTAGGTAAAAACTGTGTTGTACCACTCTTTAAGTTTGCTTGATTCATGATGTCTAATGTTTCTTTGCTAATAGCAGTATTAAGTAAAACACCACCGCAGCCATTTAGCTGTACATCAATAAAGCCTGCAGATGCTAATAAGCCTTTAGCATCAAATGTTTCTGCTGGTAACTCAGTTGCTGAAACAGCAGACATTGGAACAATGCGTGAAATAATATCATTTTCAATAAAGATGGCTTGGTTTTCTTGGATAGTGTTACCATCAAATACGTTAGTGTTAATAATTGCAAACATATGATTACTCACTTGAATTTTTATAGTCTGAACATGAATCAGCAGACAAAGTAGTGACTTTACTCTATGTCGAGTGGGGCCTCATTCAGATGAGAGCGACACTGCGTAAATGATATATAGAGTACCGAATAATTGGTTTGAAATAAGATCTAACACTCGGTATAAAATCTTATTTCACTATAAAAAATAAGATACCTGTTTCAATCATCCTTCGTCAATCTTTTATCTGATTAATTAGTAAATTTTCTATGATTATCGCCTTTTTTAATCGATATGTCATACAAAAGTAAATTGTCGCTTTATTAACAATATGAATTAGTAATTAATAAACCCAAATATACCTTTAGAGATAATATATTGTTAAATTTTGCTTTATAGGTCTATTTAATCCACAGGATGACTTTTCGACAACGAAATTTATGTTTTTGTATCAAGATTTTTGCACTCATTCCTACAATTAGGCAAAATAGCCTTTTATTAAAATACGTTATGGCATTTTGAATTGGATTGGTTCGGTCAATGATGGTGCTTAGAGTTAGACTGTATTAGGAGTCAAAATGCAGTGGAATGATTGGCCAATAGTGTTATCAGATGTTTTGGCACAATTTGCGATAGGTGCGTTCATCATTATAGGTGGGGTAATGCTGTCGGGTAAATTATGCTTTGGACAGCATGATCGTGTAATGAAGCTCTTACCTTTAATCAGTTGGTTATTAATTGCTTCGTTACTCGTTCGTGAAGCAACATTGATGATAATGCAATCAAGTATTAATGTGGCAAACCCTAGTGCGGTTGTATTTGTATTAGTGTTTGTCGCGTTAACATTAATTTATAGCTTATGTGAAAACCGTCTCCTTGGTAAAGAAAGCGCTCGAAAAAGCATCGTTGTGGTGATGTTGCTATGGAGTATTGCCTATATTATCAATATATTAAGTTTTAGTGCCAATAACGGTAATATTGGTGATGTAATGGCCATTATCTTTAGTGTTGGTTTTGGTGGCAGTTTATTAGCACATGCAATGCTAGTCAAAGCACAGCATAAAGTTGATCCTCTAAATGTTACTTTACCTGTCTTTGGTGCCTTTATCGCTGTTGTGGTACTGATTGTCGCAAGCCTAGATATGGCAACGCTTATTGAACAAACACATCATGATATTCTATTGCCGTTTATCTGGCGTGTGATCAGTATTGGCTGCTTACTTAGCGCAACAGGGCTATGGTTAATGTCATTAATTACAAAGACCAAGCCAGTGTTGGCGATGTTAGCATGTGCATGTACTTTAGCACTTATCGCAAGTTTAACTGCAAGTGGTAGTTTTTAGTTATAGTTAGCCATCATTTTATCAATATGATGGCTATGCTTTTAATGGTTTGTAACGATATTGTGCTTTACAGTTATATTGATAAACGAAACAATCAAAGTAGAGTAATAGCAGACTCTAAGCTTTAACTAGAATTATTATGATGTGAGCAATAAGTTTGGATGTATTGTTGAGTATTAATAGATATTGTTAGTGCGTTAAATGCAAAGTGACATAATTATGAATAAAGGAAATTATTAGGAATTATGGCTGAAAAGAAAACCAATCCGTTAAATGAAATTATTTTTAACGTCGTTGTGCCATCCATCATCTTAATGAAAATGAGTGGTGATGATCGTCTTGGTTCGGTAGGAGCATTGCTGGTGGCTTTAGCTTTCCCGGTCGCATTTGGTGGCTATGAGTTACTAAAGAACAAGAAACTTAATTTTATTGCAATACTTGGTATCGTAAGCGTGTTACTTACTGGTGGCATTGGTGTGTTAGAACTTGATACCCAATGGCTTGCTGTCAAAGAGGCGTTGATACCAGGAATCATTGGTGTTGTCGTTCTTGGTTCAACATTTACTAAGTATCCTATTGTTACTAAAATGATTTTTAACGATAGCATTTTAAATTTAGGTCTTATTAAACAAAAATTAATGGAATCTAATCAGCAGCAAGCTTTTGATCGTTGCTTAGTTCAATCTAATTATTTATTTGCAAGTACCTTCGCTTTCTCATCAGTGATGAATTATATTCTTGCTACCGTTATTGTCACTAGTCCCGCAGGAACTGAAGCATTTAATGAAGAGCTGGGTCGAATGACGTTATTAAGCTATCCTGTTATTGCTATTCCATCGATGTTGATGATGATGGGAATATTTTATTTCGTTTGGCGTCAAATCCGTAAGATGACCAATCTGGAAACAGCACAAATTTTTAAAACACAATAAAGAAAACTGTTTTAAAACAAAATATAGCCAATGATGTTATCAAACATGATTGGCTTTTTTATATTTGAAAGGTCTCAATTATAAGATATCTTGTAGAATTAAAGCAGTGCTATAACAGATGCACCATAATGATATTATTATTTATTATTCTTGGAGAGTAATATGAAGCCATTTCCATTACTCTGCACATTGTTGCTGACAATGGCATGCTCATCTGCGGATGTTGCAGAATTAAATAAAAATAATAGTATCGCTAGTGGTATTCATTGTGATAATTATTTATCGCCTCAAACACATGATTATTTTAATGACTTTATCGCTATACAATTACAACAAGTAAATGCATTAGAAGGAGAGATAACCAAAGACAATATGAAGGAATTACATAATGCACTATATCAATTTGAAGCCTATTGGTTGACGTTAAAAGAGGCGCGTTATGAAGCTTGCCAACGCCATGCTAATTGTACTGCACTAGAACAGCAATATAACCGCCATATTGAACGAAAACCTCGGAATCGAATTGCTACTTCATCACAAATAATGTGTCAGAGAAGCAGTTTTGAATATGCTATTAGTCGTGTAAAAATGGTGGCATTTTATACTGATGTTGAACGCTTAGAGTTAATTCGTCAAAAATAACCGTTTTTATTTTATCTTGATTTTTAATTAACACTTTGATTAATAATAATTTATTTGTTTGCTTTTTTCTTTAATTATAAATACTTATCAACGATGAGACTTAATTTGTATTAAATACTATATTTAATACAACAGGCTCTATATCGTCGTTAGTTATTGTAACCATATTTACGGCGTAACAATAATAAACAACCTTGAAAATAATAAGGATATTGTCTTTTAGGAGGACATTATGGTTGCTCACCGTAAAGTTAGTAAAGAACGTGCAGCACTTAAACTATCACTAGCTGGTACTGTTTTTGTGTCAATACTTGGTATCAGTTACGGATTTTATGTTGGATCAAATGCAATTTTACTTGATGGTATGTTTTCATTACTCAGTATGGGAATGACAGGATTAAGTTTATATACCGCTTATTTGGTCAGTAAACCCGATGATGCACAATTTCAGTTTGGTTACGCTCATTTAGAGCCGTTAATTAACGTTGTAAATGGTATTATGATTTTAGTTACTTGTATATTTGCTTTTATTACAGGTGTACTCACCATTATTGATGGAGGTCATAATATCATACTAAAAGATGCACTTATTTATGCCGTGTTATCAACGATTAGTTGTTTTAGTATTTATGCAATTGAAAAGCACATAGCATCAAGTGTTGATTCAGAGTTAGTTCGAGTGGACTCTCAAGAATGGTTAATTGATGGTATTTTGAGTGCTGCTATTTTAATTGGATTTATTTCAGTGATGATTTGTGATTGGTTAGGTTACAGTAAATGGAACGCCTATATTGATCCTGTCTTAGTGACCACATTGGCTCTGTTCGCCTCTATTTTACCTATTAAGGTTTTACGTCGAAATCTTAAAGAGGTGCTGCTTGTTGCTCCTCAAAACGGCGCACAACGGCATGTTGATCAAGTTATTGAAGCATTATCTAAAGAATATGGATTTGATGATTATACCCACCATTTTGCGAAAATTGGGCGACAGTATGATTTAGAGATAAATATTTTGGTGAAAGATGATTACAAATGGCCAACCAAACGACAAGATCATATTCGTCAGCAATTATGGGATCGACTCTCTGATGAATTGGGTGAAACGTGGCTGTCTGTGAGCTTTACAGCACAAGAACGGTGGTTGTAGTCTGTTTTTTGTGCAAAATTTTGCTTCTGCCATAAGTTTTAACCGCGAATTGTCACAACTTTATAACTTAATTGAGGTATTGTTAGTACAATAGTGTAAATTCTTAGAGAGTTTGCTAGCAATACAGTCAAATTACAATTATTTATTATCTGAAGTTATTCATTTAAAATTTGTTATTATAGATATAAAGGTTAATTATGGAGATTTTACTCACTATAGCGTTTATTGTTGGTGCATTTTATATTATCTTAAAAGAGAAAAAGAAATGTTCGAAGTCGGTAGATTATTCAAAAGATAGTTTATAACTTTAGTTATATAATTAAGTGTTATAGTTGTTATTACAGAATGATATAATAAAAGTACCGCAGGGTGCTTTTATGTATTATTAATGTACAAATATCATTGTATTAAATATATTAATAAATTTTCGTCTGTTTGTCTTTGAAACTTATGAATATTATTATTGTTGAAATTAAATATTTCAGTTAACATTCTATCTATCATAAGTAAATGTCAATAGAAGATTAATATTATAAATATAATGAGACTAATATATAAAGCGAAATCATGGCTTAAAACACAGTTAATAGCGAAGTACTCTACAACTATGAGTGCTGTTGCTATTATGATTGTTATTATTATGGCAATGTGTTTTACGTTATTTTCTCATTACTTTGCAAGAGTACAGTTATCTTCTACATTAAAGACAATCTCCAGTGATCTAATTGATAATTACACTACGACAATAGGGGATTACCAATCTTTTATAAAACCAATCGTTGAAAATATTAGTTTTGACTGTGGAAGTCGTGATCAAAAGTACATAGAAAAACTAGCGTATAATAATTATTATCTTAGAAAGATTGATATTGAAACGAATGATAATCAGCATTGTTCAAGTTTTGATAGTAATCCAACTGAATTTAATTCAACGACAGCCTTTATAAAAAGGCTGGATAAGAATCTGTCATTATGGAGTACTCTTAATAGTACAAATGAGCAATCTATACTCTCATTGATATGGAAAAGTAGGCGAGGCCAAGTCGTTATCCATTTTGAGCCAATTATTTCAGATGTTATACGAAATAAGTATTGTGATAATTGTATTTTGAGTGTGATCTCAACAGTCGATAATACAAATAAAAAAATATACTCACATAATGATGCAAAGAGCTTATTAAAATTACCACCAATAACAAGTGAAGTATTTAGTAATGGTTTAGTGTTAAGTAATTATGTTGATCCTAAACTACTATCAATTATTTCGATGGATTTGAAACCATTGCTGTTCTTTATTGGTAGTGTATTAGGTTTTATTATTTTTTTATTGCTTAATTTTTATATTAAAAGAAAGTTATCATTGCATTCATTAATAGAAAAAGGAATAACACGCAAAGAGTTTATTCCTTACTATCAACCTATTATAAATGTAAATAATAATAGAATGTATGGCTGTGAAGTATTAGTAAGATGGTGGTTTAATAAAAAAGAATTAATATCACCTGATGACTTTATACCCTATGCAGAAAAAAGTGGATTAATTATAGATATTACTGATGTTTTACTTGAGAAAACATTAATACAATTAAGTTCATTAAATTGGAAAAAGAGTTCGGCTATTATTAGTATTAATTTAGTACCTGAACAATTAGAAGACAAACAGCATATGCGAAAGGTTGTCGATTTAATTATTAAATCCTCTATTTTGCCGAAACAAATTGCATTTGAAATTACAGAAAGAATGTCTTTTACTGATTTAGATAAAGCTGCAAGTGTTATTGATTATTTAAAAGCACAAGGTATTAATGTTAAGCTAGATGACGCTGGTACAGGCTATGGAAGCTTTAGTTACATACAAAACCTAAATTTACAAAGTTTGAAAATAGATAAGATGTTTGTTGATATGATTGGTACACATGATCATAAACTATTTGTATTAGATTCAATCATTGCTTTTGGTAAAAAGGCGGGAATGGAGATGATTGCGGAAGGTGTTGAAACAAAACAACAATCTGATTACTTATTACAACATGGTGTCTATTTACAGCAAGGTTTTTATTTTTCAGAGCCGCTTAAATTTGAGCAGTTTAGTCGTTATTTTAAAGAAGATCAAAGGTAAGATTTAACAACACCTTATGTGCAAAGCATAAGGTGTTGTTGTAAATGTAACTAAATTAACTGTTTTTGTTATGCCACTTATCAACTAGAACGGAAATAGTTTGTTGAGCTTGTTGCCACTCGCGAGTTTTTATTAATGCTTTAAACTCAGCAGTCGGTTGTTTTAATAAGCTATTAAGAATAGGCACTTGTGTTTGGGGTAACCCATCGAGAGCTTGTACTGCGCCTTCGCGGTTATTACATAACATCACCATATCACAGCCCGATTGCTGAGCAGCAATAGCGCGTTCACTATAGTTGCCCAATACATCTGCACCTTTCATATTAAGATCATCAGAAAAGATAACACCATTAAAGCCGAGTTCTTGTCGAAGTACTTGTTTTAGCCAATATTCAGAACCACTTGCTGGACGCTCATCATAGGCATCAAACACGACATGGGCTGGCATAATCCCTTGGAGTTTATTGTTACTGATTAAATGGCTAAACACTGACATATCATGTTGTTTGATATTATCACGAGAATCGTAAGGTGTTTCGAGGTGTGAGTCTGCTATAACACCACCATGACCAGGAAAATGCTTACCTGTAGCTGCCATACCTGCTGTTGTCATTCCATCAATAAAGGCTGATGCATAGCGAATAATATCAGCTGGATTATTTGAAAAAGCACGATCACCAATGGCTTTACAATCAAAGCCTAAATCTAAAACAGGTGCAAAGCTAATATCAATATCCATGGCTAATAATTCAGCAGCCATTAACCATCCGCCAGTGGTAGCTAATGCTAAACCATTGTCAGATTCAGCAAATGCACGTGCAGGAGGGAGTATAGTAAATTGTTCCCTGAAACGTTGCACGCGGCCACCTTCTTGATCAACACCAATAATCAGTGGGCGTTTTGCTGTCTGGCGAATATCTTTTATCAGTGCTCGAAGTTGATCGCGATTATCATAATTACGGGCAAAGAAAATAATGCCACCCACTGTAGGGTGTTGAATAATTTCACGTTCTTCTGCATCAAGTTCATAGCTTGAAACATCAAGCATTAAAGGTCCCATGAAGGTACTCCGGCAAACAAATAGAGCGAATAAATTATCACAGTTTGTAGTAACCGCAATTTCTAATCTCTATTTTATTGAGTTTGTGCCGCATTAGTAGTAAATAATCACGTGAGACTTGTCGCGAAAAAAGGTAACTGAATGTAAATTTATTTATCCATATGTGATCTAAATCGTTTTAAGTGCGATGAAGCTTCCTATAGACTACGCATTGTTAAAAAACTGACGTGGGATCAATAATGTCTTTGCTTATCGCTATCGCCTTAACGACAGGTATTCTTTCTGGTATTTGGGGTTGGGTTGCTGTTTCTCTTGGTTTGCTTAGTTGGGGCGGCTTTTTAGGATGTACAACATATTTTGCTTTACAACGTGATGGCATCAAAGGGGTAGGATTAAGTATTGCAACTAACCTTAGTGGTGTATTTTGGGCAATGGTAATTATTAAATTATCTTCAATCATTAATTTGGAGATTGTTGGCTATATTATCACGGCTTTAGTGGCATTTATGATGTGTGCTCAAGCTAAAAAGCGTTGGTTGAGCTTTATTCCTGGTACATTTATTGGTTCATGTGCAACATTTGCAGCAGCAGGGAATTGGCAATTAGTTATTCCGTCGCTTATTGTTGGTGTGATCTTTGGCTATTTAATGAAAACAACCGGCATCTGGTTACATGCAAAAATGTCACCGCATTATGAATAACGTCGTGCTTCGTAAATAGTGATAATAAAAACGCAGAACTTTTGTTCTGCGTTTTTGTTTAAAGCTATTGTTTAAAATAGGGGTTAACTTAACCTAAAATAGGCACGAAAATACCTTCATTATGGGTGCAATAATGCTTAATTGCTGGGCGATGATTATCCTTGGTGGCTAAGATACATACGCGAACACCTTGCTGCACTAATTTATCTGTCAGTGTTTGAACATTGTTATAATCACAGCGTTCACGATCAGCATCTCGTCGACATAAATCTACAAACACCTCTGCGACATCATCATGGTATAGCACATGTTCTGACTGTTGCATTAAGCGTAGGGCTTTAAGGCTTAATAATTCAGGATCATGGCCAGTTTCAATTAAATACACATTGCCACTATTGTGATTACTTTTTTCGGTTAATAATTGCTGAAAAGCGGCTTCTAATGCTTCATCAGTACGTGCATGTTCTACAGCAGTTAAGCGAAAGAATTGTTCCCAAAACTTACGTCTTTCATCGACGGTGTTGAAGTGCTGCTTAATACGCTGACGTTGTTTACCTGAAAAAGTTGCCAATAAGCTTAAATTTTGTGGTAAATAGGTCTCTAAGCGTTCTCGTAAATAGCGCACTAAAACCGGAGAAGCTCCGCCACTCGATATCGCGACTTGGATTGGAGTGCGATCGACCATTGAAGGTGTAATGAAATCACAAAATTCAGGATCATCAACAACATTAGTCCAAATTTTTAATGCATTGGCATCATTATAAATTTGGTGATTAAGTGTCGATGAGTCTGTTGTTGCCCAAACTTGATCAGCCCCGACTAATTGTGATGGTTGATAAGGCTGATTAATATGCACAATTAACTGTTGTTCAAGTAGTGTTTGCAGGTGAGGATGTAGTTGTGGTGATACCACTGTAACATTGGCATGTGCTTTTAATAATAAGTCTACTTTTCGACAGGCAACTTCACCACCACCAATAACGATAATGTGTTTATGATTTACTTTTAGAAATACTGGGAAGAAATCCATTTTATAATATCCATTATAAGTCTCAATATTTCTCTATTATTACGTAATAAAGCTTGATAGCAATATTGTATTTTTTATTATCCAAAAATAGCGTGTTAACTGTTATTTATTACCATAATCTATTCTTTTTCGAAATAAAGCTATCACTATAAGTATAGTTAAGGTGCTTAAAGGAATACGCCCAGCTGATGATGAGTGTGTTTTTACTAATTGGTAATCTTGAGGGTAGTCGTTAGCAACAATGAAGGGATCTTGATTGTAATTAGGGGCAGAATTGTGTATGGAAAGAGAAAAGTCGGTTAGCTGATCGTATTGTTTAATATAAGACTCTAACCATGCTCTCAGTGGGGCTAATTGTGTGTATTGACCTGGAAGTTGTTGGTATTGATGAGTCGGATCATTTAGACGATCTTGACACTGTGCACCATTGCTAGTAATGCCAATGACACGTAGCCCAAAATCATTATCCGCTTTTTTTTGTGGATTCTGCCAAATTAAAGGACCACCAGAATCACCGCTACAAACATCTTTAATTAAGCCATCAATGTTAGAGTCTGCACAAATAATTTTTGAATTATCAGTGCGTAAGCCGCGACAAAGATCATCAGGCACACCAGCTAATGTAATAAGTTGTAATTGTGTCGGATAACTCAATGTTGAAGCTACATTGGTTTTTCCCCAACCTGAAGCAATAAGGTTTGCTTGTGAGTTTTGATGTGTTACCCATTGATTAGCAAAAATATTATCGGCTGTTTGTTGCTCAGAAAGTGAGGTAATAAGTATCGGTTTTGCTACAGTGAGTAATGAACGATCAACTCGAATTAACGCGATATCATTAGCAAAAATGGTCTCATCATAATTAGGGTGGCTAACTCGATGAGTAATATTGAATTTATAGCGTTCAGAGAGTGGCTGAGAGCCCCATTTAGGTATTGATGATACGCCAGCTATAACATGATGAATATAATTATTATTACAGTGAGCTGCTGTTATTAGCCAGTGGTCACTAATGATAACAGCGCCGCAGTAGACATCGGTTGTATTTGATGAGGTTAATGCAGCTTGCCAAGGCAATAATAATGGCGCGTAAAGAGAGGCTGGATTACTGTTAATTGCTTTAGGAATTGCTTGCGCGGCATTAGCATGTTGTGAAATATAGCCAGTAGCAATGACAACTAATAATAGTAAGTGACGCATTGTACGCTTTAAATAAAGTAACGGCATGATAATCCCTTATTACTACTGTTATTTTAAGGGTAGTTACCGTATGACTAAATTGTGATCAGGCTTGAATCAAAAATAAGAATGTTATGTGATGGCAGCCAATAATTGTTAACTCGATAACGGAAAGTCGTCATATTAATGGTTATTATAGCGACCTATTTTTTATGAGTATTTAGGGATAAATTTTGTTTAATCAATATATTGGTTTTGGTGTGGCAGGTAATTTTGCAGGGCACTTGGAACAAGCAGGTGAAGCAGCAGATTTTATTACTGTGGAAGTGAAAGAAACTATCCAACCCAAAGCGATTTTCCCTTTTTATTTACCCAATCTTGAAAGTGGTCAATTAGCCGTTTACCCGTTATCGTCAACCACTATTACGCCACCAAATGATGCCGATAATTTGCAAATTGAGCCTGAAGTCGCATTGATTTGTGATGTGGTCTATAACCTTGATGCCGATGGTGTAGCCCAAACCGTCGCTGCGTTAGTGCCGCGTTATTTTGGTGCTTATAACGACTGTTCTATTCGTAAACCTCATGCAAAAAAGATCAGTGAAAAGAAAAATTGGGGTATCAATAGTAAAGGTATCAGTGACAATCTTATTGCTATCGATCACTTTGCTGAAGGTGGTATTTTAGATCATTATCGAATTGCGAGTTTCCATTACCGTGATGGTGACATTCATCGTTATGGTGAAGATTGTGCAGTGGTCGGTTACAGTTATTTTCATAATACACTATTAGATTGGATTGTTGAGCGTATGAATCATCAGCAAGATGTTGGCCCAACAGAAAACATTGCTCAACTTCTACACCAAAGCCAGTATCCAACACAAGCGGTGATCAGTATTGGTGCGACGCGTTATACGCCATATGGTGAAACTCATTTCTTACAAAACGGTGATACTAGCATTGTGGTTGTTTATGATGGTCGACGTTACAGTGCTGATGAAATTATGCAGATGGCAACCACGAATGATTTAACTGACGTGGGTATGTCTGTATTAATTCAGCAAGTTAATCCATTGTAGTGTTATTAACCGTAAGGAATTGAAATACGATGACTGATTTAGTTTCTGATACCGCAGCTGTCATCGAAAGAGATTCAATTAGAATGGCATGTTTACGGGCAGTACGTGAGCTTAATTTACCGGATTGGTTTATTGCTGCAGGGTTTGTCCGTAATGCCATTTGGGATCATCTCCATGATCTACCTATGACGCCTTTAAATGATATTGATGTGGTCTATTTTGATCGTGATGATTGTTCATTAGCGACGGAAGCGCATTATGCGGCATTGTTACAACAGCAATTACCGCATTTCAATTGGGAAGTGAAAAACCAAGCGCGAATGCACATTAAGCATCAGCATCAAGCTTACCAAAGTAGTGCCGACGCTATTTCACGCTGGGTTGAAATTCCAACTTGTGTTGGCGTTCGCTTAACAGCAGATAATAGCTTAATCTTTACTGCAGCCTATGGGTTAGAGCATAACTGGTCATTACATGTTAGCATCAATCCACATTACCCAAGACCTGCCATTTATCAACAGCGTATTCAAGACAAAAATTGGCAGGTATTGTGGCCTAATTTAATGATTATGACTGCGGATTAATCCTAAGGACTGTTTCATGATATCGCCTGCTAATAATATCGTTTCTGCTGCATGGCTCAATCAACAATTATCTGATGCTGTTTTAGCTGCATCAATTGTGGTGTTGGATGCCAGTGCTTTTATGCCTGATGTTCCTCGTGATCCTAAGCAAGAGTTTATTGATGTTCGTATTCCAACGGCACAATTTTTTGATTTTAATCACCAAATAGCGGCGCCAAACACTGATTTACCGCATATGTTGCCACCAGCGGATTTATTCACGGCTGAAGTTGTAAAATTAGGCGTCAATAATACTAGCCATGTCGTAATTTATGATAGCCAAGGCATGTTTTCGGCGCCGCGTGGATGGTGGATGTTTAAAGCAATGGGGCATGATAACGTTTCAGTACTTGATGGTGGATTACCGGCATGGTTAGCAGCTGGTTATGCAACTCAAACGGGTGAGCCCGTTGCAATTGAAAACGGTGATTTTTGTGCTAAATTTCGGCCTAATTGGGTGATTGATGCTGATACATTGTGTCAAAAACTGGATGATAAACAGGTTCAAATTATCGATGCACGTCCAAGTGCTCGCTTTTTCGCTACAGTAAAAGAGCCGCGGGCAGGAATACGTAGTGGTCATATGCCTAACGCCAAAAATTTACCGTTTGGTAATTTATTGGTCAATGGTCATTTTCTCGCGACAGAGCAATTAAAACAACAGTTTGATGCGTTAAGTAACAATCAGCAACGGTTGATCTTTAGTTGTGGTTCTGGTGTAACGGCTTGTATTTTAGCACTTGCAGCACAGCAAGCTGGGCGTGACAACGTCACTGTTTACGATGGCTCATGGACAGAATGGGGCGCCAACGATAACTATCCGGTAGTTAAATAATCAATAATTAAACAACTTAGGCTTTTAGTGAGATTTACTGACTAAAAGCCTTTTTACTTTTGCTGTTAAAACGTACTACTTATCACGAGTGGCTGTCACTTTGCAGATATACCGTGATTAAGATTGTTCGGCAATATAGCCATTATCGTTAATGATTTTCTTGGCGTCATCAGAGTTTAAAAATTGGATAAATTGTTTAGCGTTAGCTGATAAACCTTGCTTCTTATACATAATCAAAAATGGACGTGCCATTTTATACTCACCAGAACGAATATTTTTAATACTTGGAGATACACCATTATAAGATAACGGTTTTATTGAACTATCAACAGAGCCAAAAGATAAATAGCCAATGGCTTGCTGATTGCGAGCAATTAAACTTTTTACCATGCCATTAGTGCTTACGACTAAAACTTCAGGGTTAATGTCTGATACCGTAAAACCGTCTATATCTTTGGTCAGTTTCATAAAGTGTTCAAATGAGAAACGTGAACCTGATGCATTTTCACGGCTAACAACGGCTATTTTATTATCCTTTCCTCCCACCTGTTGCCAGTTTTTAGTGACCCCATGATAAATATTATCCACTTCTAGACGAGTAATATTATTAACAGGATTGTTTGGGTTTACCACCAGCGCAATACCGTCATGAGCGATAGGGGTGATCGTATAATTTTGATCAAGCTCCGTTGAATTTATAATACGTGAACTCATACCAATGTCAGCAGTACCTGTTTGCAGGGCAACAATCCCTGCTGATGAGCTGATCCCTTGCACATTGATTTTAGTGTCAGGATGTTTGACCGAATAGTGTTCAGCAAGAATATCCATAACATGACTAACAGAGGTTGAACCGGCAACAGTGACGGTATCGTTAGCTTGAGCGCTAAATGCGAGTGTTGTGCAGAGCACGCATAAAGTAGTTGCCTTGGTTAGCATTTATTTACTCCATTAATTTTAATGATAAGCAAATATGTTATTACGCTTATATGACGTTAATGTGAAACTTAAACCACGATTTTATGAACTTAATAACGCGTTAATCTATCCAAAACCGAGTCTTAAAAGAGCTATATAATCTTAGACTGAATTACAACTATTTGATTTATTATATTATTCGCTTTCACTGCATTTCTGTCAGCTATATTTGTAGAGCTGTTACTATTTTATTTATCAACCTTCAATTAATCCTTATTATTAAATAAGTGTATAAGATGTATCAGATATAAAATCATGCTATAACTGTAACAAAGCAGTAACGTATTGGTGTGGCTTTACGTATTACAAGTAGTATGCGAGACACCAATATAGGGTAGGAAAAGAATTCAAGGTTGGATATATGCTTACAGTCGCAACAGCAGCACCGAATAAAGCTATTTTATCAGAACGTATTCAAAAGCTGATTAGTGGGCTTTCTAATGGCGTTTATGAACGTGAAGAAACGATCAAATTATGCCTCTTAGCCGCATTGGCAGGGGAAAGTGTATTTTTATTAGGACCTCCAGGTATTGCTAAAAGCTTAATTGCAAAGCGATTAATCCAAGCTTTTGATGATAGTAAATTCTTTGATTATTTAATGACCCGTTTTTCTACTCCTGAAGAAGTATTTGGTCCATTGTCTATTCAAGAGCTAAAAGACAACGGTAAATATGTTCGTTTAATTGATGGCTACTTACCAACCGCTCAGGTCGTTTTTCTTGATGAAATTTGGAAAGCAGGTCCAGCTATACTTAATACACTATTAACTGTTGTTAATGAACGTACATTTAAAAATGGTCAGGATATTTTGCCAATACCGATGCGACTATTGATTACTGCATCGAATGAACTACCAGATGCCGATAGCGGTTTAGATGCATTGTATGATCGTATGTTAGTACGAGTATTTGTTAATCGGATTCAAGAAAAAAGCAACTTTAAGTCAATGTTAATGGGTGATGGTTGTGGGTTAACCTCAATAGATCCTGCATTAACCATCAAAGATGATGAGTATCAAAACTGGCAACAGCATATTGAAGATGTCACTTTAACTGACACCCTTTTTGAAAAAATTTATCAGTTAAAGTCGATGATTGAAGCACGTTCAGGTGAAATTACCGAACATGCGGCAGAGAGCGAGTTGTATATCTCGGATCGTCGTTGGAAAAAATCAGTGCGGCTATTGAAAGCAAGTGCATTTTTTAATGGCCGAGAGCAAATCAATCCTCTTGATTTGTTATTACTGCAAGATTGTTTATGGCACAGCCCAGAATCACGTAATGTCATCGTCAGTATCATGCAAGAATTTGCGATCAAATATGCGTTTAATCAGAAAGATGCCGTCGCTGATGCCAAACAAACCTTAGTGTTGATTGAGGCCATTAATCAAGATATATGCACTCAGCTAGCTTTAACCTTCACACGTGAAAGTACGATGCGTAAAGAATGGTTTAAATATAATTTTGCTACAGCAACGCGGTTTAATATTAATAATAATCCACGCATGATCAAGCTCGTGATGTTGCAGCAAAATACTTCGGTGTCAGAACAAGAACTCGGTGATAGCCGCTGGGTTTATATTGATGGAGATGAGTTTGATAAAAAAATTCGTACTGGAAAATGCGATATTTATGGCTTCGTAAATAAAAATACGCATCTTTGTCGACTGCAGTTTGAAATAGATGCTGAAAATCGATTAGTGATTAAAGATATTGCCAATCGACCAGTATTAGTCGGTGTGGCTGGTAATAAAGGCTTAAAGACCTCACAACAGCAACAGTGGCAACAAGAGGTTGATCAGGCTATGGCGAAAATTACGGAGTCTGAACATAATATAATTAAAGCGCGAACTTCGTTTCATGGCGCATTACCACATAATTTTATTAGTGGTGATTTTCCTGCAATGATCGAGCAAAGTTTGAATGATTGTGTTGAAGAAGTTGCAGAAATCAAACTCGTCGCTGAAAAAAGTGCTTTTAGAATTACTCACATGGATGAATATTTTTCGCAACAGTGATTGAGATAGCAAGCAACATTGCTATAGATAATGAAAAAGACAGTAAGGATAGATGCCTATGCCAGTATCTGAAGGGTTAAATTTTGCTTTGATGCTTGCAGAGTCGGGTGTTATTGATTCGGCTGTACATGAAGTTATGGTACGGCCACAATTGTTAATGGCAGCTGAAGCGAGTCCTGGAGTGAAAACCGCCATGAAGAATCAAATCATGAAATGGCGTGGTCAAATGCTAAAGAAGACCGCGAAAGGGACGGTTGTTGAACAATTCAGTGATGAGATCAATTTTTACCAACAGGTTTGCACTTGGAATCAAGAATACTTTATTGCTCATTCTGAGCAGATCGTTAAGCGATTAGAAGGGCAATCGGCATTTTATTTCAAAGCTAAAAGCTTATTTGCAAAAGAACAAAATCAGCATAATCCTATGTTTCAACGTTTCTTCTGTGATAAATGGTATGACTACCTTGCTCATGCTTTGCGTGAAGCTCAAGAGTCTGAAGTAGAAGAACAAAAAGACAAATTGTTGCAAGATCTCTATCAGCGCATTGAAACCATGAAAAAAATGGCGACAGTGACGGATGCTGGTGATGCTAGTAAAGCGGGGCGTTTGTGGGATATGGCACAAGCGAAATTGACTAAAACAGATGTTGATGTCATGAAAAAAATTGCAGCGTTCTTAAAAAAGAATAATGGCCTGCAAGATATCGCTGAAAAACTAGGTCGAATGGCAAATGACGTTGACGATCCTAATAAAGAGCGTGTAAAAGCCGAGCAAATGAAGCTGGTGGAAGAAATTAGTGACAATGTCACTGATGATATTGTTGGTATCCACGAAAGTGATGATTTGACGAAGTTATTACCCAATGAGGCAATGTTTTTAGCTTACCCTGAACTTGAAGTGATCTTCTATAAACACTTAGCCGATAAGCGGTTAATGAATTATCGCATGCAAGGCACACAGCGAAAATTACGTAAGGTAAAGGCTTTTCAGCGTCAAACTAAACAGGTTGATCAGCCAAAAGGACCATTTATTGTTTGTATTGATGCGTCTGGTTCAATGTCTGGTTTTCCTGAAAATTGCGCCAAAGCACTTGCATATGGGTTAATGCAAATAGCACTCGTTGAAGAGCGTGATTGTTTTGTGATCATGTTCTCAACCCAACAAATCACTTATGAATTAACCAAACAAGATGGGCTACATGAAGTGGTTAACTTTTTATCATACTCATTTCATGGTGGAACTGATTTAGGACCAGTATTGGATCAATCAATCGATCTTATGGCTGAAGGGAAATACAAAAATGCTGATTTGGTGGTGCTATCAGATTTTATTGCGCCAAGTCAGCCAGAAGCGATGCAGTCACGAGTACAAAAGCTAAAACAGCAAAAGAACCGTTTTCATGCTGTCAATTTATCGAAATATGGTAATCCAGAATTACTGGAATTATTTGATCATTGTTGGTCTTATCATCCGTCAACGTTAAGTCAGCTTGGACGGCTGTTTAAATTGCGTTAACGACTATTTACGCTGTAATTTAAGGAGCACGTTTGAGGCTCCTTTATTTTATTTTGAAATACTCTGTCAGTGCCTTTTTCCATTGGTTACTTTTACGAAACTGTAATAATTCACGATTAATGATTTCATCATAAGGGCTATTTTCTGCCAGTACGATACCATAATTTTGTTTTTCAAATTGATATGGAAGCACTTGTAATCGTTGGTAATCACCTTGGCTTTTCGCCTTTTTTATTTGATACCTTAAAATAGCATCATCATCGACAAGTGCATTGATTTCGCCGTTATTCAAAGCCACCAGCATTGCGGCAACGGTCGGGTAAGTTTTATGACTAATGCTGTGGTTCGTTAAAAAATTTGAGGCTGTCGATGATTGCTTGGCACCAGTGAGCACATTATCTAAATCATTGGGGCTTTTTATATCACTATTAATCAGACCTAAAGTAAATGAACTTGCTAGAACCGCAGTGATACTGGCTATAAATAAGGTTGTAACTACGGCCAATAACACTGTGAGCACTCGCCCAGTTAATGTTTTAAATTCATAATAATTAAACGGGCCTTTGGTGATAAATAATAGCCCTAAGATAAATCCTTCAACTAACCGAGCTAGCGGTGATTTCATTGAATAAAGTTTACGGTTAACACGGTGCTCAAGTAGATAATAAATACCACCAACCGTCGCTGCGGTTATCAATATAATGGCTAGAATCTGCAATAGTTTTTTATTGAAAATAATACTGCTAAACGTCTGCCAATGGCTTTTTTGTTTAACTGCGATGGCTAGATTGGTCTCGTAAAAAGAATGTGAAAAATCTAATATTTCTTCGCGTTCAGGGGTGATAGATATACACGATAAGCCAATATCAAGGCTGCCATTAGCAACACCATCCAGTAGTTCTTTGAGTGGTAGAACTTGCACTGAATAATTAAGGTTAAGATTGGTCGCAATATTATTCCACAGTAAAAAGCTTAAGCCTTGATAGTTATTTTCATTATCAATCATCACAAAAGGAGGGCAAGAATAAGTGCCGACGCGGAGTGTTTTATTGCTGATGTTTGCCTCAGCATGGGCATTTACGGAATAAGATGCCATCAACACCCACATAGCGATAATAGATAATAACCAACAATAACGTGCCAGATAAGTCACAGATGATAGGGAGTTAATTGGCATAATATCACTCCAAATAAGATAGATTAATATTTAAGTATAAGTGCATCTTTAACAAAAATAGATATTACAACAGGTCGTTTATTGGTTGATGGAGTGAGTTTTTAACACTAAGACGATGAGTTTTTAGTATCAATTGTGTGTTTTTCGCGCATTTGGCTATTAAGGTGCTAAGGTTATCTGGATTTAGCATGTACAATGCTGCGCTCAATTGTATTTGATTCCTGCGAGTAGCAAAGATGACCCAAAAGAAAGCCGCACAGCCTAAACAAGGCCTACATCCACGTAACCCACACCGTGCGCGTTATGATTTTGCGACACTAACCCAATCAACACCTGAGTTGGCACAATATGTTAGTGAAAATGCTTATGGTGATCTTTCCGTAAATTTCTCTGATCCTCTCGCAGTAAAAGCGTTAAATAAAGCGCTGCTAAAGCATTTTTATCAAGTCGATTACTGGGATATACCGGCAGGCTTTTTGTGCCCACCGATCCCTGGCCGTGCTGATTACATTCATTACATTGCCGATCTATTAGCACAATCTAATGGCGGTGCTGTACCACAAGGCAAAGGTGTTCGTGGTTTAGATATCGGTATCGGCGCTAACTGTGTTTATCCTATTATTGGCCATCGTGTGTATGGCTGGCAGTTTGTTGGCTCAGAAATAGATAAATTAGCGGTTAAATCAGCGAAATTTATAGCGGCCAATAATAAGAGCTTAAAGGGCGCGATTCAGATCCGCCTTCAAAACCATGCTGATAATATCTTTACTGATGTGATCAATGAAGAAGAAGTATTTGATTTCACGATGTGTAATCCACCATTCCATGGCTCAGAAGCGGAAGCGATGGCTGGATCTGAGCGTAAAGTGCGTAACCTTGCGACGAACTCAAATAAAAAGCGTCAAGCTCATGGTCGTAGTAATAAGCTTTCGGCAGTTAATGCTAAATCTGAGTCAGCGGCGCCAGTGCTTAATTTTGGTGGTCAAAAAGCTGAATTGTGGTGCACAGGTGGTGAAGTTGGCTTCATTAAAAAGATGATCAACCAAAGCGCAACTAAAGCGACACAGTGTTTCTGGTTCACAACACTGGTTTCTAAGAAAGAAAACCTTGGTGTTATCTACAAGCAGCTTGAAAAAGTCAGCGCATTCCAAGTAAAGACCATTGAAATGTCACAAGGACAGAAAATCTCACGTGTTGTGGCGTGGACATTCTTAAACGAAGAACAGCAAGCAGAGTGGCAAGCAGAACGTTGGGCGTAACAGCTTAATATTGTGTAACTTTGTAATCACTACATACATTCTTTAAAGCGACCATCATGGTCGCTTTTTTTATGGCTGCGGTTTGTGGTTACCTTTACTGATAAACCCATCACTAGGTTGTACAAAATAAAAAGTTGTACAACGCAAATATCTTCGCTACATTTATTGTACAACATTTAACAACTGTACAACTTTAGAGTGTGATTTGGAGGCAGTATGGGGATTCCAGTTGGTATCAGCGCTTGTGTTTTAGGCCAGAAAGTTCGCTTTGATGGTGGTCATAAACGAAATCGTTTTGCTGATGAAGAATTAAGCGAACATTTTGACTTCAAACCTGTATGTCCTGAAGTCGGTATTGGAATGACGATACCGCGTCCAGTTATTCGTTTACTTGATAACACCATTGATGTTCGTCTTGTTGATAGTAAAGATAATAGTATTGATTACACCGATAAAATGATCGCATTTACTGATAATCAATTACCGAACTTTGACGATCTGCGTGGGTATATTGTGTGTGCTAAGTCGCCAAGCTGTGGCATGGAGCGGGTTAAATTATACTTAGACAATGGTAATTCAGTACCAGGGGGCTCTGTCGGTATTTTTACTCAACGGTTAATGGATAAAATGCCATGGCTACCGATTGAAGAAGATGGCCGCTTACAAGATCCAGTATTACGCGAAAATTTTATTTTCCGCATTTACGCATTAGATGATTTATATCGCTCGGTAGCAGATGGCGTCACCCGTGACAGTATTATTAAATTTCACTCACGTTATAAATTATGTCTGATGGCACATGATCAGCAAGCTTATCGTGATCTAGGTCGTTTTGTTTCTGATATTCATCAATGGGATGATTTGGATGCATTCTTTATTGAATACCGTCAGTCATTTATGGATGCATTGAAGAACAGAGCTAGCCGCAAAAATAATACCAACGTATTAATGCATATTCAGGGCTACTTTAAGCGGGATTTAGACAAATCACAAAAAGCGGAACTGCGTGATGTGATTATGCGTTATCGCGAAGGAAATTTACCGTTAATAGCACCATTAACCTTGATTAATCACCATTTAAAAGTACATCCAGATAGTTATTTAGCCGATCAAACCTATCTAGAGCTTTATCCAGAAAGTCTGAAGTTACGTTACTCGTTATAAAAACATTAATTACTATAGATGTTTAATCATTAATGCTAAAGGGGTTTTATGAGTCATCTTACTGAAAATCAGTTGTTTGCAATCAGGGAGGTATCTGAAATTACTGGGGTTAACTCAGTAACATTAAGAGCGTGGCAGCGTCGTTATGGATTATTAGTGCCGCAACGAACACCTAAAGGTCACCGTTTATATACTCAAGCAGATATTGCCAAAATTCAATTAATTCTCGATTGGTTATCTAAAGGTGTATCTATTGGTAAGGTGAAACCATTATTAGTCGGTAATTGTGATCCAACCTTAGAGCCACAACAAGCCTTGGATATTACCGCTGAAATACTGACGGCAATCCATGATCTTAATGGGTTTAAACTAGAGCGATTGATTAATGAAGCATTGAAAATTTACCCTTATAAGGTGATCCAACAACGTTTATTAGCCGAAGTTAATCTTGTTATTGAGCACCAAGACAATCCGTTATCTGCTATTCAAAAAAGTCTATGGTCAACAACTCTAACTATGTGTTTTATAAATGTTATAGCTAAAATTAATAATGAAAAAAAACTCAATTGTTTATTACTTAGTTTTGATAAACACAATAATCATCACATTTGGCAACACGCACTAGCTTGGTGCTATAAAGGTGACGGTGTCACTATTATAGACAATCTATCGGGTCGCTTAACGGGTATTTCAGCGTTTGTTCGTGAGCGTGGCATTCAGCATTTAGTAGTAGTAGGCGAGACAAAATTAAGTCGCCGTCAATTAGCAGATATTGAAATGATCACTCAAGAAACAGCAGTGAAATTACATTTTGTCGGCAGTATTAAAACTATTCATGGACAGTAACCAAGTAAGTTTAAAGCGCGGTAAAGTAGCATTAACAAGGGGATAATGATGAATTCTGAGCCTCAATCAACAAACCATGCGCTGCTATGGTTACGAGCTGATTTACGCATTAATGATAATACAGCCTTAAATTGCGCTATCGCATCAGGTTTACCCGTGATTGCGATTTATATCTCAACGCCTATGCAGTGGTATCAGCATCATATTTCAGGTCGACAAGTTGATCTTATTGAACGACGATTAAAAGTTGTTAAACAACAGCTTAACGATATTAATATTCCGTTGTTAATACTTGAGTGTAACGATTTTTCTACCGTACCTGAGGCTATTATACAGTTGTGTCAGCAGCATCAAATTAGCGCAGTTTATTGCAATCGTCAGCATGGATGGAATGAAAAACAACGTGATCTCGCTGTTGAGCAAGCTTTAATTACCGACAATAAACACTGGTACTGCAGTGATGATTATTGTGTTGTACCGCCAGGTCAAGTAGTAACGCTACAACAACAAATGTACAAAGTGTTTACGCCATTTCGTACTGCATGGCTAAAACAGTTTTTACAACATAATTATCAACCGATTACAAATAGTGACAAGGTAACGTTTAGTCAGCATTGCTTGAATTTAATCAACGATAATCTTGACGATAACGCCTCTTTTAACCCTTTTAACTACAGTAAACAAGACAGTCTATTATGGCCTGTTGATGAACAAGCTATTCAACAACGGCTACAAATGTTTTGTGAAACCAAAGTGGAATATTATCAGCAACAACGAGATTTTCCTGCTACCGATGGCACCAGCTGCCTTTCTCCTTATTTGGCTATCGGTGCATTATCTGCGCGTCAGTGTTTAGCGGCTTTAATTGAAACTCAGCCGCAGTGCGTCGAAATAAATAGCCATAACGGCGCTTTTGTGTGGCTCAGTGAAGTGGTATGGCGTGAGTTTTATAACCATTTACTTGATGGTTGTGATCGTTTAAGTAAACACCAGCCATTTCAGCTATATACCCATAAGATTCAGTGGTTAGAAAATAGTGATCATGTGCGAGCGTGGCAGCAAGGACAAACCGGTTATCCGATTGTCGATGCGGCGATGCGACAATTGGTGGCAACGGGATGGATGCATAATCGGCTACGGATGATCAGTGCCAGTTTTTTAGTAAAAGATTTGCTGTGTGATTGGCGTATCGGTGAGCAGTGGTTTATGCAGCAGCTTATTGATGGTGAATTAGCATCTAATAATGGCGGTTGGCAATGGGCGGCATCGACAGGGACTGATGCACAACCGTATTTTCGTATTTTTAATCCCACCACTCAAAGTGAGCGTTTTGATGCTGACGGTGAGTTTATTCGCCAATGGATACCAGAGCTAGAATCGGTTCCTGATAAATATATTCATGCACCTTCATTATGGTCGGGTTTTGGCGGGGTAAATTATCCATTCCCCATTGTTGATCATAAGCAAATGCGATTACTAGCTATTGATAGTTATAAGCAAGCCAAAACATTGCATGACAGTTAACATCAGCTGTAAGTCAATACAATAACAAGGACATTATTATGGTGACCACAAATAATACGGTAATTAATACCTTTATTGAGGTTTATAGCCAGCTAGATAAGCACAATTTAGCGCTCCTCAATAGTGTTTATCATCCTGATATTGTATTTGAAGATCCTGCGCATCATATCGCAGGCATTGATGCACTACAGCAATATTTTAAGGCGCTGTATTGCAACATTAATAGCTGTACTTTTGTAATTAATCAGGCTGTTGTTGAAAATGAGCATGCTTTTCTACAATGGACAATGACCTTTTCACATCCACGATTACAACAAGGAAAACCGCGCATATTAACAGGATGTACTCAACTAACCATTGCGCAGCAACAGATTATTTATCATCGTGATTTTTTTGATTTAGGTGCGATGTTATACGAAGGGCTACCTGTCATTGGTGGTGTTATTAAACACATTAAAGCGAGGTTAGGCCAATGAAAACAGTACTTATTACTGGTGCTAGTTCGGGGATTGGTCAGCAATTGGCTCTGGATTATGCCAATCAAGGTTGGCAAGTATACGCCTGCGGCCAAAACCAACACCGGCTACAGCAGTTAGTTATGGAGGTTGCCCCTACAGCTGTAGGAAATATCACGCCATTGATATTTGATGTCACTGATGCAAACCAAACTCAGCAGGTGTTATTACAATTAGATGTTTTGCCTGAGCTGATTATTTTAAATGCAGGCACATGTGAATATATCGATGATGGTGTGATTGATAGTGGTTTATTTAAGCGTGTGTTTGAGGTTAACTTTTTTGGCATTATTCATTGTTTAGAGGCGATACAAGATCGGTTTACTGCTGCAACGCATCTGGTGTTTATCAGCTCATCAGCAGCGTATACCGCATTACCTCGAGCAGAAGCATACGGTGCATCAAAAGCTGCACTTTCATATTTATCAAATGGTTTAGCAATTGATTTAAAACAAAAAGTAAAAGCTGTTACCTTAGTTAATCCTGGGTTTGTTGCGACACCGCTAACCAATAAAAATGATTTTCCAATGCCAATGATTGTTAGTTGCGAATACGCCTCAGACAAAATACGTCAAGGTATTCTCAATCAACAAGCAGAAATACATTTCCCTAAAAAATTTACTTTTATACTAAAAGCAATTGCCTTATTACCTGTCGCAGTGCAACGGGCAATTATTCAGAAGATGACAAGGAAAGCATCATGAAAATAGCCATCATAGGATCAGGTATATCAGGGTTAACCTCTGCTTGGTATTTACGTCATCAACACGATATTACTGTGTTTGAAGCCAATGATTATGCTGGTGGACATACAGCGACTGTCGATGTTGAAGTTAATAGTGGTCAATATGCGATAGATACCGGATTTATTGTCTTTAATGATCGTACTTATCCCAATTTTGAGCAGTTATTAAAAGAACTTGAAATTGAAGGTCAAGCCAGTGAGATGAGTTTTAGTGTTCATAATGACAATAACGGTTTGGAATATAATGGCCATGATGTCGCGTCACTATTTGCTCAAAAAAAGAATCTATTTAAGCCGCAGTTTTTTCACTTCTTATATGAAATTACCAAATTTAATCGACTCGCAAAACAAGCAGCTAATACTGCGATAGAGCAACAAACACTTGGGGATTTTTTACACCAGCATAAGCTAAGTGATTATTTTAGCGATAATTACATCTTACCAATGGGGGCGGCTATCTGGTCATCTTCATTAGAAGATATTCGTAATATACCGTTAGATTTCTTTTTACGATTTTTCTTAAATCATGGTTTGCTTGATATCGTAAATCGGCCGCAGTGGTATGTGATCCCTGGTGGATCCCGTGAATATGTAAAACGCATGCAATTACAAATAGGCCAGTTGATTCAATTAAACTCGGCAGTACAGCAGGTAAGTCGTTTAAATGGAAAGGTTTACATTACGGTTAATGATACGGTGAGTGTTTTTGATCATGTGATTTTTGCATGCCACAGTGATCAAGCGCTGGCGTTACTGGCTGACAGTAGTGCTGATGAACAGCAGCTATTATCTGCAATGGCGTATCAAGATAACGAAGTGGTGCTACACACCGATGACAGTATTTTGCCAGATGCTAAAGCGGCGTGGGCGGCATGGAATTACCATTTACCACTTACCAATGGTGATTCACAGCAACAGTTACCTGCCTTGACTTATAACATGAATATTTTACAAGGTATCGATGCTCCTGAAACCTTTTGTGTCACCTTAAATCAAACCCAAAATATCGATCCTAATAAGATTTTACGTAAATTTACCTATGCACACCCAATGTTTAATCGTGCCAGTATTAATGCTCAACAACAGCGACAGTTAATTAATGGCGTCAATAATACCTGGTTCTGTGGTGCTTATTGGTATAACGGTTTTCATGAAGATGGCGTAAGAAGTGCACTTGATGTCATTGAAGCGATTACACATACCGATCCTGTTCGTCATTCAGTATTAAAGCCTGTTACTGACAGCAATGAATCCATCAAGACGATTGGTAATAGTGGCCAAGATTATGCGCATTACTAATAGTGGTATTTATAGTGGCGATGTACGTCATCGTCGTTTTACACCGGTATTACACCGTTTTCGTTATTCGATGTTTATGGTGTATCTCGACGTAGATGAAATTAATACTCTATGTGACAGTGTAATGGGTTTTGGGCGCAAATGGTTCCATTTTGCTCGGTTTCATCGTCAAGATTACATAGCGGGTGCTGATGATATTAACCAAGCGGTAACTGATAAAATTCACCAACTAACGGGAAAGCGTATTACTGGCAAGGTCAGCATGTTGTGTCATTTGCGATATTGTGGATTGTATTTTAGCCCATTAAATATGTATTACGTTTTTGATCAGCAAGGTGTTTGGCAATATGTACTTGCAGAAGTGAGTAATACGCCTTGGAATCAACGCCATTATTATGCGATTCCAGCTAAGCAATATTGGTCGAATAAGCATTATATTGATGATAAAGCGTTTCATGTTTCTCCGTTTAACCCAATGGATCAAGACTATGTATGGCAGCTTTCTCCGCCTGATAGCATTGTAAGAATACATCTAGAATTGCACGCAAAAAAAGATAGCATTCCTCGAAAGGGTGAAAATGACTTTAATGAAAAAAGCCATCTTAATGGCAGTGTTACACCCAAAACCTTTGATGCTACGTTAGCAATGCAGAAACAGCCCTTTACCACTAAAACCTTATTACGGCAGTTGTTAATAACACCCATTATGACCATTAAAGTTGTGGTCGGCATATATTGGCAAGCGTTTAAACTGTGGCGTAAGGGGGCACCGATTTACGATCATCCGAATCAACACCATAAATAGTAAAGGAAGATACTATGCTTAGAAGTGAATTAGAGCCTGTAACATCAACTCGATTATTAAACCATGAGCGGTCACGACGTATTATCTTTACCTTATTGCAGCAGTTATCAAATGTTGGCTTAACACTGTCAGAGCAGGGTGGAGACACCCATTTCTTTGGTGATAAGCAAGCAAGTTTACAAGCGAGTCTTACCGTGATTAATCCTCACTTTTATAAACGCTTATTAACTGATGGCAGTATTGGTGCGGGTGAAGCGTATATTGATGGCTGGTGGGATAGCCCTAATTTAACCAATGTGGTGCGTATTTTGGCTCGAAATCTGACAACGCTTGATAAAATTGAAGCGAAAGTCGGTTGGATAACCAAACTAGCGAAACAGTTAAGTCACTTTTCGCATCGAAATAATCATCAAAATGCCAAAGATAATATTTCAGCACATTATGACTTGGGTAATGATTTATATCGTCACTTTCTCGATGACAATATGCTCTATTCTGCGGGAGTGTATTTATCTGATTCCGATACGCTAGCTCAGGCGCAAATAAACAAAATGGCACGATTGTGTCAACAATTACAACTTACCGAGCAAGATCACTTATTAGAAATAGGCACAGGTTGGGGAGGGATGGCAATTTATGCGGCTCAGCATTATGGTTGCCGTGTTACGACTACCACTATATCTCAACAGCAATACCAATGGGCGCAAGAGAAAGTAAAACAAGCTGGTTTAGAAGATAAAATCACCTTATTACTGCAAGACTATCGTGATTTAACCGGCCAATACGACAAATTAGTATCGATCGAAATGATTGAAGCGGTTGGTAAGCAGTACTTGCCTACCTATATCAAAAAATGCCAATCATTATTGAAACCCAATGGGTTATTCGCTATTCAAGCAATCACCATCGCTGATCAACGTTATGAAAGTTACAGTAAAGATGTTGATTTTATTCAAAAGCATATTTTTCCTGGTGGATTTTTACCGTCAATTAGTGTCTTACAATCACACTTAACTTCTCACAGTGATTTTGTTACACGTGATATTAAAGATATCGGTATAGATTACGCCAAAACCCTCGCTGATTGGCATGTGGCGTTTAATCGTAATAGTGAACCACTCAGTCAATACGGCTATGACGAACGTTTTATGCGCATGTGGCGTTATTATTTCTGTTATTGCGAAGGTGGATTCTTAGAGCGAACCATTAGCACTATTCAATTATTGGCTAGTCGTCCTCAGTGGCGTTAATCATGAAATATGTAGCGATAGGGCTTAGCTTTAATCTGTTTTGGTTGCTAGCAGTATGGGGGCAATATCAGTATATCGGTATTTTGATATCACTCTTAATTGGTTGCTGGCTGTTTTATCACCGTAGTTTTACCTTCGCTTTAATGGCAAGCGCGGTAGGGATCTGCGGTGACTATATCTTGTTTAAATTAGGGATTATGCAGTTTCCATTACCGACAGATCCATTGTTTGCTCCTTTTAGCACGGTAATACCGCTGTGGTTAATTTTATTGTGGTTAGGATTTACCTCTATGGTATGGATCATGCGTGACCAAATTCAAAGGTTGCCGCTATGGTGGGTGATCATTGGTGGTAGCCTTGGTGGTGCATTAAGCTATTGGACAGGGTTAGCCTTAGAGGCTGTTATATGGCCATATGGTGAAGGCATTACTTTCATGGCTATAGTCGTCGTCTGGGGGGGATACAGTGGCTATTTATGGTGGTTATTACATCGAATGACCCAAAGGAGAACCACGTGAAGACATATTCGATACTCTTGGTATTAATAATGACGGTGAGTTTACCAGCACAGGCTTCATCATGGGTTACATGGCCAACCGTGGGTGAATCCACGTTAAAATGGGGCTGGTGGAAGATATATACCGCGCAACTTAAAACACCGACAGGTAAATATGTTGCTAATGATGCAAATGATTTAGCACTGATTATTTATTATTTGCGTGATATTGATAAACAAGATCTGCTAAAGGCAACCGATGATCAATGGCAACACTTAGGTTTTACATCACAACAGCGACAGCAATGGCTGAGTCAGCTGGCACAGCAATGGCCTAATGTTAAACAGGGCGATAGGTTAGTCTTTGTCACCAATGCGGCAGAAGGACGCTTCTATCAACATGGCAAACCATTGGGAAAACCACTTTCAAAATCGTTAAGCAATGCGTTTATCAGTATCTGGTTATCGACTAATACTGAATACCCTAAATTACGGTTACAACTCATTGGTCAATAATGGCTAACATTCTTTAAATTACTACTTATTATTAAAACAACAAACGTTAATAAAACAGCAAAGGGAGATACTATGTATATTCATCGTACTCACACCACTCATAGCAACCAAAAAATGTTCCCCTTCTTATCTGGGTTACTGATGAGTTGGCTGATATTGTTATTAAATGGCTGCACAACTTCGATTGATGACTATCAGAATGCTGAACCTAAGTTTGAGTTGTTTCACTTTTTTGAAGGTAAAACTCAGGCATGGGGAATGGTTCAAGATTATAAAGGCCAACAAATACGCCGATTTAATGTTGAACTCAATGGGGTTATTACTGGCAATCAGCTAGTTCTTACTGAGGATTTCGTTTTTGATGATAACCAAACGCAACAACGAGTCTGGACTATCACTAAGCAAGCAGAAGGGCATTACCTTGGTACCGCTGCCGATGTTATTGGTGAAGCTGTGGGTTATGAAAAAGGTAATGCACTTAATTGGCAATATGTATTAGTAATGGATGTCAATGGTTCAACATACCATATTAATTTTGATGACTGGATGTTCTATCAAAATAATAACCAGTTATTTAATATTGCTAAAATGAAAAAATGGGGTTTTACTGTTGGAACTGTAACGTTATTTTTTCAAAAATGATCAATTGAATATAAATCGTATCTTTATATAAATAGTTATTATGAATGCAATAAATGTTTTTCTTTGTACATATTCATATCTGCATGGTTAATTATACCGTCAATATTCTCATTGTTAACATTACTGGCATGAATATAATAGGTGCCAATCGAAGCGGTAACTAGAATATCATCAATTTCTATGTGGCTAAGTTGAGATAATATCGACATTTTTTTTATGTCAGCTTCTATTTGTGTATGAACCTCACTATAGATAATAAACTCATCACCACCTAAACGTGCGGCACCTGTTTTTTCATTCGTCATTTTTTGTAATTTTGATGCATATTTTTTTAAAACACGATCACCAAACCTATGTCCGTATTGATCATTTATTTTCTTAAAGTTGTTGATATCTATATAGAAAATAGCCAGATATTCATCTTTAAGTTTTATATTTTTAATCGCTTTATTTATATGTCGATAAAAAGCGCGTCTGTTCCAAATATTAGTTAAACAGTCATATGAGGCTATATGATTAAGCTCTTGTTGTTTAATGTTATTTTCAATTGCGATTGAGCATACTGTCGCCGCCATTTCAAGTAGCTCATATTCATCATCAGTGAGCATAGAGTTATGAGGGCAATGTGAATATATAATACCTAACACTTTGTTTCTTGAGGATAAAATAGGTAAACCATAGCAAGAGTTTAAATGATTAATTGTTTTTAGGCTATAATACTTTCGGTATTCATTATTAGTGGTTATATGTTCGGATATTATTATTTTTTTCTTTGAACAAATACTTTCAAAATGAATTTTAGCGGGGTTAATCATAAACCTTTCACGGCATGTTAGATTGTGGTTGTTATTATTGAAAGGTGTGAATTTATTCTTGCTTTTATCAAAAAGTAGAATTGAAGTTTGTCGGTCATTAAATGTAGTCTCAGTCAGCTCAATAACACGTAATAACATTTCAGGTAGTGATCCTTCTACAGGCAAATGCTTTAATATCTTATTAAACGAACGGTATGCTGTAATTAATGTACCGGACATATTGTATTCCTAATAGTATATGTGAAACGTTAAAACTAAGTTGCTTTCTACTGATACACTATACTAATTATTTAAAATAATAGAAGCATTGTTTATTAATTATTGGTTTTAATAAGTGACTTATAATGCTTTTTTTATATTATTTCTAATTTTAAAAAATAAATATATTCATTTAAATTATACCTCTTGCCATTATTATCACTCGTTTTAACACCCACCGAATTAATAACGGCATTTTATCTGACTCTGATTCTTGAGTATATTTTACAATAGCAAGTGCAATATCTGGTTTAGCGTGTTTTTTTAACGCGCGATAGATGATTTTTCGAATAGGCATGTGATCATTTTCTGAAATATTGGCAAGTTGGCGAAATAAGGGCTCATAACCTTTTTTAAATAAGAAGTGCTCGATATCTTTAGCGGGTAATACGGTTAAGCGTTCACGTTCACTGTCATCATTTAATAACAGCCTGACTTTATCAGCATATTTTCGACCAGCAGGATCGCCATCAGCGACAAGGTGCCATTCAATACCTAATAAACGGGCGAGTTTAATCAATGGCTTTAGTCCACTTTGAGCAAACTCAATCACATGAATACCTTCAGCTGCAAGGTTATATCCAGTTAAATGCGCCATTTCATTAAATAGCCAAACTTCAGTTTCTCCTTCGACTAATAACCATACTCGAGCATAAAACGCACTGGGGCGATGCATACGGACATGAAAGGTTACTTTGCGAATATCATCTTTATTTAACTCGCCATTATTAATTCCATGCACAATGGTTTTTTGTGGCGTACGTTGTAAGCGTTTAATATCACCGAGTGGAACGACACTTAATAACTCTGGACTATTTGTGGTTAATATCTTTTGCATTGGCATATTTTGGATAAACGCCCACGCTTGATGGAGCATAATAGGGTGTAACCGTCCTTCAGGATCTTCTAAGATCATAATCGGCCGAGAAATACGTTTAAGATCAACGGTACCTCGCGCACGAATATATTCATTCAGCAGCCCCATTAATAGCAGTTTTGCTTGTTTGGTCATTTTAGGTTGTATCAGTTGATCAAAAGGGTTGGTATGGTGATCGTGCTGATTATGTAAGGGATAATAAGATTGAGGCTGGGCTTTACTGCGAGAGTGCGGAGCAAAAGCAAAGTAATGATCAACTAATGAACGTAATGTATTAATGCTACTTTTGATTTCGGCGCTACTAACATGGCCTGGTTGAGTCATTAGGCGACGACAAGTATTATCAAGTCGACGCTGAATACGAGTAGATTCACGATCCTTGGCTGGTGGCGTCGTTGAGCTACTTTGGGGCACACTAAGGTTATTACTATACTCTAAATGGCGCGCATCTCGAATTCTAACAATGGGGTGTAACACCATTAGTTGTCGTAAAAACTTATTGGTCTCTGGATGTTCAATTACATGACCGTCGGCATGTAAAAAGTGACGATGAGTAATGATCTTATCGTTTTCGATATGGCTATCTATTTGTATATAAAGGTGCTTGAGATTATTTTGTTCAACCCAAAATGGCTCAAAGGCACGGTAACGTCGAGCACGATATTCACCTTGATAATCTTCATGCCAGCGTAATACTATCTGTAGCGAAGACGCACGTTGATGACCAATAGCGTGATCAATGTGAAAGTCTGAGAATTTCATTTCGTAAAATTCTGCACTGGGTGATAGCACTAAACTTAATGCGTCAAGCAGTGATGATTTACCCCAAGCGTTTTCTCCGATAAGAACGGTTAATTGATTAAATGAGAGTGAGAGCCGTTTAATGCCTCTAAATCCAGCGATTTCAATATGCTCTAAATGCATGGCTTTTCCTTATTGTTTCTTTACAACATAGCCTAGAGAAGATAAGAAAGGGGTCGTTTTGCTCACATTATTGATACAATCTTCAAATTAAAAAAGTTACTATATTGATGCTGAATATTTAAAGAAAACAATTATAAAGGATGATCCAATGGCTAAAATGATCCACGCTATGATTCGAGTTATTGACCTTGATGCGTCATTAGCATTTTATAAGCAAGCGTTAGATTTAGAGATTGCCGAGCGACTTGATTTTGATGGTTTTAGCTTAGTGTATCTGCGTAATAATGAAAATGATATGGAGCTTGAACTAACGTGGAATGAAGGCACAACAGAAGCGTACACTCATGGTACGGGTTACGGGCATATTGCTGTCGCTGTTGATGATCTTGAAGCTGAATATCAAAAATTATCAGAACTTAATTATAACCCTGCAGAGATTAAAGAATTTTATCGTGAGGGGGTGTTATTGGCTAAATTTTTCTTTGTTCAAGATCCTGATGGCTACAAAATTGAGTTTTTACAACGCCATGGTCGTTACCAATAATTAAAAATATAGACATTGCTGAGTGAATAAAAATTGAACCAAAAGTATTAAGCAGTTATTCACTCAGCGATTTAATGTGAAAAATAGTATATTTTAATCGAGATCTCATTTTTATGTCGTTCAATGTAATCTGGTTTGTTATTAAATGACGATCTTTATTTTTGTAATGCTGTGAGCGTTATAAATCAGTTGTCAGTTGGAACTGATAGTTCTGGAGGAACTAAAATTATTATGACTGTTAATCACGCAGCAACGATCACTTTTGCTCATATCAATGATACCCACTCTAACTTTGAGCCTTCCGCAATTTCATTATCCCTTTCGACTGATGTATTAAAGACTGAAACATCTGTGTATGCCAGTTGTGGGGGATTCTCTCGTATTTATTCTGCGGTTAAAGAAGTTAAACATGAGGCTTTTCTTCATCAGCGTGAATTTATGTTTTTGCATGCGGGAGATTGTTTTCAAGGCACGTTATATTTCTCACTTTATAAGGGCATGGCAAACGCAGTATTACTAAATGCAATCGGTGTTGAGGCAATGGCATTAGGCAATCATGAACTTGATATTGGTAATGATGCTGTCGCTGATTTTCTTGACCATACGGCATTTCCATTATTAGCCGGTAATTGGGATTTATCACAAGAAAATCAAAATAAACGTAACCCTTTACGTAATAAACGAAATGTTTACGCGTATGATAATAAAACCCAATCAGCACATTATATTATTAAGCGTGTTCATGGTGAGCCTATAGCTATTTTTGGTCTAGCGATAGAAAATATGGCAGGCATAGCAAGTCCAGATCCAGATACTTTTTTTCATAATGTCACAATTGTTGCTCAAAATACGGTGGCATTATTAAAAAACAAAGGTATTAATAAAGTCGTTATTTTAAGCCATTTAGGTTACGACCGAGATTTATTATTAGCTCAAGAGGTTGAAGGAATTGGGGCAATTATTGGTGGTCATAGCCATACAATGCAAGGCGACTTTACTAATGTTGGCTATGGTAAAACGGATAGTTACGCATTGATGGTAAATAATACTTGTGTCGTACAAGCTGGCTGTAATGCGCTGGCACTTGGTCAATTAACACTGGTATTTAATGCTGATGGTAGTGTAGAAAGTGCAACTGGCTGTAACCAATTATTACTGGGACGTAAATTTACAATTGACGCAGGGCGTACTCAACATCTTGATCACGATAATCATAATAAAGTGCGGGATTATTTGCAGCAACAGCAAAATATTCGTTTTGTGGTAAAAGAGCCGCGTATAGAAAATATCCTGAATGAACATTATCGACCTGCTGTACGCGCATTACAAACGGAAAAAATAGCCCGTATTAATGAACCATTGCGCCATATTCGAGTGCCTGATGCTAAAGGTTCGAGTGATATAGCACCATGGGTAGTAAAAAGTTTTGTCTGGCAGGCAAGAGAGCTAGGTCACCATATTGATTTTGGTATTCATAATGCTGGTGGCGTAAGGTGCTCGCTTAATCCAGGTGAAATAACACCAGCTGATATCGCGGGGCGATTATTACCTTTTGCGATTGGTATTATGATGTATAGCGTCAAAGGGCTTCGTATTCGTCAGGCTCTTGAGGGAGCAATTGATAATGCCATTAATAACGATATTGAAGGCACTGGTGATGGCAGTTTTCCCTATGTTGCTGACTTACGTTATGTGTATCGCTGTGGTGCACCAAGCGGTGAGCGGATTGAAAAGTTAGAGTATTACACCCAAGGACAATGGCGAGCTGTTAATGATGAAGATGTTTATACCTCAGTTTCATCGGGTTATACAGCAACAGGAAAAGAAGGCTATGCACCGCTACTTGATTATATGGTTGAGCCTCAAGCACTGAATGTCACTATGGCTGATGCATTTGAAGCGTTTGCAAAACAGCAGCGTGAATTTAATAAACCGACTGAGAATTTAACCGTCTTTATTGCTTGTGATAATCATAGCTAATTATTTACGACTATTATTTTTGAGTAAAAAGCACGTTAATCGCACTTAATCGATGAATAATCACCTTTATAGTGCGATATTCTGTTGTTTGACAGTTATATTTATTAAAATTTTTGGATTAGATTATCTAATCCAAATAACTAAATAATGTCATTATTCAATATGACTAACGTTGCGCTATTATGCTGCCAATCCCATTAGTAACGGCTTAAATCGAGAGGCATCATGGCACAGGTATTTGATTTTGATTCTATTCCAGCACCAGTAATGAATGATCAAAAAGCATATTCATTGACTTTTAAAGGTCTTCTTGTTCATGCCCGTGATGTTCTTTTTTGTCGTTCAGTAGCAACGCCAAAAACGCGTAATATTTCTGATTTACCATTACATATTCAAAAAGATATTGGCTTATATCGCTGATATTCTAAATATAGAAAAAGCCATAATAACAGAGCGCTTTATTATTATAAAAACCAGCCATTGCGCTGGTTTTTTTATGCCTGCTGTATCGCCAGTTAGTACCAATATTATGGTTATTATCATTTGATTATGAGAATAGTGGTTATTTCCTCGATGAAGAAAACTATATAGTATTGATCAGATTGATATTCTAGCAAGGGGCTCATAGTAATGAGTGCCATTGATAAAAATAGTAAGAGGTAGTGATGGGGTTATTTTCTTGGCTTTTTGGTAATAAAACAGTAGCAGCAACGATTGATGTTGAACCAGTTGAATATAACGGTTACTTGATTTATCCGGAGCCAAAACAAGAGGGCGGACAATTTCGCATTGCTGGGCGTATTTGTAAAAAAAGTGACGAAATAGTGCAAACTCATCACTTTATTCGTTCTGATGTTTTACCTTCTCAAACTGATGCAGAAACATTTATGGTTAAAAAAGCGCAGATGTTTATTGATCAAACTGGCGATAGAATGTTTAAATAAATACTGCATATACAACATATTTCATTGCAATCGTGTTGTTTGCTGGGTATCTTGTTTTTAGTGATTAAAATTAACGTTTAGATGTTAATTTTTTGTTAAATTGGTGATGTTTGAACGTCTTTTAAACAATGTTATTGGGAATATTAGCCGAGTCAGTTTTTAGGCTTGGTTAATATTACTAAGGTTATGTAATTTATCTTTTTTAATCTATTTGTCACGGATGAAAAGGTGCTTGTATTTCGATATAAAATGACGTAAATGTTATTTTTTAATGAAATTTGTGGAATTTTTTGATTTCAACGGTAAAAAGCTTGCTATTGCTTTTAAGGTTGGATACAAAATATTTATCTATAGCCAATGTTCAGGGAATAATAATGCAGATTGGTGTACCAAAAGAGGTTTTCGCGAACGAAACGCGAGTTGCTGCCACACCTAAAACGGTTGAGCAGTTATTGAAAATGGGGTTCAGCGTTGTTGTTGAACATGGAGCGGGTGCATTGGCAAGTTTTGATGATGCAGCTTTTGAAGCCGCTGGCGCAGAACTAGCCTCTACTGACAAAGTATGGCAAGCCGATCTCATTTTGAAAGTTAATGCTCCTCAGGTTAATCCTGCAACGGGTGTTGATGAATGTGATCTAATCAAAGAAGGTGCGAGTTTAGTTAGCTTTATTTGGCCTGCTCAGCATCCTGAATTATTAGAAAAATTAGCGACAAAAAATATTAACGTGATGGCGATGGATTCAGTTCCTCGTATTTCACGTGCTCAAGCACTTGATGCGCTTAGTTCGATGGCAAACATTGCCGGTTATCGTGCTGTGGTTGAAGCGGCACATGAGTTTGGTCGATTCTTTACTGGTCAAATTACAGCTGCAGGTAAAGTCCCACCTGCAAAAGTGTTAGTAGCTGGTGCTGGTGTTGCAGGTCTAGCTGCAATCGGTGCTGCTGGTAGCCTTGGTGCCATCGTGCGTTCATTTGATGTTCGCCCTGAGGTGAAAGAGCAAGTTGAATCAATGGGCGCTGAATTCCTTGAAGTTGATTTTAAAGAAGATACTTCAACAGGGGATGGCTACGCTAAAGAAATGTCTGATGAATTCAACAAAGCTGCTGAGCGTTTATACGCAGAGCAAGCAAAAGATGTTGATATTATTATCACTACCGCACTGATCCCTGGTCGCCCTGCGCCTAAATTGATCACTAAAGAAATGGTCGACTCAATGAAGTCGGGCAGTGTGATTGTCGATTTAGCAGCTGCGAATGGTGGTAACTGTGCTTACACTGAAGCTGATAAAGTAGTTACCACAGCGAACGGTGTCAAAATCATTGGTTATACCGACATGGTCGGTCGTTTACCGACTCAAGCTTCACAGCTTTATGGTACTAACTTAGTTAATTTATTAAAGCTGCTGTGCAAAGAAAAAGACGGCAACATAGATATTAACTTTGAAGATGAAGTACTACGTGGTTTAACGGTTATTAAAGCCGGTGAAGTTACATGGCCTGCGCCACCTATTAAAGTATCAGCGGTTGCTCAGAAACCTAAATCAGTAGAAAAAGTACAGCCTAAAGAAGCTAAGCCTACGTCACCGATTAAGAAATACGGCATGATGGCTGCTGGCATTGCATTATTTGCTTGGGTTGGTCATTACTCTCCACCTGAATTTCTTGCACACTTTACCGTTTTTGTATTGTCATGTGTTGTTGGTTACTACGTAGTATGGAATGTTAGTCATTCTTTACACACACCACTTATGTCAGTAACTAACGCCATTTCGGGCATCATCATTGTAGGTGCATTACTCCAAATAGGACAAGGCTCCGGAATTGTTTCCGTGTTGGCTTTTGTTGCTGTTCTCATTGCTAGTATCAATATTTTTGGTGGCTTTACTGTTACCAAGCGGATGCTAGAAATGTTTCGTAAAGATAAATAAGGAGTAATACATGTCTGCAGGAATCGTACAAACGGCATACATTGTTGCTGCCGTATTGTTTATTATGTCACTTGCTGGATTATCCAAGCAAGAAACCGCACGAAAGGGTAACTATTTCGGTATTGTGGGTATGGCTATCGCACTTATCGCCACTATTTTTGGTCCTGAATCACAAGGGACTGTTTGGATTATTCTAGCGATGATCATTGGTGGTGCAATTGGTATTTTCTACGCTAAAAAAGTAGAAATGACTGAAATGCCAGAGCTTGTTGCAATGCTACACAGTTTTGTAGGTATGGCAGCGGTATTGGTTGGTTTTAATACCTTCTTACATCATCAACCGTTAGAAGGCGCATTGTTAAACATTCACTTAGTGGAAGTTTTCCTTGGGGTCTTCATTGGTGCTGTGACCTTTACTGGTTCACTGGTTGCGTTTGCTAAATTGCGTGGTTTGGTATCAACGTCAGCATTACAGCTACCACACCGTCATAAGCTTAATCTTGTTGCTCTGATTGTTTCAGCACTATTGTTAGTATGGTTTGTGAAAGCTGAAGGCTCAATGGCTGCATTAATCCTAGTGACTCTGATTGCATTTGCATTTGGTTATCACTTAGTTGCCTCTATTGGTGGTGCTGATATGCCAGTTGTTGTGTCGATGCTGAACTCATACTCAGGTTGGGCAGCGGCAGCAGCAGGCTTTATGTTAGCTAATGATCTATTGATTGTTACTGGTGCATTAGTGGGTTCTTCAGGTGCTATTCTGTCTTACATCATGTGTAAAGCGATGAACCGTTCATTCGTAAGTGTTATTGCGGGTGGTTTTGGTTCTGATGGTGTGGCTGCAAGTGATGATGAAGAATATGGTGAGCACCGTGAAACAACAGCAGAAGAAGTTGCTGAATTATTGAAAGATGCCAAATCAGTTATTATTACTCCAGGGTACGGCATGGCGGTTGCACAAGCGCAATATCCTGTGCACGAAATTACTGATAAATTACGCGCTCAAGGTGTAGAAGTACGTTTTGGTATTCACCCTGTTGCTGGACGTTTACCAGGACACATGAACGTATTATTAGCAGAAGCGAAAGTGCCTTACGATATTGTATTAGAAATGGATGAAATCAATGATGATTTCTCTAAAACTGATGTGGTATTGGTTATTGGTGCTAATGACACTGTTAACCCTGCGGCAATGGAAGATCCAAACAGTCCAATTGCAGGCATGCCTGTGCTTGAAGTGTGGAATGCAAGTAACGTGATTGTATTCAAACGCTCAATGAATACTGGTTATGCAGGGGTACAAAACCCACTGTTCTTTAAAGAAAACAGCCAAATGTTGTTTGGTGATGCGAAATCATCATGTTTATCTATTCTTGAACATCTATAAAAATAACCGTAGTATGAATAAAGCCACTCAAGGTTGAGTGGCTTTTTTTTTTAATTAATAATCAAAATGGTGTTTTAAGTGAGATATGTTCAATTAAATGTTCTATATTCAAATGGTTATTGGGTTAACATTTTTTTGACAAAACACTGTTCTATAGTGTTAAACTAAAAGCATGAAAACGTATGTATTAGTCTTTTCTCTATTATTTTCTGCTGCATCATTTGCAGAAGCTCAAACTTTTCCTGAACGGTTAAATGCCGCTCGTGCTGATATACTAAAACGTAAGCCTTTAGCAACATACGATTTTCGTAAACTTCAGAGCTTATATCCAGGACGTTTACTTGTCCCTGAAACATTATTACCACAAACGGGTGAATATCCACTAGATGCATTGCGTCAGCTCTACCATAATTCGATAACGTGTAAAGGACCATGGCCATTATCGCCATTAGTTACTCAGCCGGTTGTATTTACACGTGCTATATGTTTTAAAACAAAATTACCATCAAGTTGGTTTGTACGTTCAGGATATATTCATCCTGGTGGTGGTAGTTATGCCTACCGTTATATTCAGAAACATCCGGATATGGCGATAAAATACAGTAAATATTTACACATAAAAGAACGACCAATTGCTGCAGCGACAACGATTTTAGGACGATTGCAGCGAATGAATAACGATGAGATTCATGCGTTTATTTCTGGTGCACAATTTTTTATCTCAAATGGTGAATTGTGGGTTCGTAACGATAATGAATACCGTGTTTTTGGCCAAGTAACCTGGTCTAAAATGCTTAATCGTTATCAGTTACATTTTAAACGCTTAGATCAAAATGATTTTTGTCTTGCTAAAAATGGTAATATTTGTTGGCGTGAAGATAATAAGTCGCATGTAACCTATTATTTATTAATAGGCTTATTGGTGATGAATGCTGGGTTATTGTTGAGTTGGAGTATTTACCGGTTCCGGATCCGCCGTCGTACGATGGAAGAGCGGATGTTAGTGTTACAAATTCTAACTCATGAATTGCGTACTCCAATTGCCAGTTTAGCAATGACTGTTGAAGGTTTTAGACGTCATTTTGATCAGTTACCTGAAGCTTTATATGATGAGTTTCGTCGTTTAACTGAAGATTCGCGACGCTTGCGTCAGTTAGCTGAAGCGAGTAAAGATTACTTACAAGCTAACCAACAACAGTTAAGTGTTCAAGAAGTTGAATCACTTAATGAATGGTTAGGTTATATAGCAGAAAAGTACGATGTTATACTGAACTTAGGTGAAGATAGAAGTGTGCTGGTTAATATTTATTGGCTAGGCACTTGTCTTGATAACTTATTATCTAATGCTCATAAGTATGGTGTAGCACCAGTTAGTTTATCGTCATCGTATAAGAATGGGACTTTAAAGCTAGTTGTTCAAGATGAAGGGCAATTAGGCGCAAAAGACTGGTCTCGCTTAAGAAAGCCTTTTGTTAGTTCTCAAGGTTTAGGCTTGGGTTTAACAATTGTTGAATCGATGATTAATAGAATGGGGGGCCGAATGAAACTCATTGGTCCACCAACAACGTTTATTTTGGAGATACCGTGTGAATCAAACTCTGCTACTGGTTGAAGATGACCGTAACCTTGCTGATGGTTTACTCGATTGCTTAAGGCAAGCCGGATACAACTGCTTATACGCTGATTGTGCCACTAAAGTCGAAGCATTGTGGAAAGATGCAGATCTTGTTGTACTCGATCGTCAATTACCGGAAGGTGATTCACTCGACTACTTGTCAGGTTGGTTAAAAAAGAAACATGTGCCAGTTATTTTATTAACTGCGATGGTTTCGATTAACGATAAAGTGATTGGGCTAGACTCAGGAGCAAAAGATTATCTGACTAAGCCATTTGCTGAAGAAGAGCTATTAGCTCGCGTTCGTGTGCATCTGCGTGGCGAAGATGGCGATATGGCAGCGATTAATATTATCTCTGTTGGTAATATTCGTATTAACCAAGAAAGCCGTGAAGTTTTTCATGGTAGTGAAAGCGTGACATTAACACGTACTGAATTTGAATTATTAGTATTCTTAGCGAAAAATGCAGGTCGTGTATTTACACGTGATGAACTATTAGACCAAGTTTGGGGCTACAATCACTACCCAACAACACGCACTGTTGATACTCATATTTTGCAATTGCGTCAAAAATTGCCTGATATTGAGATAGAGACATTACGTGGTGTTGGATACCGAATGAAGCCATAACGTTTAGGTCTGTATTCCGTGAGAATAACAAAGCAAGCACGCTGGCTTATGGGATTATTGTTAATGCACTCGATGCTATTTCCTTCGAGTGCATTTGCAGCGTCTGATTGGTTTATTTCAAAAGATCTTTATACGATGGCGCATAAAGAACTTCTTGAAGATGATACTGCTGCCGTTTTTCAGACGATTATCCAAGCATGGCAACAATCACCTAATAGCGTTCAAGCAGACAATCTCGATCAATTACTTAATTTAGCTATTACAGAAGATTGCGGTCATAGTCTTGAGCGTAAAGTATTACCGACTTGGTTACCTAAGTTATCAATTGAACGTCAAGTTGAACAAAATCTTAATCAACAATTATTAAAAATTTCTGTCGTTGGTTTAACTCGCAGTGATATTACTAATATAACGTTGACCCAATGGCCAAATAAGCCGCTATTAAAAGGTGCGCCTTTTATCGATGATGGTGGCTATTTTTCGGTGCAAACACAACGGTTAGATGAGCCAGTATCAGCTGGGCTATATAAGCTTTCTATCACCGCTGCAAATAAGCCACCTTGGGTTGGATGGATTGTGCTGAACTCTCCGCCTGATAAACAAGAAATTAGTTGGAAAGACAGTAAAACCTGGCGAATTGATAACATTGAAAAAAACAGTGGTAATTGCCCGTCGCCGACATTAAGTATTAAATTATATGATCTTAATGATACAACATGGCATGCTATTTGGAGTCAAGAATCAGACTCAAATTGGCCGACAACATTACCTAAATTAAACCTTCCAGAAGGGCGTTATTGGTTAAGTGTTGGTGTTGTAAAAACACGATGGCAAGGTGAAATATCAATCTTAGATATTCAACGGATCACGCGTCCTGTTGATTATGTCGGTGATGATGATTAATTATAGTTAGAATGATATGGCCATTACGTTAGTGTGATGGCCATTTTTTTATCTAAAATTCAATAATATAAAACTAGAAATAGAAAGGGTAGTAATGGCCTTATAAACATGTATAATTTATACATGTTTATAAGGGGCTGTATGATGCAAATTATCGATCGCGCACAAGAAGAAAAAATCCCACCGATATTTAGGCTTGCTTTTCGACCATTTTTTATCGGAGCGGCAGTTTATGCTGTTGTTTCAATAGCACTATGGGGGCTGCTTTGGGCGGGTGATCCTCAAATAAGCCAGTTTATGTACAGTAACCCTTTGTGGTGGCATAGTCATGAAATGTTGTTTGGATTTGCTGGCGCAGTCATTGTCGGCTTTTTACTGACAGCAGTGCAGACATGGACAGGACAAACAGGGTTAAAAGGGATAAAGCTCGCTGGTTTATTTAGTCTGTGGTTAATTGCGCGGTTGGGACTGATGTTTGCGGCACCAAGTTATCTGTGGATGGTTATTGATTGTGCTTGGATTGTTATGGCTATGATATTTTTAGCAATACCAATCATCAAAGTTAAGCAATGGCGTAATATGTTTTTTATTCCAGTACTGCTTATGTTTACATTGCTCAACATAAAATATCATTTGATGGTACTTAAGGTGATCCCGTTTGATTTACAGGCGATAGCTTTATCAACATTGACAATTATTGCGGCGATAGTCCTTGTTGTTGGCGGTAGAGTGATCCCATTTTTCACTTCTCGAGCAACCCAAACAGCACCAATTACTCGTATACCCTTGTTAGAATATGCTGCCTTAATACCGATTTGGATAGTGTTAATCTTCACTCTTTTACCGGTAACAATTGCTCCACCTCTGCTAGCTGCAACTTACCTTATTGCTGCGGTGACTAATTTAGTACGCATGTGTCGTTGGCGTTGTCATAAAACATTAATGATACCGTTGCTGTGGTCGCTACATGGGGCTTATTTATCAATGATAATCGGGCTGGCTTGGTTAGGTGGCAGTTATGTCAATCACAGCATCAGCCCTACGATAGGTATTCACTTTATCGCTATTGGTGGTATTGGCTCAATGATACTTGCTATGATGGCACGTGTTTCGTTAGGACATACAGGACGTAAATTACAAACTGGAATGTGGATGGTGGTTGCATTTATAAGTTTATTTGCTTCATTGCTTGCGAGAACATTATTAGTCTTTGTAATGCCTATTGCCGCCACTAATGCATATGTTATCTCTGCTATTTTATGGATCATCGCATTCACAATTTTTACAGTGGTATACTTTCCAATACTGACTCAAGCTCGAGTAGACGGCCATCCTGGCTAATTAGCGTTCAGCGAGGATAAACAGTGACATTGTTTGACATTACTTCTAGAATACTCACCCGTTTACGAAGTTAAGAAGAATGATATGTATAATCACACGCCGACATTAACGCATGCAGAGCAACAAGAAGCTGCTGAGCGTATTCATGATCTTATGTCTAAAGGTATCAGTAGCGGTGAAGCTATCATGATTGTTGCAAATGAAATTCGTGAAGCTGACATGAAACGTCGTCAAGCTGCGGGTGAGCTTGCTGCGGATGAAGAAGAATAACCATAGCTTATCATTCGTAACTATCTAATTAATAAAAAGAGTCGTAAGGCTCTTTTTTTATTTTTGGATCATTATTATGCCAAATAAACGACTAGCATAAAGGTATGTTTTGCTTCTACAATGGAAAAATAAAATAAGAAAGTACCGAGGAAGTATAGATGGATAGTCGTTATTTAGCAGCACAAGCATTTGCCCAAGAGCGCCATGGTAATCAAAAATATGGAGAGTTTCCGTATTCTGTTCATCTTGATGCTGTAGCAAAACTTGCCGAACCTTTTGGTTTAGATGCAATGATCGTGGCTCAATTACACGATATTATTGAAGATACAAATACCAGTTTTAATGAGTTAGCTGAATATTTTGGTTTTACTATTGCTGATGCTGTTAACTATGTCACTGATGTTAAGTTAGAAGATCGTGCTAAACGTAAATTAGAAATAAATCAACGGTTAGCAGCTTTAAATATTGAAGAAGAGGCTGCTCGTTTAGCCTTGATCGTAAAAGTATGTGATCGTTTAGCCAATGTACGATCGAGCAGTAAGAGTTCGCCGCGTCATTATAAAATGTATCAACATGAGCATCCTGCTTTTAAACAAGCAGTATATCGTTCTGGTCTTTGTGACGGTCTATGGGAAGAACTCAATGCACTTATTATCGGTCAGTCTGAAGCAATATTATGTAAATAAACAGTTAATAAATAACAAAATAAAGGCCTAGCATTTCGTTAGGCCTTTTATTTTATCTGTAACTTTATGATTTAAAAATATTAGTCAATATCATAAATAGTTGGGATAGGTTGACGCTTATGCTGTGTAGCACGGTAAATGCTGACTAAACGATCACGTACAAAGTCATCAACGGGTTTACCTTCAAGAAAATCATCAATTTGGTCATAAGTGACTAATAATGCATCTTCGTCTGCTTTTTGTGGGGCTAATTCTTCTAAATCGGCAGTCGGTACTTTAGCAACAAGATGCTCAGGTGCACCTAACTTCGCTGCGATACTACGAATTTGACGTTTGTTTAAGCCAAAAAGAGGCGCTAAATCACAAGCACCATCACCAAATTTAGTATAAAAGCCTGTGATGTTTTCTGCTGAATGGTCAGTACCAATCACCAACCCACCAACTAAGCCTGCAATTTCATATTGTGCAATCATGCGCGCTCTTGCTTTTACATTGCCTTTTACAAAATCAACTTTAGCGGCATCAGTTGGAATTAACCCTGTGCCTTCTAATCCAAGTAACGCACTGGCATGTAAGCCATCAACGCCAGCTTTGATGTTAACACTGACCGATTGGCTAGGCTGAATAAATTGCAAAGCATGTTGAGCTTCGTCTTCATCTTGTTGTTCACCATAAGGTAGACGAACAGCAATAAACTGATAATCGTTAGTAGCAGCAGTGGCATTTAAATCGTTAATAGCAAGTTGAGCTAGACGGCCACAAGTGGTTGAATCAACACCTCCGCTAATACCGAGTACTAGAGATTTACAGCCAGATTGCTTGAGTTTTTTCTGGATGAAAGCAACACGGCGCTGAATTTCATATTCAACATCGATAGTCGGCAGCACACGCATTTCGTCACGGATAAGTTGTTCCATGGGTCATGAATCCTTAAGGCTTTTGCCCAAATATTAATCACTTAAGTTGGTATAATGGAAAAATGAGAACTCAGCCATTACACCTTTATCAAAATCATGCGATAACTCTAACTAAGGATCAATGCTCAAGCGTAAATTTCTTTCAAATAATGTTGTTTTAGCATAAAAACAGCATCATATTATTAAATTAGTTCAATAGATTGTCTTTCAAAGATGTAGCAACAGAGGTTAGCTGATTGATTTATGAAACACACACTGGCAGTTTTTGGTAGCGCATTTAACCCTCCAAGCTTAGGGCATCGCTCAGTATTAGAGCGCTTAGGCCAATTTGATAAAGTATTACTCCTACCGAGTTATCAGCATGCATGGGGAAAAGTCATGCTTGATTATAATGCCCGTTGTGATCTGGTCGGTGCATTTATCAGTGATATTGGTCAATCTAATCTAGAATTATCTACACTAGAGCAACAAATTGCTATTGATGATAATGCTGTCACAACCTTTGCTGTGCTTGAAGCATTACAATTACAGTATCCTGATAGCAATATAACTTTTGTCATTGGTCCAGATAATTTTTTAAGCTTTCAGCGCTTTTATAACGCTGATGAGATCCTCAAACGGTGGCAAGTGATGGCGTGTCCTGAAACGCTACCAATACGCAGTACATTGATACGGAATGCATTGGTCAATAAAAGTGATATCAGTCACTACACGACGCCTACAGTGGCTTCAATGCTACGTAACGATAACAGATTTAAGTTTAACGATGAACAACAAGGACGTTAATCATTGCGCGTAAATAAAGTTAAAGTATGCATACTTGTACTCGTTGGTAATTTATTTTACTCGTCATCTGTGTATGCTTTTTCTTGTGAATTTATTCCAGCGCCAAAATCTTCAATAACGAATGATTTTTTTCAATATAATCAGTCGTTTTGCAGTCAAAAAACTGAGTACGATAGTATTCCTTTGCTTCATTCAAGCGAACAAGCTAAGCAATTTAATCATTGGAAACAAGACCATGGTTATAACACCAGTGATTTTTGGAATAAATGGAGTGATAATTTTTCCGACCATCCCATTTTCACTGAATATGATGATTCAATGTACTATGGTTTAGGTTTTTGGTTACCCAGAGAATATGATAATGAACAGGTTGAGGATATTGTCGATGCCGAGCAGTGGGTCTTAAATCATGGCGTCCAAATGAGTATTGGTTTTGGTGAACCTAGCAACGATAGCACCCATGTTCGATTAGATTATCGTTGGCATACAAAGAGTAATGTGGATGATGGAGTCTCACTACAAGTCCATGTACCGTTTGATTAATAGCCTATAAATGTAACGCCCATTAGTCTTAACGGGCGCTGTTATAACGATCTGCTACCGCTATTAAAAGGATTTACCCAAAATAGGCATTGCCAGTGCTTCAAGTAACACTTCAGATGTATTTAGTTGAGCAGCAATTTGTGGCAGCTTTCTTCCTGAGCGCATTAATTTCAACGCCTCACGTATTGTAATGCAAGATTCAAACTCTTTTATCGTCATTCCAACAATGGGTTCGATAGCTTGAACAGCAGCTTGCTCTGTTACTTTATTGCCGTTAAGTAATAACGCTAATGCATTATGATATTGCTTATTAATAGCTGGCGATAGTGATTGGGTTGATGCTGATAGATTTGATATTTGATCTGCAATAACTTTGAGTAAACGTCCTTCAACACCATTCCAGTCATGTTTTTCTGCTGGTTGCTTTGTAAGTTCAACTAATAAAGCGTCAAGCAGTGGACTAACGACAAAGAATCCAGCATCACGACATAATGGCTGTTGTAGACGGATTGAAAAAGCGACTTTAAAAAAGCAAGTGCCAGGTAAAACCGTTAATGCATGTAAACAATCAAAAGGAACCCAGAAGCCATGTCCTTTAGAGACAAGATGTTCATGTTTACCTAAGCGCATTAATATGCTGCCGCTGGTCACAACAATAAAATAGGCATTGTGACTTTTACGACGAGAACCGACGAAAAGAAAAGGATGCTCGTTTTGGGAAAACTCAATAGCTTGTTTCATAATGTCTCTCTAACTCGATATCCTACACATATTCGGCTGTTTTTGTTACATCGTCAACATTGCATAGGCGACAATAATCAAAATCAGTGTATGATTGGTCGTTTTTGCATTAGAACGCACTTTTTATGATTAATTGTGGTTGAAAATTCAGCGACTCGGCGTGGTTCCGTTTGCAACCATACTCCTTATTGATTTAGGTTATTGGGTAAAGATAGTATTTACCTGTAAAATAACCCAGTTTTTTCAAGATGAAGCCTTATTGTGTGTATAGATAACGATATTTATAAAGAAATCCGCCCTTACAACGATGACGAAGTTAAAGGGGCTATCCAACGTCTGATTGATGATAAAGATTTTATCAATGCCATTTTAAAATACCGCTTTCCTCATGCTTCCGGTATGTTTGGCTGGTTACTGATTCCGCTAATAAAACGTTTTCTTGTGAAAAAATGGTCAAACGTGACCAGCGTTAAAAATGTTCAAGATTATGTAGCGAAGTATATGAGAGCAACCATCGATCATTCATGTGACGGTGTAACAGTAACGGGGTTAGATAAGCTTGATCCCAATAAATCTTACTTATTTGTATCAAATCATCGTGATATCGCGATGGATCCAGCCATGGTAAATTGGTGTTTATTCAATAATAACTTTAGTACTGTTCGTATTGCGATTGGCGATAATTTACTTAAAAAGCCATGTGCGACAGAGCTAATGCGTTTGAATAAAAGCTTTATTGTTAAACGCTCAGCTAAAGGTCCGCGTGAGTTAATGAAGTCACTCGGATTACTCTCTAGCTATATTTCGCATTCGTTAACTACGGGTAATAATATTTGGATTGCGCAAAAAGAAGGACGAGCGAAAGACGGTAATGACAAAACCGATCCAGCAATTTTAAAAATGTTCTTTATGGAAGGACGCAAGCAAAAATTACCGTTTGCAGAGTTTATGAGTGGGCTCAATATTGTTCCTGTGGCAATTTCATATGAAAATGACCCTTGTGACTTGGCAAAAGCGCAAGAGCTTTATCAAAAAGAAACCACAGGCACGTATGAGAAATCTGAATTTGAAGATATCGAAAGTATCGTCCAAGGTATTGTCGGTCAGAAACGTCGCATCCACGTTAGCTTTGGTGATGTTATCACTGATGTGCCAGAAACCCCTGATGAATTAGCCGCAATTATTGATAAACAAATAACCGAAAATTATCATTTATTCCCATCAAACTTTATTGCTGCTGATATTGAATCTGAGCAAGTGACAGCCGCAGAGCGTCAGTTATTTGAACAAAAATTAGCTGACCAACCACAAGGCGTACAAACGATATTACGCCGTATGTATGCGTTACCGGCACAGAAAAAACAATCAGTAGAATAAACAGCTTTTACTTAATAATAAACAACGCGGCTATCATGGCCGCGTTGTTGTATGGCTAGCGTAGAGCAGCTGGCGTTTTATACGGTGCTTGTGCCATACGTTCAGACATGAAATCGATAAAACACCGCACCTTAGGTGCTAAGTATTTTCTGCGTGGATAAACGGCATAAATCGGTAAATCAACCGTTGTTTTCCACTCTGGCAGTAACTGTATTAGCTTCTTGGTTTCAATCTCATCGGTCATTAAATAGGTTGATAAATACGCAATCCCTAAGCCACTAACAGCAGCATCTAATACAGCAGGAGCGTTATCTATACGGTAATTGCCTCGCACTCGAATAGATTGTTGTACACCGTCACGAGAAAACGCCCAATTGACATATTTACGCTCACGGCTTTGGTAAGTTATACAATTATGGTGGCGTAGTTCACCTGGTGTTACTGGTTTTCCATTTAGTGCAATATAATCAGGTGAAGCAACAACGATAAACTCACAATTAGCTAATTTTCGTGCAACCATGCCTTCTGGTGGGTGTTCATGAATGGCTATCCAACAATCAAAGCCTTCTTCTAATAAATTCGGACGATGATCAAAGAGACTGATTTCTAATTCTAATTCAGGATTGAGTTTTTGAAATTCAGCTAAAGCAGAAGTGATATGGATATTACCAAAAGATTGCGCGATCCCTATGCGTAACACACCTTTTATTTCATTACGATAACCAGCGACCATCGCTTCTGCTTCATTGACGGTATCAACCAGTTGTTGACCATAATCAGCATACTGCAACCCTATTTCAGTTAAGGCTACTGTGCGCGTGCTACGCTGCACAAGTTGGCAACCTAAACGTTCTTCTAAATAACGAATTTGCTTACTGACTTGAGACTTAGAGATGCCTAATCTATCTGCTGCACGAGTGAAACTTTGTTCATGGCCAATCGCAGCCAAGATTACCATTTGTTGAAGATTTTCTAGCATAAGCATTTACTCTTAGAAGAGAAAAGCAAAGTAGGGGACGATATATATAACTTTGCCTGTTATTACAAAAGAATAACCTGCTTACTATCATAAAGGATAATCCGTGACTTGAAAATAACAGCCGACAATATAAGCCATTCAATATCAATATTAATAATAATATGTATCTGTATAAACGATTTCAGTAATAAACAAACAATCGTTAATATAATGACTTCACTAAAGGAGATGTGATTAATGTTAACGGTATTTTGGCAGTTTTTAGTGCTAGGACTATGCAGTTTTGGTGGGCCTGCAGCACATATAGGCTATTTTCAACAAGCATTTGTCGTTAAAAAGAAATGGCTTAATAACGATGATTTTACCCAAGCTATTGCGTTATGCCAGTTTTTACCTGGCCCTGCGAGTAGTCAACTTGGAATGTATATTGGTTATAAAAAAGCAGGCTATTTAGGATCAATAGCTGCATTTGCTGGTTTTACATTACCATCATTTGCATTACTTACATTTCTTGCGGTTGCAAACAATCAATTTAGTGGTTCAGCCAGTGTTGAACATATCATTACTGCTGCCAAATTATTAGCTGTTGTGGTTGTTAGTGATGCGTTATGGGGGATGGCAAAGAAAAACCTTATATCAATGCCAACCATCGCGACAGCGCTATTAACCGTAATATGGTTAGCGTTTAGTAAAGGGTTATTTAGTCAAATTCTACCTATTATTATTGCTAGTATCATTGGTTTTTTATGGTCATTTAAAACCCAACCAAATATCAATAAATCACTTACCAAACCAATACGACCACATATTGGTCTAGTTATGATCTTTTGTGGGTTATTAATTTTATTACCATTAATCGCGAGTACCAACGAGAGCATTAAGATCTTCTCAATTTTTTATCAAGCGGGAAGTTTTGTTTTTGGTGGGGGCCATGTTGTATTACCACTATTACAGCCAATGCTTGATGGAATGGTATCGGATAATACTTTCTTAAGTGCTTATGCTTCTGCACAATTAGTACCAGGACCTATGTTTACCATGGCCAGTTATTTAGGTGCATCAGCAATACCTCAAATGCCAATAATTGGTAGCTTAATTGCTACAATAGCGGTGTTTTTACCTGGAAGTTTACTCTTATTTGCTTTTTTACCTGCTTGGAAAGCTTTATTTAGTCATCCGCGCTTAACGCAAGCAATAATATTAATAAATGCTTGTGTTGTAGGTTTATTAGCAAGTGCATTAATCGATCCTGTCATTAGCAGTTCAATTAAATCCATACCTGATATCGTTGCCGTAATTGTAGGTTATGGGTTAATTAAAAAATATAACATGCCTGTATGGTTATTAGCGGCATTGCTATTAATATATGTGTTAACTTTTTATTAAACACAAAATCAGAGCTATTAAGCTCTGATTTTTAAATAATCTAATGCACTATAACTTTATAATGTTAAACAGAATATATAATCATCGAAAACATATAACTATGTCAGCTAAAATTCAGTCTAGCTTGTTAAAATCACGTACAGGTGAATAATACAAAAAATTTAAAATGGATAAAAAACAAAGAATACGTTCTAACATTACTAATTATGATGTATTACGGGCTGTAAAATTAGAAATAAAAGCCAGTGAAGAACGCATTACGCGTCGAATATATACTGCAGCAATACTATCGGTAGCAACAATTATTTTTGTATTAATGCTTATTATTACTAGCCAAACCCCCACAACAAGAGACTATGCAGCAGATGCTATGAAACGGTCTTTTGAAATGGAAAGGGCACTCAAGATGATAGATGAAGCATCTGGTACGCACTATTTAGAGGAATCAAAAACAAATAATTAAAAAGCTCTTATAGCAAAGAGCTTTTTATTAAAAATAGAATGTTACCACTCTAACACTAATTTATGGTTCTCAATAACCAACTCAGGCTTGGTTTTTTTCAATAATGATTGCTCTAATTCATTATCATTGAGTTTATATACTGGCTTAGTTGATAATATTTGGCTTAAAAAAGAAACGATAGGCGTAATTACGGGTTTCGTTAAGACATTATTTAACCGTTTTGGGGTAATGTCTAAAGATTCAATATTAAGGCCTTTTAAATAGATAGCACCTTGTTGTTGATTGTAATAAGGAATAGCACTGAAATTGGCTTTTATTGAAATATTTTGTGTTGGTTGACCCATTAGCTCTAAGTCAGCAGTTGCCGTTGCTGCGACATTGACTTTATCTTTAGCAATACGACCGATACCAACTTTGATATTATCAAACTTACCCGTTGCATATGCCAACCCTTGAATTCCAACAGAATGATTAAATTGGGTTTCTTTATTTAGGTATGATTGCATTTCATTTTCAGTTACACCGTAACTAGCACAACCTGAAAAAAATAACACAGAACCCGCAACTAATAATGATTTTAAATGCATAACAAACCTTACAATAACAAAAAAGAGCACATTAGTGCTCTTCTAAATAATAGCAAACAATCTATCATGCTGTATCAGCAAATAGAATAGAGATGTCATAATTATCACGCTGAAGATAATTACGCAGCTTTTTCAATGAAATGACTTGCAGTTGTCGAATTCTCTCGCGCGTTAATCCTACTTCATCAGCAACCTCTTGAAGCGTTTGTGATTCATGTCCAAGCAGGCCAAAGCGACGACAAATAATTTCTTTATCACGCGGGGAAAGAGCATTTAGAATAGAAGAAGTTATGTGTTTAATATCGAGATCATCTAAATGACTCTCTGGCTTTACGGCTTTATCATCAGTTAAAAATACCGAAAGAGATTGTGAATTAGCATCGTCGTTGATTGTCTGATCATAAGATATTATTGGAGCATCATAAGATAGAAGGGTAGATATTTCGTTAACATTTCGATCGAGTGTTTCTGCGACGTCCTCATGTTTTGGCTCTTTATTTTGAGTATTTAGCAGATGTTTATGCGTTCGTATTATCGTATTAATTTCTTTTGATACATGGACAGGCAAGCGAATAGTACGGCTTTGATTATGGATAGCACGTTCAATTGTTTGTTTAATCCACCATGTAGCATAAGTAGAAAAGCGAAAACCTTTTTCAGGGTCAAATTTGTCAACAGCTGTAATAAGTCCTATATTTCCCTCATCAATAAGATCACTTAATTGAATTGTGCTGCCACGGTAACGTTTTGCAATATTAACAACTAAACGTAAATTACTTTCGATCATTATTTTTTTTGCCGTGGCATCTCCTGTTAATGCCTTGCGACTATAGAGGATCTCCTCATTTTTTGTTAAGAGTGGTTTCATAGAAATATCACGAAGATATAGCTGAATTACATCAGTATCAAAATTTTGAGTCGTGTTATTTACTTCAGCTTCCATATTATATCCCTCTTTTAACATCCATTTCTCTACCTCAATTACAGCAGTGAGGTGTTTATTAATAATTACACGTGTTTATTATTAATATCGAATTTTACAAAACGATGACGTTCTTCATATTATCAAAATACACTTATTTCCAATAAGGATTAACCATAATCCTTATAATTCGTAAAAGATATATAATTTGTCTATCACGACAATATCGATTTTTCGTAAAATATAAAACTCTTTAATACACATTACTGAAAAAGGATCACGTTTTATTGATATATTTCACATAATAAACGCATTAAATGATAAAATATACATTTTTAATACCCTATGCCTATTTCGAAATAGCTACTTCCTATCAATAAGTTAAGATTCATACATGAAACATTAGTAACCATATTTGACTCACTAAATGATATTGATTCTCATTTACAATAAGGGTAAGTTTGATTCATGACAAAGGAGTCACTATGAATAAAGCAACTATTGCTATTAATATGCAACCAACACCATTTGGTTTAAAATTAAAAAAGAAATTACTTTTATTAGGCCCTGCATTTATTGCGGCTATTGGTTATATAGATCCTGGTAATTTTGCGACAAATATCGAATCCGGTTCAGCTTTTGGCTACCAATTACTATGGGTAGTTTTATGGGCAAACTTGATGGCGATGCTGATTCAATATTTATCAGCTAAATTGGGTATTGTTACAGGGAAAAATCTAGCAGAACATTTACGTGATCATCTACCTAAATGGGCAATAGTTCCGTATTGGATACAAGCTGAAATAATTGCTATGGCAACCGATCTTGCTGAATTTATCGGTGCAGCTGTTGGTTTTCAATTATTATTTGGCATAAGTTTGATGGAAGGTGCTGTCATTACTGCGATAGCTACTGTTATGATATTAATGCTAAATAATAAAAGTCAAAAACCGTTAGAAGTTATTATTGGTTCTTTATTATTATTAGTTGCTGTGGTTTACATTTTCGAACTATTTATTGCACCGCCAGCATCTCATGAATTAGTAAAAGGATTAATTGTTCCTACATTAAATAGTCCACACCAAATATACTTAGCAGCAGGTATTCTTGGTGCAACAGTAATGCCTCATGTTATTTATTTACATTCAGCATTGTTTAAAAACACTTACGGTGAAAAAGTATCAACACGTTTACGTTCAACAAAATATGATGTATTAATTGCAATGTTTATTGCAGGGTTTGTTAATATTTCAATCGTTGCAATGGCTGCTGCTGTATTTCATTTCTCTGGTCATCAAGATATTGCAGCAATAGAAACAGCCTATAAAACATTAACGCCATTAGTTGGTAAAGCTGCATCTATTTTATTTGGTATTTCATTAGTAGCATCAGGTCTTTCATCAACAGTCGTAGGTACAATGGCAGGTGATGTAGTAATGCAAGGCTTTGTAAAATTTACAATTCCTATGTGGTTACGTCGTTTAATTACGATGATTCCATCATTTATTGTGATTGCACTTGCTATTAATACCACTGAAATATTGGTCATGAGTCAAGTAGTTTTAAGCTTCGGTATCGCACTTGCTATTGTTCCATTACTTTACTTTACCAATAGCAAAAAAATCATGGGTAAATACAAAAATAATAAAATAGTATCTATTCTTGGTTTAATAATTATTGCTATCGTTCTTGCTCTAAATTTATACCTAAGCTATACACTAATTGTTTAGTTAATAAAATAAAACTCCTTGTCATCATAATCACCTCGATAATATAACTATTATCGAGGTGTTCTTTTATGGCACCTTTTTTGTTTATACAATATATTTAATGCCTTATATTCTCTTTTAAGATCTGCTTTTTCTTTTTTAGATGCATTAGATAATTTCATTGTTATTTTCTTTTCAAAACTAATAATACGTGTTTCTAACCCAGTGCAGGGCAGTAATCCATATTGATTTTTATATTGTTCAATAGTTAATGCAGAGCTTGATATATGAAAGCTAGCAAATAAAATAGGCACTAATAGTCGAATAATCGTCATCATCATAAATCCAAATGTTATTTTGAATACAATATCACTTTAGTAGAAATATAAAATAAGATTGTACAATAATAATACTTACTCTACAGACTGCTTTACAACTAATGTAATCTTAATCGAATAATGTGAGCCGTTAACGACCTGGTGTAACGCCTTGTAAATCATCATCAGTACGACGGTCATAGCGTTGAGTTGTGTTAATACTGCTGTGTCCCATAAATTTACTGACTAATAACAAATCATATCCAGAGCGTAATAGGTTGGTCGCTACTGAATGACGAAAATCATGGGGTGATATTTGACGTGAAAAACCATTTTGATGAACTTGTTTACAAAGATCATTAAGCGTTTGGGTCGTTAATCGTTGTGATGTGAGTTGCTGATAACGATTAACACCACAGAAAAAACTCGATATTTTTTGTAAATGTTTCGATCGGATCGTTAACCATTGCTCAATCGCTGAGTATAAATCACTGTTTTTTGAGAAAGGTACATACCGTTCCTTATTACCTTTACCCATTACGCGAATTTTACATAAATACAGATCAATATCACCGAGATCGAGCCCAATAACTTCCGCCCGACGTAAGCCTGATTCATACATTAGCCAAAATATTGCATTGTCTCTTATCGCTTTAATCTTGTTCGATTGTGCTAAAGTTAGTGCCGATATTTGGTCAACATCAGCATAACTTAAGTAGCGACCACTTGATTGACGAGAACCTCGCGGCAGTTTTATAGCCTTAATTCGCTGAAGTGTTTCAATAGAAATCGACTCAGATAACCACGCATGATGAGCAACACCACGTAACATTCTTAGCAAATTATCTGCAGTAGCAGGAGCATAATCTTGTTTTTTATCGGTACTTTTCATCGTTAAACGTGATGACAAAAACGATTGCATTGCTGTTTGTAATACCGGTGCATAGAGTACTGTTTGCCAATCCATCCTTTCAATACAAGATCTTAAACAAAAACAACTAAATGCTTCTAACATTATCTGAGCTTGAGCGGTTAATTCAATCGTTAATGGTTGAGGTGCAGAAATAGGGGATAGCCAACCTGAATCCAATTGTTGTTCTTTATGCTCATGAACAGAAAAACCGCTAATGACAGATTGCCATGCCGTTATTTGAGATAACGAGATTTGTTGTTGCTGATAATAATAATCACCAACAACCAGTAGTGCTTTTTTTAATGGATTAATATGTAAATTCTTAAGTGACCGCTGTGGATCATAAATTAAGCCTTTCATTGTCGCTTTAGTTTTAGCGCGATGAATCAAAAATGAAGCTATCGCTTTTTCAATAAGATCTGGGCTACTGATTAGCATTATCCAATTAATTTGATCAAAACTCGATCCTAATAAAAATCGGCTAAAACGCTCTAACGTATAACGCGCATTTGCCTGACCGCCAGTGGTATCGGTTGCGGCGAGAGAATAAACATAAGCTAAAGCTGGATTAGAAACAAAATGATCATGGTGACGGATCTGTTGGCTAACGGCTGTTTGTTGGCGTAATGTACCTGGTCGAAGATTGAAGTCGTTATGTACTAGGGAGTTTGATGGGTTGATCGTCATTATTATAGGTCTTTTACTTGATCTGCTATAATGAACATTATATAAGACTGAGATATTAAAGCTATAAAATTCATGTATTTATGAAAAATAAAAGATCATACCGCGATCGAATAAAAACCCTAATAAAGAACAAATTCCGCCATAATTAGCATCGAAAAATAGCCATTTTTAGTCTCATTATTTTATCATTTACGGTTAACAGCTCTATTAAACTATTATATTTAAAGTGTTACGGTGTCACTTGTATGCGGTTTATCTAATGATATTGTTGGCAATAGCGACTATGATTAATAGAGGATCACTTTCTTGGGGAGCATAGCTTATGGTAGAGAATATATCGTTTACGGTTAAACCATCTATTTCTATTGCAGAGTCGATCATTGATTATGTTCAGGGCCATGAATCACAATTTTCACCAATGCTTTTTTCAAAACACAATGTAGAAGATGCTCGGTTTCAATTTGCTACTGCATCATTACGGGTGGATATGGTTGAGTTTGATGATGATCATCAATCAGGTTTAGCACATGTAAGTTATGGTATTCACTTCTTTTGGCCGTGTAATAACCAAGATGAAATTGATACATTTCAAGAAGCGCTGCCTTTCGTTATTAATGATAACCACGTTATTTTTAGCTTAACAACTCATCAGCCTTGGATTGTGTTGTAATCGACAAACAAAAAAGAGAGCGGGTAAGGCTCTCTTTGTTTTGTCATATTAAAATATTGTATTAGTGCATTAGTCGTCGCCATGTACCTTGGTGCTGTTTAAGCAATATGCTATGAATAATGAGCGAAGCAATGATAATTACGCCATACACCAATCGGGTCCAAAATCCTGCAAGTCCTGCGCTAATAATACCAGCTTCTAAAATACCGATAATACATGCACCAAAAAATGTACCTAATAATGTACCGCGTCCGCCAAGCACTGATGTGCCACCAATAAAAACCGAAGCAAAAACAAGTAACATATAACCTTGTCCCTGATTTGGCCACCAGCTGCTCATTTCAAGACTAACAAAAACGCCCACAACCGCCGACATTAATCCCATTAAAACAAATAGTAACAAGCGAGTACGTGCAACAGGTACACCCATCATTTCAGCAGCTTTAGGGTTATCGCCAATAAAATTGATATTATCACCAAAAACATGGCGCGATAATATCAGCCATAAAACGACTAAAATTACTAAACACCATACTGCTTGTGCAGGGATAATATCTGCAATTCGACCCACCATCATGGTATGGAACCAGCTATCACGCACTTGAGGCAAACTTAAAGCTAATCCATCAGCAACGACAGTTGTTAAGCCACCAATGAAAAATTGACTACCAATAGTTGCAATAATCGAGGGTATATTAAAACAAACAACTAACAGTCCATTTAGCACTCCACAAAATATACCTACGATAGCCGCAGCTGCAAAAGCAATAACCGCAGATTGTGTTGTTTGAAAAGTTGCTGCAAAAACATAACCACCAAGTGCAATTACTGATGGAAAACTCATATCAATTTCACGAGCAATAACCAATAGCGTTAAACAAAAAGCGAGCATTGCCGTAAATGGGATCGTTGACATGAAAGACGTATATATACGCATATGGGTAAATGTTTGTGGGCTATAAACCGTAAACAATAACCATAAACCGACCAACATTAAGCTAGTAATAATAGGAGCGCGGTGTTTCACAAAAAATGTATTCATGCAGCACCTCGGCCAACAGCTGCTAGTAACGCATGTTGTAATGATTGTTGATCCATCTCATTTTTACTGTATTCAGCAACGATCGTACCGCGATCCATAACCACAAAACGATCAGCAACTCGATAAGCATCATTCATATTATGTGTAATCAACAAACAAGCTCGATGTTGTGCTTTCAATTGTTCAATAAAGCATAATACTTTCTCAACTTCACCTAACGATAATGCTGTGGTAGGTTCATCTAGTATCACTAATTTGGCATCAAATAGCATCGCGCGACCAATGGCTAAACCTTGACGTTCACCACCAGAAAGTTGCGACACACTGCTATCAATGTTTGCACCGACACCACGAAAATCGAGTTTCTTCAGTAACTGTTGTGCTTGTTGGCGCTCTTGTTTTTGGTCGATAAATCCAAACCGATTACGAATATGACGCCCCAGAAATAAGTTACGCCACACTGATTGTTGTTCACCGAGCGAACCTGCTTGATACACTGTTTCAATCCCTAATTTACGGGCATTTTTTACATTATAGTGTAGTTTATCAACAAGTTTATTTTGAATAGTGAGTTCACCAGAATCAAATGCTTCAATTCCTGCAATCAGTTTAATCAAGGTTGATTTGCCTGCGCCATTATCACCAAGTAAGGCAATTACTTCACCTTCATTGATACTAAGATTAATGTTTCGCAACGCATGAATAGGCCCAAACCACTTATTTACATCTGTTAGCATTAATGCTCTTGAGCACATTAACGAATACCTTTTGCTGCGAGTGGTGCAATGAAATCAATATTCTTAAGATCAACAAACCCAGCGCCAGTATCTATATCTAAACCAGAGAATCCGTAACGTTTACTTAATACGGTTTGCACAACGGATAAATATCCCATTAGGTAAGGTTGACTATCAGCAACTAACTGAACATAGCCACTACGAATAGCATCTGAGGTTGCAGGAGATAAACTAAAACCAGCAACAAAAATTTCTTTAGGCCTAACACCTGCATTACGTAAGAAATTGGCCATTTGAGAGGTGAGGGATCCATGATCCACTAAGATAAGCTTAGTACTGATATGACTGGCAAGGTATGATGTGATCGCAGCAGTACCTAATGAAGGATCTTTATCTGTTTCAGGTGAAATTTGAAGAAAATCAACGGTTAAACCAGCTTGTTCTAAGGTCTTGATCATACCTCGAGTAGATTTACTTCTTTCAGCTATGTCTTTTATTCCCCAAACTAATGCATGATCACCGGCTTTAAATTGACCTCGTCGTAGTGCCTCGGCAGCTAATTTAATACCACGTTTAGCATTACTTACTCCAACATAACCAAAACCTTTATCTTGCATTGCGCTCATGCTTGCCGGTAAAGCGGTATCAATTGCAGTGACATTAATGCCTTTATTCTCAGCTTCCATAACCAAAGGTTGATACGCACTATCGCCTGGGTGACCCATAATAATAATGCCAGAAGGGTTGGCAGCAACGGCTTGTTTAAAGTTTTCAATCATTTTTTGTGGTTGCCAATCAGAGTAAACAACCCGTAAGTTAGCCCCAAGATCTTCTGCTGCTTGCTTTGCTCCGTTTTGAACAACCGTTGCATAAGGTCCACCGACAGGGCCACCAACATCAATCCAAATTGACATATTTGTGCCAGAAGGTGTTGCGCAGACACTGGTAGAGACTAATGCAAGACTCGCCATAACAACTTTTGAGAATTTTTTGGAAAAATGTTTCATTTATTCACCAGCAATTTGAATTCTATCTATTTTAGTGGAAGCATTTTATCGTTATTTGTTAAAAACGCTAACTATTAATAAGTAGAATTTATTGCAGCAATATTGTCATATCTATCAAAAAAGACAGCTATATAGGCGGGATGCAGACGAGATTAGTGATAAGAAATGTTACAATACACTCATAAAATAATTTACAATATTATAACCAACCTTAAATGTGTAGTTTACTGCATATGTGCTATAAATGGCATATATCAATGCAAAAGGAGTAAAGGTTATGGCAACAAAATTTATTACGCTATCTATGCTTGGTATTTCATTATTTTTCAGCTCTCTAGCTAATGCTGACGTCAAAGTTAAAACAGCACATGAGCTTGAGATTTTTCGCTTTAGCTATATACATTCAATTACGCCTTTTGATCTCAAGCAACCAACCGAAGCCTTACAAACTATTGCTAATTTGTATGCATTAACTTATGTACTAAAAGACTTACCGCTAGCACTAGAAACAAAATTTGATACCTTGTCTAGCGATACTCAAAAAGACATTGCATATAAATATTGTAAAGCATATAGCACGCCTTCTAATACTCAAGTACCAGTATCAATAATGCTAAGTGATATTTTATCACGTTATTAGCGGTTATTTTCATGCTTCAATGTAATTAACGCGATAACCACAAATACACAGAATAATATTTTTCCCTTCAAGATATTCAGACTTTCCACATTTAGGACACACAAATTGAGTCATTAAAGTAAACATAATAACACCATAAAATTTAACATTTAGATAATATATCTAGCATTGGGTGACTGAGTCAGAATAGTTTCAATAACTTGCGATAAAAACCACAAAATTAAAAAGTGTTATTCATTTTTTCATTACATAATTGCTTCCATATCAAAAATCTATTGTTAATCAACATAATAGAAGATAGTAACGATGAAAAACAGCCATAAAAAAACTCTCACAAATGAAAGTGAGAGTTTTTGAAAGTGCGATTTTTAGCAGTGATTAATGATCGACTTCAAAGCCAAATGTTTTATTTTGAATATAGACCATGTCACAATCAGTTGTATACACAACGCTGTGAATGCGATTGGCTTTAATGTAACCCGTTTGACCCGCTTTTAAGATCATTGGTTCGCCATCTTTTACTAACTTACCATCAACTCGAAGGTGAAATTGAATAGCAATCTCACCAGTAACGATAATAGACATATCATCGTGAGGGTGATGATGCGGATCTTCGATAGTACCTGCTTTCCAGCGCTCAAGTAATGCAGTGACACAATTGGCATTACTTTCATCAGTATCTCGAAAACTAAACCCAGGGAATTCAGGATCAGCAGTAAAATCAGACCAAATATCTTTTGAAATAAACGTGCTCATAATAAAAACTACCAATAAATAACATTATAATTATTATAAACGCTTATCAATCAGTAACATCATCATGTATTAAATCAGCAAGCTCAATATGCAATTATAACGCACTACATATCGTAACTTGGCTGCTCTAGCCAATCATCGGCTTCATCAAACATGGCTTCCAGTTGTGACTCGACGTGTTGTTTATCTTCTTTAAGACCACCAACTACATTTAATTCATTTGCACCACCTAAACGTACTCGAACTAAAGCATCAGGCCAAGAGATAGCCATTCGACGGCAAAACTCGCGTTCTACTTGGCAAAAAACATCTTGTGGTACATTATTTTTATTAACCATTAACTCTATGCGCATATAAGTCCATCTATTACACTGGATAAAATAACACTGATTATATATACAGCATAATAGACTGAGCAATTTAATCTCTTTATGGTGTTAAGTGGTAATATTTATTAAACGTAAGTTACTCAAATTTGCAGCTAATTGATGTAATGGGTGTCTTTGACGTTGAGAAGCATGCATAAACAGTTTGAGGTTTATGACGACGTAATTGTACATAGCCAGAATCAATATCATCCTCAGAGAAAGTGATAAGATGTGATTTTGCAGTCGTCATATCTGCATATGTCGCTTCAAACTCATCATTAATAGCATTAGCGACTTTATTTAATGTATGGGTTGTTTGAAAACTAATTGTTGCACAGCGCATAGGTGCTGAATGATGTACTGCTGCCATTTGGGTTTGTTTATCATAATTAACAGCTTCTATTGTTGGTTCTATATTAACGGCATCAAAGTGAGTAACAGAACAAGTCGACTGAGCCATAACAGCACCAGAGAAGAGGTTTGCGAGTAAGAGCAGGGGCATCAGTTTCATTAAATAATTATCCTTTAATCGATTTGATTCTTAACGTGCCTTTTTATCATATCTCGCAACCATAAACGTCAAAACAATTAACAAAGAACATAAAATGTCATATTTGTCATAGTAAAATCTAATTTTGACACTTAAAGATGAAAACAAGCAGCAGAAAAATCGTATAGTTACTCCATCGACAACAAATAGAGTATATAATCATGTCAACATTTACTATGACAAGTAACAGCATTGCAGAAGAACAGCATCACGATAAACGTTTTTCATTTAATAGTTTTGGTAATGATGGCGATAATATCTCACCTCAGTTAGCTTGGGAAAATGCTCCTGAAGGCACTAAGAGTTTTGCTGTTACATGTTTTGATCCAGATGCACCAACTGACTGTGGTTTTTGGCACTGGCAGGTAATTAATATTCCAGCATCAACCCATGAGCTTGCAGAAGGCGCATCTACCCATCTTGCTGCTGGTTTGGAAATGCGTAACGATTACGGTTTTAATGGTTACGGCGGCGCTTGCCCTCCAGAAGGCCATGGTGTTCACCGTTATGTATTCACCGTATGGGCATTGCCTTGTGAAAAAATGGAAGTACCAGATGACGCATCATGTGCTTTAGTAAGCTTTATGCTAAACGGTACAGCATTAGCTAAATCTACTATTACAGCTCATTACCAGCGTTAATCGTTCTAATGACAGTGAAAAAGAAAAGTCTCATTAATAGTATTTTATTATGAGGCTTTCTTTTTTATATCTTTAATATCAACCTTTTAAAGGGAGGTGTTACATGTCAGATATTGTACAATGTATTCATTACAGTGGTCAAAAATCCCAGCAATTACGTAATGTTCCCTTTATCTATCCATCCATTGTTTGGGTACAAACAGGTGTAAAAAAATTACAATGGCAAAATGACTGGATTAGTATTGATCCCCAGCATTGGCTATTAACCTCTGGCCACTCACAACATACATTCATTAACCAACCCTCACAGAGTGTATTTTCATCTCTGCAGCTCTGTTTTTTCATTAAACCGACCACAGAGCTCATCAATCGTTCACGTCACAACGCAACGAGCAATATTACGCCTGATTATCAATTTGATCACGCGGGTGAATATTTATTTATGAATGTTATTAATATGCCGAAATCGTTACCACGTAACGTACAAGAGTGCATAGTGAATGCATTATTTGAGCATTTAGCAAATATCGGTAGATTACATCAACTATTTAATTCACAAGATTTATCATGGCGTGACAAGCTTGTCGCTTTATTTAAACAACAGCCAGGGGAACAACATAGTATTGAATCAGCGTGTCAGCATTTTGGATTAAGCAAATCGACTTTAATTCGCCGTCTACGTGAAGAATCAACTCAGTTCAGAGACGTTTTAGCTGAATTAAGAATGGGTTATGCATTAACGTTACTTCAAAAACAGCATTATACTCAGCTTGATTTAGCACAACTTTGTGGTTATCAGTCAGAAACAAGATTTGCACAACGGTTTAAAAAACAATTTGGCTTATCACTTAAAGAATATCAGCAAACGATTTTAAACTAAAAAGGGTTGAACAATATTGCTCAACCCTTAGTCAATTAATCTATTATGCCGCAATGAACTTTTTATCTGTCCATCGCATGTCTGCAAACATCGGTCCTTGAATGGCTTCTGTAAATTTGATGCCGTTATGGACTGCATTCCACTCCATTATTTCAACGCCACCGTTTTCATTGATAATAACATCCCAACCGATAGATTGAACAAAAGGGTAGTTTTTATGCAATGCGATCACATCGTCACAAGCTTGTTTAAAATTGGGGATAACGACCCCTTTAAAAGCCTTATTGGTGGTTGGATGTTGGTCTATTTCAAACCAGTCACTGGTATAGCCATTACTAAACAATTCACCTGAGTTTAAATCAATGCCAACACGAATATTGGTTGAAGACTTAACAAATTCATCGGTTCCAATACCTAAACGTAAGTAAGCACCACGCACATCAACTTTGCCTTCAGGTGTTAACGCTGTAGTTAAGCGCATTGTTGCACCTGGTTTGGGGAATAACTCATTAAATATTTCATGCTGAACGATAAGGCGTTGGAATATACCTGATCCAATCTTCGCTACTTTATCTAAACAGAACTCATCTTTATGGAAAAAGTGAATACCTTTTCCTTGAAAAGAAGAATTCAGCTTGTAGATAACAGTGTCGTGATCTTTAAACAAATACTCTTTTACTTGTTCTGGTTTTAAAACGTCATTTGTCGCTGAAGCGCTATAAATACCACTCGAATAGCTCACTAGGTCAGGGAAAAGATCAGACTTTAATAGCGAACCACTAATGTTTTTAATTTGAGCAGGTGTACCACTAATCCCGTTACTTTTAGGCAATACAATTTTGCCATAGTAGTTATCGGGGATCCAACCGTGTTTAAACTCACCACGCATTAATGAGTATACATATAACCACGGTGCATATTTGATATCACCAAGTATATTTTTAGCGTAATTATCACATTGTTCTTTGATATTTTGAGGTAGTTTGCCTTTAGAGTGCTCTAAGTTAGCAAGCACAGCCATTGCTTCTTTGTTTAATGCAGCGTTATATCGATAGTCTTGAATATATGTAATTGCTTTTTTAATATCTTTGACTTTCATAAAATCAGTATCTCATCCAAATAATGCATGCTTTAAACATTACATATTAATCTTTATTAACTAACAATAATTACATGTTTATTGTTATTCGATTTGGAAAAAATAACATGTAAGTATGTTTATACATAGATCTTATTTTTGTATATTAAAAAAAATGACATAAAAAACACATAACAATAAAAATCATCATGATGTTTAATGCAATAAGAACAGAATTAATATAAATACTTAATTGTTAACAGGTTGGTATTTGCTGTGAAAATAAAGCACGCACCAATGATAAATGTGGCGTATGCTTTATTTGAGTATGATTATAGTAGTACTAAAATAATAGTAGACTAAATATTAAATAGTGAAATGCTACTATAATGATAAAAAGGATTTATCACACCAAGGTAGATCAGTAAATGACGGTCCTTGAACAGCTTCAGTGAACGTTATGCTATTATGGATTGCATTCCACTCCATAATTTCAACATTATTGTCAGTATTAATTGTTACATCCCAACCAATTGATTGCACGTATGGGTAACGGCTATGAAGTTCTTCTACGCTAGCACGAGCTTGAGCAAAATTAGGTAATATAACGCCCTTAAATGCTTTTTTAGTATTAGGGTGCTCATTAATTTCATTCCACTCAGTGGTATAACCTTTATCAGATAATGCACCTGTTTCAATATCAATAGCGACACGAATATTAGTTGCAGAGCGTACATACTCATCAGTGCCTACACCTAAACGCAAATAAGCCGCTTTTAAGCAAGTAGTGCCGTCTGGTTTTAATACCGTGGTTAAACGCATAGTTGCGCCTGGTTTTGGAAATAATTCATCAAAAACAGCATGTTGCTTTATAATTTTTTGAAAAATCCCCGAGCCTTTTTTCATAACATCGGTAATAGAGAAATTATCTTTGGTATAAAAGAAAATTCCGCGGCCTTGGTTAGAAGAGTTAACCTTAAAAATAACGCTATCACGGCCATCAAAAAGGTAGTCTGCAATCTCATCTGCAGCTAACACTCGATTCTCAAGTGGAATACTAAATATACCACTTGAATAACACACTAAATCTGGAAATAAAGTAGAATTAAACAGTTTAGACGTTATATTTTTAATTTGCGCCGGTGTTCCGCTAATACCATTACATTTAGGTAATACAACCTTTCCATAATAATTATCTGGAATCCAGCCTTCTTTAAATTCACCACGAATAATTGAGTATACATATAGCCAAGGTGCATATTTGATATCACCCAGTTTTTCTATTGCATATTTATCACACTGCTGTTTGATACTATCAGCTAATTTGCCTTTTGTTTTCTCAACTTCAGAAAGAATCGTCAATGCCTTGTTTTTATGCATGTCATGATAGCGGTAATTCTGAACAGTAGTAATAATGTTTTTTATTTTATTCATTTGGTAAATCTTTTACAGTTCTTTGATATTTATAAATAGTCACATAAAAAATAATTTTATTCAATGATTGTCGTATCTGTTTATATTATTAGATATTAATCTTAGTTTTTATTGTGATAGGTATAGTAATGACGGATATTTGCTGTTATTTATATTATTAATATTTATAGCTTTTTCTTTTCGAAAAACAAAAATTATAATACAGAGTTATATTTCCCATAAAAAAAGCATCACACATAAATAAATATTATATATATTCTAAACATATATTAATAACAATTCTTCATGGCGCGGACAGGACAAATCAGGTTTATAAATCAAAAAGTAACCATTACTGCCGTAATTGATATGTATTAAATTATCATTTACTCTCATTACAATAACTTTTTGTAATAATGCGCGGTAAATAATGATTAATCCCCAATGGCTAACAACCTTTAAAACATTAATAGATACAGGGCATTTCACACACACGGCTGATGTTTTACACATGACGCAGCCAGGTGTAAGCCAACATATTAAAAAGTTAGAACAAGCTTGTGGCTATCCGCTGATCACCCGTTATAACAAACAATTTGAGATCACAGAGCAGGGAATGCTTGTCTATCAATATGCTCAGCAACAAACATTGCAGTATCAAAGCTTAATCAACAGCCTACAAACTGACAGTCCTCATGCTGGTATCTGTAAATTAGCTTGTTCAGGCTCGTTTGCTTTATCGTTATACCCGCAGTTATTAGGTTTACAGCAACAATACCCTCAGCTTCATTTTCATCTCGAAGCTGCACCTAATCATAAAATTTTGGAAGATATTGAAACGAATAGCATTGATATGGGTATTGTTACTCAACCACCTGAAAATGATAAACTAAAAGCAACTGTTATTGGCCAAGAACAATTATGTTTAGTGTTACCGCTACGCTATAAAGATACTGATGTTAATCTCGAACTATTAACCGATTGTGGGCTTATTAATCACCCAGATGCCGAGTATTATCTAACCAAATATTTTCGTAGTTGCGGCCAAACACATTTAGTCGATATTAAAATTGAGCAATTACCGATGACGAGCTACATCAATCAACTTAGTCAGATTTTAATCGCTGTTGCTGAAGGGATAGGGTTTACCGTTTTACCTCAAAGCGCTATTGCACACTTTTTCGATAAACATAAACTATACATTGCGCCGCCATTAACAGCCGTAACTGAAAAACTGTACATCATTCAAAAACAACATCGTCAGTTACCGGCACGTTATCAAACAATAATGCCATTACTAACAAAAATAAGTCATTAAATAGATGATTAAACAAGCAATAATGACTTTGTTTTAATACATAATTTGATCTTCTCTATAAAATAGACTTTAAATAGCCCATAGATAACCAATGCGTGTTTACAGAGGGATAGCTCATGAAAAAGTCGACAAAGTCTGCCATCGCAGTCCTTAGTGGAATCGTGATATGCAGTTTAGTATTTACAATCATCAAAAGTGAACAAACGACAAAGAGCAGTACCGTCATCGAGCAGACACAAGATAACACTGCCGTTAAGTTGCCTGCTACTGCATTGCCAAAAGCAAAAAATTCAGACTCAACACCAGCACAACAAGTGAAAGATAAGCCTTATAAATGCAGTGATTTTGATCCTAAAACAGGAGGTTTAAAAGGGTGGACTGCTGATATGGGCGTTGGGCCAGCAATACCAGAGCAATTACTTCCTAAAGATTGCCCAGCACTTCAACACCGATAATCACATAATATCGCTCAGCCCTCCAGATCATCGTTTTCGGAGGGCCTTTGTTCGCTTAGTTATATATAGGCAATCAACTAAGGTTGCACTGAAATCGCAATATTTTTGCTTTCCCAGCTGTTTTTCTCCCATGAGCGGCCGTAATTAAGCTTTAGTTCTCCAACACCAGCAGCAACCACCTCAAAAGTATATGAACGTAAACCTGCGCAACCGACCATGCCTTTCTTACATTGTGGCAAATTCTGATAATCAACGCTCAACAACATTAATGAGTTTGGCATTGAGCGCAGCGCCCAAGAAGAACCAGTAGAGGGATTAGCGGGTAAACTTAATTTAAACGTTTGGCCTAGCTTCATCGTTACGGCTTGTTTTTGATCAGTCGGTAAACATGTTTTTTGCGGTACTTTACTATAATCGCCAGTCACAATAGTGGTAAAACCCGCGTCACATACAGGTTTCGGTACTGATTGCGCTTGTTCAGACGCAAATGCACCACCACTGATAGTTACAAATGTTGTTGCTAATAGAATGTGTTTCATTGCTTTCATGTCACTGTCCTTCATATTTGTTGTTTCTTTATTAGCCTAACAAATAACCCAGTGCTTACGCTAGACCAGTAAAAAACCGTCAGCAATGGGTAAAAACCTGACGATAATGTCCAAAAAACAACCAACTGTTAATATTCAGTTGCGTTTTACTGTAAACAATCAATAATACAGCTCTAAAAATTAAAAACAAAAGAGTCAATATGTCAGGTACAAACCGTTCTAATATCCATGTTGGTTTAGACGTTCAAATCGTATTAAAGCAAGATCAACGTAGCGGCACGCTAACATCAGGTACGGTTGAGAAAATACTTACCAACTCACCAACACATCCCCATGGCATAAAAGTACGCCTAACAACAGGTGATGTCGGCCGAGTGAAAGTGATCCTTTCAAAGTAGGTCGCCAACAAACAACTTACCATCGTATTTAATCCAATCATAACCAAAGCCAAGCCTGGTTTTGTTATATCAACATGCCATTAATTCGGCATTTTGATCGCACTACATAGAAAGAGAACATCGTGAATCGAACCAATATTATGCTTCTAAGTGTCGCACTCTTACCGACGCTAGCATTTGCACAAACTCCACAAGGTAACACCACTAACCAATCATTCAGCAAAGCTAAAAAGATCATGCAGCAGCAGATCTATACTAACCCTGTAGATATGAAAACTATTTACTGTGGCGCTGATTTTAATAATAAAAAATACGTTACATTACCTTCAGGCTTTACAACTGACGTATATAAAAAGCGCGTTAAACGTTGGGAAGCAGAACACGTAGTACCTGCGGAGAACTTTGGTCGCGCATTTAGTGAATGGCGTGATGGCGCTAAAGTTTGTGTTGATAGCAAAGGCAAATCATTTAAAGGCCGTAAGTGTGCTGAAAAAGCCAATGCTGAATACCGTTTAATGCAATCAGACCTTTATAACTTATTCCCAGCAGTAGGTGCTGTGAATGCGGCTCGCCAGAACTACAACTATGTTATGCTGCCGAAAACAGCAAGCAAAGACTATCGTTCGTTTGGTAGTTGCGACATGATCATTGATAAAAAAGACCATGATGCACAGCCGCCAGAGCGCGCACGTGGTGTTATCGCCCGTACCTACATGTATTTTGAAGCCGTATACCCAAGCTACAAAATGAGCCGTCAGCAGCGTCAATTAATGACAGCATGGGATAAGCAATACCCAGTAACAAAATGGGAATGTGAACGTGCAGCTAAAATTCAAAAAATTCAAGGCAATGTGGATCCTATCTTAGCTTCACGCTGTAAAAACATCGGCTAAAACCGACTTGAAATAACACTGTTAAAATCCATATTTCGCGATATGGATTTTTTTTGTTTTTTTATAAAAGCAATAAAAGCCTAATACAACAATGATAAGCACCTTCAAAGGTTAACAAAAATCAGGTTAGGTAAGGTTAATGTTATGATCTTAGTGGGATTATCGACGGCTGATAGCATTAATAACAGGTGCTAGTTATCAAAACGAAACTAAACGCTATTAATATTTCATTTTTTGTCGTTTTATATGCTACGCTATAAATGTAACGAGCTAGAAATACAATTTGGTTAACCGTTCAATCAGTTAACTCATTGTATTAACATATTATTTATATTGTATATTACACAAAATTTTATTTATTGGAGTACCATTTATTAATGAGCAGCAATCGTAGAACCCAGAATCTATTAGCTACCCTTACAAAAAAGCTTTCTAAGTTACAAGCCATGTCTAAATCTACTCGAGATGGTGCAAGTAAAGCACGTTACACTGCTGAAATTGAAAAAATTGAAATAGAGCTTAGTAAGCTTAAACAAACTGCAGAATAGAATCGTTCTATTTAAGATGTTTGGCCTACTACTATTTCAACAATAGTAGTAGGTTAGTCAACCGTAATTACCACCATTGTTACTCACACATCCCCAACATAAACAGCCTTTTCCAGCCTTTAACCACTTTATTTATTGTTACTGTTATTTATCCCTTGTAGGGGATAAAAGATTAAAAATCTATTAATTATAAACGTTAATAGCGGCTGCCCATGCCAAAGCGATTCGACATATCATCCTCTATTCGACCACCTTTCCATCCACCTAACGTGAGTAGGTTAAGCACATCTTGTCCGGTGTAATCATTGCCGTCAAAGAAATCGTGCGACACATCATTACGTATTGATTTCAGAACGGGGGTTTGCTCAATATTCATATCGTGCGGATCAGCATACAAAGCCACAGCAATTTGATATTGCCGCGCACTAAAGTCACTAGTACTGGCTTTAATTTGACCTAAAGAGAAAAAATCGCGACTGCCATAACCTTTTATCAATTTTGCAGAAAGTAACTTGATTACTTTTTTAATGCGATGACGCTGAATAACTCTAAGCAAAGTGATCCCCTCCATTAAACCAATCAATAAGTTGTTATGTTACTGAAAAGAGCATAGTTCGTATAATCATTTCAGTATACCGTAAGAGTGACACTGTAACTAATAAACCATCATCATAGAGGTGACATCAACGCGCGCAAAATAACGCCCTTAAAATTTATTCTCATAACGGTGAAATTTTTTTTTTAGTGCAAAGTTCTATTACTTCAAGAATTGGCACATAGGGAACAATATGCTTAAAAATATCACAATAGCTTTAGGGGCAGGGTTTATTGGTAGTATCGCCAATGTTGCTGCGATTTATCTCATCAACCCATTACAAGGATTATCCCAACCCGATCATATATTTGTCTATAAACAGGTTTTTTGGGGCGGTTTATGGGCACTGCTTTATTGCTTGCCTTTTTTAAAACAGAGATGGTTTATCAAAGGTATCGTCGTCGGTTTTATCGCAAGTTTATGTACTTTCTTTGTCTTTCAAACTATTCCTGTCACGCCAATTAATATCATAAAAGCGTTGATAGTTAATATTGTTGCATGGGGAGGATGCTCATCGTTCTTTTTTTATAAAGCAACAACATCTGACAATACGTTATAACCACATGACTTTGAAATGGTAACCATCATGAAAAAAATATTCATTCATACCTCATTACTTTTATTATCAATCTCTTCTAGTGCCTTTGCTCATAATGTAGAGTACCCAACAGAACCGACGTTTAAAATGACACCTAAAGGCAATCTTCTAGTTGGTAAAGACGATTTGGCGCTGTACACGTTTAAAAAAGACGTTAATTCGCCCATTCCACCTAAATGTACCAGCATGAAAGACAAAGGCCCGTTAGGCTCATGCTTAGCAAGATGGCCCGCCGCAATCGTCACTATGAAAGAAATGAAAAAGTTAATCTTACAAGATCCAAAATTTGGCGCGGTATACAATAATGAGCTTAACAAGTTACAACTAACGTACTCAGGGTTGCCGACTTACTATTGGTTTAAAGACACCGAGAAGAACAATTTTAGCGGTGATGGTGTCGGCAATGCATGGTCATTAATTTTAAAAGATATACCACCCACAATGTTTGATGGTTTAGAGAAGAGCACTGCTAAGTCTAAATAACTAGAACCAATCTAATACCGTCCACTGTGGCGGTATTTTTGTATTTGGTGAGCAGAGTGGCGAATTGAACATGGGGAGCTAACTAACGAGGCAGGCATAAAGCAGATACTAATGGGTTATGCCTTGATGGAGATTAGCTCAGAGAATGATAGGGCGTATAAAACTAAGATCATTCAAACAGCAGGGATGTTAAAGAACTTACCCTAGTAGACTAATAACATAAACATCAGTAATAGCATAATGTCGCACTTATTATACACATGAAGCATTCATGGAAATGATAATGTCCTTCCTTTAGCAAAGAAATGAACAAAATCAATAAGAAACGCCGTATTACTGATAATGAGATCTTTCGATTCTATACCTGTAACCTAACCGTTGAGATGACAGCAAAGCTCTGTTTTAAGACTCCTAAAACCGTCTTACAGTGGGATAAAGGTAAGACAATACCACCTATATGTAAGCGCTTAATGAGAATGTACGCTTATCGTGATTTATCACCGCTTGATGATGATTGGAAAGACTGGAAGATATCTAAAGGAAAGCTGATTACTCCTGATGGTTGGCCGTTAACACCAAATAGGGTAATCATGGGAAATGCTCTTATAGAGATAGGAGCAACTGATGAACTTAGGTTTCAGCGTGAAGTATTAAGAACCGCTCGGATGCTGAAGAGACTAAAATAAGATTATAGAACCTGTCGCTTAGACAGGTTCTATTTTTTTATAGTATGAATCTTATCGTTATAAGTCACAAAATTGATATTTATAGCAATATATAATGCTAACAAGTTCATATAAAACAGAGATAATTGACTAATGGAAAAAGAATACAGAACGGAACAAGAAGTTTTTGCTGATTTGGAAAACTTATGTAAAGAAGAAGGGTTTATCTATGCATATTCCATACTATGCACTAGAGATAATTTTATGACCAAAAAGCTTGGTGACGAAAGCTTAGATAGCTTTCAAGGATGGTATTCACCAGAGCGTCTAATCCGTAATGAATTGAATACACTTCAAGGTCTTATGATAAAAAGAGAACTAGAGCTTGAGCCGATAGACACAGATAGAATTATGGATCAGGTAGTTAGAGCCGATAGTTTACTGAAAGAAATTCACGATTCAATGACCTTTCATCCCGAAAATATGAAATCAATGGTTGATTCATGGGAAAGAGGTGAATCTTTTAGCGATAGCCTATATCAAAATCCAAGTATGTTAAGAGAAACTATTTTTTATAGTTCGGAATCTGCTTATGATTTCCAATACAAGGAGTTTGCTAAGCTTAAGTTCTTTCATGACAAAGAATGGCTAAGTCAAAATAAAGGTTTTGACGCGGAAGAAGCTGTGCTCATAGTTGACTCATTAATAGAGTTAACTAAATATAATATTGAAAATCTTCATTCAAAGAAAATGTGTCCTAGCTCAATGCTTGATGTATATAAGATTGATATTGAGGCCATAGTATCAAAAACTAATTTATCTGATGAAAAAATTGATAGTTTTATTAATGCAATGACATCGATAAAACAAAACACGAATTTTAACTGTATCTCAGATATAAATGAGGCAAAACTTACTCCTATAGTCAAAATAGGAAGTCATTACTATTTATTCCATCATTACACATTGCTTGAAGCAATATATGAATCTCCAATGTTCTGGATACGAGATGAAGATAAAAAATATTTAAAAACAGCTGAAAAAAATAGAGGTAAATATACAGAAGATCTTACTAAGTCTATTCTTATCAAAGTGTTTGGAGAAAATAACGTATACTCGAATATTGATATATTCGATGAAAAAAAAAGTAAGACTAAGATTGGTGAAATAGATCTATTAGTTATATTTGGTGGAAAAGCATTAATTTTTCAAGCTAAATCTAAAGCACTTACCTTACAAGCTCGAAGAGGTAACATTGACATTCTAAAGAGTGATTTTTTTAAAGGGATCCAGAGGGCTTATGACCAAGCTGTTGAATGTTCAGTTGCCTTACATACAGGAGCTGTAATTTTAAAAGATGAAAACGGTGATAAAATAGATCTAAATACTGAAATTACAAGATATTATCCAATAACAATTACTTCAGAGTATTACCCTGCAATTACGTTTCAAAGCAATCAGTTTCTCAAAAGAACATCTGATTATAATTATATCAATGAACCATTTGTAATGGATGTATTCTTCTTAGATATTTTATCCGAGTTTTTAGATAGCCCATTGTATTTCATTAGTTACGTTGATCGAAGAAGTAATTATTTTGATACTTTTATTTCTTCCTCTGAATATACGATCCTATCTCATCATTTAAAAACAAATTTATGGCTCGATGGTAAATACAATGTAGGGTTTCTTGACGAAAGTCTAACAGCTGATTTAGACGATGCCATTTTAGTAAGGAGATGTAATTGGCAAGGTAAAAAAACACCAACAGGAATACTAACAAAATATCAAAATACATTCTTTAAAAAAATAATTAAGGCTATAGAAACTAAAGACTATGAAAAATCTGTCGATTTTGGTTTAAGTTTATTAAAGTTATCTGAAGAAACAATCAATGACTTCAATTTAGCTATAAATAAATTAGTTAATAGAACGAAGCAAGATAATAAAACTCATGATTTTTCTTTGTTTTTTGAAGACTTCGGCCTAACTTGTCACGTAGCAAATATAACAAATAAGACTGAGTTTGAAAAAGCAAGTATACGACTTCAATCTCATATGGAAGTAAAAAAATACACACAAAAATCTAAGTTTTGGTATGGCGTCTTAGTAAATGCATCGAATAATGAGGCAATATTAATATCAATGATGGATTCTGACTGGAAAAAAGACTTGGAATTTGAGAAAAATATCCCTCAAGAGTTAGCTGAAAACAAACAAGCTATAACTATCAAAAATTTCAGAAAAGAAATAAACAAAAAAATAGGGCGTAACAATCCCTGTATTTGCGGAAGCGGGAAAAAGTACAAGAAATGTTGTATATAAAATAAAAAGAATGATGCTGATTTTTAAATAGCGTCAAGTGGATAACAAAAAAGCGCGTTATCCACAATCCTATTGGAGTGGGGAACGCGCTTTTAGTTTTGGCCTCCGGCCATCAAAGTTTTCTTTTTTGTTTTTTAAAGCAAAAGCTAGATGATGCTGACCTTTATCAATACCGATAACTGATTGTTGATCTCTCTGTCTGATGTAGAGCCAAAGAGCGAGCCTATTAGTGGTATGTCTTTTAGAATTGGCACCCCAGTATCATTGTTTCTTGATTCCTCACCAACCAAGCCACCAAGTATGATTGATTGACCATTTTTAGCTTGAATCACTGTCTGTATTTGGCGGTTATTGGTGATGATGTCGCTTGCTGTCAAATGAGATTGAGAGCAAAGTGCTAGATATTATAAAAAATATAAACACATATTAGATGGTAAGTTGTTTAAATTGTTGCCATTTCTTATAAGTCTATTTGTTTTCTATCTTTTAAAATGTCCTCATTATTCCCCGATTAAAATGTCTCCTTTTAAGGTAGTTCATTAAGGTGAAATTGGGGTTATAGAGTAGGGAAGTCACGGCTTTTTTCTGATGCTAGGTTTAAATTGTTCAGGGTGAACTAGCACAGGATTGATAGCTTCAAGTTGACGGATTGCCCGTTGTTGGGCGGTTCGTTTTGGGGCACTTTTACTGCGACTACGCTTTTGTTGTTGGTCATATTGTTGCTGTTTCGCCTGGGCAAATTTTAATACTGCGCCCAAACGTTTATTATCGACCACCTGACCTTGGTCAACATCTTCGAGCTTATCAAACACTTTAAATTCTAATTTACGATTGCCGTATTGAATGGCGATGGTGCCATCTGGGCGATCTAGAACGTTAACAACTTGATGTACAAGTCGTTGATTTTCTTCAGTTGGCTCAATTAAATAGATGACTTTATCATATTGAAATGTCAGTGACTTTGATAATTTTCTTGGCTCTTGCCATGCAAAAATATCATGTAATTCATCAGTCGATTCACGTAATGGCCGATGCATGTCTTTAGGATATTGAGCAGCTTTAGCAAAACGTTGGTTAAAATCAGTGATAAAGTCGGGGAGCCACGCATTAGCTTGTTCAATATTATCAATGTGTTGTAAACGCATTTCTTTGACTAAGCGATCTTGTAAGGTCTTGTTGGCACGTTCAACACGACCTTTGGCTTGAGAGCTGTTTGCGCAAATCAATTCAATGTTTAAGTCATGTAAAACACGACCAAACTGAGTCACACGGTTGGTTTCTGCATCCCGTTTACTGACATGAAATACCGCATGCCGATCACTGTAAAAAGCAGTGGGTTTGCCATGATGTTCAACATATTCACGCGTGGCGACCATGTAATCAAACGCAGATTCTGTTTCGCTAAAACGTAAGTTCATCAGTTTGCCGGTGGCATCATCAATGAAAACCAACAAACAACATTTGTCGCTGCGACCTTCAAACCAATCATGATGTGAGCCATCTATCTGAATTAACTCACCATAACAATCACGTCGATGACGTGGTTGATAAACACGAGGCTTACGTTTGAAATGTGGCACCCAAAGGCCATCAGCGATCATCCATTGGCGTAAGGTTTCTAATCCAATTTTAATGCCGTGGCGTTCAATCAATTTTTCACGTGCCAATGTGGGTCCAAAGTCTGCGTAATATTCATGGATCAGGTTTAAACATTGATGTCGCATATCAGCATTAATTTTGTTGCCTGGCGATTGTCCACGACGTTGATGGACTAAACCAACAGCACCAAGATCTCGATAGCGTGTTATTAATCGTTGAACCTGACGAACACTGACATTAAGAAGCTGAGCAGCATCTTTGCGTCTGATCCGTTTTTCGCAAACATCACGAATTGTACCTAAACGAAATATCTCTTTGTCATTCATGGTCACCAACATATTTTGTTTAACTCACATTGATCAGCAGATACTGATCACTATAGAAAAACAGGACATTTTAGCTTTGCAGAAAAGAGACACTTTACCTTGGGATCTACACCTTAAGTGCGCATTATGCTTGCGTTATGTTAAAGATGTTTCTATTTATCATTTTGATTTACAAAGAATTAATTATAGCACAAAGCATAAAACTGCATTCTTAAAAATAAGACAAAACAAGCAGGATATGACGCTATGAGAACTAACCTTACTCAAAACTATGTTTTCCGTAAATTCACCTGTGGATTATCCAAAAAAGACACCGCTGAACTTTGTTTTAAAAGTGTGACCACCATCACGCGATGGGATAAGGGAAGACCAATTCCGCCAGAATGTAAAAGGCTAATGCGAATATATAAAGGCATGGAATTAGCAACGATAAACCCCAATTGGGAGGGCTGGAAAATCAAAAATGGAGAGCTAACAAATTCAGCAGGGGTATCACTTAGACCAGAGCAAATATTAACGGGTTATGCCTTACTAGAGATTAACTCAGAGAATGAAAGGGCGTTAAAAACTAAGATCATTCAAACAGCAAGGATGCTTAAAAATTTACCATGAAAAAAGCCGACTAGATTAGTCGGCTTTAATAAAAGTACTTAAAGATTAATTTTATTAAACAATATTACCTAAAAAGTATCCTGAAACATCAGATAATTTCCCCCGCCAAAGCGTAGAATGATTAATAACAGGGCCACCATTTCCATTATAAAATTTAGCATCTTCCAAATGGATATATGAAATAAAATCAATATTTATTTCTTTGGTATAAGTAGATGATTTACCCTTATATAATTCTTGTATTGAAGCAATATCATCTTCAGATTTAAAAGCAGAAGCAAAACTATCTCCAAACAGTTTAAAATATTTCTCTCCTCCTATCAGCATCCCCGTTACAAGAAAGCCACCAATATTTAATGAAATACCAATCTCTGATTTAGACTTATTTACTAAATTAACTAAAAATGCTAATTCCATATCTATATTTTCAATAACTTCGGTCAATGCGATTTCTTGTTGCTCTAATTCTTCTTGCTGTTCTAACTCTTTAGTTGGTTCCATTATGATTCCTCAAAGATCAAAAAAATAATAAGACAATTAAGAAATATACACAATACAATGCATACTGTATATAAAACTACAGATGCAATTTTATACTTGTGATTAATAGCAAAGAATCAAAGTGCACCAATAGCTAATAGCAATTAGAAAACAAACCCATCCCATAAAATGGTTGCGTATATTTATAACAAAGTAAGTAGATAATTGACATAATCGTCAATGATAACCATAGTCGCATTTATTATACACATGAAGTATTCACGGAAATGATAATATCCTTTTTTTAACACAGAAATGAACAAAATCAATAAGACACGCCGCATTACTGATAATGAGATCTTTCGATTCTATACCTGTAACCTAACCGTTGAAATGACAGCAAAGCTGTGCTTTAAGACTCCTAAAACGGTTTTACAGTGGGATAAAGGTAAGACAATACCACCTATTTGTAAGCGTTTAATGAAAATGTATGCTTGCCGAGATTTATCACCACTTGATGATGATTGGGAAGGTTGGAAGATATCAAAAGGAAAGTTGATTACGCCTGATGGTTGGCCGTTAACACCAAACAGAATAATCATGGGTAATGCACTTATAGAAATAGGGGCAGCGGATGAACTTCGATTTCAACGTGAAGTATTGAGAACCGCTCGGATGCTGAAGAAACTAAAATAAAGCAACAGAACCTGTCACTTAGACAGGTTCTATCTATATCACATTTTAATTCTTAATTACTCATCTCTAGTATAAAAAGACATTAAACATGACGCAAAGGTTGTAATATTAAAAACAATAGCTAAAAATAAAGCATTTACATAATCAGAAACTGTAGGAGGTATTGAATCAACAATAAGTAATATCCCCCAAATACTATAAAAACTTAAACAACATCCTATAGAATCTTTAACTTTTGACTTTTTCAGCTCTCTATATTTAATAAAATATATTATATATAATAATGCCCACAACATTAATATAATAAATAACTGTTCTTTTTGTGAGTAGCTAATATAATCTAAAAATTTATCAACCATTATATTTACCCTCACTCAACCGATGATTGAACTGTTGTGTTAAATCATTTACCTCTTTACTTATAAATTCTAAATTTTCAAATAAATGTCTATTAATTACTATTTTTTCTAAACTATCCTTTTGTCTACCTTTTGAGTAAGCTTTTAATTTCATTATCAAAAAAATACTATCTGATATTATCTTCCTTTTTTTTGATATATTATCAAGCAATTTTTTCTTGGTGTATAATGAATATAAAACAGCTAAGAAAATAAATAAAATAGATGGCAGCAATAAACTCCAACTAAATTTTGAAATCATTAAACTTAGAACCAACAATGAAAAACAAAGAGATGGTAAAAATATTGCAATTTTGTTCCTTATTTTCTTGTTTAATAAAGACAAAACTTTAAAATCATGAAAATATCTTAATTTTAATTTATTTAACTTATCATCATAAATAGATATTTCATTCGTAAACCTATCTATTTCATTATTATTTTCAAGTAGTAAGCATTTTATATCTTCTATATTTTTAAGAGTTATAAACACCTTATCCATATATGAAACAATATCATTATTAATAATATCATCTTCCAATGAATGTACAGATAGTTGTAATTTATCCAAATTTTCACATATGAATTTTGAGATGGATATTTTTTCATAGTTATAAAAATGTTCTTTAACTAAAAATTTTAATTCATCATTTAAAGAAAGTAATTCTTCTTTTGATATAACTTCTTCTCTCAAAATACCACCACGGAATAAATATAATTTATGATTGTAGATTATAAATCAATATTATTTATATATATATATTGTTCGTCATGTGGATAACAAAAAAGCGCGTTATCCACAATCCTATTAGAGTGGGGAACGCGCTTTTAGTTTTGGCCTCCGGCCATCAAAGTTTTCTTTTTTGTTTTTTAAAGCAAAAGCTAGATGATGCTGACCTTTATCAATACCGATAACTGATTATTGATCTCTCTGTCTGATGTAGAGCCAAAGAGAGAGCCTATTAGTGGTATATCTTTTAGAATCGGCACTCCCGTATCATTGTTTCGTGATTCCTCACCAACCAAGCCACCAAGTATGATTGATTGACCATCTTTAGCTTGAATCACTGTCTGTATCTGGCGGTTATTGGTGATGATGTCGCTTGCTATATCACTATTGCTGACACTGCTTGATGTTTGGTTAATGTTCATCAATACCGTATCACCAATGATATGCGGCGTTACTCGTAGTGATACACCCACGTTCTGACGCTCAATTTTTTGGATCGTATTACCACCATCAGTTACTTCACTTGATACCAAAAACGGCACGTTCTGACCAACAGTAATATAACCTTGCTCACGATCAGTAATTAGTAAATGAGGTTTACTCAACAGCTTGGTTTTACTGTTTGTTGATATGGCATTAATAAGGCCGTCTATGTCACCACCTTTAAAAATGATACTACCGCCAGTAAGGATGCCTTCAGTTTGCTTTGTGATCACTGAAAAACCAAAGTCACCCAACATTGCATTAAGATTTACACCAACTTCTTTACCATCATTAATCTGTGACTCAACGACCACCGCTTGAATGAATATCTGCTTTCGACGTACATCAATACGCTGTATCAGATTATCTATCTGGACTATTTGAGAGGGTGAACCCGTTACAATCAAACTATTCGCATGAGGTAACATAATGATGCTATATGCGGTTTGAGTCTCACCAGTATTGGTACTGTAGTTATCTAATAAGGTTTGGATAATAGGAGTAACGCTTTTATTGTCGATATGCAGTAAGTCATAAAACTTGGTCTTTGGTGGTACAACATTGATGTTTCTTACAACAACTTCTGTTTGACCAGGCATTAATAATTCTTGACCCAATACTTGTGGTAATGGATCGCCCACACGTAACAATGACACTTTAAATATATTGCCGTTCTTTTCTAATCGAAAGCCATTACTCGCTAAAACAGTTTCGATAAAAGGGTAGAAGTCAGCCGCATCAAGCGAGGGAGCAGAGAACGTAACCGCACCTTTAACACCCTCTGATATGATCACGTTTTGGTTTAACGAGGTACTAAACCATTGCACAAATTCAGCAATGGGCATGTTTTGCGCTTCAAAGGCATCAATCTTTTTAGCGGCATAGGTATTGAAAGAAAAGGAGAGTAACAGAATAACAATGATAGCTTTCATGGTATTACCTACACTTGATTAACGATTCAGACTGACCATTAGAGAGCTTTAACGTACAGGCATTAATAGCCGTTACATCAAAACCAATATCTTTAAGCTGAATGCTTGAAATACTTGTACCGTCCGAATTTTGCAAAGAATAGGTATAAGGTTGATTTGGCATTTTGTAATAGCCCATGATCTTATAATTAGCATATTCAGTTGGAGATACTTTCAATACTTCCGCTTCTGGCGGTGCATTAAACTCAAGCCACAACAAAGACAATAAGCAGCCGCCAGCAAAGCAGGTGATTTTCTTAAAACGTTTGAAATAGATCTTAGTAATACGCATGATATTCCTAAAGTCATACGTTACACGGTAACGATAATGTGTATAGTAAGGCGGCAGATATGAATAAACGCCGTGATCGTAGTTACTGGTAAATATCTGTGAGGTGTTATAGGCGTTGTAAAGGCCAGAACCAAAGCATGTCCATTTATCAACCGTCATTGAATGACGTTCAGTGCCATACTTCACCACGCCAACATGCATTTTAGGTAACTTCAATTGTGTACCCGTGATCATGCGATAGAGTGAACCAATAAACGGGATCGTCATGCGATCAGTTCGACGGCAATAAACCACATGCTCTGCAAACATTACCCGCGCTTGCTTATCCAATACTGATAAATCTTGAACAATAAAGCCTATATCCCAACCACGTTTGCGGGCGTGAATGATCCAATCTATAAGATCCTTTCGACCTTTATCATTCCAATCACGGCTATTAAACCAAGTACCACATTCATCAAGTAGTAATAGGCCGTTACGCGATTCATCTTTAATGCCACGAGCTATTAAAGGATTACCCAAACCGATAGCATTCAAATCAAATACAGTCGGTTTATCAGGAACGCGCATTACTCGGCACTTTTTAGCTTGATGCCTTACCAACCAATGCAGATTTAAGTCAATGTTGGTCGCTACAATACGATCTTGATTTAAATAATCACGTACCTTAGACACTGACATAATTGACTTACCACCGCCTAGCTTGCCTGTTATGACATAAACAGCCATATCTATATCCTATTAACCGTGACTAATGGCATGAACAACCCATGCTTTCCATTCCCAAACCCAACGAATTAAACGGGCACTAAAAATAACAGATGCACAGGCCGTAAAATTAGTAGGGGCTATAATGGCCAATCCAACGGACACTTCTGGCGGCACAAAAAACTTGATAGTAAATAACAGGCTTTCAATAGCGGTATAGGCCAATACCGCCGAGCCCGTGATCATAGATACAATCACCAAGTTCATAGCTACACGGCGAGTAAAGAACTTGAGAAAGAACGTGAATATTGATGTTGCGATAGAAAACAACACCGCAACCAATGCAGGAAACTTAGTAAACTTGGCAATACCGCCAATAACAACAGGTAATAGTTGAAAGGCCATTAGTAAGGTTTCCTTGCTGGATTAGGCACTATGCCAGTAAACAAAATATCTATTAAAGTCAAAGCGGTATAGACATAGATAAAGAACCCAAATATGTCTCTAAACTTCTGAAATTTTGAACATTCAATAGTGAAATAATCACCAAAAGATAAATTTTGACAAGTCGATGAAATCGGAATTAGCTCATTTGCAAATTCTTTTACTTTAGCAAATAAAGATTCAGTCATAGGGGTATCAATGAGTGCTCTAGCTATTGTTCCCTCGACACTATTTTGATACTCGTCTAAGTTTTCATTCACTAATTCTTTTGCAGAGCCAGCTATGCCATTAATTTCACCATAAGTTAGATCATGCTTATTTGCATTACGTTCTAACTCATTTAATTTATTTATAATGTCATCATTATTATCTTTATTACCCTGACTTAAAGAACCTAACATTTCGGATAATTCATTTGATGTAATAGAACTTGAACCTGATATAGATTTATCAATGTTTGCTAATAATTCATTTGTTTTATCAGTATTGGTATTAATACCCGTTAATAAATCATTGGAAGCTAATTGGCTCTCCGTTATTTGATCTTGCTTTGCTGTTTGTAATTTAAGTTCATCTGTATTTTTTATTATTTCGTCAGCAATACGATTTGATGTAGTCGTAACGGTATCATTTAAACCTTGAGTCAAATCCGCAATATTTGATAGGGCATTATTTGATGCATTCAATGCTGCATTATTCTGACCTAAGAGGCGATTAGACTCTACCGATTGAGAAACCTCACTGGCAGTTTTATTGTTCAAATCTCTAGTTAGATTAGCGATATTTGATAGCGCATCATTAGATACATCTAGCGCAGCAATACCGACACCAAGTAAACGGTTAGATTCAACCGACGTTGATAAGGCTTTAGTTTGAACATTTAATAGGTCATTAACAGCAGGGCGGCTATCTGTAATTGCCCCCGTAATACTCTTATTATTGTTGTTAATGGCTTCAAGTATACCACTGAGATCAATATCACCAGAGCCGTCCCCATCAGTACCACCTCCGCCAGAACCACCACCATCTCCGCCACCACCTGAACCACCGCCTCCGTCACCGCCGCCATCATCACATGGTGGGGCTGAACCATCAGGACAAGTTTCAGGCGGAGGCTCTGGAGGAGTTACTCCCGTAATATCGCATGAACTTTCTAAACGTTCAGCTTCACGATTACATTGACCTGAGAACGTAGCTGTTTGAAACTCCGATGTTTTTGACTCACATGCATTTTTAGCTGCATCATAATCAACTTGATACTGAATAGAATCACAATAATTGGTTTCTTTACATTCGCCGTTTATCAACTCAGTACCAACGGGGCATTTAGTATCAGCACTACAAAAATAATTATCAGAACCAGCAGCATACCAACCATCACCACTAGACCTCTTACGCAAGTATTTCCACTTGCGAGGAATACCGGGAACCCAATAATCAAATCGATAATCGTCAGTCTGTTTCTCAACACACGATCTAATAGCCGCTTCAGTATAAGTACCATTACAACCAGCAACCTTTGAACCAACCCCGCCACTTACACAAAGAAGTTGAGCATTAGCATTCGAGCTAAAAAATAAAAATAAAAATAATATTTTTCGCATACATCACCATTAAAAAAGGCAGCACAAAGGCTGCCGATTAATTAAATAATACTTAATGGGTTTAAATATTAAGAAGCAGATTTCTTTGCGAACTTCTTGAATAATGAAATACCAATAACAGCTACTGTTACCGAAATAACAATAGGCCATGCTGCTGTTTCAAATTTTGTAACTAATGCGCCAACTTGGGTAAAAGCAGCATCAGCACCAGAGGCTGGTTCAGTAGCAAATGCAGATGTAGAACAAACAGCAGAAGCAACTAATAGACCCGCTGCCGTTTTTTTAGATGCTAAGATATTTTTAATGTTATTCATTTTGTAACTCCAGTTTATATTAATCATTTACAGAAACTTCTGTAAAACGTTTATAGGCATAAAAGCCATAACCAAGACACCAACCAATAAAAAAGCAAGCGCCATAAAAAACTAAAAAATCGTTCATTATCTTTGACTGCCGAATATCGCACCAAGGCCAAGACAAACGACACCTAACCCCCAATACAAAGCATCAGATATAAATTGAAGTTGATCAGGTGTTAGGTTTTCCATTTAATTAAGCCTTTGTGTCCAATGCTGGAATACCTAATAAATGGTAACCACTGAATGACACATGCTTGCCACCGTCACCAGCGAATGAACGCTCAACGTGTTGAATTTTGAACTCGACTTTCTTATCAATCAGTTTGACTAAATCACTACCGCCGCCAAATGCATCCCATAATTCAGGAGATATACGAGCTTCTACAACTTCAGATGGGTTAAATAGCTGTAATTTCACGATACCCGAATCACGGCTTTCGCCCGTGTTGGTATTGGTGTTGGTTTTCTTTTCAATATCGTCTTTGTCATTTATACGGGCTAATACAATCATTGGGTTTTCCTTATTTTCAAATTTCGACAGTTATTGACACAAGTCCAAGGATGAAGCGTGCAGACCTCCGTCATGGGCTGCGCCCACGAACGAAGGCCATGCCGCTTCATCAAAAGCAAAAGCAGTAATCTCATCTACACGTTGTAAATATTGTTGGTATTCATTGAATTGTTCATCAGCCAAGCGGTGATATTCGTTTTCACGTTCAAGCACGTCGAATACATCAACTACACCAGACATAATGCGTTTCGTTCCACGCAGGAATTTTTCTTTGTTTTCAGTTTTCCAGTTGCGTACACGAGTAGCTAAGAACGCACCACGGAACAGAACGCCAACAACACGCGCGATAGCTGCATCGCCATAACGAGTAGTAGCATTACGCTCGGTTGTATGTTCTTCACCCCATTCATCAACGAGCTTGCTCATGATTTGAGGAACAGAGTAAACAGGGGAAATTGTTTGATCTTTACGACGAACGAAAACACCGCCCATTGCATAGCAGAATGCTTGCCAATCAGAAGCATCGGCAGCACGACGAACATTTTCTAATGCCATATGTTCGCCTGTAGATAATGAAGCGATCACAGGATCATCCTCTTTAATTTCTTCACGAACACGACGCATTTCACGCCAGACCGTAACAGATGGGCCACCAATAAATTGAAACTGGCGGATTCGATTAACACGCGCCCATGTAACAACACGCTCAGATGCTTCAATACCTGTCAGATTTGATGAAACATCATTATCAATATGCTTACCGTCAATATTCTTAGAAAGGTACTTAGCAACGTAACCAACCGCTGAACCTTTTGACCAATCAATAGTTTCAACAGTAAAGCGGTGTTTTTGTGCGCCTTTTTCTTCTGGTGAATCCAACAATGCATAGTGTTGAAATAAATCAGTAACTACAGGTTGTTGGCTCTTTTCCATAAACATAAGTAAATGCCAGTGTGGGCAACCATCGGCATGAGGTTCGGCAACACGTAAGCCATAGATTTTGATGCCAGCTTTATCCAGTGCCTTACGGAAACCCGCAAAAACAGTTGATAGATATGCTTGAGCATCTTGTGTTGTTGGCTTGCCAGCATCCAACCATGATTGGTTAACATGCGACTTAGACACCGAGTGAAAACGGCTAGGGCAGGTAAGGGTATAGAACATTGCTACATGATCATTATCTTGTGCAATAGCTTCAAATCCCTTTAGACGTACAAACATTTCAGCACGACGAACAACAGGATTTGAAACAGATTTATCTGCTAAATCAGATAATGTGTACCAGTTATCTTCATTAACTTCATCATAAGCAACTGTATTTTCAAGTATTGCTTTGTTATCCGTATCGCGCTCACGACGACGGCTAACAGAATAATTTGAGCAATATGCTTGCCCGTACTTATGTACAATTGCTAAATCACGCGCAACACGTTCAACTTCAATAGCTGAAAGTTTGCGTAAAGCTCTGCGCCACCAAAGTTCATTAACGGCACGATTTACTAACGAACGCAGTTCACCTTTATCTGATTTAGCCTTGATCACAGAATCAGAAAAATACAAACCGTAGTCAGCTAATATTGAAGATGCAACTTCAAACGCTTGAGCATCATCTTCAATAGTAGCTACAGCTTTCATTACAGCATGGCTTTTAGCTTTGGCGAATGTTACCAATTCATCATCAGAAAACGTGTAACGAAATTCATTTTGAGTTAAACGATCATTAGCAGCAGCTAAAGAACGCATAGCTTCAAGTTCACCAATTTTCTTTTTCAGGTTTAAGTAAGCACGAGACATAACCGGCGCAAAAGCACGATGTGGACGAACTAGGTTTAGTATGTCCAAACACGGCGCAGTAAAAGACGGCTGAATATTGTCAGAAGTATCAAAAGAATGAATTGGTGTAGCTAATGCCTGACGTTTAAGTAAGTCAGCCACGTAAAAATTATTTGGGCGTGTATGGTCAACATAACCTGGGAGTTTACGGCCATTGTTAATGTCAGGTTTTGTGAATGATGAGCACAAAGTTTGAGCGCGAAGAAAGTTCACGTATTCAAACTGATCTGTTGCTAAATCATGTACCAAAATTCTTTTCATTACATAGCCTCAATTACGATTTGTCGTAATCCTAGCTACGCAAAACCGTAATTACAAGCTACGAAAAATCGTAATTAATGCGCTATAGTATAGAAAACGGAGGATTCTCATGTATCAAAATCAACTGCTAGATGCTTACAAAGAAGCAAAAAAATACGTACAAGATAAGCAGATTGCCGCTGACTTAGGTATTCCTACGTCTAGAATGTCTGAAATGAGAAAAGGTAAAAGATATCTATCTGATTCAGAAGCAATTTATCTTGCTGAACATTCAGAAATCAATACACATGAAGCATTGATCTATTTAGCCGCAGATAAAGCCAAGACCGACAAGGCTCAAAAGATATGGGCGGACATAACGGCAAAATTAAGTAGCCAAGGGTTTTCGGGCTTAACCCTTGGTTTTACTGGAGTTTTAGCCCTATCCCTATACTCGATTCAGTGCGCATTATGTACCTTATGTTAAATAGGATATTCGATATTGGTACCATGCCATAGACTAAGCTAGTTGATTGATTATTAAGTCTATAAGTGTTCTCACCCATCAATGAAGCTTGTCTATTTAACAGTATTGGCTATTTACCATAAAATAGGTAATTAACACTGACTTTAAATACTGCCGCACATTTCATTTTGCTTGGTACTTAAATTCAGCGCTAATTACTCAAATCTATAACTAGCGTTGCTAGCTCTTTGGATAGTTTAATTTTGGGAGCCGCTGTAGGTAAAACTTTCCGTTACAATAAAAACGCTTATCTTCGCCATGAAATTGAGTATATTGATAACTCAATCGATATTAAGGCTGCATAACAATGACAAACTTATCTTTAGCGACACCTAAGAAAACCATTGGCTTAACCAGTGACAATATTGCTGGTGTTTCACCGCAAATATTGCAGCATTTAGTTGAATTTAGCGCTGGTGATGCAACGCCTTACGGTAATGATGAGCTATCGTTACAGCTTGATCGCAAAATGAGCGAGTTATTTGAAACTGATGTTGCGGTGGTTTTAGTGCCAACAGGTACGGCGGCCAATAGTTTGTGTTTAGCTGCGATGTCTCCTGCTTGGGGCGCGGTGCTATGTCATCCAAACAGTCATATTAATAACGATGAATGTGGAGCACCTGAGTTTTTCAGTAATGGCGTTAAGCTACTGACTATCGACGGTGATGATTGTAAGATCGATCCTATCAAACTTAGCCAACGCGCTTCGTTAAAAATTGGCGATGTTCATACCGTTCAACCCGCAGTTGTTAGTGTAACTCAAGCAACTGAAACTGGCAGCGTTTATACTCTTGATGAACTTCGCGCAATTGGTGATGTGTGTAAAAGCCATAATTTAAAATACCATATGGATGGCGCACGCTTTGCTAATGCTATCGATGCGTTAGGCTGTACCCCAGCAGAAATGACCTGGAAAGCGGGTGTAGATGCCCTTTCTTTTGGTGCGACTAAGAACGGTGCTTTTGGTGTTGAAGTGATTGTTCTATTTGATACTAGCTTAAAAAATGAAATTGAATATCGTCGTAAACGTGCTGGGCATTTAATGTCTAAAATGCGTTTTCTATCAACACAAATAGATGCCTACATTACCGATAATTTATGGCTAATGAATGCTCAACATGCTAATGCAATGGCAACCAAACTGCGTGACGGAATTAGCGCGATTGACGGTGTAGAGCTATTGCATCCTTCTAAAACAAATATTGTCTTTTGTAAAATGTCACCAGTAACAATTGCAACCTTGCATGAACATGGGTTTGAGTTTTTAGCTAATCGCTGGGGCGACGGTGTTGCACGTTTAGTGACTAACTTTGCGACCAAAGCTGAAGATATTGATGCCTTTATTACTGTATTAGCAGCGAGCGATAAGTAAGTAAGTAAGTAAGTAAAAGAGTAACGGCAATCATATGACTGATTGCCGTTATTAACTATTCCCTATTGATTGTTTTATTCTTTGTCTTGAATAATGCGAGTTAACTTAGGTGCGATAAGCAATGTAAAAGCAGCAATCGCAGCGGTTACATACCCTATTTCACCAAATACTTCAGCATATAAAACAAGGGTTTGGTTTGAGTCGATAACGCCTTTCGGTGCGGCTGTTAAACTTGCAATCCAGCCAGCTAAAATTGCGGCGGTTGCAGACGTTAAAAACCACATTCCCATCGCAAAACCCATCATTCGTTGCGGTACCAATTGCGCTATCATCGCCAGCCCTAAACCTGAAACTAATAACTCACCCACTGACTGTAATAAATAACTTGCGACTAACCAGTTTGAGTTAACAATCCCTTGCGTATTAGCAAAGCCAGTTGAGTATTTTAAGATCAAAAACGCGAGGCTACATAACACCATGCCAAAGGCAAACTTAAATGGCATTGCGAATCGTTCACCAAGTTTATTATAAAGAATGGCTAATAATGGACTAGCAACCATGATCCAAAATGGATTTAACGCTTGAAATTGCTCTGGTTCAACTTTAAAGCCGAATAAATCATGACTGACATTATGAATAGCGAAGAAGTTAAGTGACGTTGGCATTTGGAAATATAAGGCAAAGAACACCACCCCCTGCAACATTAATACAAAGGCAACTAACATCTTCGCCCTTTCTAGCCCTTTAGATTTAAACGCCTCTTTGAAGTATACAAACACAATGATAATGCCAACTACTACAAGAATAGCGTGTGCATAAAACAAATGTTGCAATAGCACCGCACTGAGGAAGCTCAATAGGATCGTTACAACCACAACGGCCATATAGTAAAGTTTATTCACTGGTATCATATCGGGTTTAGAACCAATGTTTTTAACGATTCTGCCCATTACCATAAAGTTAACCATTGTAATGAGTAAGCCTACCGCACTAACACCAAATGCCATTCCGTAGCCCATTTTCTCTGCTATCCAAGGGCTTAATAACATTGAAAAAAATGAACCAAGGTTAATCGCCATATAATACATGGTAAAGGCACCATCAAGGCGAGGATCATTTTCTTCGTAGACTTTGGCCAACAAGCTTGAAGGGTTAGCTTTAAATAAGCCATTACCCATGGTGATAAATCCCATTGCTATATAAAGTAGTTCTTTACCCCCAAACTCTCCCGCCGCAGAGATCCCTAATAATGAATAACCCACCGTTAGAATAAATGCACCAAGCGTAATAGTGCGTTTCGTACCTAGGATTTTATCGCCAACCCAACCACCAATCGCCACAGAACCGAAAATAAGTGCTGAAAAAGCACCAAATAATGTAAACGACTCTGATTCAGACATGCCAAGAATGCTTACAAGGTACACTGTAAGAATGGCTTGCATGCCATAGAAGCCAAACCGCTCCCAAAACTCTATCGAGAATATGAGATAAAACGGTTTAGGTTGCTTAAATACATTTACATCGGACATACAGTCTTCCTTAATCAGGCGCAATTGCTTTAATAGTAGACGTTATCCTTCAATATCGACTAATGAGACTTATTCAAAAACTCAATGCAATCTCATGTAACCCAAATCACTTTTTGTAAATTCTATGTGCGAATGCCATGCAGTTGAGATAGTTAGTTTTTACTAAAATAAGTACGTTTTTAGAGTACAAATGCAAAAATGTCTGTTTTGAAATGTTTTTTGTCAAATAATCTAAATTAAGCTAACTGATGTAGCGATATAGTACTTACCAAGAAAAGAAAATACTTAAATAAACATTTAAGAGGTTATTTACATAATGGTGCATGTAATTTATTGCTGACATTAAATATAACTAAATAAGCAATTAAGAAGAATAAAATATATTTAACAGACTAAATTTATTACTATTCAAACATAATGAAAAACATGATTGATATATTACTTTTATATACCACATCTAATTGTTGTATTTCATTATTAATTTAGTAGGTATGAATTTATTCTGCTATTTTTCCAAACAGATAATCGAGTATATTATGCCTAAAAATAAAGAATTATTCCGTGATTTATTAAAGCAAGCTGATATTGAAATTAATGGTACTCGCCCATGGGATATTACTATTAATGATGACAAACTTTTTGATAATATTTTATTAGATGGCACGATCGCTTTTGGCGAAGGTTATATGGATCGCTTATGGGATTGTGAACGTATTGATATTCTAATTAGTAAGTTACTTCGCAGTAATATAGAAGATAAGCTATCGGGAATAGATAAAGTTAAGTTTGCAGCTAACTATGGTGTAACTAAATTAAAAAGCCTTATTAATCCACAAGCAGTAAACCGTGTTAAAGAAGATGTACCTTTCCACTACGATATCGGTAACGATTTATTTGTAAATATGCTAGATGAGCGCATGGCATATACCTGTGCATATTGGAAAGATGCAAAAACACTAGACCAAGCCCAAGAACATAAAATGGATCTAATTTGTCGCAAGTTAGATTTACAACCAGGTATGCGTTTACTTGATATTGGTTGTGGTTGGGCAAGTTTCATGAACTATGCTGCAGCGAAATACGGTGTGATTTGTGATGGTTTAACCTTATCAAAAGAGCAAATGGCGCTGGGCCAAGAGATTGCAGATAAGAAGAAACTACCAGTTAAAATTATTTTGCAAGACTACCGAGAGTTTACGCCAGAACAACCTTATGACCGTGTTGTTTCTATTGGTATGATTGAGCATGTTGGCCCGTCAAATTATGATGAATATTTCGAATGTGCTAACAGCTTTTTAGCTGATGATGGTATTTTCTTATTACACACTATTGGTAGCCCAACCTCTAAAGATGGTACCGACCCGTGGATCAATAAATATATTTTCCCTAACGGTGTTATTCCATCACTCGCACAATTAAGCGGTTCTGTTGAAAACAAATTCAATATTGAAGATGTGCATAATTTTGGTCCAGATTATGATTTAACACTCATGGCGTGGTGTGAAAGATTTGAAAAGAACTGGTTCAAAATTTATAAAAATTACGATGCAACGTTCTACAGAATGTGGCGTTTCTATTTATTAAGCTGTGCAGGTGCATTCCGCTGTCGTGATATTAGCTTATGGCAAATAGCGCTAACTAAAATTGGTGCAGATCTACCAGCTAATGCTCGTGCCGCTTAATTTATCGCTGGCATATTTTAGTCATGAATATGCCAGCGAATTTTTTCTCACATCATAATAAACATGTGAGTTGGAGATAAATATTATGAGAGGTCAACATATCTCTTATTGTAAGAATAATATTGAGCCATTATATTTTAAAAAAAACAACATAACAGATATTGCACTTGTTACCGAAGGTGGTGGACAGCGAGGAATATTTACAGCTGGTGTTTTAGATGCTTTTCTTGAAAAAGAGTTTAATCCTTTTTCATTATTAATTGGTACATCTGCAGGCTCTCTAAATATTGCATCTTATATTTGTCAACAACCTAAACATGCTTATCGTGTTATTACTGAAATAACGACAACTCGTGAGTTTTTTAGTTATTCTAAAATATTTACTGCTCGAGGTGGTATGAATCTCGATTGGTTAATAGAACAAACTCAAACTAAGTTAAAATTAGATTGGCACACTGGTCGCAAGAATATGATCAACCGTACGGTGCTAGCGACAGCATCAGGCTTAGATCATAATCAAGCTGGCTTTTTTGACCTCAATGCCAATGATTGGGATCAAAAGTTAAAAGCTTCGTGTGCTATTCCACTCTTAAACCGTCAGCCGATTTATTCTGATGAGCATTATTGGGTTGATGGTGGTTTACATGCCCCCATTCCAGCTAAAGCAGCATATGATCGCGGTTATAAAAACATTGTTGTAATTCGTACCAACCCGGTCGGATTGAATGCAAACCACCAATGGTTAAAAACTCTCAAGCGTGGATTAACACATACCAAAGCAGCAGCTTTCATTGATATGCTGTTGTTACATGAGCAAAAATACAATGAGAGTGAAGACTTCATCAATAACCCACCTGATGATGTCAATATTTATGAGATTTACCCACACAAGGCGTTAGAGTCAAAATTAATTGGCAGTGATATCAATGCACTTAACCATGATTATGATTTAGGACATCAGATGGGTTTGTATTTTCTAAAAACCATGAACAGCTACTGTCAATGTACCTCATGTAGTAAAAAAGAATCAGCGGCCATTTAATTTATCTCTTCACTAGCGACATCAACATAAGGATAGGCTATCAGCTATCCATTTTATCAAGCCATAACTGCTGTTGTTATCGCTTGATAAAATTGCCCCCTATTCTCATAGATGAAAAAACAGACTATATGAGATAACTATAATTTGACTACGATTGTTAAACCACCTGAGTCAAATAATGAAAATAAACTCTCTCATGATTGTAATGTCCTCAGTGTTATTTTTAGGTTGTGGTGGTGATAGCGCCGATGATATTACCTCTGAACAACCTCAAGTAGAACAGCCCCCAAAACCTCAACCCGACCTTAAATTGAAAGTCAATGATATCTCAAATGGTTACTATGAATCACTTTATGATGCTGGTGGCAATAAACTCAATATAGATAAAGATCAAGTATTACTAATGCAAAAGGCGTTTATGGAGGAATTAAAGCCAAATTTGAGTAATGAACAACAAAAAGAGTTTATGGAAATAGAATCCGATTTTGCACAAATAAAGCAATCTTCTGATATTGAAAAAGTGCTGTTCAATAATGTTTTGATTGATGCCATGATTAGCAGTACTAAGCCGCAACAACAAGATAAGTACTTTCCCGCTTTCCGTTTATTTCGCCATCATACCCATCGCTTATTCCCGCTAACTCGTATAACAGATTATCAGTGGCTACTTGATTTACTTTCTCAACGTTCACTACTGAACCATTTAATTTTGATCCCTCCTCAAGAAACTGACGATTACATTGAAACATGCCGTGAAAATGATGTACCTATTCCGCCAGCTTGGGGATCTGATCTGTGGGTTCATCAAGGTACCGCCACGACCGATTTTTTAGACAGCGATAGAACAGAAGTTTACGCCTATAAAAGCGCCACGGTGCCAGGTGCTTGTATGGCATTACCGCGCTGGGTCGTCAATGACACCACAGGCGACGAATTTATCCAATTTCTTGGCATTATTTGTCAAAGTCAAACAACGGGTAAAGCCTGTTTTTGGGATAATATAGATAACGAAACTGGCACCAGAATAACTGGCGGCAATGATTTAGCCTTTAATATTACTGATATTCAAAATGGTAATACACTTGCAGAAGACTGTACTGGCTGCCATAGAGGTAAAAATGTTTTCTTAATTCATCCCGGTACCGCTATTGATATCTCTGCCGATCACGATATTGATCCCAATGTGCGCTATCAGCCAATTTCTTCTCAAGGATGGACAAACCCTCCAGCTTATGCCGAACGTGGGGATGGTGCTTGTGCGGGATGCCATGAAATTGGTGCGCTTTCATTCAATTATTGCAATGTGCTATTGAGAAATGCGGCTAACCAAACGATGCCAAGTAGTGCAGATCCTGCGAATTGGGTTGGTGATGAAACCTTCTATGGCACACATATTCAAGCGATGATCGACGATCGTTGTTCTGAATAAATATAAAAAACAGGCAGTAACATTGACGTTACTGCCTGATTATACTGTTCTATGATAATGAATCACTCAGACTCTTTTTTATCAATTAACCGCCAGCTAATTTAACAGTGTGACCTTTCTTTTCAAGATGCGCTTTAATTACATCACGCTTGTCACCTTGAATTTCAATTTTTCCATCTTTAACAGAACCACCGCAGCCACAGATTTTTTTTAATTCAGCAGCAATCAGTTTCAATTGAGTATCTTCAACATCAAGTCCAGAAACAATACAAACACCTTTGCCTTTGCGCCCTTTTGTTTCGCGTTGAATACGAACAATACCATCACCTTTTGGGCGTGTTGGTTGTACTTTTTCTTCTTTAATTCGACCGGTCTCGGTTGAGAAAACTAAACGATTATTATCACTCATTGTGCAATCTATCTCACTTGGTTGCTTGATTATGTGAATAGCATTAAAAGTTAACACATCAATCTTGCGAAATACTCATGAAGCAATACTATCAATAAATGGTACTCAAACGGAACATCTTATGATTCGTAATGTGATTTTTGATTTTGGTGCAGTCCTATTTGAGTGGAATCCACTTCAAATTGTGAATAGTTTTACCGTATCGCAAATTGAGCGCGATATCTTACTGCGTGATGTTCTGCAGCATTCTGATTGGTTAGCGCTTGATCGTGGCACGATGCTTATTGCTGAAGTGATCCCTAAGTTTTCAGCGCGTACGCAAATCCCGCCGCAACGTATAGAAGATTTTATTATTCATATTCAACATAGCCTCACAAAAATAAACCAAACTGAAATGCTGTTTCAAAAACTCACTCAGCGGCCATATTCTCTCTATTATCTAACCAATATGTGTAGCGCCTTTTTTGATACACTTTATGAGAAACATCATTTCATTTCATTTTTTGATGGCGGATTAGTTTCAGGCAAAGAATTAGTCATGAAGCCGGAACAAGAAATATTTGTACGACTGTGTGAGCGCTATCAGCTAGAGCCTCAAGAAAGTCTTTTTATTGATGACAATGACGAAAATATTAAGATTGCCACTGAGATGGGCTTTAATACTGTCCAATTTAGCCAAACACCAACCTGTTTTCAGCAGATAGAAAAACGCCTTCTTCTACATTAAGTAATGGTTATTGAATAATTTTACATAAAATTGAACATAGTTATCATGACTCAGTCTATTATCTATATTGAAGAGCTAATAATATCAGGAGTTTATGTGAAAAAAGTTTTTATCTCTGCCATGTTCGTTGCAGCCGCAACGGTATCAACCATGAGCTACGCTGCCAATGAGTGTAATGGTAAATACATTGTTGGGCCGATTGAAACCATTCATGTTAAAGATCTTGATATGGATTTCAAAGCACGCATCGATACCGGTGCAAATACAACATCAATCAATGCTTATGATTTGCATGTGATTGACGGTAATAATAATCCTGCCGATGATAAAGAAAGCTGGCATCAAAATTTAGGTAAAATGATCAGTTTTAAAACAGCGAATGCGCGAGGACAGGAAGAAACACATACTGGAAAAATCATTAAAATCAGTAAAATTCGCAATGCACAAGGTGTTGAACGTCGTTACGCTGTCGTTATGGACTTGATTTGGAATGGTAAGAGCCACGCCATCCCTGTAAACCTACGAGATCGAAAAAAACTAGAATATAAATTATTGATTGGACGTAATTGGCTTGATGGTAAATATCTGGTTGATGTCTCTAAAAGTGATGACGATGATTAATCACTAAATCATAAATTTAAACAGTGCCTACCCTAAATAGGCACTACTTTTTTAAACCGGTAATATTTTATCTAAATACTTCTTAATTGAAACGATATCACCTTTCAGTAATTGGCCCCGTACAATTGCATACCACTCATTGGCTTTACCAGTATCGTTTTTTAAAACAATGCCACGATAATTTTCAGCACTTGCTGTAGTTAATGTGTTTGACTTGCTTTGGTGTGACGCAAACCGTTCTGGCGGCATAAACGCCTTAGTGTCGCACCACCAATTAACACTCTTTTTTACATTAGCCAACATCCCTTGAACAGCTTGTCCGTTAATGACTGCTTTCCAATCTGAGGTTAACCCAGTGCTGTTTTCAATAATATAACCACGATGAAAAAGGCGTTTTTTCATTGTCTATTACCTACCTGATTAAAGTGTTACATTCGTTAATAATCATAATCTTAAACTAGTTACATAGTAATAACACTTGAGTGTCTATGCTAGCTTTTTATGATTATTCTTCCGTTTTTAAGTGATCGTTGTTATTATTAAAATAATATAAAGTTATAGTGCATTAGGTGTTATTGTGGCAAAGAAAATAGCAATCATTGAAGACGACCAAGTCCGTAGCGCTAGTATTAGTGATTTTTCCAATGTCGCTGAGTCAATTACTATTTGGCAACGCTTAACCCATCAACAATATGCCCAAAATACTCTGGTTGCATTTAAGAACGATTGGAATAATTTTTTAGTCTTTTGTGCGCAGTATAATGCATTACCATTACCCGCATCTGCGGAAATTGTTCACCGTTATATTGAAAAAATGGCTCAAACCCGAAAATTAGCCAGCCTCAAACGTTACATTGTCACTATTGGGTTGGTTCATCGCTGTCATGCACTGCCTAATCCATGTTTAAGTAATGAAATAAAACTTGCGATGCACAAACAACGTCTTGATAAACATGATGATTATACTAATGCTCATGGCTTTCGCGATAATCACTTACATGACATTCTTGAATCATTTATGGGCTCAACTAAAGCTAAAGATATACGTGATATGGCAATTTGGGCGATGACCTTTGAAGGTATGTTAAAACGCTCAGAAGTTACTGCATTAACTATTAATGATATTGAGGTTGCACAAGATGGTCTTATCACCCTGTGTATTAACGATAATTTAATCGGACTCAGTGAAGTAGCGTCTAGTGCAGTTAATCGATGGTTAACCTTATCAATGATTGATAGTGGATTCGTGTTTCGTCGTATAGATAGGCACAATAATATTGGCGACAACCCTCTCGATCATTCTTCTATTTATCGTATTTTTAGACGTGCTAGCCAAGAATTAGATCTACCTGCTGATGTTATATTCTCAGGCCAATCACCACGGGTTGGTGCCAGCCAAGATTTAGCCGACGCTGGGCTATCTGTTCATCAAATTCAACATCAAGGTCGATGGCGCAGCCCTGCTATGCCTGCCCAATATATAGGTCAACGAGCGAAACGAGATAACACTCTGAAGAAATTTGCCGATAAAAATAATAAATGAAACAGCAGCAAAAAAAAGCCAACCGTGATGGTTGGCTTAAGCATCATTGGCTTATGTGATTTACTTAACTGCGTTTTTAATCGCTAATTCAATAAAATCTGTAAAGCTATGGCCATAATTCTCTAGCATTTTAGGGAACATTGAAATCGGCGTCATTCCTGGGAACGTATTGATTTCATTTAGCAAAATTTCATCATCTTCACTTAAGAAGAAATCAATGCGAGACAAATCTTTAAGTTTCATTTGCTCAAACGCTTTACGCGCATAATCCTGAATGGCTTCAATTTGCTCTGATGTTAGATTGTTTGCTTCAACTTGCGTGGTTGATAAGCTATCCGTGCTATATTTTTCTTCATAGCTATAAAACTTATCATCTGGACATGACACTTCACCAGGCTTGGTAATAATTAACTGATCACCAAATTGATACGCAGCAACCTCAAGCTCACGTGGCTTAATGGTCTTTTCAATTAATACTTGGTTTGAATACCCAAACGCATTATTAACTGCAACGCGTAGCTGCTCGCTATCCGCGACACTGTAACAACCTACAGATGAGCCCTGACATGCCGCTTTAACAAACACCTTACCCCATTTAGTCAATGCTGCTTGGGCTTGTTGGTGAGCATCTTCTGTATTCTCACTCAAAAACACATAAGGAGTATTAGGAATATTTAACGCATCAAACCATAACTTGGTGGTTATTTTATTAAAGCAATTTGTACTCGCTTCAGCACCACAACCTAAATAAGGCAAACCTGCTAGATCAAACAGTGATTGCAAGTCTCCTGTTTCGCCGGGAAATCCATGCACACAAGGGATCACGTAATCAATTGCGATGCGTTGTTCACCGACAACAGAAAGTGTTTTATCCAAATTCAATTCGCAAGGATGTTGGTTTGAATCTAACCAACCCTCATTTTTTGTCATTTCTACACGTGTATAGCTAACACCATCAATCGCTTTTAATTGCTGTTCAATAAAGTTTGCAGACACCAGAGAAACTTCATGCTCAGCGCTACCGCCACCGCATAATAATAAAACGTGGATAGAACTCATTATCGTTCCTTAATTATACCAATCACAATACAATGCAGATCACAAAGACCTTGGAGACTACCAAGGTCAATAAAAGCAAGGCATTCACTGTTGATTATAGTAATCAAAAAAGCCAGTTGAATGTAGCCTCAACCTCATCATATCGTGAATTATTTTTAAATCACACTAAGTTTGTGCTGCAAATGATGATAAAAGCACCGTTTATATACTGTTAAGCACTGAATTTACTGTAACTGTTTCAGTTGTGGCGAGCCGGTGTGTTCAATATCATAAAAGTTTCGTACAAATGCACCATTATTTTGTACCGCTTGAGGTAATGCCATTAAAGCGGCTTTGGCTTGATCGTAATCAGCATAATGGCCAAGTAATAACGTATAAACTTGGCTACCATTTAACATTTTCTTATTTATCCATGCCGGCTGCTGGCTTTCTAATAAAGATAACAATGTAATTAACGAAGGTTCATCTCTTGAAGCTGTAATTTGAATACTGTAGCCATGCATATTGACGGTATTATAACCATCGTCACTGGTTTGAGATGCGTTTGGCTCGACTGCAGTTACTTCTGTAGCATCCGTTGACTCATTGTTTGCTGCAGTTGCTTCAACTGCGGGTTCAACAGCGACGGCTTCTGGCTCTGAGGCTGCTGGGGCTGGTGTAACTTCAGTGTTATCAATACTTGTTGCTGGATTTGACTGTGCGGCATCTGTGGCAATAACTGCCTCATTGTTTGCTGCGGTTGCTTCAACTGCGGGTTCAACAGCGACGGCTTCTGGCTCTAAGGCTGCTGGGGCTGGCGTAACTTCAGTGTTATCAATACTTGTTGCTGGATTTGACTGTGCGGCATCTGTGGCAATAGCTGCCTCACTGTTTGCTGCGGTTGCTTCAACTGCAGGCTCAACAGCGACGGCTTCTGGCTCTGAGGCTGCTGGGGCTGGCGTAACTTCAGCGTTATCAATACTTGTTGCTAGATTTGACTGTGCGGCATCTGTGGCAATAACTGCCTCATTGTTTGCTGCGGTTGCTTCAACTGCGGGTTCAACAGCGACGGCTTCTGGCTCTGAGGCTGCAGGGGCTGGCGTAACTTCAGTGTTATCAATACTTGTTGCTGGATTTGACTGTGCGGCATCTGTGGCAATAGCTGCCTCATTGTTTACTGCGGTTGCTTCAACTGCAGGCTCAACAGCGACGGCTTCTGGCTCTGAGGCTGCTGGCTCTGAGGCTGCTGGGGCTTTTATTTTCTGTTCGCTAACAGCGATTGAATCACTAGACTGATAAAGTGGATCAGTTTTAACTGAAGCATCTAATTCAGCCACCACTTTTGGCTCTGAAAAATTATCCGTCATTTTTGTGGTATTAATGGTATCTATCGGCGTTTGCAATGGTGTTTTAGGCGGCATTAATTGGGTACAGCCGACTAAACTAGACAGCAGACTCAATGCGATAATTTTGTTCATTTTATTCCCTCTTATTCGCAACCGAATATTGATGCATTAATCATAAAAACAATTAAATGACAGATAGTTATCAATAGTCTGCCGTAGCTTTTGATTACGATCAAACTGTTCATAGCTATAGAACAATCGAAAACAATTTATGTTATCTTGATCACAATAAATAGCGTTTTATTAACAGTAATATGACTGGCATTCTTTATTATGCTCGTTCAACCCTAACCTAGGAGCTTCAATGGCTGATCCACACATTAAATGCGATCTTGATTTTCTCGATAAACTGACCGTGATCCTTTACCGTTCTGCATTTACTCTCGCTGCTATTATTATGGCTGTTATTGGTACAGAAACCGATGCTGCTACTCCATTTCTCATTATGGTCGCTTTATTAGCATCAACAACAGTACATATTTATGACAAGCGCTTTCGCTGGTTAATCCAAGGGGCAGGATTATTTGCTGCTATTTGGTTTATGGCTGGATTATGGCAACCATTAGCATTAGGCGCTGCATTATTTGTATTTAGCGCACTTTCAATAAAAGAATATTTTTGCTTTAAAGTTAAAATTCTTCTACTAACACCTATCGCATTGGCTGGATTTTGGTTCTGCTTAGTCTTTGCTGTCGCAAATGTAGCGATTGGATGTGCGATGGTAGGAGCGGCACTGCTTGCATTTGCAGCCTATAGCAAATGGCGTATGCCCCTACATTTTGATATCGGAGATAAGAGCCGCTACCAAGTATAACAGCCCTATTTCCACTTTCATCCACCAGCTACAAAAGATTAAATGATCTCTTGTAGTTGGTTTTTACGTCCATTTTTCTGTTTATACATTTCTTGATCAGCTTTATCGAGCGCAGCCGTGATGTTATCTTCAATACTAACAATGCCATAAGAAAAACTTAAATTCAGACCTTGCGCCCAAAAATAAGCCTCAATATTGGCGCGGATCGTTTCAATCCGCTGTTTAACACCTCGAATTGACACACTATCAAGTAATACCACAAACTCATCCCCGCCAAAACGAACCATCGCATCGCTATCTCGCAACATAGCTTTGATATTTTTTGCAAAATCTCGTAAGACTTCATCACCTTGATTATGACCATGCAAATCATTGATAAGCTTAAAGCCATCTAAATCCATAAAAACAAGGGTTTGATAAGCACGTGCATAGGTCGATTCAAGGTAACTCTTTTGAAAACAACCGGTCAGATTATCAACGGTAATATTGTCATTTTGTTCATAAACACTACAAATTACAAACGCTTGATTAAAATGGATAATTTTCTGTCGGTAGGTATGAAAATATTGCTTACCGCTATCAGTATCAACGGTCTCATTTGATACAACAAAGCAAGTATCACTATTTAGCAGCTCTTTATCTAAATCAAGACAAGTACGATAATCAGGAAAGCGTTCCAGCGTCTGTTCTACAGTATAATCTACAAGATCAACACCTAAATAATTAATGTGATTTTCATTATTATAAATTGCATTACCGTCGCAATCACGAATGATCACCAATGCATTACAGGTACTCATTAATGACGAAACGAGTAGAAAATGTGAACTTGTTTTACGTTCAAGTAATTCATTATAATTTTTATTAATTCGACGTTGCTCACTATAAACATCAAATAAGTTAGGACTTATACCTATAATATTATAACGATCTATTTTAATTATATTTTTTATCGCTTTTTTTATCGCTTTAGGATTAGGAGCTCGATTCATTTCATAAATAGCTTGATCAAGAAAATTGCATAACGAACTGCTCTCTTTTTTCTTAATGGTTATTGTATTATTTGTCGGCTTTATTTGTTCAATATTAAGCGGCTTTGAAAAATAGAATCCTTGATAAGTCATACAACCAAATTGTTTAAGTAAATTTAATTGTTCAAAAGTCTCTACACCTTCAACAATAATATTCTTACCAAGTACTTTGGCTATCTTTTCATATGTTGTCTTTACTAATGAATAAGCAATATAGCTCTGATCTATATTCTTAATGATTTTTCTATCTAACTTAATGTAATCAACATCGAGATGAAGGAATAATTCACTATTAGCATAACCTTTTCCATAATCATCAAGTGCTAATTGCACACCTTTAGATTTCAATTGCTTAATCGATGCCTGAATACCCTCAACATTATTTGTTACGTCATGCCGAGTAAGCTCTAAAATAATATTTCCTTCATATTCAAATATTGAAAGACAAGCTTTTAAAAATTGCTCATCAAGTAAGCTAGAAATAGATATATTAATCGCTAACTTTATTTTTTCTGAGTGTATTAATTTAGAGCGTTGTTTAATAACATACTCAATGATAGACAAATCAAATTTAGCATGGTCGTCTATATTGTTTTCCACATAATATTCAGTGTCAGATTCATTTGTTCTTAATAAGGCCTCATAACACGATATTTCACCATTAAAATATCGAGGTTGAAATTGGAAATAGCAATTAAATAGCATCCGGTCATTCTTTTTAGTATTTTTTAAAAGAATAATCTAAAAAATCACGAACCCCAAATGGTATTTATTATTAATTAATAATTTATTCTCATTGGGAATTACAATACATTTATTGGTATAAAACTCATTTATCAATTAAATAAATCTAAGCGCTGAATTTATTTTTTTATAAAATCAAGCAAGTTTTACTATATCCAATTTTCTTTTCCTAAATGACTTCTCTTGGTACATTCTATTGTCTGCTTGCTTTAATGCAGCCTCAACACCATTTTGTAAAGAGGCTACGCCATAAGAAAAACTTAACTTCATCTCTTTTTGAGTAAAGTAATCTTCAATATCTGTTCTTAATTGCACAATTCGCTGTTGAACTGTTGTCATAACGTGACTATTCAATAAGATAATAAATTCATCCCCACCAAAACGCACCATAACATCAGAGTCTCGCAACATACTTTTCAAGGTTTGCGCAAAGTCTCGTAATATTTCATCACCAATACAATGACCTAAATTATCATTAATCGCCTTAAATCCATCTAAATCTATAAAAACCAAAATCTTATGCTGTTTCATATAGCTAGAAGATAGATAATTCTTTTGATAACAATTTGTTAGTTCATCTATCACAATAGTATCGATTGCCTCATATACTGAGCAAACAACAAAGTTTTGACCAAAATGAGACACTTTCTGCCTATAGACATGAACTAACTCCATGCCGTTTTTGGTTTTCATTACCTCATCTGACATCATAAAACACGAGTCACTTTGCAACAGTTCACTCTCTACATGTAAAGTCGTACGGTAGTCAGTAACTTGCTCGCACACTTGATCAATTGGCATATCAACTAAATCTACCCCCATAAATCGAATAAAATGATCATTATTAAAAATAACATTACCATCAACATCACGAATAACGACTGCACCATCACAGCCACACACTAACGAAGCCGCTAGCATATAATGTGAATGTTTTTTATTTTTGATTATTTCGCGGTAATTTTTATTTATTCGATGTCGTTCAGAGTACAAATCAAATGTATTAGAGGTTAAACCAATAATATTATATTTATCGATACGCTTAATGTTATCGATAGCTTGTTTTACATTTTTAGGTTCTTGAGAGCGATTTAAATCAAATATGGCCTGATCTAACTGCAATGAAAATTGAATTCGTTCGTTTTTTACTCTATATTTAGTTAGTCTTGTTTTTTCAATATCGTAGATATTAATCGGCATTGAAAAATAAAAACCTTGATAAAACATATCACCGAACTCTTTAACTAAGTTAAATTGTTCAAATGTTTCTATACCTTCAATAATCACCACTTTGTCTAAAACATTAACGATATGGTCATATTTTGATTTTAAAATTGAATAACTTATATAGTTATGTTCAATATTTCTGATCAATCGCCTATCTAGTTTTATATAATCTACATCGAGGTATAAAAAAATATCTGTATTTAAATATCCTTTACCATAATCATCTAAAGCAAAATTTACACCTTGCTCTTTAAGCAATAATATAGATTTTTGTATACCGTCAAAATCATCTGTTTGATCATGATTTGTCAATTCTAAAGTAATATTTTTTTCATGTTCAAAAATATTTAAACATTTACGAATAAAGACATCATCAAGCAAACTCGCTATTGATATATTTAATGATATCGATACATCATCACAAATGTGTAAAGATTTTCTATCTTGAAGTACTTTACCAATAATATTTAAGTCAAAAGCAGCAGAATTTTCTATTGAATATACAAATTTTTCAACATTAAAATCATTAATATCACTTCTTAATAATGCTTCATAAGAGGATATTTCGCCATCGTAATACCTTGGCTGATACTTAAAGTATAAATCGTTTGTCATTTTTATCTTTCACCTAAAAACTCAACATATCGCACCATATTAAGACACATACATTTAACATTATCAATAAATAAATTGAATAATGCTCTTTAAATTACAATTGTATTTCTCACTGGAATAAGAATGCTCAGAAGATATATTTTGCGTTGTTTAATTTTCATTTAGATCACATTCTTATTACAAAAAAGGTGCCCTTCTACTATTTAGAGATAAAGTATAATAACGACGATTAAGGGTGAAATTTATGAGTAAAATAGCGGCGCTTCTAAAACCTACTAGCATTGCAGTCATTGGTGCATCAAATAATTCACAACGCATTGGCTATATTGTTATTCGCAATCTGTTATCTGGCTGTTTTAATGGTCCTATTATCCCTGTCACGCCTAAATATGCCGCTGTTGCTGGAATCCTTGCTTATCGTAATATAGAAGCAATGCCGATTACGCCTGATATAGCAATGCTTTGTACACGGGCAGAATACAACCCCGATATTATTACTCAACTCGGAAAGAAAGGCGTAAAGGCGGTTATTGTGATTGCTGCTAGCATAATATCAGCCTTGACTGACAATAACGCCGTTAATTACCACCAGCAAATGTTGACCAATGCCAAGCGTTATAATATGCGTATTATTGGGCCAAATAGCATGGGAATTATTCTTCCTTGGCTTAATCTTAATGCGTCAGTCTCTCCTATTGCCGCCAATAAAGGAAATATCGCATTTATTTCGCAATCAACTGCAGTGTGCACCACTATTTTGGATTGGGCACAAAATAAACAGATCGGCTTCTCAACCTTTATTTCTTTAGGTGATGGATGTGATATTAACTTTGCAGAGCTACTTGATTTTCTAAGCCAGGATACAAAAACAAACGCTATTTTGCTTTATATCGATAGTATTAACGATGCACGGCAGTTTATGTCAGCAGCACGAGCTGCAGCGCGTAATCGACGTATTCTGGTTTTAAAAAATGGTCGAACCATGGCTGGTCAAGCAGCAGCATTATTACACACAGCGGGGGAAACTGGCCTTGATGAAGTTTATGATGCTGCTATTCGTCGTTCAGGTATGTTACGGGTACATACAACCCATGACTTATTTGCCGCTGTTGAAACGTTGGCCCATTCAGTCCCTTTACGAGGAGAACGGCTGCTGATTCTGACCAATGGAGGAGGCCCTGCGATCATGGCGGTAGATGCACTCTCTGATCGCGGAGGAAAACTGGCGACACTCAGTGCTGACACCATTCAACGCTTATCAGCGGTATTACCTGCTTATTGGTCTCAGGCTAATCCGATTGATATCATGGGTGATGCAAATAGCGATCGCTATCGACAGGTACTAACGATTTTACTTGATAGTGATGACTTTGATGCGCTGCTTATCATGCACAGTCCTTCTGCTATTGCTAATAGTTCTGATATCGCTAAAATCATCACAGAAACTCTCCACCAGCATCCTCGTAGTCAACGGGTAAACGTACTGACCAATTGGTCAGGTGAAAATGAAGCCGCTGAAGCACGATCTATTTTTACTCAAGCACGCTTACCCACCTATCGTACGCCTGAAAGTGCTATTTCAGCATTCATGCATTTAGTTGAGTACCGCCGCAATCAACGCCAATTAATGGAAACCCCTGTCTCTATTGGTGAAATTAGCGCAGATCGCCACTATGTACGCAATGAAATACAGCGCTTGCTGCAACAAAACATTCGTCGCCTTGAAACCCATGAAATGCGTCCTTTACTTACGAGCTATGGTTTTACGACACTACCAACATGGATAGCTTCTGATGCTGCTGAGGCAGTACATATTGCTGAACAAATCGGTTATCCGGTAGCAGTAAAATTACGTTCAGCCGATATTCGGCATAAATCTGAAATTCATGGCGTAGTGCTGTACCTACGTGATGCGAATGAAGTCGCTAATGCTGCTGATGCTATTTTGTCACGAGTGGCCTTGCACTATCCTAGCGCACGTATTGATGGACTATTAATTCAACGCATGGCTGATCGTTCTGGTGCTCAAGAATTACGTATTGGTATTCGTAATGATCCTGTCTTTGGGCCTGTGATCATACTCGGTGAAGAAACCATTCATTGGAATATTGAACGTGATGCCGTGGTCGCATTGCCGCCATTAAATATGGCCTTAGCCCGTTATATGGTAATCAATGCTATTAAACATCATAAAATCAAACAACGTAGTAGCCTAGAGCAAATATCTATTCCTGCACTGAGCCGTTTATTAGTCACTATTTCGCAAATGATCATTGATTGCCCTGAAATTCGTGCATTTGATATTCACCCTCTGCTGGTCTCAGGTGACGAACTCACGATCATTGATGCCTCGATGGACATTGCAGCGTTTGATGGTGATATTCAACAACGGCTCGCTATTCGTCCTTACCCAAAAGAGTATGAACAACCATGCCAGCTAAAAGATGGTAAGCAGATTTTGCTACGCCCGATCCTGCCTGAAGATGAACCTGCCCATAAAGCATTTATTAATCAAGTTTCTGAAGAAGATCTTTATAAACGCTTCTTCTCGGATGTCGGCGAGTTAAATCATGAAGCCTTAGCAAAGTTTACCCAGATAGACTATGACCGTGAAATGGCATTTGTCGCTGTCTATCAAGACATGATAATTGGTGTTGCTCGTGCTTTATCGGATGCAGACAATACAGAGGCTGAATTTGCCATTTTAGTTCGCTCAGATATGAAAGGTTGTGGCTTAGGTGGTATTTTAATGACCAAACTTATTGATTATGCCCACCAGCGAGGCTTAGCAAGGCTAACAGGTATGACAATGCCAACCAATCGTGGCATGATCACCTTGGCACAAAAGATGGGCTTTAGTATTGATGTTCAGCTCGCTGATGGTGTGGTTGAAATGTTATTAGTACTCAATCCCCATTAAATATAAAACAACACGCAGTGCACTATTGATAGTTATTAATAGTGCCTTTTTATTGTTTTGCAGCGTTACATTCCATCTCATCCGCTATAATTATCAACTATGATACATCTATAGTAGTAACGAGGTGATCGCGTGAATATAAAGATGCGTACTGCATGTCTACTTGCCTGCCTATTAATATCAAACCTAAGTTATGCAGGAACAGAGCAACCCACAGGTGGGCGCTATGGTTTGGCATTAGAGCCGGTTGCAACAGTAAATTTTGTGTTTAATACCCCATCAACGCCACAGCAGCAACAAGCAAAAGATATTGTCCAACATTCATCTATGCTAGCGACAATAAAGCACTTGAGCCAAACCCGTTTTATTTTTGCACCGAGCTTAGACATTGTATTTGGTGGTAATAGAGGGCCTTATTATAATTCGACTCAGCAGCTGATTCAGATCCCTTACCAATATATTACTCAACTCTTACAGCATGTGACAGATAGTGGCCGTTACCCAACCCAACAACAACGTTATCAGGCGACAATCGATGCGCTATTGCTGACATTGCTTTATGAAATTGGTCATGTGTATATCCTTGATCGTGCGATTCCGATATTAGGCTATAGCGAAAATACCGTTGATAATTTTGTGACGATTTTACTGCTTAATGATATCGATAGAGGCGATCAAATAGCGATTAACTCAAACCACCTATTCAGTATCGATACATTCAGTCAATCTGCCCTTAAGAACAATCCTTTTATTCAACAACACGCACTTAATCAACAACGTTACCAACGTATTTTATGTCTGGTATATGGCAGTAATCCGGCTCGCTACCAACGTTTGTTTGATAATTATTCAATTTCACATCGACAACAACAACAGCAATTATGCCAAGAGACATTTTCAACTACTCACAAAGGTTGGCTTTATTATTTAGACAACTAAAATGAATATTTACTCACATTAAAAACTATAACCCCGTATTTTTTGTAACCAAAAGCATAGTTAGTCATTTTAATGTCAAATATAATTGAATAATTTTTGTCGACGACATAGCAATGATAAACTCATTATTACGTCTAAATATACCGCTAATCGTGAATATTCAAGTTGACTGAGTAACTTATTGCTACCATTGGAACATTCTTTTATGAAAAGGTGACTTATCGAAGTGAAAGCTTGCTCGCCCAATTCGAAGCCAGTACCACCAGCCGACTCTCGACCACCACGGTTACGCACTCGTAATAAACTGGGTTTATCGTTATTGGTACTGATCTTACTTGCACCAATTGTGGGTTTTATATGGCTTGGTATCAACGGCATTACAATAACGGGGCTGAAAGGGTTACGCTATGATGGTGATGTCCGTGCAGAACTGATTTCGTTACGCGTTTTTGATTACAACGTCACTTTTCATAACCTCTCTTTACGCTATAGCATCGATCCTGATGATCCAATAGCTGAAGGCAGTTATCGTCTTTTTGCCAAAAAGTATGAAATCGAGCTTTCGCCTGCTGCGACCGCCATGCTAGAACAACAAGATATTTATCTGAGATATATTCATTTTTTTGATGCGACGTTTAAGTTTGTTGATTTCTCTTCCCCACTAGCCATTAATGCCCATGCCCGTAAGGTCACCGCCTCTGCTGCACACAGTGACGGTAAAGAGCCCGCTGCAACACAAATTATTGAACAGGTGGATGTTACGATCAGCAACAGCCCGCATTTGGTGATTTCTGGTCATTCTGAAAAAGGCCGACTCAATTTATTCTTTCCACATTATCAACCATCACCCCATTACCCATTACGCTTTACCGATAGCCAATTCTCTATTGCGTGGCAAGGTGATCAAACTCCTGTTACGGTGACGATTGGTGCTCTACATCCTGAATGGGAAACCCTTAATAACACGCTACCTGAACAAATTATTAGCAAGTTATCGTTAGCATTTGATCTTAAAAATAGTTTACCGACAATGAAGTTAATCGCTAAGGTAGCGAAGTTAGAACAACCTAAATATTTACCCGAATTTATTAATCGAACTGATATCGATAGTAAAGGGTTTCATCTAGGACAAACCATCGCTAACCTTGCCCGTTTACCCATTAATAAATTTAAAATAAAGTCATTCACTTACGGTGACTTATTAATTGATGCCAAAGTGATTTTAGAGACACCACTGACAGCAACATCACTAACAACGTCTAACCCTACAGCTTCTAAAACAGAAGCTGAACCAGCAACAACAGAGACCGCTCTTAACCAGGCCTCGCCCTCAAAAACAGCGGCTGAAAAAGCCCACCATAAACAGCAACGTCAACGCCGAGAGCAAGCGCGCCATAAAGTAGAACAACAGGCCAAAGATCTCAATATCGCAACAGAAAATAAAACGAAGGCACGTTTTATTGTAAGAGGAAAAGCGTTAGCCCCAAATCCATATCAACTTGAAGTCAATATCCACCATTTATCAAAGACAGATGCGCGCGTGCATACCATCATGACTCGCAATGACGGTAATAGCCTTAACTGCGATGCTAAAATTATTTTTCAGCAACCGTTACCACAATACTTTAACTGCAATGCTAATTTTAAAAATACCAAAGAGTTTACTGACCGTTTGGGGCTCAAAGATGCACCGAATGCCAAAATAAATGGCCCACTACGTTTCTATGCCAAACAAATCACCAATAATTTATCGAATAAAGTACAGCCTATGGTCATAGATAATAAAATTGTTGATGCACACTACCTTGTTGGCATTGAATTACCGGCTTCTTTTGCAATTGAACTCAATAAATACGCCTTTGCTGCACCGTTTATACATTCTAAACGCAATCATGATAGCCACAATAACCAACCGAAACATGTTGCTAATATTCAAATGAATAGTGATGGTAAAATAAACTTTAAGGTCAATTATAACAATGATTTATTTCGCGTAGCATTAAGCGATAGAAACGAAACCATTAGCTTTAAAAACGCGAAAACGAAATCGGCATTACATTTCTTTATTGATGATCTCAACTGTTTGTACCCTAACTTACAATGTCACATCGATGCCAACATCAGTGCCAGTATTAATAGCCTACAACCGATTATTGACAGTAAAGTTGATGATGTCGTATTTGATTCAAAGGTAAAAGCAACATGGGCTAATAACTATTTAGTTTCTCAACTTCAACAAACGCGTTTACAAACTAAAAAACTGACTTTTGCAGGTATTCCAACCTTAGCAAATAGCAGCAGTAAGGATATTGATTTCAGTTTAAAACAATTAATCGGTATTTTTGAAAAACAACATGACCAACTCGCATTAACACTTTATCAGCCTAAAAATACTCAAGCACAATTGAGTGCTAAATTATATGCGCGTCACCAAACAACAACATCTCAAGCTGCAGACTATAAAACCCAATTAAATGTTAAGGTCAATAAATTCTTATTACGCCATACGTTTTTATTTAACAATGATGCCGTAATCACTAACAAGGACACCAAAAAACCGTTATCACAGCCACTGACGCTCAGTAGTGATTTCAAAATAACAATGGAAGCAGCTCAACGTAACCGTCAGCAAGTGCTACCGCCAACGAATCTTCATGGCCATTTTCTATTAGCTGATAACGTGCTTAACATTAACACCACCTTAGCCAATCCTTATGACGATATATTAGCGCAAGCCGATGTTAATGCAGATTTAATTGCTAAGAAAACAACCGTAAAACTGCACCGTCGAACCGTGTCTTTTACTAAAGAACATAGTTTAAAAAATTACTACTTTCCGGCGTTATCATTACCGATTGAAATTACAAACGGCAGTATCACCACCAGCGCGTCGTTTGTTATTGATCGTAATAATCAAGTAACCGGTACAGCTAACATCTCCACCAACCAACTTTCTGGTTACTATCGTGACATTAGAATAACTCAACTTAACAGCAGCCTATATACTGCTTTTTCCCCAAAGGGTATTCGTAGTCTGCGTCCTATGGCTCTATTTGCTCAACAACTTAACCTTGGCGTGTTGTTAACAAAACCCAGTTTAATTATCGATTTTGACACGCAAGCAGATCAATATAGCTTACATCGAGTTTCAGCTAATTTATTTGGCGGTAGTATCAGTGCCCATGGTATCAAGCGCACTAACAGCCGTCATTTAAGTACGATCCCTATTACAGTATTTGGACTCAATATTGAAAAAATAACCGATAGTATTGATCATGATGGCATCGAGTTTACAGGGATCCTTGATGGCACGATTCCGATCTCGTTTATTGATGGTAAACCTGAGATCCATGCCGGCGTACTTCAATCTCGCCATCCAGGTGGAGTATTACGTTATCTTGATGGCTCGATGATTGATAATAAAGTCAAAGCCGCGGGTCATCATAGTCCGTTAATGGTAAGTGAAATCCTTAAAAATTATCATTATCGTACTCTCGCTATAAAAGTTAACTACGCTAGAGATGGTGTGTTAGACACGCAATCTCATTTTAAAGGCTATAACCCTGATTTTCAGTATGGTCGGCCAATCAATATCAACTTAGCGGTTGAAGATAATATTCTGGAACTCATTAAAACAATTAACATGATCAATGCTTCTGATATCGAACAAAAAATCAGTGACCATTTTAATCAGTACTAATTATGTAAAAGGTTATCACCATGAATAGTTTGCAAAAAACATCGCTCCTATCTACGCTCTATGGCATAGCACTCATGATCACACTGCTATTACTCAATGGCTGTACACCAACAATACAAGTTGCTACATCGGATAAACCTATTGAGGTTAATCTTAACGTTAAAATTGAGCATGAAATTAAAATAAAAGTAGACAAAGAAATAGAGCAACTTTTTGATAATAAAGAGACATTTTAATTTCCCACTTTTCTTTTAGTAAGGTAATCCACCATGAAACCAATCATCTTTAGCTGTTGTTTGCTGGCTTTGTTTTCACATTCGGCTTTGGCACTTAATTTACAGCAAGCGAAGCAACAAGGACTGGTTGGCGAGGCTAATAATGGTTTTATTGCTGTAATTAATGCAACCCATCGCACTGATGTTTCTCAATTAATAAAGACGGTTAATAACCATCGTCAAAATACCTATAATGCAATTAGTCAGTCTCATGATTTATCTCTCATTGACGTAAAACAGCGTGCTTATTTGAAAGCAATAGAAAAAACCCAATCAGGAAATTACTATCAAGACAGTGATGGCGGTTGGAGAAAAAAATAATATCCTTACAAATAGTAGCTATATATTAAGTTACTCTTAACCCTCGTTTAAATATATTTAACTCACCTAAATAGAATGACATGCGTATAATTTAAGATCTCATAAATAAACCGACTTTAACCATAAAAATGACCTTAAATCAAAAGATTAGACCTGTAGATTTTGTTTTTATAATTACTGCAGTGATATGTTTAGCGCCTTTCATTAGTTCACCCATTGCATTAATCCTTGGTTTTACTTTAGCCAGTTTCGGTTTAGTGCCAACACAATTTAATCTTGCAGCCTTGACCAAAAAACTTTTGTCATACTCCATTATTGGTTTAGGGTTTGGGATTAATTTAAATGAAGCGATTGAAGCTAGCCGTCAAGGACTTGGACTGATTATATCTTCGATCTTCTTTACCTTGTTTTTAGGCTGGCTCGCAACCCATTTTCTAAAACTTGATAAAAAAACGGGTCATTTAATCGCAGCAGGAACGGCTATTTGTGGTGGTAGTGCTATTGCCGCAGTATCACCAGCGATTAATGCGCGCGATGATCAAACATCATTGGCTTTAGCAACAGTATTTGTACTTAATGCTGCTGCGCTATTCCTTTTCCCTGCTATTGGTCATTTACTTGAGATGAGCCAACATGCATTTGGTACTTGGGCTGCGATTGCAATCCATGATACCTCATCCGTTGTTGGTGCTGCGGGATCATACGGCGATGAAGCATTAAAAACGGCAACGACACTCAAGCTTGCTCGCGCACTATGGATCATTCCAGTCGCGTTTGGCAGTGCGTTAATGTTTAAAGGCGACAGTAAGAAAATTGGTATTCCTTATTTCATTGTCTTTTATTGCCTTGCTATTTTAGTGGCCCATTTTGTACCACAGTTTCACTCAACTTATATGCTGATTTTTGATGCATCAAAGCGTTTATTAGTCGTGTGCCTATTCTTAATTGGTTCAGGTATTACAGTTAATAAGCTCCGTAATGCTGGACATAAACCATTATTATTAGGGGTTGTACTTTGGTTAGCGATTGGTGCTGCTTCATTAACCTATATCGAGTTATTTCTTTAATCAACTAAAGTTGGATTCGTAACGCGTTTTTAAGCCAGATATAGTGTCTGGCTTTTTTTATCCCTACTGTCACAAATCTATCATTACTACAGTTATTAACCCTCCTCTGTATGGTTTCCTTGATAAATTTAAGCATTTTCATCGTTTAGTGCTACCAATGTATATAGTAGTTAGCGATATTTTTATTTTCTTAACACGGATGTAATCAATGAAAACTTCACAATTGAAACTGATGTCAGCTTTAATCTCGTCATTACTCGCGATGAATTGTCATGCAAAAGAACCGGCGGTGAGTGCAGATACTATTTATAGTGGCGGTAATATAATTACTATGAACGATGCGCAACCCTCTGTGCAAGCTATCGCTATTAAAGATGGAAAAATCATTGCAGTAGGTGATACCAGTACGATTAACAACACATTTAAATCACAGCAAACTAAGCTCATCGACTTAGAAGATAAAAGTTTATTACCCGGCTTTATTGATGCTCATAGCCATTATTTCAACTCACTACAAGTTGCTAATCAAGCTCAAGTCTATGCCCCACCATCAGGAACAGGTAAAGATGTTGATAGTATTCTTGCAACAATTAAGCAATATGCAGACGAACATAATATCCCTAAAGGCGAATTAATTATCGCTTATGGCTATGATGATACCGTGATGCCAAATGGTCGCTTACTTAATCGCGATGATATCGATAAAGTTTTTCCTGATAACCCTGTACGTATCGACCATGTCTCTATGCATGGTACGGTAATGAACAGTCTTGCTTTAAAAAAATACGGTTATAGTGATCAAACCGAAACTCCTGCTGGTGGCGTTATCGTTCGTAAACAAGGCACCAATGAGCCGTTTGGGTTAATAATGGAAACAGCGTATCTTCCAGTGCTTGCACAAGCAGAAGTGATGACGCCAGAAGAGGAAATTGAAGCCACTAAAGCAGGCCAAAAATTGTATGCTCAAAATGGTATTACCACCGCTCATGAAGGCGCAACCCATTTAAATCAGTTTGAAACCATCAAACGTGCATCTGATGCTAACGCCAATATAATTGATGTTATCGTTTATCCCTTTATAACCGATGTGGATGCAATTTTAGCTAAGTACCCCGTTGATAAATGGCTGCAATATAACAATCGCCTTAAAGTGGGTGGCATTAAAGTCACTATTGATGGTTCACCTCAAGGACGTACAGCACGATTTACCACTCCATATTTAGCCGGAGGCCCTGCAGGAGAAAAAAATTGGATGGGTGAACTGACCTTTCCACAAGACACAATCAATAAAATGGTAAAAAAAGTCTATGACTTAAATGTGCCTTTAAATTTACATGCTAACGGTGATGGTGCTATTGATGCCTTCTTTGAAGCACACCAATCAGTAGCTAAGAGTGATCTGACCAAAGATCGTGATATCACAATGATCCATGCGCAATTTGCGCGTAAAGATCAATTGAGTAAATTTAAACAATATAAGATCCGCCCTTCTTTCTATACCTTACATACTTACTATTTTGCAGACGCTCATCTTAAAAATCGTGGCAAAAAACAGACTGACTATATAAGTCCAATGCGAGATGCGATTGATATCGGCCTTCACCCAACCAATCATACTGATTTTGTTGTTGCACCTTTAGATCAAATGATGATGCTTTCATCTGCTGTAAATCGGTTATCACGAAGCAATCAAGTTATCGGTGAAACACAGCAAATCACACCACTTGAAGGCTTAAAAGCGATGACTATTTGGGCTGCAGAACAATATAACGAAGAGATGAACAAGGGCTCGCTTGAGGTAGGAAAACTTGCGGATATGGTTATTCTGGATAATAACCCTCTCACCATTGAGCCCACAAAAATTAAAGATATTAAGATTGTCGAAACCATCAAAGAAGGCAAGACTATTTACTTAAATCAATAAATATACCGTTTGTCGTAATCAAAAAAAACCTCTATTCTTCCAATGTTTATTGAAAGCAATAGAGGTTTTATATTTATTAATCAGTTTGTTAACAGTTATTTGTTACTGTTTTATCTCAGTGCCTGATTTAAAGAACAAATCCAGCAAAAATGAAGCCAAACACAATACTGAATACCATGCTTAATAAACCTGGGATCATAAAGCTATGGTTAAAGATGTAACTACCGATCTTCGTTGTACCTGTACGGTCAAAATCAATCGAAGCGATGATTGGGCCATAGTTAGGAATAAAGAAGTAACCGTTAACAGCCACGAAAGTTGCAATGATAACTTCTGGTGGTAAACCTAATGTGATACCTACTGGCACAAGTACTGCTGTTGTTGCACCTTGGCTGTTTACCATCACTGATAGCGCAAATAATGCAAATGCAAATGTCCATGGCGCCACTTCAACTAAACCAGATACTGCGTCTTTTACCATTTCACTGTGGCCAGCAATAAACGTATCACCTAGCCATGCGATACCAAAGATCGCAACAATCGCACGCATACCCGCGTGGAAAACAGATCCCTGAGTGATCGCATTACCATCTGGCTTACAGATCAAAATGATCAATGCGGCAATCGCTAGCATTACGATCTCGATCGTGTGTGCCATACCCATGGCTGATCCATTGAAGTTAGGGCGCAGTGCTGGAAATGCCCCCATGATAACAACCGCTAATGCACCAAATAGGAATAAACCAACCGCTTTCTTTGCTTCTGGCTTAATAACGATCTCTTCAACTTTAATTTCTTGTTCCATTTCTTGACGGAAAGCAGGATCTTGCATGCGACGCTGGTATTCTGGATCATCTTTTAGATCTTTACCGATTTTATTTACCACAACACACGCAAGTGCTAAACCACAGAATGTGCCAGGGATTGTCACCATTAATACATCAGCTAACGTAATGCCTTGTGGTTCAAGAAATGCAACAAGTGCGACAACTGCAGCAGCAATAGGACTGGCTACAATCGCAAACTGAGAGGCAATAACAGCCATACCTAATGGACGCTCAGGACGAATACCACTACGACGACTAACTTCTGCAATAACAGGTAACACTGAGTAAGCAACGTGGCCTGTACCGGCTAAGAAAGTAAACATGTAGGTTACTAACGGTGCAATAAAGGTAATATGACGAGGATTTTTACGAAGAATATTTGAAGCAATTTTAATTAGATATTCAAGACCACCAGCCGCTTGCATTGCTGCTGCTGCTGCAACAACCGCCATGATCATTAACATTACATCAATGGGTGGGCTAGTTGGTTGCAAACCAAAGATGAAGCTTAGAATGGCAAGACCGATGCCCCCCATCACACCCAAACCAATACCACCGATTCGAGCACCGACTAATATACACACTAGTACAATCAAAAATTCTACAATAAACACATCTATACTCCCTAATAACAGCGCTTATATTACTGAGTTATATTCAGTAAAAATTCGTGCTGATAATAAAGTTTATATAGAAGCAATAATTAGCACCTAATCACACTTTATTAAAATATATATCAATAAAAATAGTAATATAAACAACTAATTATATTTATGTTTCAGTCTGTAGTGTTAATTGTAACTGTGATGTATTAACTTTCGTTTGTTATTCCAATATGGGTTACTTAATGCTCGATTAGAATCAAACAATATTACGGTTCAATAACGACTTTTTTAGAGGCAGTTAACATTTCATAATGATGATTTTTTAATCGTTTCTCACTCATTTTCAACCACAACACAACCGCCAAAATAGCGAAGGCGCTTAAATCACATAATGCACTGGTGATCCCGCTAGTAACTAATGACACTCCAACTAATAACATTGCAATCACTGCTGCGATGATGCGTCGTTGACGATCATTAACTCTGAGTAACCACGCTTTCATAATTATCATCCATATCAATCTCAAGTTGTTATTAATATGTTAACCAATGTTCGATAATTTAAAAAAGACTGTTTACCTCTATGAAAGAGTAAAAAGCTATATGTCGCTATGCCGCCTTTAATTATTAAGACAATATAACCTATTCTCATTTAGCATAACGCACTTGTTCAAAAAACGTCCAGTTAATCATAAATGTGTAATTATCATGTCAATATTTTGCCGTTTTTAGCTACAATACACCCCAAGTATAAAGACATTTGTTGATGATGATATTTGTATCGTAAAACTGATTGATGCCAATATCACATTTATGAATCATTAAATATTCTTCGGAGAAAACAATGACATCTCGTACGCTAAAGGCAGCAGTTGTCTTGGGTCTATTTGCATTATCTGGTTGTGCGTCATCTAGCAGCCCTTGTGATACAGGTTACCTACTACCATCTAAACTTGATAATGAAAACCTTCAATGTCAACAACAACAGCCAACTGAAACTGTTGCACCAGAGACGACGGTAACCAGTGAGCCGGTTGTTGATAGTGACTACATTGATAATGACAATGCGCACCTTGCAGATGAAGAATCAATGACAAACGATCAAGCATTTGGTGATATTAACCCTTCGCATTTTACCGTTCAGATTTTGGCATTAAGTGAAGAGCGTAACCTACGTGGTTATCTACAGCCAATTACTGGCGATCAACCAATTTGGGTTAACTGGAAACATGCATTAGGTCGTAACTGGTATGCGGTAACTTACGGTAATTTTGCAACTCGTGAAGAAGCAAAACAAGCGATTCAAACCTTACCAGCAACAGTTCAAGCACAAGGTCCATTTGTATTAAGCTTTGCTGCTGTTAAAGCTGATAAAGAAGGTCAAGTATACCAATTACGTTAATTGCACTGCGGTCATTAATACTGTTGCGAATTAACTTAGACGCATAACAAAAAACCAGACGCTAGGTCTGGTTTTTTTATGTCTTACTACAACGAAGAGCAAGTTACGTAATCATATATACAGTTATGATTATTGGTCGTCTTGACTAACATCTGTATTACGTTTTTTCTTAGGGATAAAGACATCATTACCCACTGCTTGGTTTTCGTAAAAACGCTTATCAACTCTCTTTTTCGCTTTTGGAGCATGAGTTTGTTTTGCAGCAGCAGTCGTCTTAGCTGTTGTTTTCTTAACAAACTTCTTCTTCGGTGCTGGTTTAAGGCCTTTAAACTTACCAACTAAACCTTCAATTGTGGAGAACTCAATCTTTTGTTTCAAGAAGGCTTCCACCGCTTTAAAGCTCTTCCAGTCTTTTGGTCCAACAAGTGATACTGCATCACCCTTATTACCCGCACGACCAGTACGACCCACACGGTGAACATATTCTTCAGCATGTTTTGGCATATCAAAGTTAATGACTAATGATACGCTATCGATATCAAGACCACGTGATGCAATATCTGTTGTTACCAGAATCTTATGGCAGTTACGCTCAAACTGACTCATGATGCTATTACGTTGGGTTTGATTTAAGTTACCACTTAGTGCAACCGCTTTAAGCTTACGCTCGTTCAATTCAGCAGTTAAACGATCGGTATCAGCACGTGTTGCTGTAAAGATAATAACTTGATTGTAATTTTCAACCTCAAGCACTTTATCTAGCAATGCTTGTTTATGATCTAAGTGATCACAAAGAATAAAACGTTGCGTAATATCAGTATGCTCTTCTGCTGAGTGACCAATTGAAATACGCTTAGGGTTATCTAGCATTTCAGAAGCCATATCAAGCACATCGACATGATCCATCGTTGCAGAGAACATTAATGTTTGACGACGACGATGATTTGCAGCTTCGTTAATACGACGCAGTTGAGGTTCAAAACCCAGATCTAGCATACGGTCAGCTTCATCAAGAATCAGCATTTCTAAGCCATCAAGATGTGTACTACGGTGCTCTAGGTGATCGGCAAAACGACCAGGCGTTGCAACCACAAACATTGGGTCATTACGTAATGCTTTTACTTGGTCGTTGAAGTTTTCACCACCAACAATCAAAGTACCATCGTACGGCGTACCTGCATTAAGCGTACGTAATTGTGCAAAAATTTGTTTCGCTAACTCACGCGTTGGCGTCAAAATCAAAACACGTGGATCACGACGAGTAAATGGCTTACTACGATACATACGTTGCATCGCTGGTAATAAAAATGCCAGAGTTTTACCGGAACCCGTTTTCGACGACGCTAAAATATCCTTGCCTGCAATAGCAACAGGGACTGCCGTTTGTTGAATTTCGGTTGCTCGATCAAACGCCAAATGATTTAGTTTCTTTAATAGGCGTGGGTCTAAGCCAAGATCTTTAAAATGCAAAATGATGCTCCGGTAAAAACAACTCAATCTATGAGTGTGTACTGTCAAATATGATGTATATCACAATATTGTGAAAACATTAGTTGGAAATTATAACACAAACCAATTTTAAAAAACCTAAAATAAGTCATCACATTAAGGTTATCAAATTGATAATCTTTGTTGCCACATATGCTGTAAAAACGTTACTCTTAAATCCAATTGTTTATTATAAGGATTTGAAATGATTGAGAACAAATACCCTAAATGGTTAGCATTATGCTATAGCATCTTCTTTATTGCGTTAGGGATCAATCCCGCTTTTCGTGCTGTATGGATTGCAGAAGCCATTCCTCTTATGATGGTGTTCTTATTTTTAGTCTTTAGTTATCGTTATTTTGTGTTTAGTAACCTTGCTTATACTTTAATGGCTATATGGCTGGTATTACATAATATTGGTGCTCATTACACTTTTGCTAACGTCCCTTTTGACTGGGTTAACCATTTATTAGATTCTAACCGTAACCACTTTGATCGATTTGCCCATTTTTCAATTGGCTTTTATGCTTTTCCTATTGCTGAATTCTTAGTCCGCAAGGGGCATTGTAAGCCGATTATTGCAGCGTTATTTGGTTTATTTGCCATTATGGCAACTGCGGCAGCTTATGAGATTGTCGAATGGTGGTACGCAGCTAGTGCTGGTGGTGAAGCAGGGATTGAATTTTTAGGTTCTCAAGGCGATATTTGGGACGCTCAAAAAGACATGTTAGCCGATACACTTGGAGCCATATTTAGTTTAGCTATCTTCTTTTTTGCGAAAACATATAACGTTAAAAACAGCAATTACTAATCACTATTTTTAAACAACAAAAAGGCGCTATTATAAGCGCCTTTTTTATTCAATCCCAAATGTACTTACTCTGCGTCAGGGTAACCATCAGGGTTAGTTGACTGCCAACGCCATGTATCTTGTGTCATGTCATCTAGCGTCAATTTAGCTTCCCAATGCAATTCAGCTTTTGCTTTTGCTGGATCAGCCCAACATTCAGCAATATCACCAGCACGACGTGGCGCTATTTTGTAAGGGATTTCAACACCTGAAGCAACTTCAAATGCTTTTGCCATTTGCAATACACTATTACCGTTACCAGTACCTAGGTTGTAAATGTGTAAACCAGCTTCACGGCCTTTATGTGTTAATGCTGCAAGGTGACCATCAGCAAGATCAACCACGTGAATGTAGTCACGTACACCTGTACCATCAATTGTTGGGTAGTCATCACCGAAAACAGATAAGAACTCACGACGTCCAACAGCAACTTGAGAAATAAATGGCATTAGGTTGTTAGGAATACCTTGTGGATCTTCACCCATAGTGCCTGATTTATGTGAACCTACTGGGTTAAAGTAACGCAGTAATGTTACGCTCATTTCAGGGTATGCATGTTGAATATCAGCAAGACACTCTTCTACCATTAGCTTACTACGGCCATATGGGTTAGTTGCACTGGTTGGGAAATCTTCAGTGATTGGCACTGATGCAGGATCACCATAAACAGTTGCAGATGAACTAAAGATAATTGCATTCACACCTGCAGCACGCATAGCTTCAACAAGTACTAATGTACCACTAACGTTATTATCGTAATACTCAAGTGGTTTTTCTACTGATTCGCCTACTGCTTTCAATCCTGCGAAATGAATCACTGCATCGATATCATTTTCAGCAAATACACCATCTAAAAATTCACGGTCACGAATGTCACCTTTATAGAAGGCTGGTGTCACACCCGTTAGACTATGAATGCGTCCTAATACTGTTTCTTTACTGTTGTACAAATTGTCAACAATAACTGGGGTCATACCCGCTTCGATCATTTGTACACAAGTATGACTACCAATGTAGCCCATGCCACCAGTAACTAATACACGCATGGTGTCTCCTAGTCGTTAATACGTAGTTTCAGTCTAAATATTAATACATATCCGTATGTCAATAACACGATATTGTATAAAAATTTATTATAGTAAAAGATTATGCTATCGATTGCTTTATTTAGCAACTGTACTAATCCAATTAATTTTCGATTCTGACATAATCTTTACCAAAAAAACAAATACAGCTCACAAATTTATTTTAGGGTTAGCGTTAATAATATATTTATCACGACACAATAAAACAGTGTATAATTCATTTTTTAAACTATTCGAGCAACCAATGAAACGATTTCTGCATTCTCTTATTCTTCTATTATCACTAAGTTTCGTCGCAACTGGCTGCGAAGTCGTACGTTGGAAAACTGAACATGACCAATCAACGTTAAAAAAAGAAGGCTTCAGCAAACATCAGATGACACTCCAGCAAGGTGGCAAATTAACTTACTGGGAAGGCGGCCACGGTCAGCCGTTACTGCTTTTACATGGTTTTGGTGGTACAGCCGCTGCTACGTGGAAAGCAGAAATGCTGCAACTGAGTAAAAAATACCATGTTATTGCTCCAGATTTACTGTGGTTTGGTGAATCTTATAGTAATAGCTCTGCCAAGTTAGCCACTCAAACTGATGCAATTTGGCAATTAGTTAATAAGTTAAAGCTAGATAGTATCGATGTGGTAGGAATATCTTACGGTGGCTTTATTACTTATGACATGATGCTAACACCTGAGCGCATTAATAAAGCAGTTATCATTGCAAGCCCTGGTCCTTTGTTTAATGACCAAGATTTAAATGACTTAGTTAAACGAGCAGGAACTCAATCACCGGAAGAGTTATTTGTACCCAATAATGGCGATGGTGTTAAACGTCTTTACGACAATGTATTTATTGAAAAAAAGATCATTCCAGATTTTATTGCGAATCAAATCTACCTTGATTATTTTTCGCAATGGAAACCACAGCGAACACAATTAATTCAAACACTACCGAATGATAGAGATCGCATTCAGCAATATAATCCTAAAAAGTTACCGCAGACTTTACTCATTTGGGGAGAAAATGACCAAATTTTCCCACTAAAGAGTGGCATAAAGCTGAGTCAATACATTCAAGCACCCATTGTAGTATTACCGAAAACGGCACATGGTATTACTAACGAACAGCCAACAGTTACTGCTGATTTAATAGACACTTTTCTATCAAAGCAATAATACTAATAACTCAAAAAATAAAAAGAGAAGTCCAAGCTTCTCTTTTTAATAAATTTATTGTTGTTTTTGTTGAAGATAAACAAATATTTCATCTTTCAACAATAACTTCTCTTTCTTTAATTGCTCAATAAGAGTCCCATCAAAGCCATTAGAAGATGTCATTTCATTAATTTTATCATCTAATTCATTATGCTTTTTAAATAGTCGATCAAAGTGAGCATCATGCCCTTTTAGCGATGAAATTAAGCTTCTATATTCTGGAAACATTGTCGCTCCTAATCATTGTCTAGTGAGCCTAAATATACCAATAACAAATAAAGATTCATGGCTAAAGATCTCATTTTTAATCATTTAACCTAAAACCCAATCAAGTTATGGGTAATAGGTATACACAACAAGCACTATAGCGGTGATTTATGCGCCGATAAAAAATGTATCAACGGCAAAAAAATGATAACAATGAAAATTACCCTTCTAATATATTAACTTACATAAAAATCAAAAAATAATTAGACATCAATCACAATACTGATATGCTCTGCACAATCATACATTATGTATTGCATTCACTTTTGTAATGTTATAAGGGTCTGTTCCATATCATGGCTACACTGATTAAAAGCTCTCAACTTCAAGCAACGAACTTTGCTTATATTGAACTTAGCGAGAAAACATTAAAAAAACAACTCTCATTATTATTCCCTTTTGCTGGTGCTATTTGCGCTGTTATTGCTTTTACTTATTTAGTTTCACAACAAGGACATTATTTTACGCTTGTTGGTATATTAGGTATGGCGTTGTGTTACACCCTTGCAGCATTAAATCGAACCCTCTTTTCGGCAACTATTCTTTTTTGGATCTTTTTAATCGCAACTACGCTTGTTTGTTCAAGTGGTTTTTATTTTACTGGTGCGCGCCACATCAGTAATACTATTGGCTTAACTATTCCATTATTAAGCTTTTTTGCTTTACAAATCAGAACCGCTACTTGGTATAGCAGTATTTTTGGCATGCTATATATAGTGCTCAGTGTGTCTGAAATTGCCAATAAACAAATGCAGATTTCATCAGCACTGCAAAATATTTGTGCTTATTCTATTATCTTTGTGATGGCCTTTTTATTATCTCGTCACCGTTATGATGCGATTCAACAAGTAAAAAGAACCACAACTAACGATTTCCTAACCGGGTTACTAAACCGTGAAGGACTATTACCTCTTTATCAAAATGAATCATCGCGCTGTAAGCGTTATCGCCGTGATATATCAATGCTATTAATTAATATTGATAAATTTAGAGATGTTAACGACCGTTTCGGGCTTGATGCAGGAGATAAAACCCTAATGATGCTGGCAAAATGTCTTCGTGAAATGTGTGCTGAAAACATGCACATCGCACGCTTGAGTAGCCAAGAGTTTTGTATCATTATTCCTGATGCTGATATTCAAAGAGCCGAGCAATTTGCCGTTAATATTCGAGATGAAATAGGCCAATGGGTATTAGAGCTAACGACTGGACATCAGATTAATATCACCGTCAGTATTGGTATTACTAATGTTGAATATCAAGACTTTAGTTATGACTATATCAAAGCAGAAAGCGCCTTGATGCGTGCAAAACGTTGGGGTTATAATCAAATCGCGACGAATGAATAGAGAATAATTATGACGATAATCACCCATTACCAATGGAAATGTTTCAGTATTGAAGAGCAACCGCATCTTTTACCTGATGGCAGAGAGATTGCTTTTACAACGCTAATTCACCCTGGTGCTGTTATTATTATTCCTATTGATAGTGATGGTAATCTGGTGATGGTTCATCAATATCGCCCCGCGGTAAAACAATGGTTACTTGAATTTCCAGCAGGTACAATTGAACCAAATGAAGATATTTTAATCTCTGCCCAACGAGAGTTAGCGGAAGAAACTAATCTTGCAGCAAAACAATGGCATGCTTTAGGCGAGCTATTACCTGTGCCTGGGTTTTGTGACGAGATTCAGTATCTGTATGTTGTTAAAGAGCTCACCCCTACTCAAGGTGAACTTGATGATGACGAAATAATGGATGTCGTTACTTTTTCTGTTGCTGAAATAGAACAAAAAATTATTGATAATCAAATCCAAGATAACAAAACGTTAGCTGCCTTTCTAAAAGCACGACTGCTTGGCTTTATTTAAACGCGCCACTACCAATATATATCCAGGATTAATGAAAGCGCCTAATTTGTAGCTTTAAATAACAATCATATGAAGCCCCATAAAAGTAACTCCGACATAAGTAATACTTACAGTCTCCAATAGCATTACCTATGCCATATTGAGTTACTTTTTTTAATAGTAACTTGACTTATTCCAGCAATAATAACATATAATGTATGTATTCATGTCACAGAGGTAGGGACAAGATGTCATTCAAACATCTTCGTACAGTCTGGATCGCAACATTCACGCTTATAGCGCTTACGCTATCAAGTGTTGCTTCTAGTGCCCCACTTATGAGCCTTAAAATGCTCAGTATGACACATAATTCGACAATGAATGCTGATGGCCACTGTGCTGAAATGTCAAATCATGGCATGCATAATACAGTAATGAAAGATAAACAATGTGATCAAAAAATGGCAGATATTGATACCTGCTGCTCTATGGCTTGCGTCAGTTTTTCTGCTTATATTCCAAGCCATAACAACCACTTATCTCGTTTATCTCAATTAGCCAAAATTCCGCAAGATACTTATACTCAAAAATCGACTTACCCTCGATCCCTCTATCGTCCTCCAATCGCTTAATTCTGAACTTATCTTCCCGTACTACCCGATTATTACATCGTTGTAGTTAAGATTTTTTGTATCTCTAGATCGCACTAGGCTCTGCTTTGTTGCATCTGGAATACACATAGCCACGTTGATAACTATCAGCGGCTATGATTGTTCGGATAAAAAATATGAACATGAAACCTCTTTTACAGACGTTAATCGTTGTAACTGCTGGCTTAACATCTATTGCATCTCAAGCGACAACATCCGTTTCCAATACAGATGTTCCTGTGCTCATTCAGCTTATTGAAAGTGCTGTTATTAACGATAAAAAGCGCAGTGAGATCTCTGCTCAAACGCAAGCGACATTAGAAAACAGTGTTGCCGCTTCCAGCTTGCCCGACCCAAAACTTAAAGTAGGATTTGGTGGCTTACCAATTGATAGTTTTTCATTTGATAGCGATCCCATGACCATGCTTTCTGTTGGTTTAATGCAACAGTTTGGCCGTGGCGCAACACTCGATTTGCAACAACTCAAAGGTGAAATTCAAGCCAAAGGTATTGAGTTACAACTTGGTGTGCGTGAATTAGACATTGCTAATGCCATCACACAGCGTTGGTTAGAGCTTGGTTATTTGCAGCACGTTGAAGCCATCATCAATAAAAATAAGCGTTTATTTACCGAGTTAGCACAGGTAACAAAAACTAATTACGCCAACGGCACCAATGAAGCGCAAGATGTTCTGCAAGCCCAACTGCAAATCAGCAAAATTGATGAACAGCTAAATAATAATCTGCAACAACAGCAACGCTTAATTTACCAATTGTCTGAATGGTTAGGTGCGCAATGGTTATCCAGCGCAGACACAATGAATGCCAAACAACCATTACATTGGCAAAAGCTCAATAATCTGCTTCCTCAATTAGAAAATCGAACAGAGCACTACGCTATTTTGCGTCATCACCCGATGGTAAAGATTTCTGATACGACGATCTCAGCCAGTGAAACCCAAGTGGATATTGCAACTGAAGCCTACCAACCCCAGTTTGGTGTCGAAGTGATGTACGGTGCCCGTTTTGCCAATGGTATGAATGGAAAACCAGCATCAGACATGCTGTCGGCTTATCTCACCATGGATGTCCCATTGTTCACAGAAAACAAGCAAGACCGCACCTACAATGCCGCTCAGCAGCAAGTTATCGCAGCGAAATCTCAACGTGATTTATTGCTACAGCAGATGAACGCCAAGCTAAATACGCTGTTAATTGAACGCCACAATTTATTAAGTCGAATTGAACGTTACAAAAAGAGCCTACAACCCCAAGCAAAAGCTCGCACCCAAGCCGTCGAGCGCGGTTATCAAAACAATACAGCCTCATTTAAAGACGTGATCACCGCAGCCAATGATGAGTTAAACCTGAATACCGAACGTGTACGCATCGAAACCGATCTGCAATTAACGAATAGTCAATTGGCGGCATTAACCAATGGTTTCGACATTCAATCTTCAACATTAACCAACAATAATAATCAATAAGGGTTAACTATGAAAACGCATTCTACTTTTGCCGTCGCGGCGCTTGCTCTTGTTATTGGTGGTGTTATCGGGGGTATGGCTGCACCGTATTTTTCAAGCCACTCAGGACATCAAAATCAAGCAACAACACCCTCAAATGATGAGCCGCTTTACTGGGTTGCACCAATGGATCCTAACTATCAACGAGATAAACCGGGTAAATCACCAATGGGGATGGATTTGATCCCCGTTTATGCTGATGACTTAAACGGCAACAATGACAAACCCGGTACGGTCAAAATCGATCCCGCGGTTGAAAACAACCTTGGAGTTAAAACCGCACTGGTGACAAAACAAGTGTTGTCACCACACATTGCCACGATCGGTTACATCGCCTTTGATGAAAGCCAATTATGGCAAACGAACTTACGTGTTAGTGGTTGGGTGAAAAAGCTGTATATCAACGCAGTGGGTGAAAAGGTTAAGAAAGGCGATGTGCTATTTACCCTTTACTCACCTGAATTGGTGAAAGCCCAAGAAGAGTTGCTGAACGCATACCGCAGTGGTCGTTCAGGATTAGTATCTGGTGCAAAACAGCGCCTGCTTTCAATGGGTGTCGATCAAGCTCAAATCAACCAAATACTACAGACAAAAAAAGCCAAACAAACCATTGATATTAAAGCGTTAGGCAATGGGATCATCGCGAGCTTAAATGTGCGAGAAGGTGGTTACTTATCACCAAGCCAAACCGCAATTAGTGCAGGTACTATCAATGAGGTATGGGTCAACGCAGAAATTTTTGAGCGCCAAGCCCACTGGGTAAAACAAGATACCCCAGCCACCATGACGCTAGAAGCAATTCCAAACCAACAATGGCAAGGTAAGGTGGATTATATCTACCCTATTTTAGATCCCAAAACACGCACGCTGCGTGTACGGCTAAAATTTGCCAATGATAATGGTGATTTAAAACCAAACATGTTTGCCAATATCACCTTGCAGTCTCACTCACAAGACACCGTACTGACTATCCCTTCTCAAGCAATTATTCGATCTGGTGGCATGAGCCGTGTGGTGCTATCTGAAGGTGATGGTAAATACCGCTCAACCAAAATCATTGTGGGTCGAGATGCCAACAATATCACTGAAGTCGTTGAAGGCTTAAAAGAAAACGATCGGATTGTTACTTCTGCACAATTCATGCTCGATTCTGAATCGAGCCAATCAGCCGATCTGTCACGCATTAATGGTCAAGATGAAAAACAAACATCTGTATGGGCTACAGGTACCATCACAGACATCATGCTTGATCATAATATGCTCACTATCAACCACCAGCCAGTACCAGAGTGGAGCTGGCCGGGCATGGTGATGAATTTTGATCTTACTAAAAATATCGACACATCAACACTGGCAAAAAATCAAAATATTGAGTTTGAAATTCAAAAAACGCCACAGGGTAAATATGAAATCCTTGCGTTAAAAGTATCTGACAAACAAGCAGCAAAAGCGCATTGGATCACAGGCAAAATCACTATGCTCATGGCGGATTTTAATATGATCACCGTCAGCCATGACGCCGTCGATGATTGGCAATGGTCAGCCGGCGAAATGAACTTCACCACTGATGGCAGCATTGATTTAAATGCCTTTAAAGAAGGTGAATCTGTTTCTTTCTTACTCGAAAAAGAGAACGCAGATTACGTGTTAAAAGCGCTTAAGCCTGCTACTAATAAGGGAGATAAATAATGATCCCTGCCATTATTCGCTGGTCGATCAACAACCGCTTATTGGTGTTGATTACGACGCTATTTCTCACTCTGGGTGGCTTATATAGCCTGAAGAATACGCCTGTTGATGCCATTCCTGATCTTTCGGATGTACAGGTGATCATCAAAACCAGTTATCCCGGTCAAGCGCCCCAAGTAGTCGAAGATCAGGTGACCTATCCGTTAACAACAGCCATGTTAGCGGTACCGGGGGCTGAAACCGTTCGTGGTTATTCTTTCTTTGGTGATTCCTATGTCTACATTATCTTCAATGATAAAACCGACATGTATTGGGCTCGCTCACGGGTACTGGAATATTTAAGCCAAGTTGCGCCTAAATTGCCTGCTAATGCCAAACCAACATTAGGCCCAGATGCCACCGGTGTGGGTTGGATTTACAGCTATATATTACAAGATAAAACAGGCAAGCACGATCTGGCAGAGCTTCGTAGCCTGCAAGACTGGTTCTTAAAATACGAGCTGCAAACCGTTGAAGGGGTATCCGAAGTCGCCACCGTTGGCGGTATGGTGAAGCAATATCAAGTGGAAATCGATCCCGCTAAGTTACGTGCTTACGATTTAACGTTGCAGCAAGTCAACATGGCAATCCAAAACGGCAACCAAGAAACAGGCGCATCGGTGATTGAAGTCGCTGAAGCTGAACACATGGTGCGTACCACTGGTTACTTAACCAATATTGATGATATTAAATCGCTACCGCTAAAAGTAACGGCGACGGGAACCCCGTTACTGTTAGGTGATGTCGCAACCATCAACCTTGGTCCACAAATGCGTCGTGGTATCTCTGAATTTAACGGTGAAGGTGAAGCAGTTGGTGGCGTTATCGTGATGCGATTTGGTGAAAATGCCAGTGCCGTGATTGATAAAGTCAAAGCAAAACTCGAAACGTTACAACGTAGCTTGCCTGATGGTGTTGAAATAGTCGCCACTTATGATCGCTCTACCCTTATCGATCAAGCAGTAGAAAACCTATGGCAAAAACTGGCTGAAGAATTCATCGTTGTTGCCATTGTCTGCGCCCTCTTTTTATTCCATATCCGCTCATCGCTGGTGATCGCCATTAGCTTACCGATCGGTATTTTATCTGCGTTCATCATCATGCATTGGCAAGGCATTAACGCCAACATCATGTCATTAGGTGGCATCGCCATCGCCATTGGTGCCATGGTAGATGGTGCCATCGTGATGATTGAAAACTTGCATAAACACATTGAGCGCACGCCACTGACCAATGAAAACCGCTGGCAAGTTATCAGTAAAGCGGCTGAAGAAGTCGGCACGCCTCTATTTTTCTCGCTACTGATCATCACATTAAGCTTTGTGCCTGTTTTTGCGCTTGAAGGTCAAGAAGGCAAGATGTTCTCTCCCCTCGCCTTTACCAAAACCTATGCAATGGCGGCAGCAGCAGGGTTAGCGATCACCTTAGTGCCTGTGTTAATGGGCTACTTTGTTCGAGGTCGAATTTTACCAGAAAACAAAAACCCGATTAATAAGGCTCTGATTGCGCTTTATCGCCCGATGTTAAACATCAGCTTACGTTTTCCTAAAACCATCATTGCAATAGCAATCGCATTAATGGCGTCGTCTTACTACCCCATCACTAAATTAGGTAGCGAGTTTATTCCTCCATTAGACGAAGGCGATCTGATGTATATGCCTACTACCTATCCGGGGATCTCAATTGGTAAAGCCCGTGAATTATTACAGCAAACCAATAAATTGATCAAAACCGTACCGGAAGTAGCAACCGTATGGGGCAAAGTGGGACGTGCCGAATCGGCAACCGATCCCGCACCTTTAACCATGATCGAAACGGTAATCCAATTAAAACCGAAAGATCAATGGCGAGATGGCGTCACTAGCGAATCACTGCGTAAGGAATTTGATCAATTAATTCAATTTCCGGGCTTAACTAACGCATGGGTCATGCCGATCAAAACTCGTATTGATATGTTGGCAACGGGGATAAAAACCCCTATCGGGATCAAGATTGCAGGCCCAGATCTGCAAGTGATAGAGAAAATTGGTGCAGAGCTTGAACCGATTCTTAATAACATCACAGGGACTGCTTCTGTGTATGCTGAACGTGTTGCGGGCGGTCGCTACATCACAGTCGATATTAAACGTCGTCAGGCTGCAAGATATGGCTTGTCAGTTAAAGATATTCAACAGGTCATTTCGACTGCTGTGGGTGGCATGAACGTCAGTGAAAGTGTCGAAGGTTTAGAGCGTTATCCTATTAACGTGCGTTACCCACAATCTTACCGAGATTCTGTCACTAAACTACAAAACCTACCGCTAGTAACACCCAATGGTGCACGTATTGCGTTAGCCGATGTGGCTGATATTCGCTATGAAGATGGTCCACCGATGATCAAAACCGAGAATGCACGCCCTAACGGTTGGGTGTTTGTAGATATTGATGAGCGTGACTTAGGCTCATACGTCGCTGAAGCGCAGCAAACTGTAGCAGAGCAACTTAAATTACCCGCAGGCTACTCACTGGCATGGTCTGGTCAATATGAGTATATGGAACGTGCAAAAGCCCGTTTAAGCATTGTTGCGCCATTAACCATTAGCATCATCATGCTACTGCTTTACTTTAGCTTCCGCCGAGTCACTGAAGTGCTGGTGATCATGGCAACACTACCTCTCGCTATGGTTGGTGGCCTATGGCTGATGTGGTACTTAAACTTTAACTTCTCGATTGCCGTTGGTGTGGGTTTCATTGCCCTTGCTGGTGTTGCTGTCGAGATTGGCGTCATCATGTTGGTTTATCTCAATCAAGCGTGGAGCTTTAAACAGCAAGATTGTGCAGAGAAAACGCTCACCACTGACGATCTCCATGCTGCGATTCACGAAGGTGCAGGACAACGTGTTCGGCCTGTGATGATGACAGTACTTACCGTGATCATCGGTTTAATTCCCATCATGTATGGTGCAGGAACCGGCTCTGAAGTCATGCAGCGTATTGCTGCTCCTATGATAGGTGGAATGGCATCAGCGTTAATTCTTACCCTACTTGTTATCCCTGCTGTATTTAAACTTTGGAAAAATATGGCAATGAAAAAGTCTGTATAAACAAGCTCAATCACGTGGTTATCCAATATGGGTAACCACAATCTCGACTTCACTATAAAGGAATAGAAAATGAAATTATTCAATCACACATTCGTTGCGCTTTTACTTACCACCTCAAGCGTTGCATTGGCTGAAATGGATCACAGTAAAATGGACCATAGTAAGATGGATCATGGTGCAATGAAAATGGATCACAGCGGTATGGATATGAAAGGTATGTCTGCTGTCGGAATGCCAGCTAAAGGCGCAAAGCCTGACAAAGTGGTGCATGTTATTTTATCGGATGACAACACGATCACCTTTAAAAAAGATGTTCAGATTGAATCGAATGATGTGGTTCAGTTCGTGATCATGAATACAGGAAAAAATACGCATAGCTTCACGATTGGATCAGCAGAAGAACAACGTAAACACCGCCAAATGATGGCAAATATGGGCGATAATCATGACCATGATACAGGCAGCAGTGTGACCGTTGCACCAGGCAAAGCAAAGCAGATTTTGTGGCATTTCCATGGCGATAAAAATGTTGTTCTATCTTGTAATATGCAGGGACACTCTGAAGCAGGCATGACGAAAACATTAACGCTTTAAACCAGATTAATCACTGCATAATTTACCGTGGCTGCAATATCTTCAGCCACGGCTTTTCATGTAATGAGATAACTGAATGAAAAATATCTAATTTTTAACTATAACTTTTCCTGAAATACTCGATTCATTGTTATCTCGAATCTTACTATATTTTAACTTATTCATATCTGAAAAATTACTCTTCATACAAATACATCGCGTTAATCATCATTTCAGTTTATAAAAGCATTTTTACGAGATGAACTATCGTGTCTTTCTTACTCGCTTTGATTTTCTCCCTTTCATCGAATCTCGATAATTTTGTCATTGGTCTGACTTATGGCGTAAAAAATGAAAGGATCCCATTAGTTTCTAATGCCATTATTGCTTTTATTACATCCGTTGTTACTTTAATTTCAATGCTTGGTGGCCAGTTAGTTACTCAACTCGTGCCCCATAAAGTATCAAATGAACTAGGCTCTATTATTTTTATGTTAATGGGTACATGGTTTATTTGTGCTGACATGCTAAAAAAGCAACAACAAAAGCAAGAAAAAAAAAGCACTGCTCTTAATTTCAAAGCTGCTGTTATGCTTGGTTTATTACTATCAATTAATAATATTGGTGTCGGTATTTTGGGCAGTATTACCCACCTCAATATTTATTTAGTTGTCGCTCTAACATTTATAACTGGAATGATACTAACGTACGCAGGGAATCATATTGGTGACAGTGTAATAGGCAAGATAGTTGGAAAGTATAATGATTTAATTTCCGGTGGATTACTTATTCTATTAGGCGTTTTATCTTTGTTGTTTTCATTTTAAACCACGACAACTTACAAAAAATGAAACCCAGATTTATCTCATAAAATAAAGTTCTGGGCTTCTATATTTTTAATTATAACGAAATTTGCCAACGCTTAAGAGGCTCAGCATGGTTTATACCAATACGACCCCAACGATCAATACTATCAATAACCATCACATTGACGTCTTTAGGTAATAATGCTTGTTGGGATGAAGTCAGTTTTTTAGTAGTTAACAACCATAAACTATCATCGTCAGCTAATAAGCTAGCAAGTCTATTCTTATCTGCTGCGGTCCATTCTAATTCCGGTGTTGTTAAACGATCGACAACAAATAATTGGTTACCTGAAGCAAAATCTTCAAGCTCATTAGAAAGTAAAACAACCGAGTCAACACCCGCTTCGATTAATACTTGTTGCTGTTCGTTAATTAACTGGCGCACATCATTCATTAATTGTTGCTGATTTTTTTCGATTTGTTGCGCTTTTTCCGGCCATAAGCGTTGTAAATCATCGCTGACAATTGCCGCCATACGACTAAGATTAGTAGGATTTAACCATGAATAGATTGAGGTTGAACCATCTTCTAAACGCAATGCAGCAACACCTTGTGCTCGCGGCGAAATTGCTTGTGATGCATCAATCTCTACTATCTTAATATTACCTTGACGAGCGTTAACATACAGTGGATCTTGCGGCCAAATAGCCCCTAATGTGATCACAGCTTGTGCTTTCTTACTCGCCTCTTTTGTTACCTTGTCACCTTTTGATGCAAACCAATTTGGTAATCGTGACACACCGTAACGTTTAGGTGGTAAATAGTCTGTTGTCAGCCCAGTATTATTGGTTAACTCTGTTGCCAGCATATAAGTAACCGGGGTTGCGGTTAAAATATCTTGCGCTTGAGCGTTACTCGTATAACTCCATCCTGCCACAATCATTACAGCTGTGCACAGTGATTTTCTCAGAAAACTTATCGGTTGTTGCTGAACATAACTCATGGGGGTTCCTTAAAAAATACAGCGACTACCCTTTACGAACAATGCGGTAACAGGTGGCAATTAAAAAGAAAATAGCAGAAACAATAATAATCGCGGCTCCCGAAGGAACGGGAAGTTTAAGCTCCATTGGTAATACCGTACCAACAACACAGCTGATGGTAGCCAATAACGCAGATAGCAATACAAAGCTACCCATATTTTTAGTTAATAGGCGAGCTGTCGCTCCTGGAATCAGTAATAGAGCACCAACCAACACTGCACCGACGATCTTAACTGAAGCAATGGTGACCAAGGTAATCATCATCACAAACAAATAATCATAAAAGTTAGTTTTATAGCCACGAACACGCGCTATATCTGGGCTAATACAAGTTAATAAAATACGATTAAAGGTCGGTATCAATAGCACAATAATCAAACTGCAGCTTATTGCTAATACCCATAGATCTTGATCGGTTACTGTTAAAATCGAGCCAAACAGCACGTTTTCTAACATATGAATATTAATTTTACGTGCAACATACATTAATAATGCCGCGCCTACCGCTAACGCCAATGCTAAAAACACACCAACTAGCGTATCGTAAGGCACATTGGTTCGATTACGAACAAAATGCAGTAACAGGGCAAAAATCATGCAAAAGCTAAATAAACCAATAAACGGATTTTCAGGTGGTTCACCTAAAAGTACACCTAAAGCAATGCCGGTTAAGGCTGCATGCCCTACTGCCTCAGAGAAAAAAGCCAACCGCTTAGCTATCACCAATGTGCCTAGTCCGCCTAATAACGGACCTAATAATAGTGCCGCAACAATGGCATTCACCATGAAAGCATATGAAAAGCTGTCACTTAAAAAACCAGCATCAACACCTAATTGTGCCCAATGACGTAATAATTCCATTACGCGACCTCATGTTGCTTCGCCGCAATCGGCGCATGGCTGTAGTGATTAAATAAACGCTCAATTTTTTCAGGAATCAGCACCTCGGAGTGATGACCTGAGTCGACAAGAATACGATTAACAACATGGACTTGTGCATTCAAACGACGTACTGCAGTAACATCATGGTGCACCGCTAACACTGTTTTACCTTGGCCGACAAACTCATGAATCAATGATTCTAAATAACGTACACCTTGTTCATCCATACCAGTGGTTGGTTCATCAAGCACCAGTAAATCTGGGTTATCTAATAATGCTTGAGCAAACAATACGCGTTGCTGTTCACCACCAGATAATTGTCCCATTCGACGATCAGCACGATTAGCCATACCAACGCGCTCAAGTTGAGTCAGTGCAAAGGCTTTATCTTGCTGACGTTTACGCCAAAATAACGGCGAGCGAGTCAAGTTCAGTAAAATAAAATCCATCACGGTTAACGGCAGGCTTTGCTCAAACATTGCTTTTTGAGGCACATAACCCACAGAGCCCGGTTTGCCGTTATTAGCCTCATCATTCCATAAAATATCAATCTGACCTTTAAACGGTGTTAAACCAAGAATAGAGCGTAAAAGCGATGTTTTTCCGCCACCATTTGGTCCCATGACAACATGGCACTTACCTGCTTCAAAGCTATGATTTATATTAGATAGAATTTGGTTTTCACCGTATTGCAACTCAAGGTTTGCAATCTCAATTTGAGGGCCAACACTCATGCTTGATCCTTTTTAGCAGCAAATTGCATTGCTTCTACTAATGTGTCTAAATTTTGCTGCATTTCGATTTCGACTTTTTTAGCGTCATATTGACCATGCGTCATGTGTGAGAAACGGTATAACTTCACTCCAGTCGCTTTTTCTATGGTATCAACATAACGGTTAGGCATATTTAATTCATAAAACAGCACATCAATACCTGATTGCTTGATTTTCTCAATCGTGCCCTGTAACTGGCTCGCACTTGGTTCAACACCATGAGCAGGTTCAATCACCGCTGCAACATCAACACCAAATTCTTGTAATATGTAGCCGTAAGCATTATGGGTTGTGGCAACTTTCATTCCCGCGGTATTTAAGTCCCCCAGCGCTAACATTGATTTACGCTTCATTAATCGAAATTTTTTCGCATAATCACGAGCATTTTTACGGTATTCACGTGCATTATCAGGATCGAGTTCAGCTAATTTATTGGCAATGGTATACACCTTTTGAATCGTGGTTGATAAGCCAACAAAGGTATGTGGATTAACAGCACCGTTACCAACAGACTGCCCCATTGCCGGTAATAACGGCACATCATTATTTGCTTCAAGTACGACTAAATCATCACGATTGGCGGCCTCTATTACTTTAAGAGCAAAATCATCATGACCAATACCATTCACAACAATAACGTCCATTTGTTTTAGACGGCGTAGATCATTGGGTTGTGGCTGATAGTTATGAGGATTAAACCCCGCATCAACTAAAGGTAAAATGTCAGCCTTATCGCCCACTACTGCTTTTACATAGCTATAATAAGGTTGCAGTGTGATACCAATAGTTAGTTTTTCAGCAGCAGCGCAACTAAAACTAACCAATAAAGCCGCAGCGGTTAGCGCCGTTTGAATGACTTTTTTCATAATATATTTACTTCAACGTTAGAGAAAAGAATAACCGCCAGCGATATACCAACACCTCAATGCGCTTGAGACTGCTCATTACTGTCGCTATGAAATACAATTTGTGTCCAACCATTATCGATAAGTTGCTGAGCTGTAAAATCTGCGTCTTTATTGATAACTAATGGTGTCGTGTTTCGAGAAAGTGCCAACCAAATATCAGGTTCAGGGCTATTACTGTTGAGAATGACAGACGATGCACCTTGCTTTTCAACACGAATGCCTTGATAAATAGCCCCTGTCAGATGTTGCCACTGATGACGACCTTTTCGCTCCCAGCTTTTATCTTCGATGAAAGGTGCGAGCCATAATTCAGATAATTCCGCCATATTTGGCCATCTATTTTGATTATCAAACTCACGACTATCTTGATTTATATTGCGAATTTCTTCATGAGCGAGGCGTAACTCAGCGACCATCGCTAATTCATCAGGGCTTAACTCAGTGACTGCTATTTGGTGAGCATCTAATGGTTGTGATTGGATTTTATCTTGATGAAAAGGCAATAGCCCTGCCGCGACCAATAAAATAGCAACGATAATACCGCCAACCCATTTGCCTTCTTTGCCACCATTGTCTGATGCTACAGATTGACGGATCATTTTTCGCTAATCTCAACAACGTCGACTTCAACAGGGCTTTCATGTCCAGAGTCAAATACTAAATAAAAATCAGTATCAGGTTTAACAAACTCAGCAATCGAGCGCTTATCGGTATTTACTTTAGCAATAAGATTATCGTCGTAATCATACATATTAACGCTGTAATCAACGGCTTTGCTGCCATCGCTATAGCCAGTCTCACAAGCTACTTTATCACTCTCAAACCAACAGCTCATTAATGGGAAATGCGCTTGAGCTGCAGTTGAAAATAAGCCTAATGTTAATAACGATAACTGAATAAGTGATGTCTGCTTTTTCATAACAATCTCGAATCTGCCCATATTATTGATAACTGTAATAAGTGACATATAAAGGAATAATACGGCTGCCTTCTGTCAGAAAGCAGCGCGCTAGATAGTCTTACTGTAGTGATGCTTCAAAAGTGATATGCACATTAACGTTAGCAGTATCAACCATTGGGTTATTGGCGATTTCACCACGGTAATTTGCTTTCATGATATAGCGGCCCGCCGTTGCTGGTGTAAAGCTCACCATGCCATCTTTATCACTCACAACATCAATTTGTTCTTGGTGATTACGATATAGTGTTCCTTCACGGGTCACTTCAGCTACAACACCCGCTTGTGGCTTACCATTAAAGTAGAATTGAAAAGTAACAGGCTCACCTTCAATAATGTCAGCAGGATGAGTGATCGGCAGTAATTCTAAATACTTACCGGTAATTTCCATTGCTTTAGTACTTGGCTTACCAACGGTGACATATGTTTCTGCACGGGTGTAACCCACTTGCGTAATAACATCACGAGATTTTTTAGGTAACACACTATCACGTTCAACTTTATTGGCCGCAATCCATTTAACCGTATCACGACGACCTGCTTTATATTGCGTATAATAGACAGGCGTTTGATTTACTTGAACTTTATGCGTACCTTGCTCTTCAAAGTAGAAGTCAAAAATAGCACGACGCTTACCACGAATAGTAAAGTTAGGACGCTCTGTACGACCATCAGGCATCACAACTTCTGCAGTTTCCGTGCTCGCTGGCTTATCATAAACAAAGGTACCGTGTGACGCTGTAACATCAAAAGATAACCAATCGCCACCTTCCTTTGATACCGTAAAATGTGACGGTAATACCCATCGCGGATGCGCATTTGCCGATGCTGAAACAGCCAAGCCTGCAATAACAGCACATGCCAGAGAAAACGCTTTCATTTTATTATTTTTCATAATGTTACTATCACTCAAAGTTTGTAATTAAGCTGAATAGCACCGGTTTCTTCCGTTGGTGCAATAACATGGCTAAACGCGTTTTCGCCTAGCTCAATTTTTTGACGTAAGTAGTTTCGGCCACCGTGTTCACGTACAACTTCTACATAAAAGGTGTAATTGCCCTGTTCAACAGGCTGCCCTTTATCATTTAAGCCATCCCAAACGAACTTATATTCGCCCGCAGGACGTGTTGCCGATGTAACCGCATCAACTAACTCACGATCGTAACGACCGACTTTGCGCCACCAGCTACGTAAATCTTTTAACCACTCATCTTTACCAACCCACAACTGCACAGTGCGTACAGGTTTACGGTTGGCATCTTCAACCCATACAGCAACATATGGACGTGCATACATGGTGGTTTCAATCGCAGGTAGTGTGAAATTCACCTCAAGCTGAGCATTTTCAGGCACAGGTTTGGCAATCGCACTCGCCAATGGTGTTAACAATAACGCGGCTAATAATGGTTTTTTTATGACGTTAAACATGGTGATAACTAACCTTAGATAAAAGCGACAATCAAATACTGCTATGGCACAGCAAAGATATAAATCAATAAACTAATCACAGAACCGAGCCCCATCCACTTCAAAGAAGTATTGAAGGTTTTCTTTTTAGGTATTAATAAGCACACGCCTGTTAATACGAACATCACCATCAATAAAGCTGTAATATCAATAAACCAACGCCAAACTTCACCACTATTACGCCCTTTATGAAGGTCATTCAGTACAGCAATTACACCATAATTGGTACTTTCAATAGTGGCTTGTGCGGTTGTCATATCAATAAATACCGTGGCGTTATAACCAGGGCCTTTATAATCGAGTGATATTTCACCTTCTAATAATTCATCGCCATCAACATCGGTAAATATATCAATCGCAGAAGGCGTACCAGTTACATCACCATGCTTAGCAAGATAGGCAATCAAGGCGGCACTATCAGGTGTAAATGGCCCTTTATCGGAACTTAATAATGCTGTCGGAATCGCCAGTTGCTGCTCGATAACATCTGGGGATTGGCTCACAAAAAGATGAGGCCGATTTAAGGTGATCCCAGTAATGGCAAAAAATAGCACTACCAGCAGCAGTGCCATTGAAATATAAATATGTAAACGGCGTGCCCATAATTGCACTGCCTTATTTTTTAACACCATTACAAATATCGTGTGTAGAAACTGGAATAATGATAATTTAATTGATAATCGTTCTTATTGGCATTCAATTTACATTGTTTACGTTGGTTAGAAACGAGTTACGAAAGTGCGAGGTGCGAGGTGCGAGGTGCGAGGTGCGACAGGAAATACCTTTTATAATAAACAATAAAAAAGTCACATTGATATTTTGTTTTTTTTTCAGATTCCTAAAAATAAGAAAGGCGAGCTCAATGGCTCGCCTTTCAGACAACTAATAATATATCCAATAATTACTTTATTAGTTAAGCACTTGTATCCATCTTACGCATTTGAGCTAAATATTTAACCCAACTTTTCGCAGCAGAAGATGGCTTGATATTATCCGCTTGCTTTGCGTGAATTATCGCTTGTTCGAGGTTATTCATTTTGTAATAAACTCGTACTTTCGCTAATTCTACTTCGGCACGTTTATCTTTGCGCTTAACACGATCTAATTCAACCAAGGCTTGTTTATACTTTCCTTCTTGAACTAACAATTGCGCTAATTGCCAACGGTAGTGATTATCTTTAGCTGCTACTTTGCTCCATAGCTTAATCGCTTTATTCCACTCGCGTGCCATTTGCCAATAGTTTGCTTGCTCAATCAATAACGTTTTATCACTATTAGCATCCTTCAATGCCGCAATTTGTTCAGCAGCACGTTCAGGTATACCGCGTTGAGCATACAATTGAGCCAATACTTTAAGATCTTGCTGACTCAATGCAACGCCTTGGTATTTAGCCAGCTTTAATGTTGCTAATGCATCGGCGTTTTTTCCAGTTCGCATTTGAATACTGGCTAACTGCTGCCACCAAATTAACTTATTCGGTTCAAGTGCAATTAAACGGTTTAACGTTGCCGAAGCACCTTGCCAATGTTTCAATTGAAGCTGTGCACCTAGCTTAATCGATAATGGCGACATGCTATCTTTAACGCGATAACCGTCATAACGCTTCATTGCGGTAAGCACTTGTTGCCATTGTGATTGCTGATAATGCGCTTGCGCAATACGTAACCACAACTCAGAGCCTTTTTGCTTAGCCGGAATGTTTTTAGTTAACTTATAATAATGGGGTAAAGCTTGGCTATATTTCGCCTCTGAAAGCAGAATATCCGCTAACATGCGCTCAGTAGTCCAAGCTTGATCATCTTGTAACAAACCACTGTTTACTGCTTTGGTTAGCAATTTCACAGCTTGTGATGTTTTACCTTGTTGCCAATAAAACACCCCTAACATACGCTGAACATAAGCTTTATCATACGCAGCACTTGGGTTCATTTCAGCTAACATAGCGACAGCTTGATCAAGCTTATCATTTAACTGTAAGTTATTGGCGCGCTGTACCTTATTCGCTGTTGCTTGTGATAACTGACCACCACTTGCATAAGCATAAGACAGTGGCAGTGAGGCCGATAAGGTTAACGCGACAATAAAAGCGATCTTTTTCATTATTGATTCAACCTAAATTCAAGACGTACTGTCTGCCCTTGTTGCGCCATTGCGGTGCCATTAACGACTTGTGGTTGATATTTCCACTTGCGTAACGCGCGAATCGCTTCTTTATCAAATAAACGTCGTGGTTTCGCATCCATAACAGCAATATCAATCGGTCTACCTTGAGTATCAATGGTGAATTTAAGCACCACATAACCTTCTTTACCCTGACGCAAAGCCCGCGAAGGATAACGTGGTTCAACCCGATAAAGTGGCATCGCTTGTTGCGATTTACCTAAACCATTTCCGATCGCTGCAGCACTACTAAAATCAGTAAATTTAGGCGCATTAACCGCTAAACCGTGAATCGATGTATCCAAACCTAAACTTGGAATGGATGCCATCGGCATTGCCGTTGATGTTGCTGCTTGCGACTGCGACGGTTGCGCTTCTGGTGGTGGCGTCGGTGTTTCAGGTGGTGGTGGCGCTACACGCTGCCGACGTTGTGGCGCTTGTTCGTGTTCTACCATCACCATATTAAACGCTAACGGCGGCGAATTATCTTGTGGTTGATGATTTCCGTTATCCACCATCCATGCCATTAACGTAAACAAACCTAAAGCCATCGCCAGCGCCAATGGCAACGCCATCAATATGCGCATCATTAGTTTTTCTCCGCCGCCAGAGCAATATTCTTCACCCCTGCACCTTTTGCAGCGTCCATCACTTTAACAACTGTACCGTTATAAGCATGTTCATCTGCTTGGATCACTAAAGCTGCATCTGGCTGTTCGGTTAACATATGCTCAAGTGTTGCTTGCACACGTTCGGCATCCACCACTCGCTTATCAATGTAAATATCATTAGCTGCGGTGATCGCCACAAAAATACCGGCATCTTTTTGACTAACAACATGGCTTGCTTGAGGGCGATTAACTTCAACCCCAGATTCACGCACAAAAGAACTCGTCACAATAAAGAAAATCAACATGATGAAAACGATATCTAGCATCGAGGTTAAATCTATTTGTGCATCTTCACGCACTGACGAGCGACGACTGAGTCTCATTGCTGACTCCTTAATGATTTTTCTAATTTTAACTCACGCATTTGGCACGCTTTTGCCAATCGAGCATGAATAAACATCCCTGCTAATGCGGCGACCATGCCCGCCATGGTCGGTAATGTCGCCAGTGATATACCTGACGCCATTAATCGAGGTTGGCTACTGCCTTGGGTTGCCATAACATCAAACACAGAGATCATACCTGTCACAGTGCCAAGCAATCCTAGCATTGGACAAATAGCCACTAACACTTTAATAAAATTAAGGTTTTTGTTTAATGCTATTTTTGCATCAGCTAACCAGCCATCACGAATAGCATGGGCATACCACGATTGATGATCAGCACGTGCTGCCCATAATGCTATCCAGTGTTGTCGCTGCTGTGGAAAGTAAAATGCAAGGTAAATCACTCGCTCAAAGACTAATAACCACAACACAGCAACAACCGCAGCTAACCACCACAGGATCACACCGCCTTGCGCCATAAAATGCGACAGTGAAAACCACCAGCTTTGTAATATGCTGCTATCCATTAGGCTGCCTGTTCAGTTGTCATGCCAGAATTCTTGATGCCATTGTTATCATTCTTTTCGGCTTGTTCCGCTACTAAGCTAATACCTTGTTTTTCAAGGATCATACGAATATTTTCAGCTTGAGAACTTAAAATATTATGCGCCAGCAATAGTGGCATTGCCGCAACTAGGCCTAATACCGTGGTAACCAGTGCCATTGAAATACCACCAGCCATCACTTTAGGATCACCATTACCAAACTGAGTGATCACTTGGAACGTTTCAATCATACCGGTAACTGTACCCAACAGACCTAGCATCGGTGCTAAAGCTGCAAACAGTTTTAGCATTGATAGGCCTTTCTCTAACCCTTGTTGCTCATCAACAATCGCTTCTAACAAACGCAATTCTAACGCTTCAACACTGCGGCTTTGCTCTTTGTTATATACTGCAAGAACACGACCTAAAGGATTATTACCAGGCTTAGATGGTTGCTTCAATTGTGCTTTAATCTGTTGACGAATCAGCGCTAATTTAGCACCACGGAAAATCGCGATACCTGCACCAATAGCAAGCAGCAATAAAATTACTTTACCGACAGCACCACCAGCTTGAAGGCGATCCATTAGCGTCGGAGACTGTGCTAATTGCTCTAGCATCATTCCACGCGAAGGATCAACAACGACCATTTGGTTGGCTGTTGATACAAGTTGATCGTAATTTGCTAAAGTCGGTGCATGCTCAGGTTGCTGTAAATACGCCATAGCCACATGTTGACTGCCGTCCCAACGTAAATAACCGTTGTCCCCTACTAAGCCCATACTACCTAGACGTAATGCTTCAACGTTACTTTGTTCACCCTCACCATTGATATATGGCACGGTCACTTTAGCAATTTGGCCGCTAGCAACAATCTGATCTGTCATTGCTTGCCATAAGCCTTGTAGCTGTTCCATTGACGGTAATGCTTTAGCTGCAACAATATCATTGACAACGGCATTATCTTGGCTGTTATCTATCGCAGTAACGGCATGTTGCTGTTCAGATTGCACTTCTTTAGCCGTTTGACGCACGACGCCAAATAGCTCACCTAAGCTGCCACTTTCTAAACGCAATTGCTGCTCTAGCGTTGATAGGTGTTGTTCATTAGTGCTAAAGGTTGTACTCAATACTTCAGTAGCGGCTTTAAGCTTATTACGCTCAGCCACCAATGCATCATATTGTGCTTTCACCGTTTGTTGAGTACGGTTAAAACCCGCTTCACGCTGAATATTATGCTGAGTTTGCTGCTTTTGTTCTTGTTGTGCTTGTTTTACTACCGATTCTGCATTCACGGCAAATGGCATACTTGCGACACAAAGGGCAGCAACTAACGCTTTTAATTTCATGTTATTTACTCTCTACGTTAGTTGGTGAACCAGAAACAGGTAAGGTAATTAAACTTGGTGCAACTTGGTTATCAGCAATTGCAAACGCTTTATCAATATTAGCGCCTTCACTTGCATCAACGGCTTGCCATTGTTTAGCTGCTGTATTCCAACTCCAGTAATGACTACCATTTAAGCTACGAGCAACCAGCGCAATACGTCCTAAATGAAGCACATTAACTTCAATTGTTTTGTTATCAGCAAGGGTAATTTTTGCTTGGTAAGCCGCAAGCTTAGTACCGTAATCCATTTCAATTTGGTAGGCTTCTAAAATACGACGAAATTTCTCAGCGTCACTGATATCAGCTTGTGACATCATCGCTTCAAGTTTATTGACGCGCGCTAACCGTGCTTGATGTTTAATCGGCTTATCGTTTTCAACAATCGTCTTTAAACCATCAATCATTTGATACATTAACGGCACAACACCTTGACGAGTTTGCTTTATATCTGCGATTTGTTGATCAATTGAGGCCACTTCTTGTGCCTGATTTAACACCAAACGTGCTAAGTGATCATGATAAACAGTGAGGTTTTTCACTTCTTCTTGTAGTTGTTCAATACTGGCTTTCATTGCCAATGCAGAATCGGCACTTTTATCGATCTTATCCTGACTTAAAGCAGACGCAGTATTGGTCTTGTTCTCTATCGAGCGTGCGGTATCAAGATTAGATGCATGAGCGCCAGTTGTGACGCTCAGAATAACAATAGCAAGGCTAGTTTTAATAAAATTCATAGTATTTAATCAATCGTTATCTGTAATAACCAAAAAAACAAAAAAAGGAATATTGAAAATAAAAAGTATCGCAAAAAGTGCTGAACTATAAACAATAATTATTGTAAATAACAGTTTATAAACTTAAACATACAGATCTGAACAAGGGGAAGTTAATACTTCCCCCTTATTTCATTCGGTTTACTTATTAGTATTTAAACTCAATGGTTGCCATGAAGTTACGGCCTTCGCCTAGTGTCACGCCAGTCGCACCAACGTAATCACTGCTGGTTGAACCGCCACCAGCCATGTAATCTGTATCAAATAGGTTTTCTACATTTACACGACCAATGATATCCAATTTGTCATCGTATTTGTAAGTATGTGCCACACCAACATCAACACGCGTGTAAGCATCTTTCTTAAAGGTATTTGCTGCATCACCGAAGCGAGAACCTTCATAAATAACACCAAGGTTAACATCCGTTGCTTCAGTTACGTTGTAAGTTGTCCATACACTAGCTGCAAACTCAGGCACATCAACTGGGCGATTGCCTTGGTAGTTCTGATCTTTCGTATATTCAGCATCAAGGTACATTGCTGATGCGCTCATGCTTAGCTTATCCGTTACGTTACCTTGTAACGCAATTTCTGCACCATTGTGAACACGCTCGCCACCTTGCGTTTTCTTATACAGATTGTTGCCAACTTCAACATCAATCGTCGAGTTCTCTTGTGTAATGTTAAACACTGCACCCGACACAAATAGTCGATTATCTAGCAGTTCCCACTTAGTACCTAGCTCATATTGCTTACCACGAAGTGGATCAAGTTGCTCACCATCATTAACGTAGTTCTTAGAGCTAGATGAAACGGTACCTTGAGGCTCAAAACTTTCAGAGTAAGCTAAGTAAATAGAGCCGTTCTCTGCTGGGTGGAAAATCGCAGCCACTTTTGGTGATACTGCTTCTTCTGCTGGTTTTCCTTCTTGGGTTTGGCGATCAAAACGAACACCAGCAAGTACTTGCCAATAATCGTTAATTGTTACCATGTCTTGTGCGTAGAAGCCCCAAGCATTGTAAGAAGAGTTAGATTCTCTTGGCTTACCTGGTTTGTAACTAGGAACAGGTGTTGATTGGTTTGGTGCCACTTCAACAGAGTTAAATGAACGTTGGTAACGATCATAGCTATAACCTAACCAGTTAGAGCCCACTAATAACTGATGTTGCATGCCTAGAGTATCAAATTCACCAACGAAATCAGCATACGCAGTTTTGAATCTCCAATGATCTTGGCGATCATTACCGCCTTGCTTCACTAAGCCTGATTCTTCAAAATTAGCGAAGTTAGGGTAACTTTCTTTGTCATGACGTTTGAAATCTTGGTAGTTAAAACCAGAGTTCAGTGCCCATGTATCATTCAATTGTGCTTTAACATCAAAGCCGTAGTTTTCAACTTCGTTATTAATTTTTGACCACTGTGCGTCCCATACATGATCACGACCAAGTACAGGCTTACCGTCAACAATATAAGCACCAGAATCTACACTGCCTTTATCGTTTGTACGATCATAATGTAGTGACACTGTCACATCATCGTTAATATCATAATCAACAAATAAACCACCGACAAAGCGGTCAGTTGAAGGTGTAGAACCATCACCATATTTACGCCATGAATCGTAATCTTCTTTTGCAACAACAGCGCGTGCACGTAGAGTTTGGTCTTGGTTAAGTGAACCACTCACATCTAGCACACTACGAGTATGGTTATTTGAACCCACATCTTGGCTAAAGTTTACTTGAGTATCGTAAGTCGGTTTTTTAGCAACCATATTAACTAAACCACCCGGCGCTGATTTACCGTAAAGCAAGCCTGCTGGGCCCTTCATTACTTCAACGCGCTCAAGTAGCTCAACTGGCTGACGGTAATGAGACCAATGTTGGTGGCCATCACGCAAGAAACCACTGCTGCTACCTAGTTCAAAACCACGTAAAGAAAAACGCTCACGGTTACGACCAGTACCACCGGCAGAAATACTCGCGTCATTCTGTAGTACTTCACCTAATGTGCTAGCTCGCTGCTCATCAATTAGCTTCTCATCAATAACAGAAACTTGTCCTGGAGTTTCAAGCTGTGTCATTTCCATTCGCATTGCTGTCGAATTTGTATCAGCTTTATAGCCATAATCACGTCCAGTGACCACCATATGCTCATCTGTATTTGTAATTTCTGCGTGAGCAATCGGTGCAGATAATACTGCACCAATCAATAGTGTTAGCTGACTCTTAGAAAACATATTCCGTTATCTCCAATTATCGTATCTTTGAGAATAAAACTAATTGAATAAAGCTGTTACTTAATACCGCATCTTTAAAAACTAACTGAATGTAGGTTTTTAAGGATGCTCCGTACAAGGCGCTATTAAGTTCAAATAATTTAGGATTTTGGCAGTGGCATTATTGCGCCGCCAAACTTTAAACAGGAATATAAGTGATAACCATTACCATTTGCAGTTAAATTTACATTCTTTGCATTCGTAAATTTTTTGTCAATTAACAAAACCATTAATAAACGCTCGTTTTATTGACATTTACTTATACTCCAAAACAATTATTCCGTACTCAATACTGTTTTTTTCAAAGACTTTCGCTTCAAACGGGCGTATAATTCTGGTGTTTTTATTGATTTCTGCGGTATTTAAAGTGACCCAATTAAGTCTTGAAGCTATTCGTCAACAACTAGAAGAACGCAATTTTATTGCAGAGAAAGTTCGCATTGTCACAGTAGAGGCAATGGAGCCAGAGGCATTAGCAGCCTGTACCACTACAGAAGATGAAACATTCTATAACAGCTATATGAATGTGATTTATTGCCGTGGTGATCGCTATGTTTTAGGTTATCGCTGTAATGAAGCAACTATCATTGACCAAGCGATTATTTTTAAAGACGGTAAATATTACGATCCAACTTTACAAGCTAATAGTGAAGGTGAGTTTGAAGCGTACCCATTTGCTGTATTAGCGGAATTTAAAGTCTTTGACATGATGACACATGCTAAAAAAAATAAAGACTTCCCGCCCGATGTTGACTTTTTATTTACACGTAAGAAGCACTTCAAAAACGTTATTCGTTAAATATCCCCTACCCGTTATTACTATTAATTAATAGCGGGTACTTCTTTCGTTCCTCGTTTGAAATTAATAAAATCAGCTATAATTTATTGTTTTAATTGTCATTTACATTATCAATAAAGTTGTTTCACAATTGATACGTATAAGACAACTTACTTACAACTGCATCATCTATCACTTGAGAATACCCACAATAAATGTACCATTTTATCCATAAACTTCACTGGATATCTGGTATATGGTTCAGGCTAAAGAATTAAGACGTTACTTTATAAATGATGAGCGCCAGCATATTTTTATGCTACAAAACCAAGTGAGGCAATTAATTATTCTAAAAAAGGATCGTGTAGAAATAGAGCGAGGGCTTGTTGCATTAGAAGCGGCTTGGATTGCTTTTGAAAATAAAAATAATTAACACTGCACTATTCTATTTTCTAAGAAAGTCCAGCTAGCACTGGACTTTAATATATTATTTTTTTAAACCCATACTTTGTAAATAATCTAATTCAAGATTAAATTTCTTAACATAGCGATTCAAAGTATTAGGGGTTACACCATGAACAATCTCTGCTCTATATGCTGTCATGCTCTGAGTAATCACATCATAAACAGCAGCTTTTACAGCTTCTGCTTTAAAAATATGATTAGCAACCTTGTTAAATTTTTCTTTGTCCAAAATTTCATCCCAAACAGCTACAAATCCTTTGTAAACGCATGATAGACATCAAGGCTTTAACCTTCAATGGTTAACAGAAAAGTTCTTAACAATATGAATAATATGACTTATCAACGGAATGTCTTCCACTAAAAATATAACGTATCTATACCAGCAAAACATAATTGCATCGTGTTTAGTTTGGCTTTTCTAATTAAAATAACAATTTGAGCGTAAAGTTATATTTTATAGTATGCCAATAACAATCATTCTGCCTGTGCGGCAGTGAACAAATAGTACTTGGCAATGCATTGATAGAAATATTTCTAAGCTGCCTGTGCGGCAGTGAACGTTTCGTTTTTGCTGATTACTTCACCCGTCAATTTCTAAGCTGCCTGTGCGGCAGTGAACCCGCGTCAGGGTCGGGGATATACTGACAATCTTTTCTAAGCTGCCTGTGCGGCAGTGAACGTGTATCTCACTTTCCACCTCCTTTTTATGTTTTTCTAAGCTGCCTGTGCGGCAGTGAACCGGCGTATGCTATTCAAGCTCAATCCGAGTCCTTTCTAAGCTGCCTGTGCGGCAGTGAACTTATGGCTATTGCATTATTACCGATTATATCTTTTCTAAGCTGCCTGTGCGGCAGTGAACTCGCGTGCGCAGATCTGACCGTTAAAGTGAATTTTCTAAGCTGCCTGTGCGGCAGTGAACTAGTGACAACGCAACGACCAGCGCGCAAAGCATTTCTAAGCTGCCTGTGCGGCAGTGAACAAATTAACGCTGAAATGGGCGTTGCTGAATCTTTTCTAAGCTGCCTGTGCGGCAGTGAACATTTTACAACTGTTGATAATGCTATTTCTAATTTTCTAAGCTGCCTGTGCGGCAGTGAACAGTCATCAAAAATAGACTGGGATAAAGAATTATTTCTAAGCTGCCTGTGCGGCAGTGAACAATAAAATATAAATCAAAAATCAAGTTACAACAAACAATTAAGATAATAATTGAATTTTTACCAATATTTATTACACTTCATCTAACCTATTGTATTTAAATTGATTTTTTAAAGAGCTATTTTTATTGGTTAAAACCATGGAACGGTGGCTGTTTTACTCAAGCCATAAGAATCAAATACGCCTTCTACGGGCTCATTCATCAAATCACTAAAATCAAAAAATTTACGGTATATTTGACCCGTTGAACTACTGAACAAATCAAGATAGGGCTGCTCAAAACCTTGGCTCAGCATTTTTACTTTGTAACGTTTAATACCATCTTGATCAAGATTGCCTCTTTTGATCAATCGTCTTAGTTTTGCATTACTCATATTGCTTTTTTTAGTTGAAATATTTCTGTATTGAACTTGTTCTGGCACTGCAATCACAGCCCCGACTCGACAACAACCGCTCAACGATTCTAACCACGCTAACCCTTCAAGATCATTTAATAAGCTAGCCTCACCATGTATTCGAAATAATCGACCTAGTTTTACATGTGCCTGAGGAAAACTAATCCCTATTTGATTAGTGTTTAACTTCACTAATGCTTTATGGAACTTAGTAAATACTTTGCAACTAAGCTCTGTTTCTCTCATTTCAGCATTAGGCTTTAACTGAATATCAATATACGAATCCATTCTCACTCCTACACACGAATACTTGCAACATAAGCTAGACCTTTTTTCCCAAGGTAAAAACTAGAAACACCTGCATTCTCTATTAGTGTTTTTATTTCTTGCCCTTTAATGCGATCAACATCAATAGTAATTTCTAACTGGCCGCTTGCTTTCGTCATCATTGAGGTTACTTCACCTTGCCCTTTTATCTTTTGTTTTTTGATATAAGGATTACCCCATATTAATTTCTTAGGGCCTGTTGTGAATCGTCCCATAAAATCTTTTTTAGTAAATCCCTTTTTTGATATTCCACTAATGCCACCAGCTTTTGTTTTTGCACTCGATAAATCATAATTCTCACTTAGCCGGCTTAACTGTAAATATAAAGCTGAACAGTAAAGGCTAATGGGAGTTATCAATCCTTTATTATTTTCATATTTAATATCTGGAAATTCTTTATTTAATATGTTTATTGCATTGAGTACATATCCTTCGTTCTCAACCGCTTTATCTTTATTTAACAATTCGAGACGACTAATAATATTTAAAGGATCTAACTGAATATCAGTTTTTACCTTAGCGCCATGGATGATAAAACAGCATAGCTCAGTAAATTCTAAATTAAGTACTCCCCAAAATTCAGGTGAATAATCAGAAGTGAACATAGAGTCAGATATTTTTATCATACCGGTATACGAATTTTGATCAGTACTACCATTCATATTACGAATATACGTTATTTCATTAGTAAGTTGTGCCTTATCAATAAAACTGACTTTATTTTCTAAATCTTCAAAATAATACCCCGCAGCAAATGTTTTACTGCGAGCTTGATAGAGTTTACGTTGGTCACCAATTAATCGGTTTAATAGTCCCATTACAGTATCTAACGCAATGTCACAAGTTTTAAAATTGCCGTCTTTCTTTAGATTAGTCATCGAACCTAAGAATTCTCTTCCTTTCTTAGGCAATGGCTCACTATTTGAGCCGCCTAAAAAGGAATTACGCCAACATGAATCATATGCAATCGTAATTTTCATTTAGCCTCCTACTTTGCGTAAAAGTACTGGGCATATTGAGTTTGTGGTTGCGTTACTATTTCTGATTCATCACGTTTAATCCGCATCATTTTATGGCTGTCATTATAATCAACAGTCAGTTCATCAACATACATATAGCCTTTAGCTTGGCGAATACTTAAATCTGCAATTCGTGATAATGTATATTCGACTAATGCTTGTACTGCATCATTATCTAATACGATACCGCACTCACCTTCTTCAAAAATTGTACCTTTACGAACATAGTTATTATGAAATGATGCTTTCGGTTTTAGAGCAGGATTGAGCGATTGAATAAAGTTTTGCACGACGGCAGCAACCTTCTCACCTTGACCCTCTGTAATAACCATTGAAGCGCGATCAAATTTCTTATCAAGAGAAATAAATTGAAGTTGCTCAATGCTGATTGAACCATAAGAAATATACTCAGTGTCACCGAACGTCGTTTTAGAGAAGAAGGATGAACTATCGCGTTCACCAGCTTGACCAAACTGCTCAAAATTACCATTTCCTAGTTGATCAACGAAATCTTCAATCAATAATGGACTAGTTCTTTTACATTGGCTTGACGGAACCACATATCCACGAATAAGGCCAGTTATAGAAGCTAATACTTTCTCTAAATTTTTATCTGCTGCGTAGTGCAAATCAAAAGCTTGTTCTTTAAATAAATGGTGGCGAATACAGTTTTGACTGATATATAAGGGTGTTTTTTTAAAATCGATATCTGTTGCTTGTTTTTTATATTTATAACCAGTTTCATCTTTTACTCTACCTGTTAAGTTTGAATAGCCCCTTAATTTAGGTAACGTATGGTTATCAACTGTTTTACCATTATCGCCTGTAAGTGTTGTTGGTCCATTCCAATTAACCACACCATGACCTAGTGCTTTAATTTTAAAATCAACACTTTTAATACCTGTTACTTTTTCCATGTTTTATTCCTCGTTAATTGTTTTATTTATTTGCTGTATTGAAATTGCACCAATAGCTTGTTTATCGCAGATCCCATAATAGATAGCATGAGCGTGCCTCGCACTCTCACCGCCAACTTGAAGTAAGTCGTTGCTGGTATAACTTAAATAGATGGGTGATTCTGGATTTCGAGCTTCATTTAAAACTGCATTATCATTGTAAGATTTGATTCCGCCCATAATGTTGTGATGTTTTTTAAACATATGTGCAAGCAAATCTTTATCACTTTGACCATATCCTCGAATGGCATTCGTGGAATAAGTTAAATTATCAATACTCGATTCATCATCTAGCGGTATTGTATAAGCATATTGTTCTAAAAATTTAATCTGCTCTGGATTAGTTAAATCGACCAAAGCTAATTGCACGAATCGATTATCCCCTCTTAAAGAACCTTTGCTAATTTTATTGCGTTTTTTTCCTTTATTTTTCTTTGGCATTACGACAATGGGATCAATTACTTTTGCGTCTATTCTTTTAACGCTTTCCTTTAGAACTGCAACTAAATCACTTTCGATACAATGCCTCGTCCTTTCTGAACGATGAAATTGACAATAAAGCTGGTATATTTCCGGTAAGGTAAAAACCTTATCACCAAGACCATTGACTAAGTATTGATACCAAGCACGAACTGAACTTAATACATACATTTTGGATAAAAATCTCGATGCCGGACTGTTCCCTTTTGCTTGTTCAATCGACTTAGGCACAGCTAAGATATAAATATTTACACTCTCATTTTCACCAAAGCGATCTAAACGCCCTAAACGCTGCAAACAATCTTCAGCACTGGTGATTTCTGCCACCATATGATCACAAGTTATATTTAAAGATGCTTGTACAATTGGCCCACTTCGCAATACATCATATCTACGAGTACCACCTCGTTTATAAGACTCATATACCTCCGTAAACAATCTTCCTTTATCACTATTAGTAAACTTTGAATGAAACAAAACTGCATTTTCATTGTGCTGATTAGCAATAAAACTATTTTGTGCCGTTAACGCCATATTGCTAATAACAAAGGTGCTATCTGTTTGTGGTAAAAATAATGGGTTAGCTTCATCCAACTGACTATCATCAAAAACTGTAAAGTTAAGTTGATACTGACTTTGGTTAAATGAAGGCATTACAATAATATCTTCTTGATCAATTCCCAATAAATCTTCTACAAAAACATAATGTGGCGTCGCTGAAACTAACAAGGTATTAGCTTGCTGTTGCTGCATTCTTTTAGCGGCGACTAACTCAGCAAAAAGTAAGTTAATAGCAGGCATATTCACATATTCATGAAATTCGTCAAATACAACATGGACATTTAAAAAATCGATTAATGTATTAGCTTTAGTATGACTAATCACTGAACCAAGAATTTGATCTATAGTGGTGATAATAATGTCACCAGAAAAATTATTATCTTCTGGTATTTTATTTTCCCATTGATTATGAAACTTAAATTCTCCCGTATTAATTTCTATCGTGGCGTTTGGCAAATATTGCTCAGAAGTCAGTTCATAAAATAAACCTTGGCAGACTTGTACACGTGGACATATCCAAATAATTTGCTTCGCATTTTTTAATTTTGCCCATTCCAAAGCAATTTTAGTTTTACCACACCCAGCGGCCCCAGCTAAAACAGCTACATCATCTACATTTGTAAGCTGTTGTGCGATTTCACTTTGCTTAACACTGCGTTCACTGTTGGGGAGAAATGAACTAATACAGCTTTCAATTTGTGAGCATAAGCTTGTTTCAACTTTAAATAATGCATCAACTTTTTCATCAAGTTTACGATTTATGATCGCTTCATGAAGTTCTGTCGCACTTAATCCTGATATCAACCTATCTGCAGTGATCACACAAGCACGAACAATATTATTGAGTGCATTTTTCCTTACATTTTTATTATTATCAATGACTGACTCTTCTAATTCATATTCTTTGTAAGTGGGCAGAATTGGTGCTTCAAGAAGACTGCTCTCTATATCATTAAAATCTTTTATTTGAATAATTTGATCAATATATGTTTTATCTTTCTCTCTATATTTCTTATCAATTCCTACTATTTGTTTTAATAATGGCTGAACCTGTTCAATAAGTTCTTTTAATTGAATATTCTTTTGATTTACAAGGAGCTTTTTATAAATATCTTTATACGTTGTGAAACTATTTTTATCTTTACGGAACGGCTTTGAATGATGCCAATATACAGCATGTTTAATTGAACGTTTATTTGATGGATTTATTGCCTTTAACTCTACGTTATCTAATATATGGTATAACAATAATGAAATTTCATTATGCCTTGGATGTTTTTCAAAACTAAATTTTGCGTCATCAATGTGGTGACCATCATCAGCTATATAGTCTTTCTTTTTGGGATTTGTAACCCATGATTGGAATAGTGGATCTATTTTCCCCAGGTCATGTAGACAACCTGCAATAAAGTTAACTATTGAAATTTGTAGGCTATCAGGAAATAACCTCTCATGTAATTTCTCTGCAAAAAATCCAACTGCAAATAAATGTTCAGCTAATGGTTGCAACTTAGTGTTCGCGTAGAGTACACCTGTTTTCGGTTTATCTGTTATTACATCCATAAAAACCTCTTTTTCCGTTATATTAACTGGTACTACACCACCACTATTAAATTTTGATTTATTACCAACCACCCATAAAAATTGACTATGCGCACGACTCCTAATCCAATGACAACTTACTGCTGTATTTTTACTGGCTGTTTGCCTCAGCATCTTTTTTACCGTTAATAAGCCATCTTCAGTAATTAAGGTTTGCCAAGTGTTATTACCAATACGATTAGCAAAAGCATCAAGAACACGACGCGTTTTTTTGAGTGAATTTTTTTCACATTGAGAAACAAAGGTCACCATCATAAGTTTTGTTTCTCTATTTGGGTTTCATTATAATCTTGTAACGCTATGTTTTTCACAGTATCAAACATAAAATCGAGAGCTTTATGATCAGTAAAAGTATTTAGCACTTGCTGTCTAAATTCTTGTTGATTCATATTTTCTTTAGTACAAATAAACGCCCAAGGTAAAACAATGGCATCTTTAATAAGATCTGCCACATCAAATACCAGCGCACCACGGCGCGTTTTACCATGCATTACTGCAAATCCATGTGGAATGCCCAATACCCATAAACAACTGGCAGCTAAACCATAAGCTAAATAATTACCATGATTAAGAAAGTCATTAGCTTTATTCGTTGATTGATGTTGACGTGTAAAATCTTTTAGTTGGGTAGCATTGGCGGCATGTTTATAAAGCACTTTTGTGAGTTGCGCCTCGGTAAGCAGCAGTTCAGATTGCTTAGTCGCGTTAGTGGTTCTTGTCGAAAATGTCTCTAATGCCGACTGAATAGACTCATCATTAAAGTCAAAGCCCTCTATTTTTAGTTCACGATCTTTCTGCCAAACCCGCTGTAAATATTGAATTCGTGCTTGTTGAAATAGCTTACCAGCCTCTAAACGTTTAATATCATCGAACCAAAATTTTAGCCAGCCATGTAAATATTCTGTCGGCCTATATTCGCTTTGAGGAGTAAACCATTCTATTTCACAAGCCATATATAACGGTGTACCGCCACCGCCACAGAAGCCAATTAATACACCAGCTTGAGATAACATTCGTATAGCAGCTTGAGTAATCGACGTACCAGTTCCTAAAAGGATAACGGTCGTATTTGCAATAGGAATATTAAAATAGTGATTTTCTTTTTTTGCCTCTGTCAAATAAAGAACTCGCCCATCTTTTTGCATTATTCGGCAATATTCTAAGTAGTAAATATTGGCTCGTTTAGAATGAAGAATTGCTTTTAAATCAGATGGTGAGAAGTCATCCATGACTAGTACTACCTATAACTTATTAATCATTTATTTGAATGATACCCTTTGTTATTATTTAAATAATTGATCATTGTTGCATATACGATATTTCTTATTAGCAAAAGCGTAATCACAAATACCCTTTTTATTTGCTAACCATCCCACCCATATAAAACAACAACTTAAAATATCGGTAAAAAAAGGGTTTTTGATGGGAATTTACTGTTTGGCTTTTATAAGCAATAACTTATACTAATCGTGCTTCAGTTCACTGCCGCACAGGCAGCTTAGAAATGACCACTTCCTAGCTTCGCTAGGGGTCAGACGTTCACTGCCGCACCAGCATTGGAGAGCCATATCTTCACTTTGATATTTCAGCGAGCTGTTAGTAGATTCCCTATCGCCCTCGCGGGCATTCACTGTAGGGAATGACGGGGTTAGGCTTGATGTAATCACAGAACAACCATTGGATGAAATTTATGGGTGTTCTGTCTTTGTTTGGTGGTCGCACAGATGTCTACATGTTCACTGCCGCACAGGTAGCTTAGAAAAAACCTTATGTAGAGATAAACTCATGGTTCGAAGTTCACTGCCGCACCAGCATTGGAGAGCCATATCTTCACTTTGATATTTCAGCGCGCTGTTAGTAGATTCCCTATCGCCCTCGCGGGCATTCACTGTAGGGAATGACGGGGTTAGGCTTGATGTAATCACAGAACAACCATTGGATGAAATTTATGGGTGTTCTGTCTTTGTTTGGTGGTCGCACAGATGTCTACATGTTCACTGCCGCACAGCTAGCTTTAGTTACTGGCTGCAGCTATTGCTTCTTTTATTTCATCAGAACTATACCCTTTTGAAGACAAGTAAGCATAGGCTTTACTTTTATCTTTAAAGTCAGATAGATCAAACCGTTTTTTAGCCAGTACTAATTGACAATTTTCATAAAAATCGACCTCACCTGCCTCCTCTAAATCGTAGAGTACTTGCTCAAGATGAGTAATATCAACATGCTTTATTTTAAGCTCTTGCTTGATCACTGTTTTGCCTTTGAGCTTACGTACTAACTTCAACACTTCTGTTTCTAAATCTGCATTCATGCCTTTGATTTTAGCTTTACTTAATAATGTATCTGCGGCGGCGTGTTCTGAAATTGCAAATGAAATGTCCTGAAAACTAAATCCACGCTTAGTAAGATCGTTGGTTACTTTTTCTTGCGTCGTTTGGCTAAAATCCTCATAGTTACTTAGGCGACGGGTTATTATCGCAAGTTCTGATACCTGATTTTTATCGATGATCTCAGCTAAGGCTTGTTCAATGATGTTTTCTGGAATACCTTTGGTTTTCAGTTTTTGTTTGATGTATTGCTGTCCGTATTCATTTGAAAATGCTCTATCACTAAAATGCAGTGCAAATGGAAGATCATCTTTTAAATAACCAAAATCTTTCATTTGTTGTAATACAGTTTCTATCCAATCTTGCTGCTCTGTTTTTGCTTCTAGTTTTTTGCGCAGTTCATGTTCACTATGATCTCGTAAATTCAAATGATAGATAGCACTGTTAATTACATTTTGAATCGTTTTAGCTGGGTACGGTTTTTTCATTTTATTAATATTCACTATTTAACGAATCGAACATTGACTGGATAATATCTCTATTTTATCGACGTATGGTAGCCTTTAGTGTAATCACAGTTAACACAATATAATAGATAGCAATTAATACCGCAGGTAATGCATCACGATCAAACGCTGAGCTAACAGCAAAAATACAGTAACAAATAATGATAATCGGAATAATAAACACGCTGTTATTACGCGGATACACATCTAATAACAATAGTAACTTATGAATACCCGCTAGCACCAATGGTAATGTAACCATTAAAAACCATAACATAATCAATCCCTTTTAAGTAAAACATGCCTTTAAATGGCTATTATATACGTATTATCACGTTGAAAAAAGCTATCATAATGTAACACTTTAATACTAATTAACCGCTTATATTTAAGTGAAAACTTCATAACCAAATAATTATATTAGTCAGTTCTATAAAACGAATAATCAGTAATAAAAATATATCACTACACACTATTTTATACTTGTATTTGGAAGTAAATATCGTCCACTTTTATAACGTATAAATTAATGATAATGTCAGAGACTATTACTGGAAATATTATAATGGAGTTATTATGTCTAAGGTCGCCTTAATTACTGGAGCAAGCAGAGGTATAGGTAGAACTATTGCACATTATTTTGCGCAGCAAGGCTACTCATTAATTTTATTATCTTTACATAAAGAAAACCTTCAGAAAATACAATCAGAACTAACTCAACAATATTCATCATGTAACATAGAAGCAGTAAATGTCGATTTTAATCATCCCAATGATGTTGAAACCGTTATTACGTCGATAATTTCTTCTCATGAAAAAATTGATGTGATGGTTAATAGTGCCGGAATATTAAAGGCTGGAGGTACTCACCTCTCTTTATGTGAGCTGTCTGAGTTAATAAACATTAATTTACTTTCAACAATAACGGCTTGCAATTTAGTTGCTAATAAGATGAAACAGCAAGGTTCTGGCGAAATATATAATTTAGGTTCAACCGCAGGATTAGAGCCTGTTCCTAAAATTGCCGCTTATTCTGCAACAAAATCAGCCATCGTTAGTTATACTCAATCGCTCTATCATGAACTGCTACCATTTGGTGTGAAAGTCTGTTGCTTATGCCCTAGCGTGGTAAATACAGACATGACCAATGATGGTCGTATTGATAATAATCTAAAGATTGATACAGAAGATTTAGCAAAAGCGCTTGATTTTATTCGTAGTTTATCTTCAGCAGCTGCAATTAATACTTTAGCAATACGTTGTAAAGTCATCGATTTAGAAAAGCAGCCCTAACCGATAACATGCACATAGTAAGTATAGGCAGCCATACTTTCACACGAAAAGTATGGCTGCAATAACGCTAATTTTCAGCGCTTACTACGTTATAACAATAAAATTTAATCTGCTTGTTCAGTTGGTAGTTTACGCCCGGTTACTTGCTTCCAAACTTGATCTTTCGCGCTATTACACACTTGTTGGCCATTTATATCATGACAATTCGGGTTGGTTAATGTTTTACCCTGATACTGACCTGTCAGTGTTTTTAGATAAGCAACCATCGCCTTGGTTTCTTTTGGCGTAAAATCCGTATTACATTGGTATTTTGCCATTGCATTCACCGCTTCTGATAAGGTTGCTGCACGACCACCAGAGAAATAAGGCCCTGTAATAGCAATATTACGTAAATTTGGCACTTTAAAGTAATGCATGTCTTTTTTATCATGCGTCACTAAATAGCGGCCTTTATCGCCTTCAAGGTGTTTACCTTTAATATCATCAAAGAAGCTGCTGTAAACCCCCATTTTCTCATATGACTGCCCACCCATACTTTGGCCTACATGGCATGTTTGACAGCCTGTTTTTAAGAATAACTTAAAGCCTTCAATTTCTTCAGGTGTAAGTGCACTTAAATTACCTTCTAAATATTGGTCAAAACGACTATTTGGGGTGATCAGTGTTTTTTCATATTCAGCAATTGCATTAGTAATATTTGCACCTGTTATGCCATCTTTGTAGGCGTTATCAAATAGCTTAACTAATTGCGGATCTTGTTTAAGTTTAGCAATGATATTAGTCCAATTTTTTGAACCCATTTCAACAGGATTGAAAATAGGCCCTGCTGCTTGAGCCGCTAAATCCGCCGCACGGCCATTCCAGAATTGGCTCATATTAAATGCAGAGTCATATACTGTCGGTGCATTCATTGGATCATCAAGGTTATTAATGCCTAAACTAGTCGGTAAGTTATCGGTACCGCCTGTATGGATAGAGTGGCAACTTGAACATGCATACTTATTATTTGCAGATAAGTGAATGTTATTATACAGCGATAAACCAAGAGCAACTTTCGCAGGATCAGTTTTGAAAACGGTATGAATTGGTTGAATAGCCAAATTCTTAAATTGTGGTGCGGCTGTTGGGTTTGGATAATATTGCTGGCGTTGATGACGGATCCAATCTAATAGTAACTGTCGATCATCATTATTAAGGTATGCCGATGGCCAATGGATAGCTAAATATTTAGGGATTGGCATTGAATTATTAGTAATAACATACTCTAATTTTGCCAAAGCAACTTGGCTAACCGCTTGGTGATGTATAACAGCCTGCTCTACAGGTGCGAGTTCAAATGATTGATTAGCCTTATCAATATCACCTTGCATGGTTTGTTTTACACCTGCTACTTGGGCATAAAATGGCAATGGGCTATTGCGCGTATGACAATCTGCACAACCTTTTTCAGCTAATAAGCGCATTGCTTGTGCTGAAAGGTCGTCGATATTACGTAGCGGTAATGCTGCTAAACGTTTATTGGCTAAGGCAACGTCTTCTTTATGTACGGTATAAACAATTGCACTATAACCAACAATACCTAATGCGATTGCACTCACAATTGCTCTTTTTATATATTTCTTATTAATCATGATATTAACTCTTTTGAAAACTTCCGCGCGCAATATATACGCTTACAGCATAATTCAAATAGCTAAATCACAATAACAACAATTAAGTTGATTTAAATCAATGTCATATATAAACATGTATTACTTTATTTATAGCAAAAAACAGCTAATTATATCCTTATTAATAAAATTTTTGAGTAAAGCATTAGCAAACAGAATAATACCTCACCAAAAAATCGATAAAATAGATTGATATCGATACTTTTAATCTATTTTTTCTAAAAACCATTCCTTATCTACAATTTATCCCCGCTAATGGCTATTTATGTTTTATCATTAATTATTCATTACTGGTAATAATAACTGAATTGATAACCCTTGAGGATGGCGATTTTCAGCATGGACGCTGCCATTCATAACTAACATTGCCTCTTTAACAATAGCTAAACCCAGTCCATACCCGCCAGATTGCTTATCTCTTGCACCTTCAATACGTGTAAAAGGATCAAAAATACGCTTTAAATGCTGCTCAGCAATGCCATGTCCATCATCTTCAACACTCAATTGTACAAATTGCTTACCATCAATAACCACCAGCCTTGAAACTAAGCTTATTTGAGCATGATCACCGGCATATTTAATTGCATTGCCTAATAAATTATTTACAGCGCGAACAACTAAACGGCTATCGGCCATCACTAGAGGCATATTATTATCAATATCGGTGATAAATGTTTGCTGTTTTCCCAGTAATGTTTTGATATCAGGCACTGTGGTTAAGCATAAACTCTCAACATCAATGGGGATCAAATTAACATTTTCAGTGGTGTTCTGTAATTGGTTAAACTCTAGAATTTCATTAACAAGTTGATTCATTTCTTCTGATTCATGCTCTAAACGATCAACAAGGTGCTGAAACTCTGGTGCTACTCGCTTTCTCATTAAGTGTAATGATAAATTATGGCGTGCTAAGGGCGTGCGTAACTCATGTGACACATCACGTATTAATCGTCGTTGCCGTTCAGACAAGCTCTGAATTTGTTCTGCCATCTCATCAAAATCAGCCGCAAGAGATTTAAATTCAACAGTACTATCTTTAACAGTATTGGCGACCCTGACAGAAAAATCACCATTTGCTAGGCTACGACTCGCCTCTTGCAAAGTATTTAATGGCCGTTGTAAATATCGAGCAATAAGATATGAAAACATAAACAAGATTAAAACAGCGATCACAACTTGAATCAGCCCAAAATAAAATGAAAAATATTTAGCTGGATGTAGTTGGTGTGGCAGTTGCACCATTAATTGATTGCCATCTTTTAATGGGATCGCAAAGATAGGTTGATTTACTTGAGAATCCAATAGCGCATTAATACTACGCGCATAGTTTAGTTTAAACGCAAAATGGGGATGCATTTTTCTCATCCCCATTTCATGCTGATCTTTGTCTAATACAAACAAATAATAAGGCTGCTTATTTTCCCATTCACTAAGTTGCTGTTTATTACCATTATCAATAAGTTGCTGAGCTTCATCTGCCATTACCAATATTTTTTGTTGGACGTTTTTTGGCACATGTAATAGCGTTTTAACTAAGGCGATTTCAGCTAAATTTTGCAGTAATAATATTAATAACAAACTCACGGTAAAATACGAAAAAAGCCGCATAACCAGACCGTGCTGTTGATGCGGTTTATACCATGCTTTACGCTGAGAAAGGCTTTCCACACCATGATCCTTTTAATTATTGATTAACACTTTCGGTGTAACTATAGCCACGTCCTCGTACTGTTTTAATATGCAGTTTAGACATTCCTGCTAACACGATTTTACGGCGTATATTACTAATATGCATATCTAAATTACGGTCAAAAGGGCTCAGCTCTTTTTTTAGAACTTGCTGTTGTAGTTCCGCTTTTGAGACCACAATACCGTCATGTTTAATTAAATATTCTAGCAATTCAGCTTCAGTACTGGTTAATGGTAAACGCGACATTTCTGCAGCTATGTTTTCTGCACCAGAACGGATCTGATGTCGTTGTCGCTCAAGTCCAACTCGACGTAAAATCGCACTGATCCGTGTCAGTAATTCAGGCACTTTAAACGGCTTAGTAATAAAGTGATCTGCCCCAGCCTGTAATCCATCGAGCATGGTTGCTTCATCACCTAATGCCGTTAACATTAAGATCGGGGTTGCGAACCGTTGGCAAATACGTCGTGCAACTTGCATACCGTCAAGATTTGGCAACATCACATCAAGTAAAACTAAATCGACACCTTTATTTTGTAGATACTCAATCGCTGATTCACCACAATGAACACAACTCACATCATGGCCTTCATCTTCAAGCACTTCTGTCAGTAACTCACACAACTGAATATCATCATCAACAACTAATATCTTTGACACAATTTATCACCCATAAAGAAAACATCGGCATAGTAATATGCTTAATATGCCTATTCAACCTTGCATCACAATCAGCTCATCATTCTCGCTAATATTTAGGTTAGAATGCTGATTAATGATGCATTTAAATACGTTTTAGCTACAAACGAGGATTAGTACTCGTTGATGGCTGAACGGATGTCGCTATAGGGGTAATTGCCTGACACATTTCGGCTAACGTTTTGGCATCTCGTTGTGGTTGATACCAACTATTTAATCCCATTTGAATCATCGTTACCGCTTCTTCTGGCGTCATGGTGCCATTTAACACTTCAACACTGGTTTGCCATAATTGCAGTTCAAAATCAGGGGTACCGCGTGATAATATTTGCGCTGAATTTCGAATTGTTGAATCACAGCTATTACGCCATGTCATCATTTCATTTGCTATTGGATGCTTAACATCAAAGAAATGATTAGATAGTGAAAAGAAACCCGGAATGTAATTGGTTAATAACTCAGCAAATTCAGCAGTGGTCATCCATTTTAAAAATACGGTAGCGGCAGCATTATTTTCTGATGCTGTATTTAAGCCCATGCCTAAATCAGTATGATCACTGATATAACATTCATCGCCTTTATTAACCACAGGCGGAGCAAACACACCAAAATCAACGCTATTGGCAAAAGTAGAAATATCCCATGATCCTGTTGGATAAATAGCTGCTTTACCTGTTTTAAATAACTCAATAGCATTGGCATAACTACGCTGTTGATAATTATTGCCTAAATACGGCCTCCAACTTGCAAGTGCGCGATATACATTGAGATATGCCGTATCAGTAAAACGTTGTTGCGCTTGGATTAAGCCTAAGCGTCCATCTTCGCCTTGCCAATAGTTAGGTCCAATATTTTGAAACCCCATTGTCGCGGCTTCCCATTTATCTTTGGTGCCCAATGCTAACGGCACATAACGTTGGCTGGCTTTAATTTTTTCAAGTACCTGTTTAAATTCAGCGGTAGTCGCAGGCACTTGCAAGTTTAGCTCTGAAAAAATGGTTTTATTGTAAAAAAAACCATGAATAACCGATGCCATTGGTAAGCAAAATGTCTGAGCACCAGAATCTGTTTGCCAGGGCCCTAATGCAAAACTAGGGAAATTTTCCATGCCTTGCATTTCAGTAATATCACTAAAATGGCCTTGCTTAAATAATGTTAATGAACCATCAAAAGGCCGACACGCAATCAAATCACCCGCCGTTCCCTCGGCTAAATCACTATTTAACTGTTGATTAAACGTCGATGGATCTGCCGGAGAACGATAACTAACTTTAATATTAGGATAATGTTTATTAAACGCTGGAATAATAGTTTGATCCCATATGGCATTATCATTACGCCATGAATCTATCACGACTTCTCCAGTGATCGGCTGTACATTTGCCATCGCAAAAGTAGGCACAAATAACACTGAGTAACAAACCATTTTTGTTAATTTTTTAAATGAGTTACGTTCATATTTAGACACTGAGAAAAATTGCATAATTAGACCTTAAAGCGTTCAATCAATTGACGTTGTTGAGTTGCCAGTTGTGATAACGCTTCACTGCTTTGTGCAGATTCCCTCGCTTCACTTTCTGCGTTATATGCCACAGCAGCAATGCCATTGATATGCTCCGACACATCTTGACTCACAGCAATTTGTTCTTCTGTTGCATGAGCGACTTGAATCGCCATATCTAAAATAAGATGCATTCGCTCAGCAATGGTTTGTAAGGCAATATCTGTCGAGCGAGCCTGCTCAACACATTGCTCAGTTTGTGTTTGCGAACGCGTCATCACCTGCGATACTTGCAACGCGTTTTGCTGCAAATTAGTGATCATTTGCTGAATTTCTTCTGTTGATTGCTGAGTACGATTGGCAAGGGCTCTTACTTCATCAGCAACAACGGCAAACCCACGACCTTGATCGCCTGCGCGCGCAGCTTCAATTGCAGCATTAAGGGCTAATAGATTAGTTTGTTCCGCAATACTACGAATTACACCTAAAATACTGCCAATATTGTTTGAGAATTCAGATAGCTTTTGAGTAATAGCAACCGCTTCTGTCATTTCAACTGCAAGTTGCTCGGTAATAGTACGGCTGGTTAATACTAACTCTCGTCCTTGTTGCGCAGCTTGATTAACTTCATTCACTTCTTCAACCGTTTGTTCTGAAGAGCGTGAAATTTCTTTAGCGCTAACTTCCAGTTCAGAAATGGCTGCAGCCACTTGATCTGTTCGTGACTTTTGATCTTCAACACGATTCATGGCTTTTTCGCTAGTGAGTGCCGTTTTTGTTGCTTCCTCCACTAAATGAGCAGAGCCTACATTAATTTGGGTTAAAATTTCGGCCATGCTTGCAGATAATTGATCAATTGAGCGTGATAATGCACCAAACTCGCACCGTGATTGATAACTTGTCCGCTGTGTCATATCTCCTGCGGTCATTTTTTTTAATACTGAGTTAATCTTTACCAAAGGCGTATGGATGCTTTTTGCGGTCGTCACAGCAACCACTAATGCAATGACAGCAGAAATAATAGCAGCAATAATAATACTCAATGTCGCTTGATTTGCAGCGTCATCAGCGGCATGTTGACTTGCTTTAGCATTCGCTTGGGCATATTCCATATATGCTGTTAATGCTTGTTGTGTGACTGTTACTTGTTGATTTGACTCTTCATTTAATGCCGCAAGCTCTGTAGCTAGGCGATGCTGTTTTTCCATCACCGCGAGCATGCTATTTTCCCCTAGTGTCAGCTCATAAACACGGTTTAAATTTTTGCTATAACGTGCTTTTACATCTTTAGCGACATCAATACGTGCAATACCTTGCTTCGCCATTTCAATATCTTTGGTCAATACCTTTGATAATGTTTTGAGATCTGTTTGAGGATTTGCTCGACGAACATTTTTCAAATCACGACTAATACCACTAGTGATCAATTCCGCCCTATTGCGCAACGAACGTTTATGGCTAGCACTTTGAATAAGTAAATTAGCAGCCGATTGGTAAGTATCTTCTAAATGAATAAATTCAAGATTTAATCGTTGATGTTGGCGTTTAACACCTAACCATTGATTATAACGTTCTATAGTCGTATTTGATGTGGTAAAGAAAGTATTTGCTGCCGATAATGCTGTTGTTAATTGAGCCTGTGCTTTCTCATCAGTAGCATAAATTTGAGCTTGTTGTTCTAATAATCGAAACTGATGCTCTGCTTTTTGAACATCCACTTTTTTTAGCGCTAATAAATCAATGTTAGTTGTCGTTTGATAATCTATCGCTGTTAACTGATTTTCTCGCAGACTTGCTAATAATTGGCTGGCGGAAACCACCATCGGCGTTGATATTTCAGTAACATGCTGTAATCGACTGTGGATTCTATCTGTATTACCGTAACTTACCCCACCAATAATGAGAATAAGCACTAGCATTAACGTAAATCCAGCAATGGTACGTTGAACAATTGAAAATGACATACCGCGCTCTATTATTTAAAGAAATGAAACCATTACCAATAACTACATCAATAATGGATAGTCGCTAAATATAATTATTTCGGCACTCAAAATAAAAAAATATCAGCCATTTCAATACATAGATCACATTATTTTACTTCTATATTTCCATAAGACATACAGGCTTATCGTTAATGAAAGACTATCTCACTGCCGAATAATGGCAGTGCTCGATTAGCAACACTATTTCAACATTTCGCATTTAATATCGATTTGGTTATAGTTTTATATTTTAAATATTAAACTTTATTTTAATCACAAATACATAAAATAGGCTTTCTGTTTGATCATTGAACTAAATCAATAAATTTATCGTTATTATCAAATTTCAATTAACTATATGTTGACTTTGTCAGAGGCTGCACCAAATCTAGCTTAAGCGCATTTCCCACAGAGTTATACACAGCTTCTGTGGATAAACACATTTTTGGGGATAAATTAATAAAACAATACCTTATCAATTTAGAGAATTTTACCCATAAAAAAGATTAACTATAACCAATTGATTATAAAGAAAATAAACAAATAAAATCATTAACTCTAAATATGATTACTCAATAAATCAACATCTTTATTAATTTATTTCATCACTTAAAAGATGTTTATTGTTAATAAAATGATACTTATACATTGAATGAGTCTGTGTTTTATAAATATGCCTGTGCTAAATTCCCATATTTAATAAGGAGTAAAGATAACATAGCCAAGTCTTATAAATTCAGTAACTTTATACCATCCTATTGTTTATATTCAAAAAAAAATGGAAGTCCACTAATAAAGTAGACTTCCATATTAATCACTGTTAATTTAGCTATTAGTATCAGTTTGATCGTATTGCTATTGCTACTTTTGTGCTAATTAAGCTCTTAAACGTCTAAAAAACGCACAACCAAGAAGCACTAATAAGCTAATAAAACCAAAACTACCGCCGCCATCACGATCTTTACCTATATTGCAATTATTGGCTGAAAGGCTGTCATTGCACTCTTCATTGCCACCGCCTTGGTCATCATCTTTGTCTAAAATAAAATCTGGTGGCGTAATTGAATTTGCCGGCACTTTACTGCTGTTATCTACAATCCAATTAGTATAATTACCTACACGGGCATAAAAACCTGGACGTGTCATCGCTCCACAAATAGGATTACCTGCCGTACCGCCACTAACAATACCTACCTGTCGCTTTTTACCGTCACTATCGGTTGCTAAAATAGGGCCGCCACTGTCACCTTTACACGAATCAGCACCAACAATCGCTCCATCACCAAGATCCTTAATAACAACAGGAGGCAACGCACATAATTTAGTAACGTTAGCTGGGTTATCGATAATTAAGCCTGGATTGCCATGAGACTCAATACGCTCATAACAAAGATCGATTGGGAAAAAGCTCAACATCGCTTGTTGCAAAGTATCAGACGCTGAGTCGCTACTTCCTGATGGATCCGTTGCTCCCCAGCCTAATACCTCAATATTTTCAGGACGATAGTCAGTAGGAATTGGATAATTAGCCACTTCCCATTCTCTTTTTAAGCGTTGTTCAATCTGCTGTGATTGCGATAATGTTGCTAATGTAACTTTACCTAAATCAACAAACTTACGATTTACCCGTATTAGAGCAACATCGTTATCTAATGCTGTACTAACAACCTCAGTGATCAGTTGATTATTATCTATTGTCTCTTTAATTACCGCGATAGGACTAAAGTCAGGGTGTACAACGATATGCGTTGCTGAAAATAAATGTTCTTTTTGAGGATAGCGATTATCAATTAAGCCAGCACTAACTGTTATATCTGATGGCGGAACCACAAATGCACTGTCACCACTACCTTGGACAACACAATGCGCTGCTGTTAATACCCACTGATCATTGATAATCGTTGCGCCACAAAAAGGAGCCTCACCGTTTTTGTTGTTTCTCAATGACGCCATAAAATTATTTGCAGGATCAATAGCAACAGGAATGCCACCAATCACATAAGGTGAAACTGTGTTTGATGATGAAATAGCTTTAGTTGTAGCCAATACCGGCGAACTCATACTGGCAATAATCGCTAACATCAACCCACTGTATTTATATGGAAACATCCTTTTTCCTTTATTTAATGATAATGGCAATAGTTTACCCTTATCATTTTTTTAGTGCTGTTCGAAACTAACACACTGCGATAGGCTTCATTTTTTGATGTAACTACTGCACATATTACTTAATGAATTATGCCTGTAACTGCTACTCTTTCAATAATGCCAGTGTGGCTATATTGTTAAATGTGAAACATTACCTACTTCATTGAGTTAATAGAATGAAGCCAGCTGAATATTAAACAGTCTGTTGTACTATAAATTTCGTGATCTGGGACTTGTTTGCTTTTCTTCTGTACAATAGAGCGGCATAATATCGGCACAATAAATCAATGGACAATTCCCATGACTATCGAACAAGCATTAAAAACGCGTAGTGAATCAAAATGTGAGCTATGTTCTTCTGAAAATAATCTAGCGGTATACGCTGTTCCTGCTTCTGAAGACAAGAGCGCGGGTTGCTGTGTACTACTTTGTGATACTTGCCGTGGTCAGCTTGAGAATCCAGAAACAACTGACGAAAACCATTGGCGTTGTCTAAACGACACCATGTGGAGTCAAGTTCCTGCTGTTCAAGTTATGGTTTACCGCCAGCTTAAGCGTCTTTCTGCTAAAACTGACTGGGCTATGGACCTAGTTGACATGATGTACTTAGAAGATGACGTGAAAGAGTGGGCTGAAAAAGGTCTAGTTGAAGAAGAGCAAGCTTCAATCCCTACTCGTGATGCAAACGGTGCTATTCTTCAAGCTGGTGATAACGTTACTATCATTAAAGATCTACCAGTTAAAGGTTCAAGCATGGTTATCAAGCGTGGTACGCCAGTACGCAACATCAGCTTAACTGATAACCCACTTCACATCCAAGGTCGTGCTGACGGTGTGCAAATGGTGATCATCTCAGCTTACACTAAGAAGTAATTCTTACTGTTTTGAGAATAAAGAAAGCCCCTGCTGTAATTAAACAACAGGGGCTTTCTTGTATAACCAAATAATTTTTATTGCGGTACTTTTATTACAAGCTTTTAATTACAAGCTTTAACCACAACTGTGCGGGCCAATTTATCGTGCCAGCCCTGTTTTCTTTTATCCCATCCAACCCACATTAGGCCAAGCCCAAAAGGAATCGTTGACACAAAATAGCCTAAATAACGTATCACCGATTGTTTCACACTGGGTTTATTACCGGTATTAGCATCAACGATCTGCGCTTTAATGACCATTTTCCCAGGTGTGGCTGATTTATAAATCCAAAATAAAATCACCCCAACAAACGGTAATAAGTAATTGATTATTACATCCATCGGCCCAACAGCAAAACTATCGGTTGCTGGATACATTTCACCATACACGAGATACATAAGCGGCGCTGTTATCAAAGCGACAATTGCAGTATCAACCAAACTGGCTAATACACGCGGCCAAAATCCGACATACATCATTGTTGTTTGATCATTCATATCGAGATAGCTTTCTATTTATAATAAAGTTAATTAATCGTTTACCTATTTTTCCGTAAGGCGCATAGAGATATTTAGTTGAACTCATCGCGGCTTGCTGCATCACTGGGCGCATTTTAGATAAACGTTCAAACCCTTCTCGACCGTGGTAATGCCCCATTCCGCTATGACCTATGCCACCAAAAGGTAAATCATCCTGCGCGACATGTAACATAACATCATTCAATGCAACCCCACCTGAACGTGTTTGATCTAATACTTGCTGTTGTAATACTTTATCATTACTGAATAAATACAACGCTAATGGACGCTCTCGTGCATTAATATAATCCAATGCTTGTTGAAGGCTCTTATAAGTTACAACGGGCAATAATGGTCCAAAAATTTCACGCTGCATTACTGTCATCGCATCTGTTGGCTGACAAACAAGCTGTAACGGAAACTTGCGTCGTTGTGGATCGGGAGCTGAATGAGGGATCAAATTAATTACCTTTGCGCCCTGCTGCTGCGCATCTTTAACGGTATCACACAAACGAATAAAAGCAGCATCATCAATAATTGAGGTGTAGTCAGGATGCTGAATATCGGTAAACCGTTGTGCCATGATCGATTGTGCGTGTTTGATGAGTTCATTTTCTAAATCTTCAGGGATCAGCAAATAATCAGGTGCAACACACGTTTGACCACTGTTATAAACCTTACCGCCAAGAATACGTGATAACGCTGTATGTAGATCATAATCATCGGCCAAGATAACTGGTGATTTACCACCAAGTTCCAACGTTACAGGTACTAAATTAGTTGCGGCTGCCGCCATAACAGCTTTACCTGTAGTAGTAGAGCCCGTAAAAATCAGATGATCAAACGCTAGCTGTGAAAAAGCGATACCTGTTTGCCCCTCTTCGGCAATAATGCATATTTGATCGTCACTGAATTCATGACCAAACAATTGCTGTAATAATTGACACAAAGAAGAGGAATTTTCTGACATTTTCACCATCACACGATTACCTGCCGCTAATGCTGCTACCATCGGCGCAATCGTCAAAAATAGTGGGTAATTCCACGGCACAATAATACCGACAACACCTAACGGCTGTGGAATAACTTTATTCTGTGCTGGTTTAAACCATAACGAAGTATGTCGACGCTGTGGCTGCATCCATTTTGGCAAACGCTTAATCGCATCATTAATTGATTCTAACGAGGTAAATATTTCAAGAAGTGCTGTTTCAGTGGCTGAACGGCAACCAAAATCAGAGGCTATTGCTTGACAAATCTGTGACTGATTTTGGATTATCAATTGCTTTAATTTTTTTAACTCACTGATACGACAATCTAAAGAGGGCATAGGTTGCAGCATAAAAGCCTGATGCTGGCGCAAGCGGTAATGTTCAAGTTTTGCAACTGATGTCATCATAGGTTAGTCATCTTCTAGTATAAAATCTATCAAACTGTCTACCTAATATACTCATAGCAATACTATCTAGAACAGCATTATTTTGTTCTCCATCGCATTAAAATCACAGCCGATATCTTATTATTGAGAATATGTACTAAACTTAATTATCATTAAAGGACAGAATTTTTGGGAGGGATCAGATGACAAAACCAATATTATATAGTTTACGTCAATGCCCTTATGCTATACGGGCACGTTTAGGTTTACGTTTGGCAGAACAAGACGTGGAAATTCGTGATATATCCCTAAAAGACAAACCCATCGAAATGATGGCGGTAACATCAAAAGGCACTGTCCCTCTTTTAGTATTAAATAATGGTGATTATATTGATGAAAGTCTGAATATTATGATTTGGGCGCTAAACCAACATGATCCTCAAAATATACTCTTAGCAGACAATAGTCATTTATTTACAGATATGATCAACCTTATCGCTCGTAATGACTGTAAATATATTGCCGCACTTGAACACTACAAAGCAGATATCCGTTACCACAATCCCGATATCGCTATTTATCGTAATTTATGTCGTTCTTTTCTTGATGATCTCGAACAGCGCCTTAACAAACACCGTTTCTTGATGTGTGATAACCCAAGCCTTGCTGACTATGCGATTTTACCTTTCATTCGTCAGTTTTCTCATGTTGAACGGCAATGGTTTCGCCATGCTCCCTACCCTCGATTACAAGCTTGGTTAGAAATGCATTACCAAGATCCTATTTTTTCAAAGATAATGGAAAAGCACCCTCGTTGGCGATCTAGCCATGCCTCCACTTCATATCCACATGAAATAGCATAAAAAATTATTACCCTGACAATATTGCACTGTCAGGGTATTTTATTATTTGTTACGACTAGCGATATACTCATCTTGCAACATATACATACGCTTAACGTCAGTATACTGGCCGTTAATGAAGATTTCCTTCACCAAATGACCTTCTTCAATAAAACCGCACTCTTCATATAAATGAATCGCTTTTTCATTTTCAGTTGCAACGTGTAAATATACTTTATGCAAGTTTAAAATCGTAAAGGCATAATTTAAAGCACGGTTAATTAGTGCACGCGCATAACCACAACCTTGAAAATCAGGTGCAATAATAATCTGGAACTCTGCACTACGGTGAATGCTATTGATCTCAACGAGCTCAACCAGACCAATCGATTCTTTTGCATTGTTTTCAGCAATAAAACGACGCTCAGTACTGTCATGAATATGCTTACGATAAAGCTCTTCTAGCTCATAAAATGACTCATACGGCTCTTCGAACCAGTATGACATAATGGCACGGTTATTATTTAATTGATGAATGAATCGTAAATCTGTTTGTTCTAAAGCACGTAGTCGAATTTCATTATTCATTATGGTTATCCATTTCCTAAAAATCACTATTCTAGAATAATCTATTAGTGAACTTGTTGTGATCTAGAAAATATCACTAAAACGTAAAAATAAAAGATGTAAAATGTAAATTTTTACGACAATATGCTAAAAATACAACTAGCCGCTTATTTTACATTCTAACAGATCGATAAATCGCCTCACCTTCGCTGATAAATGTTTTCGACTTGGATAAACAACATACACATTTACTAATGTACGGTCGTATTCAGACAATACTGCTACTAACTCTCCGTTTTCTACTTCTGATTCAATATAAAACTTGGGTATATGGCAAATTCCGACCCCACTAACAGCCATAGCCACCATCATTGGCGCGCTATTACAACGTAACTTTTGTTGAACATCAACATTAAACGGTTTGTCATCTACTGCTGTATATTGCCATTGGTTTGACTTTTTAAGATTGCTATAACATAAACACTGATGGTGAATCAGTTCCGATGGATGTTTTGGCACACCGAATTTTTGAAGATAGCTTGGCGCAGCAACGGTGCATATTGGACTGCTAAAAAGACGTTTACAAATTATACTTGATTCAGTTAATGCGACTGATGCACGAATAGCAAGATCATAGCCATCAGCAACAACGTCCACCGTTTTATCATTTAAATCAATATCTAATTGCATATCAGGATACAAGGCTAAATAGTCACTAAATACCTGCTGTAAATATGTTGTCCCTAACCAGACCGGACAACTTATTTTAAGGGTACCTCTTGGATTTAAGCTGTCTTGTGAAATAAGCCCTAATGCTTGCTCTGCATCTATAATCAATTGTGTACATTCTTGGTAATAGACCTCCCCTTCAGGAGTCAATGCTAACGAGCGTGTCGTACGATTAAGCAACCGTACGCCTAGGCGTGCTTCTAATTTATTAATTTCTTTACTAATGTGTGAGTTTGAATGCCCAAGTACTTCAGCAGCAGTACTAAAACTACCACTTTTAACAACTTGAACAAAAATAATGATGCCATCAAATAATTTATTATTAGTCATATGGAAATAGTTAAAATACTTTTGGTCTATTAATTAATTTAGACTATCAATATACACTGGAAAAACACCAATAAGGTATCGTTATTAACCAATCAATATAACGAATACAAGATTATAATGAGGGATTAAATATGAAATTACTTACTTTTGCCGCTAGCAGCAGTCGCCAATCAATTAATAAGCACCTTGCAACATATGCAGCATCGTTAGTTACAAATGCTGAAATTGATTTATTAGATATTAATGATTTTGAAATGCCACTTTATAGCATTGATCGTGAAACTGAATCTGGTATTCCATCATTAGCGCAAGACTTTTTGGATCGTATCGCTCAAGCTGATGCAATAATCATCTCTTTTGCAGAACATAATGGTTCATATACTGCCGCCTATAAAAACCTCTTTGACTGGGCATCACGTATAAACCCTAAGGTTTACCAAAACAAACCAATGGTATTACTGGCCACTTCCCCAGGCCCAGGTGGTGCAAATACAGTATTAACCACTGCCGTTACTTCTGCACCGTATTTTGCAGGTGAAGTAAAAGCCTCACTCTCTGTACCTAGCTTTTATGATAATTTTGACTTTGATACCGCTAAAGTAACCAACACTGAACTGAATAGCGCATTAACAGCCACGATTAATAACTTAACTGAAAATAAACAATCCTAAAAAAAAAATAGATCTTAGTTCCAAACTAAATAATAACATGATGCTGTAGCAGCATTGATTGCAAAAAAACTCTGTTGAGATCACTATTAATAATAAATCTATCAGTATAATTCTGAGCTAACTAATGATTGTTGTTGCGAATTAACTGAGATTACGGATGAAATTAATTAAAAGTCTTGCTGCTATTGCCATTACTTCAGTCCTGTTAGGCGGGTGTAATAGCCATAATACGAATAGCGTTAAACCTGTGGCAAAGGATGTCACTATCGCTACCTTTAATCTGTCATTTGATCGTACTAGCTTTGAGCAACTCGTTGATGAAATGCAAACCTCTCCTGCTGAGCAACAAGCATTAATTAAAGGCTTTAATGACAATACTCTTACTCCAGAACAAAAACAAAAAGCCCTTAAAATTATTCAAATCCGTAATGTTGCTGCAATTATCCAAACCAAACGCCCTAATGTCATTCTTTTAGCTGAGTTTAATAATGATGGCACCGGTGAAAATACTGCTGCACTGACAGGTTTCCAAGATAATTATCTCTCTATTGGTCAAAGTCCAAATAGCATTGATGGTGGTGATACGCTGGAACCAATCAAATACCCGTTCTTTGAAAGCTATGCAACCAATACAGGTTTAATGAGTGGCTTTGATCTTAATAACGATGGAAAAGTAAATTCAGGTCCTAACGATGCCTGGGGATTTGGTCTATATCACGGTCAATACGGATTTTCTCTGATGTCACAATATAAAATCGACACAGCGAATACCCGTACCTTCCAAAACTTTAAATGGAAAGATCTCCCTTCAGCAGAAATGCCAACAATCACCAATTGTAATGATCCAGAAAATAAAATACCTGATGGTATGGCGTGTGGTGATGACTGGTACACCCCAATTGAATGGGACAATCTACGTTTATCATCAAAAAATCACGTTGATGCACCGATCATTATTCCAACCGCTAATGGCGAGCAAACCATTCATATTTTGATGTCGCATCCAACACCACCAGTATTTGATACGGTGACTCAAAAGAATAAAATGCAAAACCGCGATGAGATTCAGTTTTGGAATAACTACATTACCCACGGTGACTTTATTTACGATGATAAAGGCACAACTGGCGGCCTTGCAGAAAATGAAAAGTTTGTAATTGTGGGTGATTTAAACGCAGATCCTTATGCTGGTGACGGTTACCGCCAAACAATTGAAAGCTTATTAAACCACCATCGTGTTAACCAAACTGCGACGGACGGTGAACTGACGCCGAGTAGCTTAGGGGCTGAAACTTGTTTTAGTGATGGCGAATGTCGTCAAGATAACCCTTATCCAAATCGTTTAACCAGTAATTTTGGTTTACAAGTCGACCACGCAATTCCATCCAATAACCTCAATATCACTGCTTCTGGCGTATATTGGCCTGCGCATGATCAACAAGGTCGATTACTTGTTAACGATGCGCGTATCGGTGAAAAAGGTGAAGGAAAAGACGTATCTTCTGATCACCGCATGGTATGGATAAAAGCAGCACTATAAGTCTGTTGCGCTACGATGAGATAAATTAAGGCACTTAGTGACGGCAGCTAAGTGCCTTTTAATTTCAACAGACGTGTAATTAGAACAAGCTTGGCTGAGGATTATGTTCAGCACTTAGTGTATCAATCGAAGTCACGCCCTCAAAATGAGCTATCCATGCCATATTACTGCGGGGAAATTCTTTTGCTATGGCTTTTTTGAGTTGTTTTAATAAGCTCATGCTATCAAAAACACGTGTTTTATTATCAAAACCAAATTGCTTAAAGATAAAATGATCGGCTTCTTGTTTTAACACCACAATACCGCGATCTTTTTTAAATGTTCTAGCTTCTATCGCCTCACCTACCACCATATCAGTCAATGCTCTCTGAAAAGTATGATGCAATTGAGAAATATGTACTTTAGCCATGACGTACTCAACTTTCGTTATTATATTAAAGGCAATAATGCATCATAGAATGTTGTTATCGATCACCTCTATTCAATTATAATTAACGTTGGTGTAAATAAGCCTTAATTGCTCATTTTTCCAACCATCATCAAACAGTTATCGGTTAGTATGGCTGTTGTTAACCTGCATCGACATCGATATAATTTGCATCTTTACCTTCTTTAAAGAGATCTATTTATGGTGTCACGCTTTAGCCAATTTTTTCATGCCTATTGGAAGTTAATTAGTTTACTGATACTTATTCTTATTACAGTCTTATCTTTAACACCACAAGCTGAATTACCTGTTGTTGCAGGCACAGACAAAACCCATCACTTCATTGCTTACGCTACTTTAATTTTTGCTGTCGCATTTGTTAAACCTAAGCAATGGTTAGCAATTGCTGTTTTTTTCTTTTGCTGGAGTGGTGCTATTGAATTGATTCAACCTTACGTTAATCGTTATGGTGAATGGCTCGATCTAGCCGCCAATACCGGTGGATTAATTTCAGGCTTTATTATTGCTAGAGTAATGGCTTATATTTGTCGAACAAAGCATTAATACTCAGCTCTCATCGTTATTTATTCTGTTGCCTGACCAATTGTTGACAAAATAATGGTTATTTAGGTTTATTTTGTCTATACATAAATGACATTGCTTATGACTCATACAGGCAATATAACCATACAATATCGGCTGATAATTCAGCATATATTGAGTGAATAACACAATTAGAGCTAAATATAAGATTACTATTTTCAACGCTATTATTGTTCACTTTTCATACTAAACAACAAAAATAACGTTTAATCATATAGTTACGATTGGCATGTTATTTGACTGTAATAAAACATCAATGAAACTTGAGATTCATTAACTTGAATTACATATAAAATGCGAGCAATATCCGAAAATTATACCTAACCGGAATTTGATGATTCTATGTGCATCGTCATAATAAAAATGACTTAACGAAATGGATACTCAGTAGCATAGAAATCGCTAATTTGTTAATTCAATGTTTTTACAATCAACAACAAAACAAATAAAGCATTACTCAAAAGTAATGTGGGGAAAAAAAATGAATGCTGAAGATAAGCAGTTTGCTGTAATTGGCCTTGGTCGATTTGGTATGTCGCTATGTGAAGAACTTAGCGAGCGCGGAGCACAAGTATTAGCCATTGATATTAATGAAATGTGTGTTCGTAAAGCCGCTGATATTGCCACCCAGGCTGTCGTCGCTGATTGTTCAAATGAAGCAACTATTGCGGAACTAAAACTTGATGATTACGATTTAGTCATGGTTGCTATCGGTGACGATATCAATGCTAATATCTTAACGACATTATTATTAAAAGATGCCGGTGTTAAAACGGTCTGGGTCAAAGCCAAAGATACCCCACATTGTAAAATCCTTTCAAAAATTGGCGCTGATAAAATCATAAGACCAGAACGCGATATGGGCATCCGCATTGCTCGTAATATGTTAGATAAACGTGTATTTGAATTTTCAGAACTTGGCAGCGGCATTTCTTTAGCTGAAGTTGTCGTAACAGCACGAAATATGGGTAAACCTCTGTCACAACACCCTTGCGCAAGCAGTGATGAAACCCAAGTGTTAGCCCTTAAACGTGGCCCTGAGGTACGTAAGGCTCCTGATATGGAAATGGAAATGCAAGTTGGTGATATTTTAATTATTACTGGCCCTGAAGATGTATTATCAGAAACATTAAGAAAGTTATGAGTTTTATCCCTAATCGGGCAATGTATGTCCCTATAAAAACAGACAAACGCAATAAACGTTGGTCTGAACCGAAAATCATTATCTTTAGCTTTTTAGCGATTTTGATCCCTGGTGCCATTTTATTAACCTTACCGGTATTTTCTGTATCCGGTTTAAGTTTTGTTGATGCGCTTTTTACGGCAACGTCTGCGATTAGTGTGACAGGACTTGGCGTTGTTGATACAGGTACCCACTTTACTACCAGTGGTAAAGTCTTATTAATGATCTTAATGCAGATTGGTGGCCTTGGACAAATGACCTTATCTGCTGTTTTGTTATATATGTTTGGCCTACGCGTTAGCCTACGCCAACAATCGCTAACAAAAGAGCAACTCGGGCAAGAAAAGTTCACCAATATACGTTTACTGGTTAAACACATCATTATTTTCGTTATTGTCTGTGAATTGATTGGTACATTTTTTCTATCACTACGTTGGGTACCAATGATGGGATGGGATAAAGGTCTATTTACGGCTGTTTTCCACTCAATATCAGCGTTTAATAATGCTGGTTTTTCACTATTTTCTGATAATTTAACCCAATATGTTGATGATCCTTTAGTGATTATTACTATTGCTATGCTCTTTATTCTAGGGGGTTTAGGCTTTACGGTTATTTCAGATTTACAACGAAATTCACATCGTGGTTTTCATTTTTTATCACTGCATTCAAAAATAATGATTATTGCGACACCAATATTATTACTTGCTGGCACAATAATGATTTGGTTGCTTGAACACGATAATATGCAAACATTAGGTAGCTTAAATACTTCTGGTCAATGGCTTGCAGCATTCTTTCAATCAGCAACAGTACGTACAGCAGGCTTTAACAGTGTTAATATCGGCGCATTTACAGAGCCTGGTTTATTAGTTCTGATGCTTTTAATGCTAATTGGTGCAGGTTCAACATCAACAGGTGGTGGTATTAAAGTATCGACCTTTGTTGTTGCAATTTTGGCGACTTGGTCATTTTTAAAGCAACGAGATCGGGTCGTTTTATTTAAACGCACTATATCCAATCAAACCGTAACCAAATCACTGGCAATTATTGTCGTCAGTGGAATTGTGTTGTTGATAGCGATGTTTGCTTTAATGCTAACGGAAAAAGCACCATTCTATGAGGTCATGTTTGAGACCATTTCAGCCTTTGCAACTGTAGGTGTAACCGCAGGTTTAAGTGCAACTCTTTCTGAACCAGGTAAATACATTATCATTGTGGTTATGATCATTGGTCGTCTCGGTCCATTAACATTAGCTTATATGCTGGCGCGTCCAAAACCTACATTGCTTAGTTACCCTGAAGATAACGTTGCTGCTGGTTAATCGTAACACTCGTTAAAACCATAAAAAGCGTGTTTCTAATTCTTTCTATTAGAAAGTATATGGAAACACGCTTTTTTATATTAATCTCTTGGAAGTTCTGATGACAAATGGCCATCAAACCCTACTGCAACGAGGTGTTGATATGCTTGCCACACTAATTGAGGGATCACTTGTTCGCTTGAAAAACCTAAAGCAGGATAATAACGAATACGCTGTAAATCTCCCACCATCACATTAATAGTGTCGCCATAGCTAATAACATCGTTCGCAAAATCATCAAACTCAATCGGCGGAGATGCCACCAGAGCCGTTTTCGTTGGCCATTGTTTTTCAAATGTTGCCAGCGTTCGACGCTCCATAAATGGCTTTTGTACTAAAATAAAGCTTTGTGGATCAAGTTGCTTATCTTTTAATAGCGCTCGCGTTTTTATAATATTATCACCCGTATTGGTCGCTTGTGATTCAATATAAATACAGTTATTTGGAACGCCCATTTCTCGTGCTATATTTGCAAAATGTTCAGCTTCTGAGCATGGAAATAGTCCTTGAGTAATTTCTCCAACATTGCCAGAAAAAACAATATAAGGCGCATACCCTTGTAAGAAAAGCTCAGCTGCATACTCGGCAACTCTTATATCATTACTACAAAGCACAAATAAACAATCACTTTTCAGCAATGATTGATGTAACAAATGATAATCCCAAACAGTTTTAGCTGAACGATAAATGTTTGACGGCATAAGCAATCCTTTGGTTATCTCAAATTCTTATTTCAATAATGATGACGATAAATTGTATATTGCTAATATCAAAAATATCATTTTCATTATCAGTAGTGTTTTGATTTTATTCGTTACCTCACGCTACCATGAGCACCCTCAATATACTACAGCTGAATAATACCAAAGCCAATTAACCTACTGTTACTTAAAAATGATCAAAAAAAATGGAATAAGTCTGCACTTATTCCACTCTTTTTAGCAATACTTATAATGGTCGTATTGATTAACGCTGCCACCATTCAGGCATAATCGAAATACTTGTACCATGTTGATCACTTAGCCAAGCTTGCTCGCTTTCAATCGTTAATTGTAACTGCATTGAACGCTCAACTAACTGCTCTAAGCACTTTAATTCCTCATCACGGATAAAGACCACTGATACATTTTTTAGAGCACTGATCTTAGTCTTATTTGCTTGCCACCACACAGGAGCGGCATGATCACCATAAGCATAAACAATCACTTTCTTAGCGCGATGTGATGCTTTACGAATACGTTTTTCATCAGGTAAACCCAACTCAACCCATAATTCAATTTCATCTACTAAATTTTTCGTCCATAAATCAGGCTCTTCAGTAGAACTTACGCCTTTAGTAAATTGTAAGTCGGTGTCAGCATTTAGTCCCCATGCCAGCACTCGCAGCATAAAACGCTGCAATGTTTCTGATGGATGACAAGCAACAGTATGCTGACTATCAAGATAAACATGGCGATCCATGTCTGCTACGTTAATATTTACTTTGTATATAGTGGCACTGATCGCCATGGAAAAACCTTCAAGATTGTAATCATTTCTAAATAACAATGTTCGCAGGCCATAGATTATTTATGGCACACCAACACAAAAAAACGCTAACGTTTTAATCACCAAACAACATATATAAAGAAGTATTCTGCACAATCAACTCTTCTTTTTGCGCTTTGGTTAAACGTTTTTTAATTCGATACTCAAACTGCATTGCATCGCGTTTAGATTTTACCTGCTGCGACCACACTAACGTTAAAGGGGCTTTACCTTTAAGGTATTTAGCCCCTTTCTTACTATGTTGATGCTCTTTAAAACGACGCTCAACATCTGTGGTAACACCACAATAAAGTGTCCCTTGTCGAGTACGTATAAGATAAACAAACCAAGGTATGGTAGACATAATAACAAGCCGCAAAACAAACAGGCTCAACATATAATGTTGAGCCTATATAAACGATAACGCTGCACAAATACAGGCAGAGTAATCTACCAGTATTCGTAAATAATAGAAACTATTCTGTCAATGATTCTAACATTGCTTGTAATTCAGTCAGTTGTAACTTTAATTGCTCAACATCTTGCTCTAACGCAATGATTCGCTCTTCATTAATTGTACTACTTGCAGTGGCAGTCTTAACAGGAACATAATTATCAACATCGATCTCGCCACTCAGTAAATGCATATAACGGCAATCACGTTTACCTGATTCTTTTGGCAATTTAACAACATAAGGCCCTTTTTCGTCTGAAGCTAATTGTTCAAGTACTGATTCTGCTTCATGTGTATCAGCAAAATCACACAGACGATTAGTACGAGTACGAATTTCACCTGCACTTTGCGGCCCACGTAATAGCAACACAATAATAGCGGCTAATTGTTGTTTATTAAATTGCAATGAGCCAAATTCAGTATTGCAAAAACGATGTTGGAACTTAGAAACACGACTACCAAAACTTGATACATCGCGCACCATTCGCTTTTCTTTCAGCTCTTCTAACGTATCAAGTACCGTTGCTTCATCAAGTGCCATAACAGGCTCGCGACTTGATTTTTGATTACATGCTGTCGTTAACGCATTGAGCGTTAAAGGGTATTGATCTGGAGTTGTAATTTCTTTTTCAAGTAAGCAACCAATCACTCGAGCTTGGTGTTCTGTTAATTGCATATCCATGATCATCCTATTCATCATTACCAAATAGCTTTAAAGTAAAAATACAGTATTAATATTCATCACTCACAAAGCCATTACTACAATACAGTGTCAAAATACTCTAAGAAGACTAGCACATTTAGCTTTCGCAGCAAGCAGTTAGCTCATCAAATGCAATAATCTTGACCAAAGACAAGTGAATATTAGTTTTCATTATGGCTGACTAAAGAATATGGGTATTCTGCTGTTACGAATTGATCACGGCCATTATCTTTTGCTTGGTATAATAAAGTATCAACCGCTTGATATAAATTCTCGACCAATTCAAGTCCTGTTGGCACCCATGAAATTGCACCTTGGCTCACTGTCAACTGATTGCTAATTAACGAATTCTCATGTGGAATGGCAAGCTTAAAGATCTCATCTTTAAGACGTTGACACTCTTTAATTGCTTGTTTTTCATCGCAATTACAAATTAATACAATAAACTCTTCACCACCATAGCGACCACAAACCTCCCCGGCGCGATTAAATATTTTTTTCAAACTTGTAGACAATAGTTTAAGACAATTATCTCCTTCAATATGTCCTTGGAAATCATTGAATAATTTAAAGAAATCGACATCTAGTAGGATAATTGTTAACGGTAAATTGTTGCGTCCATGTAAGGCAATAAACTCTTTTAACTTTTGATCAAGATAACGTCGATTAGCAAGCTTTGTCAGTGGATCTTCATTTGCTTGTTCTAACAATAACTTATTTATTTTCTGTAACTGTATCGTCGTATGTTCTAACCGTTGCCGCATAACAGAAATTCGGCTCATTGCTTGCATTTTTGCAGCCAAAATAATCGAATTAACAGGTTTAACCAGATAATCATCGCCACCAACATTAATGGCTTTTGCGATAATATGAGGGTCATCAAGACCGCTTAAAAATATCACAGGTACCCACTCTTGGTATTGATGTCGAAGTGTGTGGACTAATTCAATACCATTTTGTTTCGGCATTTCAATATCAATGAGTAACAAGTCGGGTTTAAACTCTGTATAACACTTCAACAGTTCAGCACCTGATGATACTGACTTAACAATATGACCAAGATTAGTTAGACATGCCGTTAAATATAACCGCTCACTAGCGATATCATCGGCAATTAAAATCCGCATCACTCCCATATTAGATCCTTATACGATAGCAAGCATACAATATAAAACATATTGCATTGTTCGTGCCATATATGCTGGGTATGAAAAATTTCCCTTAACAGCGTGATTGCACCATGACTATTTACTAAAATAATTTTTATTATAACTTTTATAATCATATATTGACATTTATCAGTAGGAATATAGGATTCCTCCTCTCAAAACACAATGCGTTAGGAAAAACTATGTCTGAAATTAATAACAACGAAGAGCAAATCATTGAAGAAACAGTATTCACACTAGATGACTGTTCTCCAGAACTTCGCCAAGTAGTCAAGTTTGAAGAAGTGCCAGCAGAGTTGATTGATATGCTTGTGAACGTTTATAAGGTATCAGAACCTACTTCACGTGAAGCATGGAATACATTGCCAGCCAGCGCACAAAATGTTTTGGATAATTTCGAGCAATTTCACTCTCTTGTTGCACTAAGCCAAAGTTACTCTGGTGTAGACTTCCTTGGTGAAATGCAAGATACCAAATTCCCAGAAGACATGAGCGCTGATGAGCAAGCAGAATATAAAGCAACAATGCTTGATAAAGTACTGGCTAACTGCGTTAAAGACATGTGTAAACAATTGAAGAAAGCACGTCGCAACCCACCAATGAAACGCGAGTTTACTGAGATTTTTCAAAAGTAATTGCTATTTCAGCGACAAATAATGTCTAAAGAAAGAGCATTCACGCTCTTTCTTTTGTTAAAACAAAACATTCACCAAGATAATTAATCACATCGAAATTTTTTTAATGTAAAAATCACGTCAATTAACATCTTTTATTGATAATAAATAACACAGCCCTATATAAAAAGTGCTTATAAGGCATATTTTTATTTGTCATTGATTTGGAATATTCTTATTTGTGAATTATTTTTAATTTCTATGCGGATAATGATTTAGCATATTGTATTTCATGGTAATAATTAATATTATCACAACAATTAGATATAACTTTAACACCTATAAGTCATTTTATAACTCTTTCATGATAGAATTGACAAACTAAAAATTAATATGTGAGGTTTATAAATGGCAAATATTGAGCAAATAAGATTTAGAACAAAAGTATGCTTCATTGCAAGCCAAGGCGTACTCAAAACATCTGAATCTACGCTCAAACTAAATTTGTCAGAACAATATATTCTTACCTATCTGATCGAGAATCATAGTACTCCTGTCACTAAAGATGAGTTACTCAAGGTTGGCTGGCCTGATCGTATCGTTACTGAAGCCTCACTATTTCAGGTTATTCGTGCGTTACGTGTAAAACTTAATGAACAAAACAAAGGTGATGTGATTGAGACATTGCCTCGTGTCGGCTACCAAATTCGTGAATTTACGCGAGAAGAAGTTGATCTAAGTGAACAAAAATCACACTCTATTATTAGTAAGATTAATAAAAAGACTGTTGCCTCTATCGTTATTTTAGGTGCAGCATTATTTGGTAGCGGTGCATGGTATATGTCACCAGCTCAAACAGAACCTACACACTTTTTAACCGAAAATGAAAAGATCGGTACTAATAATATAACCTTTATCACCAAAAATTTAGAACAACAAGTTGACTTAAGAAATAAAATCAAAGCTATTTTTTCACAGCAAGTAAACAAGCATGGAAAAATATTAACAATGGATCATAAAATTTATTTTTATACCTCAGATGATTTTTATTCTATTGCTTGGTGTAAAGTCAAACCAGAAACTAATCAATGCATACCTATGACTGATTTTAGTTATAAAATTGCGCCTGATGAATGGACTCAATTCACTCATCTAATTATTGATAATGAAAAGCTCTTTCATGAAGATATTAGTATCGCTTCTGACGCTATCCACGAACCATTGTCAGTTGTCTACCGCTCATATCTTGGTGATTATGGTGTCACATATAAAGTATCAAATTTTTATATATCACCAACAGATAAAAATAATGTTTTCGATTATTCAAAAGTTAGTTTCATTGCGGATAAAAAAACAGGTCGTTATCAGGCTTTATCACTATCAGCAGAATCGTTAACAATAATTAAAAAGGACGCTCAATTTATTGCGACCTTAAAAATTACACCTGAAGTTTTTCACTGGGCCTATCAAGCAAATGCTAATTTAAGTGAAAATAAGTCTATTATCTTTTCAGATGATGATAATGCGTCTAGTTCATATAAAAATAATGCGATTCGTTATGACTATATCATTGCCGCTCAGAAGAAATTACAGCTCATATTAGGTGAAAATTCAGGCCTTTATTGGCTACACAGTAGTAAAAACAACCCATTAACTGTTTTACCAACAAAGCATTATAAGTAATTTATCATTTTTAATATTTCTACACTCTAGGTTAAGAACTAAGCTGGTAAATTAAAAATATGCTATAAATATTAACTGATACACTATTTTAACTGAGTGCATCAGTGGCCACCTTTTATCTATAGTTTATTGCCAAGCGGCACCTATCTTACTCTCCTCTTTCAGATAAATAAAAATAACCATATCCTGCAAACATTCAATATTTACAGATATCAAGCATGACATTAACCATTACGCAGCAATATGTCATAATTTAAACAATATGTTGTGAACATAATAACCAAATATGATACTGTTCTATAATAATATATTATCCAATATGCATTAATAAGTAATACATTCGGTTATAAAACTAACAGTAAACTCAAAGGTTAATCAACATAAGGAATATATAGATGCCGCTTGATCTCATAACTAACTTGCTTACAAGTCCACAACTGTATTTATTGATATTTATTGTTGTCACACTTAAATTAAGTATTATTTTTGTTCCACAAAATGAAGCATGGCTTATTGAACGTTTTGGTAAATACCGAGCAACCAAGGAGGCGGGTTTAAACTTTATTATTCCATTTATTGATAATATTAGTGCAAAAAGAAGCCTTAAAGAAACCGCGGTTGATGTTCCATCACAATCAGCCATTACCAAAGACAATATTAGCCTTGTTGTTGATGGAGTACTCTATTTTCGTGTTCTAGAGCCTTACAAAGCGACATATGGTGTTGATGATTACCGTTTTGCTGTAACTCAATTAGCACAAACAACAATGCGTAGTGAGTTAGGTAAAATGGAACTCGACAAAACATTTGAAGAACGTGATCTTTTAAATGCGAATATTGTTGCAGCTATTAATACCGCATCTGAGCCTTGGGGTGTACAAGTATTACGATACGAAATTAAAGATATTGTGCCACCAAGTTCGGTGATGGCTGCAATGGAAGCACAGATGAAAGCTGAGCGTGAAAAAAGAGCACAAATCCTTGAATCAGAAGGTGATCGTCAATCAGCAATCAATGTCGCAGAAGGTAAAAAACAAGCGCAAGTACTCTCTGCTGAAGCAGATAAACAAGAGCAAATCCTAAGAGCCGAAGGTGAAGCCGCTGCTATTTTGGCCGTTGCAGATGCTCAAGCACAAGCATTACGAAAAATTGGTGAAGCAGCAGATACAGAGCAAGGTCAAAAAGCAATTCAACTTGAGTTGGCAACCAAAGCTATTGAGGCGAAAAAAGCCATTGCTAAAGAGTCATCAGTTGTTCTTCTTGCTGATGATGCAACCAATGCAAGCTCGATGGTTGCTCAAGGTTTATCAATCATTAATTCAATTAACAAAGCTCAAACAGGTAAATCCTAGAGCTAAGGTGTTATATGTTTAGCAATATTCCGCAAACATTAGTCACTTTAGGGCTATTAGCTCTTATTATCGAAGTGCTCATACTCGGTTGTAGTACATTAGTATTGCTATTTTTTGGCGTGGCGATGCTACTTACTAGTGGTCTAATTTACATTGGTCTAATTGATGCTAATTGGTTAAGTACAATTTCAACCTTAGCGATTATAACGCTGTTGTTAACCATTGCACTCTGGAAACCACTGAAAAAATTACAAAATAAATCAACTCAAACAGAGATAAATAGTGATTTTGCTACTATCCAATTTGAACTAGAAGAAGACTTATTACCATCAACTGTATATAACTTTAATTACTCCGGCATTCAATGGAATGTTAAATCAACCTCCCCCATCGATAAAGGTGTCATTGTAAAAGTAGTCAAAAAAGAAGTCGGTATCTTATGGGTTGAACCTGTTGATAGCGCAATAAGTTAAAATCACACTATAAAACATTTTATCTATAATTAAGCCGTTAATATTTCATAACGGCTTATTTTTTTACATCCCTACCAAATAATATCTATTAATCAACAAGTTCTGTTTTTTCTAATAATTGACAAAACTGATGCTTTATAATTGTCTGACTAATGTAAATAACATTAATCGTATTGTTAAAATACGTATATGCTAATCGAAACACAGCATCTTTGGCCGCCACAATTTTATATTCATATATTCTTAATCCATTGTTACGCAATTGCCTGGCTGTCTTTATCTTTGCTGACTGCGTAAGAATTAAATGTGGTAACCGCTCTCTTACATCTTTATAAATAATTTCTTGATATTGTTGTTGTAAGTGAAAAAATTTTCGTAAATGCCTATTTTCGCTATAAGTAATATTCATAGTTTAAATATCTAGTTATATTTTTATTTATTATATTCCTGTATTTTCTGATATTACAGCTTAAGCAGATTAAATCCCCCTTCAATAAAAGTGAACATTATTCACAGAATAATGCTCATACTATGCATAAATGACAAATCTGTACCACAATTAAGGTGTACCAGCGAAAAAGGAATACGCTAATGAGTACGAGATTAAGTGATACAGTCAGTATCGAACTGCATATTCAAGCCGCTGTTAGAGAAATAGCAGCATTTACAGAGCTTACAGCACGCTCGTCGTCAATCGACGATCGAATGCATGAAGCTATTTATCAAACTAAAATATTTTTCACGTTATACTTAATGCTGCAATCACTTCATAGCGAGGCAAAAAATACTACAGCTAATGTTCTTTCTCAACATAACATCACGTCCCCTGAAGTTAATTTTGAATGGGTATTACAGCATTGTTTTAATATGTTTTATATCTCAAATCACGACCACGCAATAGAGCAAGCAAATACATGTAGTCAAATAACAACAGTAACATCTGATGATATGTTTCGTTGGCTGGCATCCCCTATACATGAAAATCTTGAGAATATGATAACGGCACTCGCCACTAAACACGTTAAATTTCTTGCATCTCTATTTTCACAACAACAAGATATTGATAAAGAATTATTATCTGTTTTCAGTCATGCTATGACAAATAACACATTAGATCTTGGCATTAAATTATCATCACAAGCAGGTAGTCAATTACTTGAACAAGTAATCCACTCTCGAACAGGAACTGTGTGTCTTATCTTTTTTAATATGTCTAAAGATCAAGAAGAAAAACTAGCTATAAGTCAATATCTAGCAGATATAGATAACTTTTATGACACCTTAACCGCTAATGGCTTAAAGCAAGGATTAATATTCTTAGATAATCTATCCAAATAATATCCATCCAACAAAAAGAGAATATGTATTCTCACTCACGGGTGAGCAATACATATTCTCGACTCAATTTTTTAAATTACTAATGAAATAAATAACAGTACTCAACAAATCACCATATTAAATAGATCCAACCTTATATTCACAATCTAAATAAATAGACGCAATAACCGGCTCTGCCGTATTCATCGAATAAATACATTTTTCTTTATTTGTCAATTTTGTGATATTGCTCCCATTTAAAGACACATTTTCATTAAGAATTAAGAAAATAATTCATTATTATTCAGCTTGCATTATTATTAGGATAACAATGAGTGAAAAAGCTTTCTTTATATATAATTCCTGTACAGATCTTTTTAGCTGTGTATTGGTTAAAAAATGGCTTTCTTGATAAAATAGTCGGAATTTTTCTAGGTATAATTCACCCTGAAACGGCTTATTATGGTTTAACATGGAATGGGTGGCATGATCGTATTGTTGACAGTTGGGATAATAGCCGAGTAGGCCATTTATTTTTTAGTCCATTTTTCGACATTTTATTTCCTACAGTCATTGTTTTACAATGTTTGCCTTTTTTATTCATTTTTATGTCAATCATAAAAAAAGAATTTTTGACGAACAAACATCGTCCATGGTTAATAAAATCAGCTATCTCATCATTTGTCGTCACAGCCGCTATGATTTTTAGTGAAACATTATCAAATACTAGAGATGCAGAATATTTACTACATTTATTTAGTATTAATATGATATTAATCATCTATATTCATTTTGTTGAAAAAATAATAGAAAAATAACTTTCAACAACCCAAATAATGATAACAATAAAAAGAGTATTGTTACTTTTTTTATTGTTTCATTATTAAATCTTTCATTCCGTTACTGCCTCCATTTTCTCATAAATAAGAATATGTGATTTATTTCTCTCAAACATATCGATGAATAAAATAACTCTATGAAAGAGTGGAATTTTTATTTTATCCAATGGTATTTTTTTATTCTTAAGTATCGCTGCTAATCGATTGAGTTTCATAATTTCATCGACTAACTTTAAATAGAGTGAAAAACAATCCAAACAAGAGGGTATATTATGCATAAATCGATGAGGAAGTTAGCTTTTGTTACGTTAGCAATAATGCCATCATTAGCACAAGCTGAAGTAGGAAGTATTCAAGCAACCATTGAGATTATTCCTCCTCTATCTATTTCACAAACCAGCGCATTAGATTTTGGAACGATATTCTCCGATCGAACAACAGATGTTATTGTCGCTACAACAGATGGCGGTGCAGCAGCATTTACAGTGAGTGGTCATGATGGCTTAACTGTTGATGTTTCGACAGAAGCAACAACAACCCTAACCCATACTACTGATGGAACAAAAACAATTCCAGTGGTTGGTATTAATCTAAATAACGCATCAGTGGTTTTGAACGGTGCTACAGAAGTTAAAGCAGGTGGTACTGCTGATATTGATAATGCCACTGGAGCACTCACTGTAGGTAACTATACCGGATCATTTAATGTTACCGTTGTCTATCAATAAGTACTTATACGCTTTCCTTTTTATAAGTACAAATGCTTTTTCGCTTGAATTTATTGAACAAGAAAATATTGTCATTACTGTTGTTGAAAGCCGCTACTCACAACAGGTTAAATTTTCTAAACATAATATTGAAAGTGGAAGTTTTAGTTTTAAATTAAAAGGAAAGCCAAATTCTCATGTTAAAATTGACACACTAAAAAGTGAAAAAAATCATATTTTCATTAAAGATATAAAATATAGAGAGGGTTTTACTTCTAAAGGTTTAGTCGTTATTAACTCGAAAGGCTATTCAAAAAAATTAAGTATTGATGGAACAATTATTATACCGGCTAAAATGCGCAGTGGAAAGTTTATCAAATCACTGATGTTACATGCTGAGTATATAAAATAAAAAGGAATTACAATGTATAGATTCTTAATCTTCATTTTATTTTTCTCTCACCATGCAATGGCCAATATGAAGATAGCGCCATTAAGAGTGATTACAGCAGAAGCAAATACGACTCAAAAATTTCTGGTCTCAAATACAGGAGATAAACCAATTAGAGTCCGTATTTCCCCTTCTTTTATTGCCACTCCAATGGCTGAGTACCAAACTCGGCATAATAATATGACACCAGAGATGGAAGATCTTACCCCTTTTCTTCGAGTCTCCCCGCCTGTTATTAGCAAGTTAATGCCTAATGAAAGAAAAATTGTCAGATTGCGCATTGCTGAGTTACCAAATAGTTATGAAAAAGGTGAATACCGCACCCATTTAAAATTTACTCAAGAAGTTATTAGGAAAGTGAATTCTCCAGCAAATAATAATGACTCTATCTCATTTGATTTAACAATGCTCGTTAATTCATCAATTCCTATTTATTATCAAAAGAAAGATAGCACCCCACAACCTAAAGCTGTCATTCAATGCAGTAATAATAAGCTCAAGATAATTAATAACTCTCGCTACCAGCAAAAAATAGAGTTATTAAACGATAACATTTATAAACAATTAATTCTTCTTCGCCAATCCGACCTCAATATTGCTTACAAAGGAAAAACAACTATTAAGGTTAATGATGAACAACAAGAAATATGTTTATAACATCCTGTTTCTGTTTTTTTCTTCGTCCTTATATGCAGAAAACTTATCAGAAGCATTTATCGAAATTCAAACGAATGAACGTTATGATTCATTTTTTAGAGTGCTTGTCGATAATGAAACGCCGTATATAAATATATCAACCTTAATCCCCTTACTTTATGGGCTTGAAGAGAAATGTAACAATAACCGTTGCCATTATTACGTAGCTTTAAAACCAGAGAATAATGAAACAACGATTAATTTCAACAAACGTCATTGTTTTACATCATCAAATAAAAAACGCCATCAGATAACAGTTCAGCATGAGGAAGAACAATATTGGTTACATTGGCAAGATATTGGAACTTGTTTTAATGCCAGTGTTTATTGGGATCCCGACAGCTACATATTAAAAATACAAACTCGTCATCTTTCGCCAACAGATATGCAAGAAAGTATTGATCTCGCACGTTCTATCTCTATTAAAAAAGCACAAATGCTCAACAGTCAAAACGCTCAACCGCGAACGCCACCAACCAATACAACAATGATACAAAATCGATTATCACTTACCACTCAATATACTGAACAACAATTTCGCGTAGAGGTCGCGAACGATTTTTTTTTCGCAACAACCAGCAATTTATTGATGTATCAATGCAATCAAATAGCGATGATATTTTCAGTTATTACCGCTATTTCTATGAAAATATTTTCGCAGATAGTAGTTTAACTATTGGCGATATTGTCATTCCAGAATCAATGACCAATAGTATTTACCACACTAAAAATGGTTATAGCCTAACTAACTATGAAAGTGACGGTGAAGGACGTTTTTATGATGAAAGGATGACTCTCGCGGATGCTTACGTCGACATATATGTTAATGGCATTTTTATCAAAACGGTCCAAGCCAATAATTCAGGAAGATATATTGTTGATGGTTTTTCTGTTATGCCCGGTGATATGGTTAATTTTAAAGAACGCATTGGAATAGGAAAGATCGTCGATACGCAAATTCATATAGCCAACACCTCTGAATCCGTTCTCAAACAAGGCCATTTCGCTTATTCCATTCAAGGTGAAATCGACAATATGCAACGTAAACGTGCACGTTTTAGTTATGGTTTACAGAATAAGCTGACATTAGGAGTCAGTGCCTTCCATTCAAATGAAACTACCGATTTTACTGTTGGTTTTCGCGCTATTCCAACCTCAAATATCGGTATCAGCCTTGCTTGGATCACCCCTCGAAATGATATTTTAGCTGAAATAGACTTCAATCTTTATGCGAATCATTACTTAAAAATTAATTATAATCGCGCTAATTTATTTGCCGCCAACAATAACCAGCAAGTTAGCCAACTCGAATATCGATATTATAATAGTCTGGCATCGTTAACGGTTAACGCGATCAAAAGTGATGAAGATTTTAATACCAACGTAACTATTCGTTCTCAATTTAATTCAATGCTATCTGGCGCATTTACCATTAATGATACACGTGCAAATAAAGCCTCTTATACAGAATACGCGCTTGCGTTTAACTACATAAAAAGTGCCTCTGAGGCATTAGAATTAAGCGTTCTACGTTTACCTCAAGATAATCAATTGGCCTATAATGTTAACTATCGTTACCAATGTGATAATTGCTTTTTTCCATCAGTTATAACCTCAAACCTCAGCAGTTATAGCTTTAATGCGTCTTATGGAAAAGATGTAACGGCGTCGGCTGCTTTTTCTGTTGAATTAACCCCTGCGCTAAAGTTAACAACCGCTACAACACTTAATTCAATATCAGTATCAGCCCGCTATAGTTATGGCGTTAAACTAACAAAATCGAATAACTGGCAATTATCGTCAATGAATCCTGATGATTATGGCTATGCGACTATTAATGGGCAAATAATCGATCATACAGGAACCCCTATTCCTAATGTTAAAGTCAATGTTTACCGTAAACAGGCAATGTCAGATACTAATGGCTTGTTTAAAATAGAAGGAGTCGCTATTGCTGATAATGTCGCATTAACATTAGATCCTGAAACCATTGATATAAATTTACAGCCACAATTTAATCCGTTATTGATTAATACTCAAAAAGGAGGTGTAACCAATATCACTGTCAGCTTAAATCGTATTTTTGGGGTTGATGGTTACGTCACAAATTTTGATGGCCACACCAACGCCACAATCACTTTTCTCAATAATAGTACCCAACACCAGCTTACTTATAAAATAGACACTGATGGTTTTTTCATGATCGAAGGACTAACAGCAGCTGATTACACTATCACTTATCAAGCGGGTGAACGACAAGCATCTGTAGCATGGTCTGCTATCAATCAACAACAATGGCTAAGTAATTTACAATTACAGATTAACTGTATCGATCAAGCGCAATTTTGTGGTTTATCAATAAACACTCACCACTGAATTTAACAGCAGTAAGTTAACTCTTTCAGCAAGTTATCATTTACTTTCATCGCCAATGATATTACTTTGCGATCACTTAATTACTCATTTCGTAAGCTTACTACCATGATCATCGAATCAACGACGTTACTTGCCATTGTTATGATCTTTTTAGGCTCGTTTGTACAAACGGCTATTGGATTTGGGCTAGCAATTATTTCTGCGCCTATTCTTATTATTGTTGCACCACAATATGTTCCCGCCCCTATCTGTCTTGTTGCTTTATTTATATCATTACTTAATAGCAGAAAATATCGCTCATCTATCGAACTTGGTGGACTAAAAATGGCTATCCTCGGCCGTATTCCAGGTTCAATGGCAGGTGCCGCATTGTTGGTTTTTGTATCAGCTCAGACTTTATCTTTATGGATCGGTTTATTAGTATTATTAGCTGTTTTTATTAGTATCATGCCTTTTAGAATTGAGCCGACACCAACAAGAATGGTTTTTGCGGGATTTTTCTCTGGACTGTTTGGTACAAGCTCAGCGATTGGTGGACCGCCGATGGCTATTTTGCTGCAACATCAAGAAGCTAACCAGTTACGTGCTAATTTATCTGCTTTCTTTGTCTTTAGCTCTATTATTTCCCTAACAACATTAATACCCGTTGGTTTTTTAAATATTGAAAAATTATGGCTAACACTGCCGTTATTACCAGCGGCATGGGCTGGATATTGGTTAGCACTCAAAACAACACAATCACTACCAAAAGAAACTATTCGCTATGGTGCATTAACCTTATGCTTTATTTGCGGTGCGCTGGCTGTCTATAAGAGTATCGGGTGAACCATACTATGAAATAATAGTAGGAGTGACGATTACTCCTACTATTAACTATTACCAATACGTCACTTAATCAATATTGACGCGATATACAACACTACCACTTTCACCAGGTCTTAATGTTCCGGTTAAGATCCACTTAACATTACCTCGATAGCCACTTGTATTTAAAGGCGCGACAGGTATGAAGTTACACGTTAATCCAGCAGGTATCGTTCCTGCAGTACAATTAATAGAGCTATTAAGTGAAGTGTGTTCTGGCACCGTATCTAAGATCATCACTTCTTTAATATTACCACTACCAGTGTTGGTAAAAATAATCGTATATTCGATGACTTCACCCGGTTTAGCAGTATTACTAATATCATTACCATTTGATGTGGTTATATTAGCGACTTTCTTCTCTAGCTTCAGCATTCCTGCACCAGAAAAAACAGCACGCACTGTATCTGAATCAATCACTGTTTTGGTCACGCCATGCGCTGTTGAGGTGGCATCATCAAAAACCATAACCGCTTTAATATTGTAGTTAAATAAACTATTTAGTGAGGCATCTGCAGGAATAAATACTTGTACAACTAAACACACTTCTTTGTTGGTATCAGCATCAACATTTATACTACCTAGAATAGTCTGATCATTATTAAGTTGATCATCACAATCTACATTATGTTTTAGCACCGTACTCCAATTACTATTTGCAGGAGTAACTGCTTTATCAACAATAGAAAATGTTACGCTACCACTGGTATTCGCTTTAAAGTTGTGATGAAAAGCAATCATTTTTCCAGGCTCTACTTCGGAATAATTATCAGGATTCATCACTGGTTGTTGTACTTTACCAAAATTAATATTTTTCAGATTATCGCCAGCAGACGCAATTACAACCATTTGGCTATCTGTTACTGCTCCAGCAGTTACTTGCGAATGACTGCCGTTGTTTTCACTAATATCAATCCATTTTGCTTGGGAAACAACCTCAAGCTTCAAGCTTTTACCTGCAAGAATAACAGGAATTATCAAACTATATTGCCCACTACCACCGCTAATGTCAGTTGCAACCACATCACCAGGGTTATAACCAGCAGCAGCAACAGATCCATTAAACAACGCCCTTACCGTAAAGCCAGGTATACCAACTTCATTACCGTCCATCATTCCATCATGCGCTGCCGTTGCTGCTCCTAAGCCATTGTCTTCAAATACATTACCATTAAGTACAATCTGATTAATCAACCTAAATTGGTAATCTTCAACCTCACCATCAGCGGCTATACTAGCAGAACTATTACACGCACCTGCGGTACTACAGAGACGAAAACGCATAATGCTATCGCCGTTATAAGAATCTGTTTGTGCCGGATCAATGGTTATTTCAAGGTTTGTTGTCTGCTGACTAATGGCTTTATCATTTTCAATATGTTCATCGGCATCATTAAAGTCACCGTCGCCATTCAGATCAACAAACACATTTAAGAAACCTGTACTTGCTGGCACAGTAACAGCAATTTGAGCAGGAATTCCCACGGTAATTGATGCAGGAACATTGACGCCATCATCTTCTAGATCTGCATTAGCCGCACTGCTTTCCTTTGTGCTTAATTCACTGTCCCATAAGCTACCTAGAGCAAGATCTTGATTACCATTACTTGCACTATCGTGATAACCATGACCAGCAATACCATAAGAAGTAACAGCATCACCATAATCACGTGAGTAATAACAACCGGCAATATCTTGGTCAACAATATTAATATCTTGTCCTTCGGCAAAGAAGGTCATCTTTCTTGTTAATACATTAATTTTATAAATAGCCGATTTATTAATTAAATCATAGCTGCCATCTTGGTTCGTATCATGATCACCATTATTAACAAAAGCATAAATATTATAACTTTTATCTGCAATCAAACCGCCAGAGATTGCTTCACCGCTATTATCTTGAGGAAATAAACCACCGCTATAAATAATGTTCTGTTCAGTAACAATGCCTTGCGTCGTAATCGACGATAACTTACCAGTGGATATCTTAGTTGCAAAAATCGTATCAATTTCAGTATTAACAGCAATATCACCATCGTGTATATATTGAGATAACGGAATAACCTCAAATGTTCCAGATGCTAATGCTATTTTTATCAGCCCTTTTAAGCTCGGTGAAGATGCATAAAGGTATAATCCATCTGTTGAGATATCACCCATTGTTACATTACCTATCGCATTACCTCCAACCGTTAGTGCTAACGCATCGCCATCAGCAAAGTTGATCACACCATGGGTCGCATGTGTGATTGATTGTGCACCATTCGCCGTTATTGCATCTAAACCTATAAATGAATTTCCCATACGGTCTGTATTAAATAAATAGGCATCACCCCCACTGTAAAAGACACCATAAAATAATCCAAGGATACGATTGAAACCAAAACTATTAATATCAGTAACAGTAGAATGACCAGGTATAGTAATTGGTGACGACAGGGTTGTGAATGCCATCGGATTTGAGGCAGGGTCTAATTGCGATAAGGCAGAATTACTGCCTCCTACCGAATCAGCTCTAAGAATGACATCACAAGTTGTGTTAGCGATTAGATCAGAGAAATATAATCGATAATCTTCGACTTCACCATCATAAGAAATACTGTTGGGCGTATCACAACTTGTATTAAGACTACAAAGGCGAACCCGTAAAAAGCTATAACCCAACAACGTATTATTAGGGATCGTAATTGAATAAAGTTTACTACCAACAATTGCACTATTATCGTTTATTACTTTTTCACTAACTTCCCAGACACCGTTTTGATTAAAATCGACCCAAGCGTGTAGTTGACGTCCGTTATCAACTTCCTCTTGAATTTCAATAGTTAGCTCAAGATCGTTATTAATATCGATAAAGGGAGTAGAAAATGTCACACCGTCATCATCAGCTAAATTATCATTATCGTCTGCTAATGCCAGTTTATCTTGTTCATTTATATTAGGATCCCATAGCGTACCTAAACGAAGATCCATAATATAATTACCGTCACTATCTGCTTCGCCATGAAAAGCATCATTGCCTGCTAATAAGGCATCACCCATATCACCTTGTAGCACATCCGTAGACATTGCATAGATATTACTTAACCCTGTATCATCCTCAATATAAATACTAATATCTCTATTGCCGACAATACCACTATTATTTTGATAGCGAATTGCTTTCATTAACGCAGAAGCTGTAGTCGTTGTAGCGGCATTATCAATAAAATTAATTTGCAATGGCATTCCTACACCATCATTAATAATGTCAATTTCACCAAATAAAACCCCTTCATAATAAACTTTGTTTTGCGCATCAACACGAATTTCACCTGCGCCATCACCAACAGACTCAACAAATGTTATTTCGTTTGCAGCATCTTTATAGGCAACATTAATTTTAAGCTGACCGCCATTAAGAGTAACACTATCAATATCTGTTGATACGGCATCAGCGTTAACATCTAAAGAAGCAACAAGCCCCATAATATAGAGAGATTTATCGCCATTAATATTTAGAATTTCAGGGGCATTAGGATCGGGAACAATATAGGTAACAGTAAAGTAACCATGAACGAAATTATTTGTAGTATCAACAACTTGAAAAGTCATTGGATAAATACCTGGATCTAACCCTGTTCCAACGGGTCCTGGAGTAAAGGTAAATTCATCAACCCCAGTTTCAACCAAAGCACCAGAGAAGTCACCTAAGCTCATAACATCAATATTATTTCCGGTGACATTAAAAGTATAACTGTCTCCTTTTTTAACAATAACTTCACTATCAGTGAAAGCAATATAATTAACAACAGGCTTATCAACTAATTTAAATAATACATCAAAATGGGTTTTAGACTTAATAACGCCATTATTATCAACATCTTCTACAACAATACCGGCACTATATAATCCAGGTGATAATGTGCCAGAGTTATTCCATGTTAAAACGCCAGTACTCTCATCAATCGTTAACCCAGGAGGATTACCACCGCCCCCCATCTCACTTGTGTTACCAACACGGAATTTAATATTATCGCCATCAGGATCTAAAGCTGGAATTTTAATTGTATAATTTGTTAGCACCGAACCGTCAGTGTCTTTTTGAGGAACTTGAAATAAAATTGGAAAATCAATAAGTGGAGCTCTATTTCCACCTTGAACAAGAATGGTCGATTGTATATTCCAAGAACCACCAGAGTTATTCTTCAAATTAATTCGGCAACAACTACCATAATTAGCAAAATACGTTGTATTTACATCAATATCCTTGATCTGAGTTTCTGAAACTTCTAATTTATATTCACCATTAATTATTTGATTAGTAATTACGCCAAGATAGGTTTTTGAACCTCCAGAAACAGTTACTCGATTACCATTACAATCAGAGCGGTTAACATGACAGGCGGTTTTTAATGAAATAATCACATCATTTTTGATTCCATCAGCGTCTAACGCAACAGGTGACCATGTTATACCGCCTCCACGCCAATGGGCAGCATGAATAGCTGTAGAAAAAAATACAATACAAAAAAACATTAATTTAGTGATAATGCTAAATGTTATTTGTCGATAATTGTTATCTTTTTTAAATATCATATTTCATCATCTGACTTTTGTATAAAGGTCAGATAAACATGCATATATTAAACCAACCAAGCATCAAAAATAAGAAAATCATATTCGATTGATTTTAAAGCAAAAAATAGAAATCACTCATCAATTTCCATTTATTTTTGCAAAATACAATTTATTCTTATTGATGATTTTTATTTTGATTATCATTTTCCAATAACTCTAGATCCTTAATTATTATTTTTCACATACAGTAATACTTATATTAATGATATTAAAAGAATATAACGTTATGACGTTAACCAGCAGTAACAACTCGTAGAGATATTTGTACTGTTCATGAATAAAAATAAACCACAGGCTAAATAGAGATTACATCTTCATATAAAACATAGGGTTCTCAGACAAAATCCCTGTTTTTAGACAATTTACTTCTAAAACCCGTCATCACACTGGATAAATATTCCAACAAGCGATAAATTAGAACCATGCGCATTTCTTATTAACTACCGTGCCGACAATGATTCAATCAAATATTTTACTTCGTTACCCATTTTTACGAACCTTTTTAAATTTAAGAACAAATATCGCAGCGCTTAGTTTCATTAGCTGCTCTATTCCATTGTTTCTCATGGGGCATGTCACCATGGGGATTGCATTCTCGTTAGGTAGTATTAGCTGCGGCTTTGCCGATACTTCAAGTGTGACCAAATACCGAATTTTAGATTTTTCAATTACCCTACCATTATTTTTCTTGATCAGTTTAGGTATTGAAATCGTTTTTCCGCACTCATTATTATTTATTGGATCATTAGCGGTCGTTAGTTTTGCACTTTTTATGCTAGCGGTACTAACACCACGATTAGGTGCGATTGGTTTTGCTGCGATTCTATTAGCCATCTATGCAATGCTATTACATCTTGATGGACGTCCAATATGGTTGATACCGTTATGGTTAACGGGTGGCGCTGTTTGGTATATTTTATGGCAAACTTTGGCGATAATTTTTCTTCCAAACCAAGAATCTAAAGATATTTTATCCGATTTATATCAGGCGCTTGCAAAAAAATTGATGATTCATGATCAAGGGTTTATTTTTGCAACAGACAAGAATCAATTATTTATTCAATCTGCACAATTACGATCACAAATAGCTACCCTGTCACACACGCTTGAATACCGAATCCACCAGCAATTTAGTTGTGGTGAAGACAGCGCAAAATTACAAGATCTTTACCGCTTTCTAAAAATTGCAGAGCGTATAAATGAACAAACACGATTGATGTATTTCACTTCAACACCACTTTTAAAACAACATTGCCCACAATGGTTAGAATATATCCACCATGCTAACCAACAAATTAGCCAATATCTTGCACTGGTGAGTGTCAATAATGTGCACCATTTAGCGTTACCTGACATTGATTTTGATGCATTACGTCGTTATCAAGCCCCTAAAGAGGCACAACAAGAAATCATCGCAGCACAAGCGTTTATTAATAAACTTGATATTATTTATCTGTCTTTATGTGAATTAAAAAACCAATCAAATACATTAACGAGTCCAACTATCACTAAGCCGATTCTATTAACTTGGAAATGGCGTGAAATTGCCGCCAAATTAACCAGTCAAATGACGTTGAAATCAAGTTATTTTCGTCATGCACTGCGTGGAGCATTAAGTCTAACCACTGGCCTTATCGTTGTTCGTTTATTAGATCTCGATTTTGGTTTTTGGACACTGATGACAAGTTTATTGATTCTTCGCCCTAATTTATCAATGACGTGGACAAGATTACTGCAACGTCTAACAGGCACAATCTGTGGTTTAATTGTGGTGGGAGGATTACTACACTTTCAAGTAGCAACCAGTATTTTACCGTTTATGTTTTGTATTGCGGCAGTATTATTTTTCCATACCTCTGCCCGTCATTATGGGTTTGCGGTCTTTTTTGTAACTTTATTTGTATTTGCTGGTTTTTCCCTTAATGGTCAAGGCGATAACATTATGTTACCACGACTTGATAACACCGTCTTAGGGGTGATTATTCCACTCGTTTTTGTGTTTATTTTAACGCCAGGCTGGCAAAAGAAATCATTTCCAACTCAACTTAATACAACGATTAACGGCTATATCGATTACTTAAAAAGTTTACAAGTATATTTAGTAAATAAACAAGAGTCACAGCTGAATATCGTTCAAAGCCACTTCCAAGACTGTGTTGTTAATGATACCAACTTATTTGATCACTGGATGGGTTACCTTGGAGAACCGCACCGTAAATCACAAACCAGCAGTCATATTTTATTGTGTAGCCGTAGCTCTAATATTATTTTACGGATCTTAACTCAACTGAATGAAAATAAGCAGACACTACCGCTAAACCCTAGTGTTAGTTCAAATCTAGACCATGCAATTACGTCACTGACATTATTACAGCAAAAGTTACAGAAATCGCCACATCATACTGATTTATTTGAACATATATCTAAACAAGAACAAGTTATTTATCAATCATTTACATATATAGAAAATGAAATTTATCGCTTTGATAATGACCAGTTAATTGCATTATTAGCAAAAGAAATTAGGTTATTTATTAATGGTATAAACCACCAATAACAATAATATTGTGCCTGTATTAGCCGCAATAACACAACAAGCGTTATTCAATGATAAAGCTGTTAGAATTGCGGTCTAAAAAGTATCATAGGTCAAGGACAGGATAATGCTTAAAAAAACACAACTATGTGGCATCGCCATTGCTTTGCTCGCATCAACTTCTGCATCAGCGACAGATCAAACCATCACGCTCAATGATGGTCGCCAAGTTATTTTGCATGACAACTTTACTTGGCAATATAAACCCCAAGCTCAAGATCCAGCGGCTGAGCCTAATCTCAAGGCAACAACCGCAATTCCAGTTATCGCAACCACAGCGATCCCAGTGATTAAAGATTCAAAAGGTGTTGAAGTTAAACTGGGCAACGATAAGCCTATTCAACAACTCAATAACAGCGGCCTAGACGTACTATTAACTGCGGCGCAGTACACCAATGGAACATTGACTATTCCCACCATGCTAACCAACCAAAATTCAAAGTCAGTGGTAAATGTCACTCTGAATATCCGCTTAAGTGATAGTAATGGCCAAACAATAGCACAGGACGATTTCACTATATGGCGCTCAATTAACCGCATGCCAGATACTTATTTTCGACCTAAAACACAACGCGAAGGAAAACCGATTACTTTCACTGTTCCTAAAGCCAAACATTACTTTATTGATGCCAAAATCACAGACGTTGATATGAGATAACAACATAAAAAAGCTCAAATTATCAAATATATTTGAGCTTCTTTATCCATCATAGCACTATTAATTACTCTTCAGTCTGTACATATACTCACCTCAGCTATCACACCAAAATGATCCGAGACCACATCATAAAAATCACCATTAAAAATAACTCGATGTTGCGGTACGATAACGGGCTGATTTGCAAAAATATAATCTAATCGTAGAGCTTGGCTATTTTGTTGCCAGCCATCAATATTTTTCACCACCGTGGTGCCGTTATCTTTACTTTTAGCTAATACAAAGCAATCCTTTAAGTTACACTGTAACGCATAATCGTAGCCTTGATCACGAATATGGCTTGGATTATTAAAATCGCCTAGTAAAAAGCTTAATCGTGATGATAGCGTTGCTGTAATACGGTTTAAATGATCTTCAAACGGACTTTCTTGATCATTCCACCACCCGCAATGACAATTATAAAAATCAATATGCTGGTGCTGATAAGCGACGGTAATGCGTACCGCTCGGCGATGTTTCCAGTTACTTTCATCATAGTTATCGTTCAAATCAATCACACGATGTTCAACAATCGGCAACCGCGTTAAAAAAGCTAATCCTTCTTGGTAAACCTCGTAACTTTGATGAACAAAATCCCACGTTAACTGGTAATGATGTCCTAATTGAGCCAATTTTTGTTGTAATAAATAGCCATAATTATCCTTCCGCACAGGGTGATTACTTAATATTTGATCACTAATAATGTCACTTAGTGAATGCTGATTAACCTCTTGTAAGGCAATCACATCACACCCTTGCTCAATAACAGCTTGTGCAACAATATCTAACTTTTGATATTGATCTTCTTCTTGCCAACTGTGGGTATTTAAGGTCAATAACTTCATAAATCATTCACTTATCGATACGATATGAGATAAAAAAGCGCAGCAATAATCTTCTGCGCTTATCGATAATATCCAGTCTCTGGGCAAGTATTATGCTATCGCAAACTTATCCACTAATCCTGATTTGATCACATCAACACCTGGGCCATAAATCGCTTGTACCCCTTGATCTTTAATCACCAGTCCTAGTGCGCCAGTTGATTTCCATAGTGTATAATCAGCCACTAATGCAGGATCTTTTACAGTAATACGTAGACGCGTCATACAGGCATCAACCTCAGCAATATTGTCACGACCACCTAAATTTTGAATGATGATTTCCAGTTTGTCGTCTTGTGACATCCCTTCTGCTTTTTCATCAATGTAATTACCTGCGCGTCCTGGTGTTGGTAGATTAAATTTCACAATTAATAAGCGGAATAAAGCATAGTTAATTGCAAAGAACGCAATACACACCATCACAAAACTAATTAAATCACCGCCAATCCCTGCAGAAATCATCATCGGAATACGTGTTATCAGTTCAATAAGGCCAAATGCATGTACACGTAAATCAATCAAATCCACCAGTGCAAACGCCAAACCTGTTAATACTGCATGAGCAACATAAAGTACTGGTGCAACAAACATAAACATAAATTCAATCGGCTCTGTCACACCTGTTAGCAATACCGCAAGACAAGCAGAGAAGAACATTGGTTTATATTGCAGGCGTTTATCACTATCCACACAGTGATACATTGCTAGACCAATACCAATTAAAGAAGATGCAGCAATGATCACCTGGCCTGCTTTAAAACGTGCAGGATGTACAGTATCTAATAAATGCTGGTAAGTAGTAGGATCGGTCAGTTTAAGGTTGTTTAAATCACTCACCCATGCAAGCCATAATGGATCTTGACCATATACACTTGAACCGGCACTTGGCCCTGTTAATAACTGATATGCGCCACCTAGCTCGGTGTAATTCATTGGAATAGTTAACGTATGATGGAGGCCAAATGGCAATAATAAACGCTCTAACGTACCGTAAACAAACGGAGCAATAATCGGTGCGCTGTCTTTTGAACTTGCAATCCATTGACCGAAATCGTTAAGCGCGCCTTGTACTAATGGCCATACGACAGCTAAACCAAACGCAATGATCACTGAATACACAATCACCATAAACGGCACAAAACGTTTACCATTAAAGAACGCTAACGCTTCTGGTAATCGCGAAAAATCATAATAACGGTTATATAAATTAGCACCTAAGTAACCAGATATAATGCCAATAAATACTCCCATGTTCAGTGCTGGCGCGCCTAGAATAGTCGTAAAAAATTGAGAAACAGGCAGCTCAGTACCAAATAAACTCATTACTGTCGCATGAGGATCGGTCATCATCGCGCCATTAACGCCAAAAATAACCCCAGTGGTACGGTTGATCAGTATAAATGCAATCACCGCAGCAAATGCACCACCTGCTCGCTCTTTTGCCCATGAACCACCAATTGCCACCGCAAATAGAAGATGAAGGTTAACAATCACCCCCCAACCAATATTTTCCATAATATGGCCGAGGGTTTCGAGTGCACCGATTCCTCCCGCATACATGGCAACCACTTTACCCAATGAAATCATAATACCGGCAGCTGGCATTACGGCGATAACAACGATCAGTGACTTTCCAAATCGTTGCCAAAAATCAAACGATAGCAATTTACTCATAACTATTTCCTTGACTGAGACGGCAGGTTTACGTCATCAATGACCTGCCATAAACACAATTAATGTTTTTTTACAAACACGTAAGCGGCATAAGCAGGCGCAATATGTGTGGTAGTGAAATCTGTTCGCGTGGCTTCATTGTTCGGTGTCTGGTTATCGAGTACTAATTCCCCAAGTTGGTCGCTATCAAGATCAACCACTACTTCTTTATCACTTAAATTAGTGATAATGGTCCATGTGTGATCTGAACTGATGCGTTGATAGGCATAAATATTGGTGTCATTATCAAGTAACAATTGATAGCGACCGACAATCAAACTGTGGTTATTTTTTCGAAGCGCGATTAGCTGTTTATAAAACTGAAAAATGGAATACGGATCATGCGATTGTTGTTCAACATTAATCTCACTGTAATTAGGATTTACTGCCAACCACGGCGTGACTTCTGAAAAGCCAGCAAACGGCGTGTTATTCCATTGCATTGGTAAACGGCTGTGATCACGCGAGACTTGATTGAGTAAAGTTAAAATCTGCGCATCAGTTTGCCCTTGCTGCTGTAATTTAATGATCAAGTTTTTGGCTGATACATCATTAAACTCAGCTAATGATGTAAACTGATGATTTACCATGCCAATCTCTTGACCTTGATAAATAAACGGCGTGCCCTTCATTAGAAAATAACAAGCTGCTAATGCTGTTGCGCTACCATACCAATGGTTAACATTGGCAAAAGTATTAATACTGCGCGCTTGATCATGATTTTCTAGGTATAACGCATTCCAGCCTTTGCCTTCTAATGCATTTTGCCAACGGGTTAGAATTTGCTTAAATTCCACTAAATCAAACTGATCACGCGATTGTTCTTCAGCCCACAGTTTCATGTGTTCAAACTGGAAGATCATATTAAAAATGCCGCCTTTATCGGTGGCAGTCGCTTCAGCAACCCAAGTCAATGCATCTTGAGCCTCGACACCATTTGCTTCACCCACAGTGACAATATCAAATGGTGCAAAAGCTTGATCGCGCAATTCATAAAGGTGCTGCTCAATACCATCAACATTCATGTGATAATCAAACGAAGACACATGATCTAATCGCTTAGGGTTAGGTAATGACGGTAGACCAGGTTGTTTTTGAATATGGCTGATCGCATCGACACGAAATCCATCAATACCGCGTGCTAACCACCAATGGATCATCGCAAACAGCGCTTGCTTAACTTCAGGATTTTGCCAATTAAGATCCGGTTGTTTTTTAGAAAAAAGGTGTAAGTAGTATTGCGCCGTATCAGCATCATATTGCCATGCACTGCCATGGAAAATACTTTCCCAGTTATTAGGCTCAAGTGTGGGTTTTTCAGCCGTTGCTTCACAACCATCACGCCAAATGTACCAATCACGTTTAGGGCTAGTTTTGCTCTGACGAGATTCAATAAACCACGGGTGCTCATCGCTTGTATGGTTAATCACTAAATCCATAATGATACGAATGCCACGCTCATGAGCAGCACTGATCAAGCGATCAACATCATCAAGGTTACCAAAATCAGGATGAATCGCTTGATAGTCACTAATGTCGTAACCATTATCGTCGTTAGGTGATTGATAAAATGGACAAATCCATACTAAATCAATCCCTAACTCAGCCAGATAATCAAGTTTCGCAATGATCCCTGCAATATCACCGATACCATCTTGATTGCTATCATAGAAGCTGCGTGGATAAATTTGATAAGCCGTAGCGGCCTTCCACCATATTAATGGCGATGATGTTGCATTATTGACGTGATTCATCCCTTTGACCTTAGAGAATGTACAATGCATTCTTTGTATGTGTTACCGATAACACACACGATAAGATCGAAGCTAATCACATGCAAAATATTTTTAAATAAACTGAGAGCTTTCTCTGATTTTTATCTCAAATTGACCTTCACAGCTGCTGAAATCACGTTTGATTAGCTTCTTTACTGCTTGGTAACCCATCTGATAATAGTTAAAACTCACACTGGTTAAGCTCGGTACTAACAGATCGCTATAGTCATAATCACCAATGCCTACCACCCAAATATCATGGCCGATTTTCAATTGCTGTTGTTTGGCTAACCGATATAAACGAATGGCAATATTATCCGTCGCGCAAAAATACACGTGCTGAGGTTGTAACTGGATGTCTTGGTAGGCGTGTTTTTGCTCAGAATCGGTGACAGGTTGTAGATAACATGGCAAGTGAGGCACGGCTGCTGCAATAGTGGTTTGGATTAACTGGGTGCGACTCGAGAGCATTCGCTGATCATAAATATAATCAATCGCAACCACTGGCGCCTGTTGGTGTTGAAGTTGAGTCAGGGTTTGTGTCACCAATGCAGTAATTGCAGCGTGTTCTGGATAATATAAACAGCAACGTTGCGAGCTCTGTTTACCAATGAAGATCAGGTTTTCTAATCCTTGATAAAAAGGTTCTACGACACTGTGCTTTGACGCAATAACAATGGTACCTAATGCATTCAAACCGTTAAATTCGCTAACTGCTTGACGTTCTGACTCATGGCTAAATCCAGTTGCATGAAACAGCATACGCGCATTTGATTCATTTGCTGCCGCTAGTGCACCTTTAATCACTAAACTGGTGGTATAAGATTCAATTCTTGGTGCGATAAAACCAATAATATTTGATTGGCTACGAATTGATCGCGCAAATTTATTGGGGGTATAGTGATTTTCTTTTACGATCGCATCAATTTTAATCCGATTTTCTTCTGACACATAGCCACCATTAAAATAACGTGACACTGTCATTTTTGAAATTCCAAGCTGCTTTGAAATATCAGCCATAGTCATTTTTTGCGTCATAAAAACTGTATTACTCTATCAATATCATTATTTACAGTATCCAATATATCTGTCTCCAGCACAGTAACTAAATGGCATACAGCACCTATTATCCTTAATTTTGCAGCCTATAACGGTCTTGCCCCCTATCACAACCAACAAAAACAACCAAAAAGCACCCAAAAAACACAACAAACTTGAAACTTTTTTTCAAAAATACAACGCGTGTATAAATTTTAACATTTTTCATACAGTAATTTAAAATAAGCATTTTATTACTAGTGTTAATTGATCAAAAATAGAGAAAATCAGTAATTATGGTGATAAAGGCAGATTAATTGATCAACTAACAACCTGCTAAAAATCGTACAGCTAAGCACTTTTTCACTATAAAAAATAATTAAATATTATATATCATGCAGTTATCTTTTGTTACACTTGCAATCAGGATGATTACAAACAATTAACTAAAGCACAACACAGTCAGCCGTTATTTGACGTTCTCAGTTGATTTGTATAAGTAAACTGTTTCACGGAGGAAAAAATGAAAATAATCCGCAGTAAGAAGATGATAATAATTCTTCTTACATTACTTGTAACATTGCTTGTGGTGGCTCTTTTTGCCAGCAGCAATATGGTGCTGTTCGATTCTAAAGGCATCATTGGCGAAGCACAGTCATCATTAATCATTACTTCAGTATTACTGATGGCAATAATTATTGTGCCAGTGTTATTCATGTCGATTTACTTTCCTTACAAATATCGTCATAGCAATAAGGAAGCGGAATACACGCCAGAATGGGAACATTCCACTAAAATAGAAGTCATTGTTTGGGCTGTTCCTTGCCTTATCATTTTGGCATTAGGTTGGATCACCTATCAGACCTCTTATGCTCTCGATCCAAGAAAAGAGATCGTTTCAGATAAAGAGCCATTAACCATTCAAGTCGTCGCTATGAATTGGAAATGGCTTTTCATTTATCCTGAACAACAAATTGCAACCGTTAATGAAATAGCCCTTCCCGTTAACCGTCCAGTGAAATTCTTAGTTACATCAGATACCGCCATGAATTCCTTTTTTATTCCTCAGCTAGGTAGTCAAGTTTATGCAATGGCTGGTATGGAAAACCGTTTAAACCTCATGGCACAGCAGGAAGGTTCTTACCGCGGTATTTCAGCAAATTATAGTGGTTATGGCTTTGCCAACATGCGCTTTAAAGCTCATGCAGTAAATGATGCCGATTTTGACCAATGGATTCAAAAAGTCAAAACCTCTGAGCAAGTTCTAAATAACACCACTTATGACCAACTCACCGCTAATGCGAAAGAGCAAATTAAGGCCCCTCATCCAGTGACCTATTTTGCCTCTGTCCCACCGTTGAAATTTAAAGATATTATTGAAAAACACGCAGGAGTCCAAAATGGCTTATAAAGGAGATGTATACGCCGAAGCGGATCCAATTTTCGGCAAATTAAATTGGGATGTCATTCCTTTTAGTGATCCCGTTGTTTTCCCCGTGATGATGGCTGTTATCATTGGCGGATTAGCACTACTTGGTTTGATTACTTACCAAAGAAAGTGGCACTATCTATGGAGCGAATGGTTTACCTCTGTCGATCATAAAAAAATAGGCATTATGTACATCATTGTCTCAATGGTGATGCTTGTACGTGGTTTCTCTGACGCAATACTGATGCGTTCTCAACAAGCGGCTTCAACCATTGACGCTAGTTATCTGCCACCAGAACACTACGACCAAATTTTTACGGCTCATGGCGTGATCATGATTTTCTTCGTTGCAATGCCATTCGTGGTGGGGTTAATGAATATTATTGTGCCGTTACAGATTGGTGCCCGTGATGTCGCCTTTCCATTTTTGAATTCCCTGAGTTTTTGGCTATTTGTTGTTGGTGTTATTCTGATTAACATGTCACTGTTTATTGGTGAATTTGCAGCAACAGGTTGGTTAGCTTACCCACCGCTTTCAGGAATGGATGCCAATCCTTGGGTCGGGGTCGATTATTGGTTATGGTCGCTGCAGATATCAGGAATTGGTACGCTATTAACAGGTATTAACTTTGTTGTTACCATCCTTCGTATGCGTGCACCTGGCATGAAAATGATGCAAATGCCAGTATTTACATGGACATCACTATGTGCCAACGCACTGATTGTCCTCGCTTTCCCTATTTTAACCGTCACCCTAACTTTACTCACCCTCGATCGTTACGTCGGTACCCATTTCTTTACCACTGATATGGGTGGTAATCAGATGATGTACGTCAACCTGATTTGGGCATGGGGTCACCCTGAAGTTTATATTTTAGTATTACCGGCTTTTGGTATTTTTTCTGAAATAGCCGCCACCTTCTCTCGTAAACGCTTGTTTGGTTACACATCGTTAGTATGGGCAACAATGGTTATTATGGTGTTGTCATTTATTGTATGGCTACATCACTTCTTTACCATGGGCGCAGGCGCAAGTGTTAATGCCTTCTTTGGTATTGCAACCATGATTATCTCAATTCCAACTGGGGTTAAAATCTTCAACTGGTTATTTACCATGTATAAAGGCCGCGTCGAATTCAGTGCCAGTATGTGGTGGACGATTGCGTTTTTGATCACCTTTACCATTGGTGGTATGACAGGGGTAATGCTAGCAATACCTGCGGCCAACTTTGTACTACATAACAGCCTGTTCGTTATTGCCCACTTCCATAACGTAATTATTGGTGGTGCGTTATTTGGCTACTTTGCCGGTTTAACTTACTGGTTCCCTAAAGCAACTGGATTCACCCTTGATGAACGTCTAGGTAAGATTTCATGTGCACTTTGGACCGTCGGTTTCTTCGTAGCCTTTATGCCAGTATATGTGCTTGGCTTTAACGGCATGACCCGTCGCCTTAATGTTGCAGATAACCCAGAGTGGGCACCTTACTTATGGGTAGCAGCATTTGGTGTGTGTATTGTTGCGGCAGGTATCGCTGTTCAATTCTACCAAATTTACGTCAGTATTCGTGATCGTAAGAAGAATGTAGATCTCACTGGTGACCCATGGAATGGTCGTACATTGGAATGGGCGACATCATCCCCGCCTCCATTTTATAACTTTGCTCTATTGCCAAAGATCCATGATCGTGATGAGCATCATTATGCGAAAGAACACGGTTTAGCCTACCAAGAACCTGAGCGTTATAAGCGCATCCATATGCCAAAAAACACCTGGGCGGGTGTGGTTATCAGTCTGTTCTCATTGATGTTTGGTTTTGCTTTCATCTGGCATATCTGGTGGATGGTGATTGTCGGCAGCGTCGGCATGATTGCGTCTTGGATCATTTATAGCTTCCAACGCACTAAAGATTACTATGTTGAAGTTGCTGAAATTGAAGCTATTGAACGTAAGCATTTAGCCAAAGTTCGCGGTGAGAAGACATTTGAAAACGAAGATGGTGAAGATGATGATGATTTCAACCCATCAGGTCTAAATCCAGCAGACTCAATGGCATAAGGGACGAGAGCAGTTATGACTACAGACGTAAAAGATACACTTAACCTCAATGTCCCTGCTCAGTCTCATGACGGTCATGATCTCGATGATCATGACCATCACGACTACGCTGGTGATACTATTTTTGGCTTTTGGATTTACATCCTCAGTGACTGTTTATTATTCGGTACGTTATTTGCCGTTTATGCGGTTTACTCCAACAGTTTTGCTGGCTTAATTGAGCCTAAAGAGCTGTTTAATTTAACTTTTGTATTGGCAGAAACGGCGTTACTACTGTTTAGTAGTTTTACCTTTGGCATGGCAATGTTAAAGGCTAACCATGAAGACATGAAAGGCATGCTCAAATGGTTAGGCATTACTTTTATGTTGGGTTTCTGTTTCTTAATCATGGAGCTATATGAGTTCTACCATTTCAGCAATGAAGGTGCGACATTCCATAGCAGCGCATACTGGTCTGCATTTTATGGCCTCGTTGCAACTCACGGATTACACGTATTTGCTGGTTTAGTATGGATGATTGTACTGTTCTTCCACTTTAAACGTGATGGTTTCTCTGAGGACAACAAAACGCGCTTAGCCTGTTTAAGTTTGTTCTGGCACTTCTTAGATATTATCTGGATCTGTGTGTTCAGTGTTGTTTACTTAATGGGAGTATTGTAATGAGCAATTCAACTAACCAACACGCAACTGGACATGGCCAAGGTGGCCAAGCGCATGGCAGTGTTAAAGAATATGTTCGAGGACTGGTATTCTCGATTATTTTAACCATTGTTCCTTTTGCAATGGTAATGGCTGGCGTTGGTTCAACCCAGTTCATTATTGGTGTGATCATGGTATTAGCCGTGGCACAAATCCTGGTACAACTGGTGTTCTTCCTTCATATGAACACCTCATCAGAACAAATGTGGAATACGTCATCGGCCGTATTCGTGGTCGTCATTGTTTCTATTATTCTTATTGGCTCTTTGTGGATCATGGATCACTTAAACCACAACATGCTAATGGGTCATTGATCAGGGATGTTCTATGATTAAACCTTATCTTAAACTCACTAAACCGGGCATTATCGGTGGCAACTTAGTTGCCGCCATTGGTGGTGTCCTACTTGCATCTCAAGGCAACATTAATTGGTTATTACTCCTCGCAGTATGCGTTGGTACAACCTTAATTGTTGCTTCTGGGTGTGTATTCAATAATGTCATCGATATTGATATCGACAAGTTAATGAAGCGTACCTGTGAGCGCGAGTTAGTCAAAAAAGTCGTACCTGTCTCTCACGCTTTATTGTGGGCAACGGCATTATGCCTGGCAGGTTTTTTTACCCTTTATCAATATACATCTTTAGTCGCGTTTGAATTTGGTGTGCTTGGATTTGTGGTTTACGTCGGCTTTTATAGTCTCTATTTCAAACGTAAATCAATCCATGGCACTTTAATTGGTGGCTTATCTGGTGCATGCCCACCTGTTATTGGTTATTGTGCCGTTACTGGCCAGTTTGATGCTGGTGCTGCGGTATTATTCATCACTTTTTGTTTATGGCAGATTCCGCACTCATATGCGATTGCGATCTATCGTTTCGAAGATTACAAAGCCGCATCCATTCCAGTGTTACCGGTTGAAGTGGGGATTGCGAGAGCACGTCACCATATCATCGGTTACATTATTGCCTTTGCAATGGCGGCATTTACCCTTACTTACCTTGGTTACGCTGGCAGTTGGTATGCTTTAGGTATGGGACTGGTGAGTTTACATTGGCTATATATTGCTAAAGTAGGCTATCAAAAAGTACCTAATGCGCAATGGGGTAAAAAAATGCTGTTAAGCTCTATTTTTAACATCATGGTTTTTTGCACCTTGATTTCACTGGATTTTTCATCTGAAACGCTCAGTGAAAACTACCAAGTAAATGCAGTTCCAGCTGTAATAATGGAGCCGCATTCATGACCAAAAACCCAACTAAAATGGTGCTTCTCGTCGGCGCACTGTTTCTTGCCACACTGATGGGATGCTATGTCTATAACACCACGACCCCTATTGGTGAAAATGTAAAACCACTTAAAGATCTTGGTGGCCCTTTTGAGCTTAATAGCTTAAATGGCCCTGTCAGCCTTGATCAATATAAAGGCAATATCGTGGTGCTTTATTTTGGCTTTCTAAACTGCGCTGAAGTGTGCCCTTCTTCAATGGGGGTGCTATCGGCGGCTTTATCACGCCTATCACCAAAAACCTATGACCATGTGCGCGGGCTATTCATTAGTGTCGATCCTGAACGCGATGATTTAGTGTCTTTAAATCAGTTTGCTAAGTATTTCGACGATCATGTTGTCGGCGTAACCGGTACCCAACAACAAATTGATGCATTAACCAAACAATATGGGGTCTATTTTGACATTGTCGACATGGAATCATCGGAATTAAGCTACACCGTTGATCACTCTTCACGGTTCTACATTATTGATGAAGCTGGCACATTAGTTGGTGCGATGAGTCACAACACCACCCCCACTGAACTCGCTGCAGGTATTGAGCGCGTTTACGCCAAATCAATTGCTAAACAATAGGAAATATTATAATGAAAAAAAGTTCTTTGTATTTAGCATTATTGCTTAGCTGTTTTCCAGCGGCGGTTTTTGCCATTGAAATGCCTCATGCGGAACATCAGCCACCAGCCCAGCACGATTATACTCATATTCAGCAAATTAACGCTGCATTAACCGTTGAAAATGCGACTGCCAAAGCCACTATTCCAGGTGCCAAAGTCAGTTCTGGTTATATGAAAATCATCAATAACAGTGATAAAGCAATCACTCTTACAGGCGCGAGCACTGCTATTGCCAAGCATACCGAATTTCATCGAATGTTTATGCGTGATAGTAAAATGGCAATGCGTAAAGTAGATGCACTTGAGATCCCAGCTAAAGGCAGTATTACCCTTGCAAGCAATGGCTATCACCTGATGTTTATGGGCGTTAAAAATGCGCTTAAAGCCGATCAAGTGATCACGGTCCGCATGCAACAAGCTGATGGTGAACAGTTTGATGTTCAGTTATTAGTTATGCCGCTGAAAAAGTATTGATCGGAGCGCTGAAATGAAAGATGCACAACTTTTTATTATTGGAGTCTGTCTATTGCCAAATATGTTTATTGCACCAGCAATGGCGAAAACATCAATGGACAGTATACTAGAGAGTCAAGCCATCCCTTGTTCGACCGAATTAATACAACTTGCTGATGTGACATTGAAAACCAACCCCCATCGTATATTGTCTTACACCGATAAAGCAGACGATATTCACCTTTTTAATGCACTGGCAGTAACCAGCTATCGCGATCGTGATAGCCATATTAGCTTTCACGGTGTCAAAAATACCGCAGGCGGCTGTGATACTTCAGTCACTGAAAGTTACGTATTACAAACTTCGTGCTCTGATGCTCGTCACGAAGCATTCAGTAAGTGGAAGTTTCAAGGCAAGCTCAATGAAAGAACTTATGTACTCAACAGTAAACGTATTAAAGGCAAACAAGCTTTTTTAACCGATCAGCTACCCAATATTTGTTTAGTCACAACGAGGCAAGTGATCAGTAATTAATATTATTGTTTTATTAAGAGTACAGTAATAATAACCACGCATAAAAAGGCTCAATTCAGAGCCTTTTTCTATACGTATCCCAAACTCGAAATTGAGTGGTGAAGATGTTAAAATCGCCGCCCTTATTCGTAATAGATACCATCATGCACGCATCTGACACTAGCTTCACCCGCTTTATCGCAGCAACTGATATCCACCCTCTTCCTGAACGGTTTACATTTCCGTTTTGCTACACGCCTCATCCTTTATGCGTGTTAGCCGCTCAAGAGTTACAGCACCATATCGATACTCAACAGCAGTGGCAGCATAATTTTGGGTTGGATAATAATGATGCGATTGGTCATATGTTTGGCGTGTTATTGGTTCAAAACCAACAAGGTGAACTCGGTTATTTATCGGCATTTTCAGGCAAGATTGCCAATCTTACCCACCTAGCTCACTTTGTTCCACCTGTGTTTGATGAACGCAACATCGATCCTACGATGAAGGCTCAGCAAGCCTTGATTGATGAACTTAGCACTAAAATAACCGCAATTGAGTGCAAGCCTAGCTATATTCAATTACAACAGCAGTACCAAACAGCTCAAACTCAAGCCGAGTTAGCCGCTGAGTCATTTCGATTACAAATGATAGAACAGCGCAAACAACGTAAATTACAACGCAAAGCGGCAGAAAAAAGTAACGATAGCGAGTTCATGACTCAAGAATTCCATCGCTTAGCCCGTGAAAGTGCATTTGATAAGCACCAACAGAAAACAATTCGTCAGCAGTGGACTCAAACACTGGCTGATATTCACGATAAGTTACAAGCTGATACAGCAGAGTTGGCGTTACTCAAATCAGAATACGACAGCTTAACGGCAGCATTACAACAACAGCGCTACGCACAATATCAATTTCTAAATCAGTATGGCGAAACACAAGATTTAAATGATCTCTTTGGTGATATAACACCATCACAAGGTGCGGGAGATTGCGCCACCATTAAATTACTTCAGCATGCCTTTAAGCAACACCTGAAGCCTTTAGCGATGGCTAAATTTTGGTGGGGAGCCTCACCTGCTGCGCAGATTCGTAAGCACAAATACTTCTATGAAGCCTGTAAAAACAAATGCGAGCCGATTTTACAACATATGCTAGCAGGACTAGACATTGATGCGAACCCGCTCGAACAAAACCCAGCGGAAGGCAAAGAGCTAGAGATTGTGTATCAAGACGATGCGATGGTGGTTATCAATAAACCGGCAGAGTTTCTATCGGTTCCTGGCAAAACTATCACCGATTCTGTTTATAGCCGCATGCAAGCGATGTTCCCTGACAGTGATAGCCCATTAATTGTCCACCGTCTAGATATGTCGACCTCTGGGCTAATAGTGATTGCACTTACCAAAGATGCGCATAAAGCCTTGCAAAAACAGTTTATTGAACGCACCGCAGAAAAACGTTACGTGGCCTTATTAGATGGTATTGCCGAGCAGGATCATGGTGAAATTAACTTACCAATGCGAGTTGATTTAGACGATCGTCCGCGCCAATTAGTCTGTTATGAACACGGTAAACCTGCACTCACCAAGTGGCAGGTTCTTGAGCGTAAAGACGGTAAAACCAAGGTGTATTATTACCCCAAAACAGGCCGCACTCACCAACTGCGCATTCACTCTGCCCACCACAACGGCATGAACATGCCGATTATTGGTGATGACTTATATGGTCAAAAAGCAGATCGCTTACATTTGCACGCACAATACCTTGGCCTAACCCACCCCGTCACTGGTGAGCCAATGGTATTTGAGGTCGATGCCGATTTTTAAGTCGGGTTAGATAGCGGATATAAAAAGCTGACAGAAGTTAACTGACTCCCAATAATTGGTGTCCCACTATTGGGGGTCAGTTAAAAATCCTATTACGAATCCAAATGAAACACCCCACACATCTGTGTTTATTTTAAATTTTATAAACTCACTCCATACGTAGTTATTCTCAACAATCACTAATAAAGCAATGATTGGAACCAAACACATAAAAAGAAGCTAATCTATAGTAATTATCAGCACTCGATATTGTGTTTGAAAAAGTTTTATTTTTCGATGAGATAAGCAAACCATTGGAGATGGCGATTATAATGATGGAAAAATAAAAAAGTAAAAACCACCATAGAAAAAAATAAATGCTATAAAAGTAACCAAACCGGCAAAAAAATTTAACTTATTATCATAATAACTAATCCAGCCACCGGAAAAGAATATATTTTTTGTAACTAACGCGTACACCACATTCAATAGCGACAACAAAAAAGCAATAAAAAATAGTATTTCCATTATTCACCTCATTTTCATAAATATAACTAAGTAGATAAAGATATTTCGAACTAACTGATTAGGTGAAATAAGTCATTAACTATACCTATCAGCTCGAAAACCGATAATAGATAGATAAAAATCACCGCCAAGAAGATCACACGCTTATCTGATAAATTTGAGCTCCACTTCACAATACACTTTATAATACCGAAACCGACTAACGCATATGACAATATTAGTAATGCACTTGCCAAGAAAACTAGAAAGATCGAATCACTACTCATGCATTTCCTCATCTCTATATTGATGGAATTCTTTCATCGCACTGTAGGTCGCTGATTTGGACAGCGACTTCCTATCAGTGATATTACCTCCAACGCTCGGGACACAACCAAACCAGCCATAATCCCAATGTAAAGCCCAAGAAATCCTATAATTGGCAGACCTGCAAGTCCCAATAAGAAAGGTAAAAGACCAATAACGACAAACAATGAAATCATCATGTCATGACAAAACTCTGAACCATTATCGTAAACCATAAGATCTAACCAAAGCTCAATCAAAAGTGCCCCGGCTATTAGCAAACTAACCATTAATAATAGTGGAGTCGAAATTAATCCAATACCAAAACCAATAAAACTAAAATATACCGCCATCTCATCACTCACGTAGCCACCATTTTCTCCACCTGAAATCTTATAAGCTCCAGAACCAGTGACAGGGTCTGTGATAATGTAGCCTGAGCCAGTCCAACCAACGACAGAAATGGGTTTCTCATGAACGGTGACTTCTTTACCCGATGCAATCGCACTGTTTATTTCAGATCTTGCTTCATCATCGATTGCTATCTCACTGAGTAAAAACTGGTTGCTATTAGTCAATATGTAAATTTTTTGACCTTGCTGACCAGCAATACCCAATGTTTTAACAGCGCTAATACCTTGCGGATTGTTGGTACCATCATCCAACATTTTTTCTGGTACTAAGTTTTCAAGATATGACGAAACCGCCCCTGTCTTACGGTGATAGTCTCGCCAGTCGTCCAGGCAGTTATTCGCTGCTTCCGCATTGTTTGCCAGCCTATCAACATCCATTCCCAGCCCACTGAGAGAAACCCAACGAGGAACGCTAAAGAAGTAAGAAACGCTCAGATCAGTACTGAATGTACCGTAGCTAGGCTGAATATAGTTCACAACTTTTGCAGATTTCGCCAACAATGTTTGTTGGAGGTTGACCATAGCATAATAGCTATGTATCCCTGTTTGCAGGAAAAGCCCTACTGTATCGTGTTTGGTTAGCGTACCGATGTTTCCAGCATCCAGTTGTTGGCTAACAGCGGCATTTTTCGCTTTCAAATCTGCCAACATACTCGGCTCAATACCATGGTAGTCAATACCAATTGCTTGATACTCACCAGCGATGACAGGGCTGTCAGTTTTTTCCCATCCAAATCGGGGCGTCCAAAAGCCTTTAGAGATATTAAGTTCTTCCCCTAGAGAAAAATTCCGATTTCCCGTCGCTACCACCTGCGTATCGACGAGAAACTCTGCGTCCATTTGGATTAATCCATACGGTAATTTCACATTTGATGACGTCACTTCGCTTTCACTTTGTGGCAGCTTGGCATTTAGCATTTCAATATCGGCCTGAGTAGCTGGTGTAAAATGCAGCGCCAACGTTTTACCGGCTAATGCAGGGAGCGACATTTCCACATTGAGGTAAGTGTTTCGGTAGTTATCGTTCAGCGTAAACCCAAACTTATGCCTTATATTGCTTGGTAGTTGAGCCAACGGCTGGCTGGCGACAACAGAAATGTATGGCAACGCCACAGGAAGCACTTCTGCTTCGGTTTTGACAATTTTCTTCCCTCCCGCTATGTCATTAAATTTCGCATTGGGATGGTTAAGCTGAATATAGTCTTCGACTTTCTTTTCCAGCTCCGAAACAAGTTGAGCGGCATAGGCTTGATCAAGTCCACGAACCGTTTTGTTCTCATGATCAACGTCAGCAGCTGCTGTTAGCGCGGCATACAATTGGTCCGGGTCAGTATCCATCGCTGCGTTTAGATCAATACCTTCCTCATGGGTGTACTGTTTGAAGCTAGGGTCTAATGCGACCCATTGCCCTTCAATTTGCGCTTCTACCCATACATGCTCCATCTTAAGGCGCTTTGCAACACCATTATGATCCGTAATCAGAAAATTAGGTACGCCACCCTGACCAAGCAGATTTTGCAGTGCTTCGACATTTCTAACACCGCCAACCCAATTAAGTGACTGAGTAATATCAACTTCCACCGAGCCATAGACATAACGTGCAGGGGTGTTTGAAGCCCGCAGCAAACTGACCAGCAAGCTGGCTTGGTCAATTGCCCCACCTCGTTTGCTAAACAAGGTATAGTCTGCCCCCTGAATAGAACCATGTGCAGGAACATACTCTATGGTGTTGTAGACATAGTTATAGATAGCCAACGGATCGTGATTCAGCTCTGTGGCTAGCTGTGTTAAGCGTTCAGTTGCTTGGTTATCTTCATTAAACTGCAAGAACATGTCTGACGCTGGGTCTGACGCATAACTTGAAACTGTGCGTGCATTAGCCTGATTGCTTTGGCTCAAAAGCCCAAGATAATCCTGAAGTGCTTCAACAGAAGGGGCTGGTTCGTGAACAGCAGAAGAAAGAGGGCCGAAAGGCAGTATTTCACTATTGTATTGGTGAGGAGCTGGACCCAGTTTTATCGATGCCAATGATTGATGCAGTTTACCCGCAAGCTCTTGAGACTCGGTGACAGAATTGAAATCTGCCTGACCGAGAGCGCTAGCAGCTTCCATCATTGAGTGATAATGCTTGAACATCATAGACAGCTGATCGCTGAACAATTTAACTTTCTGGACATCATTTATCTTTACGGCCTCACTGAGCTGCTTTCGCAACGCATGTTCAGCTTCATCCTTTTGATCAGCGATGATGTTGACGGAATACGAAACATAACGTTGAAACTTTTCAGCTAGCACCACACGCATCTCGTTTAGCTCTGCTAACTTGTCATCACCCTCCTTGCCAGTAAAACTTGCAAGGTATTTGGAAGTGTGTTGGCGTAATGCCTCAACACTGTTCATCAATTCGATGCCTACATCCCTATTTTCATAATGCTCTTTTGCCGCGAGCATCGCCATCGCAGAAGGCGAGTAGAAGACAAACAGGTAAAGCATCGCCACAGTTAAGGCTACCATCCGGAGAAAGCCACCGGTATTTCGCCAGAACTCAAGCGCAATATTGCTAGATTTCATATTTATATCCCTATATTCCGGTGGTTACTGCAAAGGTACGCGACAAATACGGCGATTAAACTCACCCGGCGCTGTTACTTCTATCGCGAAACGTTGAGTGACAGCCTTCCTAGTTAAGTCACTCACTTCCAGAACCACGTCCTGCAACCCAATCTGCTTGTTGTTTGCTAACCATTGAACGAGTCCGGACTGACTGATACTCATTCCTTCTGGCGCGCTAAGCAGGCGATATCGCAATGCATCGCCATCAGGGTCACTCGCAACAACCTGATAAAGGTACACAAACTCAGTTCGGGCGCGAAGTTTAGGTAAACTTGTCAACACTGGCGGTTGGCTTTCACCTAGATATTTAACGGTTAGATTGAACTTCTGTGTATCACTGTTCCCAACGGAATCAAACACCGAAACACTTACGTAATGATCACCAACATCGTTTTCAGTGACACTCCAGGAGAGAACGCCAGAGTTGCTTACTGCCATCCCTACTGGGCCTTCGTCAAGCTGATAACGTAAAGGATCATTGTCCAAATCAACCACTGTCATCGGGTACGCATAATCCATCCCGTTATACGCTGATAGTACAGGGGTACTCGTTATTACCGGCTCGTTTCCGCTGTTTACACGAATGCTGTACATTTGCTCCGCATATGCACCATAGTTATCATAAACTCTTAAAGTAATGGGATTACTTCCCTTCTGATTGATTTCAGGAAGCCAGGTTACCGTCCCGCTTCTAGAGACAGTCATTCCTGCTGGCGCTTCAATTAAGCGATAAGTTAGATCATCACCATCAGGATCCGCTGCAATAATAAGGTCCTGATAACTGGTCCCCACAAAGGCTTCAAGTAAAGGGACGGATGTAATGACAGGGTAAACATTGTTTAACACTTCACGAACAGTAACATTGAAGCTTTGTGTGCTTTGCATACCAAAAGGGTCTTCAGCAACAACAACAAAGGTGTGCGTACCCAACCGGGAAGCATTTGGTGTCCATTCGATTTCATTTGACGCGGTTAACACAGCCCCTTCAGGAGCCGTTGCCAACGAGAACGATACTGGGTCACCATTTGGATCCTTAGCAGACACCAAGTATTTGTAGGGGGTATCAATTGCTGCAATACCTGTTGGACTACTCGTAAACTCCGGTGCGGCGTTACTCGGATAGTAACTAAAGCTAAAACTTTGCTCCGCAAAGACGCCCGACTGATCAGCGACTCGGATACGTACGCTGAACTTTCCGTCAAGTTGTGTACTGGCTGGCCATATGACTAAACCATTCGTGTCTATCACCATTCCAGCAGATGCTTCCATCAACAGGTATGACAGCGATTCACCTTCTGGATCTGAAGCCAGCACCTGATAGTGCAAGTCCCCATCACTCTCAACTCGCCAACTTGGTTGGCTTGCAATGAGTGGTGGTTGATTTGCAGTTTCAACTACCTGTACATCGAAGCTCTGAGTTGTGACGAGTCCTCCGTCACTTCTCGCAGCAACCCTAACAGAATACGTCCCTGATTTACTCGGCTGCCACAATACCAAGTTGTTAGCATCAAGGGTCATTCCGTCCGGGAAAGCTTGCAGACTAACGTCTATCGGTTGTCCTAAGCTGTCCGATACCAACACTTGGTATGTGAACGTTTCGCCCAATTGCAGATACGTTGTAGGTGTGCTGGTAAACTCTGGAGCGTCTCCTGTGGTGACGGCAAAGATAACAAACGACTGGATGGCAACTAAGTTTTTATCATCGATAACTTCGACGATAACGCTGTGTCCGCCATCTCCACTGACTTGATCCGGACGCCAGCTAATTTCACCCGTGTTTTCATCAATGATCATTCCTTCTGGTGACTCGATAAGCTGATAAACAAGACGGACATTTCGATCACTCTCTGCTACCACCTGGTAATAGTAACTCGCCCCTACCTGCGCTTTTAACAATGGCTCACTGATAATTATTGGTGCCCGTAGAAAATCGAGAACATCAAATGAAAGCAGTGTTGTCGACTGCAGACCCGTGAGATCTTGCACTGCAACTTCAGCCATCAGCTGCCCAACGTCAGATTGCGTTGGCTGCCACGAGACAACACCACTGGTACCATTGACACGCATGCCAGCAGGTGCATCAACAAGAGCGAATGAAAAATCATCCCCAACATTCGGATCTGAAACGTTCAACGCTAATTGGAATTTCTCACCAACCTCAAGCACAATTGGAGGGACTGGTTCAATGACTGGGGACTCATTGCTCTCCGCCACGTTAACCGCAAACCATTGTGTAGCTTCTGCCACTTGACTATCCGTCACTTTAACTTTGGCAATCATGGCGCGCGTCTCATTGTTATCGGTCAGGCACTCCTCATTGCTACTAACAACTATGGTTTCAATGTCATCACCCAAGGCGCTTTCTGGTATATCTTTTAATACCAATGGCTGGCTGCTTTCTGTAGCTATGTTTTGAACATCAACCTGCCCAATAAAAACACCTTGACTATAGAAAGCGACAGCGAAAGGATGCGTTGTGTCTGCCAGACCCCGATTGTTCAGCGTCGCAGCTACATGTACTAATCCACTCTTGCTTTCTGAAAGCATTATCCGGTTAACTTGTAAGTCGGCCAGATAAATAGGAGGGAGTTGATCTATGATCTCCTTAATCTTAATATCAACAATCGCCTCAGAAAAAGACTTCGCTCTAAGTCCCCCACTTCGCAGGAAGTTAAGGTCCCAGGCTGCTCCCCCGCTTTCAATGGCCAAGTTCACGTAATCTCTTATACTGGCGCCAGAACCGCTTACAGCCCTTGCCCCATTACAGGTGTAGTAACTGCCACTGCCATCGGCTACAAAGCCTATTCCTTCAGCAGTCATCCCCATTGCAGAACTGCCATCGTCACACCTGAACGATGAGTTAGTGACAGCATTGAGTAAGGTCCTGGTTGACTTGAGTTGCTCCAACATCTGTTGGTATGACCAAGATAAGGTGACATCTCGGTCTTCATCTGTAACAAGGATTAAGTTCTTCGCAGAGTCCGTTCTTAATGAGTAAGTATCCAGCGTTCCTTTCATAGCACGATATCCATCTTCGGTTCCGCCATAGAGTCTTAGCTGCGCCGCTAAACGGCTGAAGCCGGCTGAATCAACCATTTTCTCCCTATCAACCATCAGATAGCGGGGTCCGCGTTCATACCCGATCAGACCATAATGATTCTTCGCTGTGTCTTCACCAACACCCGCATCAGCCAGACCTACTTCCAATGAAGCCACTAGGTCTTTGAGCCAGTTGTGCTCTCCAGACATAGATCCAGACTCGTCCACCACGACAAAAACATCTGCACTACCGCTCACGCGAGTGGTCGTTCCCTGAATTATTTTGCATTGCTGGTTAGTTTGCTCAAACCCTTGAGGTGGCAATAAGACATTCTGCCACTGCACTTCTCCGGTAAGAGGGTCAATCGTTATGTCTTTATGACCATGCACCAGACTGAAATGCAGTTGTGTCTCCTTGTCGTCCGTAGCGGTAACCTGGTAATAATAAGGCCGCTCTTTAGCAACCACTTCGACGGGTAGTGAGGTAATCTGTGGCGGTTCGTTGGCCACCGAAACGACGGTTAGCCGGTATTGCTGATTATCGGTTAACCCCGGAGCATCTCTAACCTGAACACGTACTGTCACCGGTGGTTCTAAACTTTCCGGTTTCCAGGTGATAAGGCCAGTATCCGCATCAATAACCATTCCCACTGGTGCGTCTAACAGTTCGAACGTCAGAGGATGAGACTCTTCATCTATCGCGACAACCTGATAGAGATAAAGATCTTGCAGCACGACCTCAGAAATAGGTGCAGACACGATAACAGGCGCATTGTTACCCAGCGCAGTAACGTTAACATTAAAGCTTTGGCTATCTTCTGCTTTACCGTCGCTAACAACGACTTTAACAAGATGACTACCTGTGTCTCCGTTAGAAATAGGCCATGTAATCAATCCTACTTCAGCGTCGATTAGCATGTTTTGTGGCGCATTATCCAAACGGAATGAAAGTCCATCCCCGTCTAAATCTATAGCGGAGACCGTGTAGCTATACCGCGTATCAATGGTGCTTTCTGTAATAGGCGTCGACGTGATTTCAGGGGCGTAATTAGATGGAGCATCTAATCTCACAGCAAAAGTCTGGCTGTCAAACTCCCCTTTATCATCAGTCGCAATCACTTCGACTGGAAACTCACCAAAAGAAGACGCTAGAATGTCTGTTGTAACCCAAGAAATCACCCCGGTAATTGGATTGATCACCATACCATCAGGTGACTGTGCCAACGAATACGTAATCGGATCATGATCAGGGTCATTGGCCACGACAACATATTGATATTCATCGGGCCAAGTAACTTGAGTAACCAGCGTTGACTCAATCACAGGAGGTTCATTGAAGCTGACTAAAGAGGTCAAGTCCCCTTTAAACAGCTCCCCGCCCAAGTGCATCGAACCAACCCACTGGTTCGCTATCACGGTTCCCATCAAATCGCCATGTGGTGCACTAATATTTGCATTAGGCGCCAACACATGACCTTCAATTCTTATTCCTGCAAACTTCAGCTCACTGGAGTCGGGGAAGTTGAAAAGTACTCTTTCTCTGTGAACGGCAAGAGATGACATACTTTTGCTCTGTACACTATTAAATTTCGTGCTGTCACCAAGCATATTAATGATAATGGTTGCTTCAGGAGGAAGGCAGCTAAACTCAAAAGTATGAGCAGATTGAAATTGCGCACCATCAATATTAAACACTTGAACCGGAGAAGCACAATCACCTTCGAGGTATAACCCGCCCCACTGATATTTTGACTCACCGGTTACTTCTGCTTCAGAAAGTTGCCGTGATACTTCCTGATAGTATTCTTTCGACGAGAATATGGAGTTTTCAAGCGCTATATTTTCAATACTCACACCAGCAGGAAAACCTGCAATAACTGAACTGCTAACTCCGCTAACGTCGCCTTCAATGCGTATTTTCCCTTGATAAAGGCGACCTAAACTAAAGTTAACATCCCCTTCTACGAGCAAGCCAAAATCGCTATAGTCTGAGGGCAAGCCAGCACCAATAGAATATCCACCGATGTCGAGGTTTCCACCAACAGCTAGCCCTCGCTGACTATTACCGGATTCGGAGTTGAAGTCACTAAAAATATACCCACTAAAGTTAGTGGCTGGCAAAAGTAAATCATCTTTTCCAGCGTTACTTGGATAAGATGCTACAAAAGTTAATAATAGTAAGAGGATATTCATTGTCCTCATTGGATAACCTTCCTTAGTTATTTCAAATCTGTGACTACAATTTTTAATATTTCATGTGGAGTTAAGTTTCCCTTCCTGAAAAATGGTACATTAATCAATCAACTTAATTATGCACATCATCTATTTTTATCTACCAACGCAGCATTAACATTGAATGATAAATATATAAATTACTTTGTAATGTGTAAGCGCACCATAAACACCAAACTCTAATCACTCAAAACGAAAAACAAGAACAATCTAAAGAAGATTTAAAATACTTAACCGACTAAATAGCCAAGAATAGAAAATCATGATCAAACAATTTGAATCAAGTTCATTATTAAATATTCTACATGGCATGCCGCCAACTTATGTTGCTGGATTAATGGACTTACAGCAATTATCGAAAATGACACTTATTGAGCTTTTGGCAAAAGGGAGTTGATCTAATTTACAAATAAGCAAAGCGATACAATAATTAAAGACCGTAGTGAAAAACGTAAGACTGCAGCAACATTATTCTTGGAAATACCAATACGCAATGCAGCTCTATCGTATCCGCCCCATGAACCCACGGGGCGATATAATTAGTGTTTGAAGTTCCAAGGTAGTAGCGCATTTATTTCTGGTTCAGGTTGCGCCAGTTCTTTCATGCATTTGACCAGGTAATCGTAAAGGATAAGTCCGTTGGCTTTGGCTGTTTCCACGATGCTGTAAAGCATCGCACTTGCATCTGCACCACTTGGTGCATTAGAAAATAACCAGTTTTTTCTACCTATCACTAACGGCTTGATTGCGCGCTCAGCGCGATTATTATCAATAGATAAGTGACCATCATCAATATAACGGATAAGTTTAGGCCATTGGCCTAGCGTGTATTTTATCGCTTTTCCTAACGAACTTGACGATAACACTTGTTGAGTTGTCATCCATTTATAAAGCTCATCCAATATCGGCTTAGCGTACGTCTGACGTTCTGCTTTGCGTTGCTCAGCAGACGCCCCTTTCAGCCTCGATTCTATACCATAGAGCTTTTGGATTTTCGACAGGGCGTTATCCGCTTTACCTGATTTACCTTTGCCTTGAAGTTTCTTAGCATCCATGAATTTGCGACGAGCGTGAGCGAAGCAACCCACATTAGTCACTTGGACAAGTCCATCATAAGCGGTGTAGTGGTACATTAAATTTGGCCACCTACTCAGAGGTGATATCATCACCTCATAACATGGATAGGTGACATTATGACAAAGCGTACAAGACGATTATTTAGTGCTGAATTTAAGCTTGAAGCAGCACAATTAGTTCTAGAACAAAATTACTCAGTAACAGAAGCAGCCCAAGCAATGAATGTGGGTAAATCTACGATGGATAAGTGGGTTCGACAGCTTAAAGAGGAGCGCCAAGGAAAAGCTCCCAAAGCATCACCAATGACACCTGAACAAATTGAAATACGAGAATTAAAAAAGAAGTTAGCGACACTTGATGAGCATAATGAAATATTAAAAAAAGCCACTGCTCTCTTGATGTCAGACTCATTGAACAATTCTCGTTAATCGAGAAACTCAAGAAGAGCCACAGCATAACAACGTTATGCAAAGTATTAGGTGCTCATCGCAGTAGTTATAAATATTGGCAGAGACGGCCAAAGTCTATTTCTATTGAATTGATTAAACTTCGTTGTTTAATCAAAGAGGTACATGCAGCTAGCAATGGTTCTGCAGGGGCTAGAAGTATTGCCGGTATGGTTACTGCTCAAGGCATCGCCTTGAGCAGATATCGTGCATCTAAGCTAATGAAAGGCCTTAATCTTGTTAGCTGCCAATCACCGAAACATCGATACCGTAAAGCAAAACAGGAACATATCGCGATTCCTAATCATCTTGATCGTCAATTTGCGGTTACATCACCAAATCAAGTTTGGGTCGGTGATGTGACCTATGTTTGGACTGTAAATCGTTGGATGTATCTTGCTGTAGTTATCGATCTATTTTCGAGAAAACCTATTGGTTGGGCGATGTCTCTATCGCCTGATAGTCGATTAACAGGTAAAGCACTTCTGATGGCTTATGAATCACGACATAAACCTAAAGAGGTTATGTTCCACAGCGATCAAGGCAGTCATTATACAAGTCGCTACTATCGACAATTATTATGGCGATGCCAGATTAAACAAAGTTTATCTCGTCGGGGAAATTGTTGGGATAACGCACCAATGGAACGTTTCTTTAGAAGTTTAAAAACAGAATGGGTTCCAAATGTTGGCTATCGTAGTTTTGCTGAAGCAAAACATGAAATCACTCGATATATTATTGGTTATTACAGCCAATTACGACCACATCAATATAATGGCGGATTAACACCGAATGAATCAGAACGATTATATTGGTTAACCTCTAAAACCGTGGCCAGTATTTGTTGACCACTACAAATAGTCGAGGCAACCCTATATGCAAACGTGGTGGCTTAGCTTGTGATTTTATCGTTAAGGGATTTGAAGAAAATATGGGCATTATTGCAAAATATATCGTACAGAACTTACCCTTTGATCGCATTTACTTCTATGGCAATAATAAACCACTCCATGTCAGTATTGGCCCAGATAATAGCCAATTTATTCAATACATGTTGCCATCACCAAAAACAGGCTTACGTTACCCAGGAAAAAGATATAATAAAGATAACTACTTAACTGCAGAATTTAAGGATGAAATATGAATGCAGCACTATTTAAAGAGCTCATATCACAACTAAAAGTAGGCAAACAATTACCTGACGCTATATATATTCATAAAGATGCTCTTATTGAAGCATCGGAATCATTACAAAATTTTATTCCGGCCGTAGCTCAAGCTGTTAAGGTTAGCGAATGGGATCTCGTGAAGCTTTATAAGAAAGATTTTCGACTATCACTGTTAAGTTACCCTACTTTTTATTCAGAGTCTTACCCCGCCCTACAGCAAAGTGTAAATATCGATTTAGTTAAGCTCACACATAAGGTGACCGATTACAGTAACTCCGATAACCCGCCAATTCTGCATCGTAAAGAAACCATGATCACGCCGAGTAACCCGCATTTTGAACATTTTAAAAATATTACTCAAGAAGGTGAAAATGCAGGATTATATGAAAATACTCGTATTATTGGCTTCAAACGTTCTTGGCAAAATATTATAGAAAAAAAAGGTTATGAGTTAGTCGACGGTCGGTTATTCAGATGCTCAGCGGTTAGTCCATCTGTTGACGATCCAACTATAGATAGACATAAAACAGCGATTGTACGTCACGACCTTTCTGCACCGATGAAAACATTAGTTAAAAATGGTTATTTAAACGGTGAATATTCTATTTTTGACTATGGCTGCGGTCGAGGTGATGATCTCAGAGAGCTGGAAGCACATGGGCTAGATGCTATAGGCTGGGATCCTAACTTTCAACCAGATAACGATAAAACACCTTCTGATATCGTTAATTTAGGCTTTGTACTTAATGTTATTGAAGATCAAGATGAACGTTTAGAAGCATTACTTGGCGCTTGGGATTTAGCTACTGGCTTACTAGTGGTATCTGTAATGCTTGCTAATGATAGCTACATTGCACAATTTAAATCATACAAAGATGGTGTTATTACTTCTCGTAATACATTCCAAAAATATTATGCGCAATCAGAAATCAAAGCCTACCTAGAACGGAATCTACAAGAAGAAGCAATAGCTGTTGCCCCCGGTATTTTCTATCTCTTCAAAGATAAACTAGCAGAACAAAGTTATCTTCAGCAAAAATATAAACGTCATCATACATGGCAACAACTCACATCCCCCCAACCAGTAGACGCAAAAGATAAAGCTAAATTACTCATCGCGCAGCATCAACAGCTCTTTGATGATTTCTGGCATACTTGCTTAGATCTGGGGCGTATTCCAGCTAATGAAGAATTTGATCAATCTGGAAAAATCAGAGAACTCATTGGCTCACACAAAAAGGTCTTCAATCTACTACAAGATATGTTTGACACTGAAGAGTTCAAACAAGCAGAAAAAAATCGTAAAGAGGATTTGTTACTCTACTTTGCAATGGAATTATTTGAAAAACGTAAACCTTACACGCAACAACCAGAAGTATTAAAACGAGATATCAAAGCACTCTTTGGTGAATACAATACCGCGATTAATTTGGCGACAGAACTTTTATTTGCGATTGCTGATACTAAGTTAATCAACACTCAATGTGAAAAAGCACATAAAACAATATCTGCTAGCTTATTAAACGATAGTCATTCACTGATCTTTCATCGTGATTTTATTGATGAACTACCACTATTATTGCGTGTTTATGTTGGTGCAGCATTACAGATGTATGGTGAACTTGATGAAGAGATCGATCTTATTAAAATCCATATCACATCAGGTAAGCTGACTCTTACCGCTTATGACAACTTCGAGAACTCCGTCCCTTTCTTAGTTGAGCGCATAAAAATAAAAATGGCTGAACAAGATATCGATTTCTTTGACTACATAAATGAGAGCCGAAGACCACCGCTGCTCAATAAGCATCTATATACGACTCAATCTCATCATATGTATAGAAAACAGCTGAGTTTTGATAAACGATTAGCTAAGTTGATGGAGTTTGAACCAACTGAGGAAACTCAGATGGCTCGAACCGAATTTGAGGTACTTTTAGGTAAACATAATAAAAAAATCAGAGCGTTTACATTGAGTTCCCTAAAAAATTAGTGAATCAGCTAAATATAAGATCCGCATCAAAGTCATAAATTTCAACTTGCTGCCTTTGAATTCCTATACCTTTTTCAATAATTGTTTCTGCTAATTGTTCGCCATCAATTAGCACAATAGGAACACAACCAGGCTTAAACGACACAGCTTGAGCTTCTTTGGTGAAGCTACTTGTCGTAATAAAGATACCTTGTTCATATTCTCCAGTAATATCACCTCTAAACTGAGAAACGTCAGGACGACCGACCTTATTATTTTCAGCATATCGTTTACACTGAGCCGCAACTCTCATTTCTGCGATACCAATTTTTAGAGCTCCTTTCACATCTATCCCGCCATCTCGACCGACAGATGTGACAGTCATATTTTTAAATCCATATCTGTTTAAAAATAACTCACTAAACTCTTCAAATTCACTCGGAGATAATGCCCGCAAATATGTTAATATTTCAACCTTACACTTCTCTTTTTGCTGAGTTGCTAACTCAAAAATTTGCTCAGAACAATTATCACTTTGAAGTTCCTCAGGCGAAGGCTCTTTAACTTCGTAATTTACCGAAAATTCTCGGAACTCTTCAAGAAGCTCATATTCCCCATTAGTATATTTATAAAAATACCTATCTGCATTCATTTTGGAAAAAGCTTTGTTCTTGGTATGTTTATCCATCGTAACTCTAAGAACTTCAACCGGTTTTTTTGCGCCGAAAACATATAGCTTTTTATCTACAATCGTTTCATAGATTGCCGAAGCTGTTGCTGGTTTTTTTATAAAATTAAGTGCCGCTATCGCAGCTTCGTAAATCTTCATGGCGATTTATAAGTATTGCTTAATCTTTTCAATAATTTCCGCTAATGGTAACTCTTTTGTTTGATAACACCAAGACATACGGATCGCATTATCGATACGATCTTCATTGAATCCCATCGCTGTCAAAACATGACTTGGGGTATAGCTTGAAGATGTACAAGCTGAACCATTCGAAACCGCAACGATTCCCTTTAAAGCGACCATTGCGGCCTCAGAATTAACCTCAGGAATAGAAAAATTAAGCACGTGGGGTACAGTATTTTCACCATTAACCATAATACCTATTTCAGAAAAGGCACTAAGGGCTTTATCTTTTAAAATTTGACAATGTTGAGACCACCTTTCAGAATTCTTATTAGCTAAAGAACATGCCTCCCCTAAACCGGCAATCAACGCAACAGGAAGCGTACCCGGTCTTAAACCACGCTCTTGACCACCACCATACATTAACGGTTGCAATGGGATCTTTTTAAAACCTCTTCGCCTCACAATAAGAGAACCAACTCCTTTCGGTCCATATAACTTATGCGCGCTAACACTAATCATATCAACACGATCATGTTTTAAGGCTTCACTATACTTTCCAAAACCTTGTGCTGCATCTACATGAAAATAAGCTTCATGATCATTCAAAACATCACAATAACCGTCAATATCCTGAACAGAACCAGTTTCATTATTAATATGCATAATGCTAACTAAAAAAGTATCTTCTCTCAGTGCATTTGATAATAGTTCTTTTGATACAACTCCTGACTCATCGCAATCAAGATAAGTTACGTCAAAACCTTCAGACTCCAAAACCTCAATAGGCTCTAAAACCGCTTTATGCTCAATTTTAGTCGTTATTATATGCTTCTTATTATGTTTTTTTGCCCACGATTTAAGACCAAGAATTGCAAGATTATTGCTTTCAGTTGCACCACTAGTAAATATCACTTCATTTTTCTCAACACCAACAATATCAGCAACTTGCTGTCTAGCAAGCTCTGTTGCCTTTTTAGCTATCATTCCAAATTCATGAGTCCTACTGCCTGAATTTCCATATTCTTCAATCATATACTTTCGAACTATTTCAGCGACCTCTGGAGCCATTGGAGTAGTCGCATTGCAATCTAAATATATAGCCATTTTAAAGCCTTAACAAATTAGGAGACATTAATAAGCAACTAGCGTATATTACACGAATTGTTCGTACGAACAATCATAATTGTTCGTGAAAACATTGTACTTATGGATAAAATATGACTGACGTAATCTCTGGAACATCGTTCCCAGCCATAAAAGGCATACAAGCAGATACCGAATTTTACACTGTGATGTGCCCACTCAAAAGATTAAAGCGTATATTTACATTTGATGAAAGTACATTACCAGTAAAAGATCGGGCGCAAAGAATTTTAAATCTCGATCGTATACCTGAAATAAGTAACTATATCTTAGAAAATAGAGATAGTTATGTCTTCTCTGCATTGACAGCATGTATTGATGGCGAAACTGAATTTACACCGATTGGAAGAGGTAAACACCAACAAAAAATTGGTACTCTAACCATCGATGATGATGCAGAAGTTTACATTACTGATGGACAACACCGTAATGCAGCAATTAATGAAGCACTGAAACAGGATCCATCACTTGGTGAGGAAAATATTTCAGTTGTATTTTTTGTTGGGAAGTCTTTACCAGAAAGACAAAAAATATTTAAAGACCTTAATTTATACCCGGTAAAAACTGATAGTTCTCTGAGTATCACTTACGATGGAAAACCAGACGCTCTTCTATCTAAGAATGTCGTATTTGAAAGTAAAATTCTATCTAAATTGATACATATGGAAAATAGCAATCTAGGCAAACGTTCAAAAAAACTAGTTAGTCACAGTGCATTAAACAAGGCGACCAAAGAGCTTTTTGATGAAATCAATGAGAGCACATACAAAGAGCAAACTTTCATCGCTCGTGAATTTTGGGAACATCTTGTTGATGTAATTCCTGCTTGGCAGTTAGTTTATAAAGAACAGGTCTCTGGCGGCGAAATAAGAGAAGAATCAATTCATGCTTATTCTGTCACATTTCAAGCCCTAGGTATTGTCGGTTACTGGTTATTAAAGAATGATCCGTCTTGGAAGAAAACGACTAAAGCATTAAAAGATATAGACTGGTCAAGAAATAACAAAGAAGATTGGGACGGTAGATGTGTTGTCAATGGAGCCATGCGTAACTCGTCTGTTGCGATGAAGCTAACAGCAAATAGAATTAAACATTATCTCTCAATCCCCTTAAGCACGAAAGAAAAAATTGAAGAGACCAAATTCACACAAGCGAATCAGAGCAAGTAAAACTAATTATGACAGTAAAAACTCAACCAGTGCGTTACTCAGCCTTTAACGAACTTGGGTTCAAAGAAACAATTCAACGTTTAGTAGCAAAAACAAAAGAACTTTACCTAAAAGATGATATTCCTTGGGTTATTGGCTACAGCGGTGGCAAAGATTCAACTGCAATTGTACAAATTATTTGGAATGCTGTTTCCGAACTTAAATCTGAAGGCAAAGCCACAAAACCTGTTCATGTTATCAGTACAGATACACTGGTTGAAAACCCTATCGTTGCTATTTGGGTTGACCGTTCACTTAAGCAAATGAAGAAAGCAGTTATTGAACAAGATCTACCAATTCAGCCTCACAAACTAACCCCAAAAACAGAAAATCGCTTTTGGGTTAATTTAATAGGTAAAGGCTACCCTGCTCCACGTTATAAGTTTCGTTGGTGTACAGATCGTTTAAAAATCAGCCCATCAAACACATTCATTCAAGATGTAGTAAAAAAGAATGGTGAAGCTATTCTTGTTCTTGGTACACGTAAACACGAAAGTACCATACGAACAACTAGCATGGAAAATATCGAAAATCGTTCAGATAACACCCGTAAAAATGATGGTTTAAACGTCAATACACAACTAGATCGCGTCTGGGTGTATACACCAGTAGAAGATTGGACGAATGATGATGTTTGGTCGTTTCTAACACAACAAAAAAACCCTTGGGGTTATAAAAATACAGACTTACTTGGTATGTACCAAGGAGCTACCGATGGCGGAGAATGCCCCTTAGTTGTAGATCAATCAACACCAAGTTGTGGTGATAGTCGTTTTGGCTGCTATGTTTGCACCATGGTTGGTGAAGATAAATCAATGGCTGCAATGATTGCAAACGATGAAGAAAAAGAGTGGATGATACCACTACTGGCTCTTCGTAATGAAATTGATATCAATGATTCAAACAAAGACAAAAAAGCCAATAAAATAGCGAGAGATAAACATAACAGAGACTTTAGAAGAATGAATGGTAGTCTTACTGTTCATATCAGTATGAAGGAATTTAGTGAACAAAAAGACTTAACTGATAGTGAAGATATTTTTGAGCTATTGGCACAATATGAAGATAATACAGATTTCAAATACGAGAATTTACCTGCAGATATTGTTCGTGGCCCATACAAACAAGCATTTAGAGAATCAATGCTACGAAAAGTACTTCAAGCAGAAATAGAAGTCCGTAAATATGGTCCAACAGATGTAAAAAATCTTGAACTCTTAACTCTAGAAGACTTAGAAGAAATCCGCCGTATATGGGTCGATGACAAAAATGAAGCAGAAGATAGTCTGCCACTAATATATACAGAGATTACTGGGAAAAAATATCCAGGAGCCCAAAGAGCTTATAGCCCAGTGATAAATCATAGTATTCTTAGCCAGTTAAAAAACTTTTGCATACAGTACAATGATCCAGATGAACTTAAGTATCAGCAACTTAGAAATCTTCTTTCTATAGAAGATAAATATAAACATCAGTTGAGAAGAGCTAAAATTTCTGATGAATTAGAAACAACTATCGATAAAGGTGCATTTGAAAGTATTGATAATGCTCGTCGTTTTGCTTTAGCTAAAGTAAAAAATGAAGCTATTGTAAAGTTAAATCGATTACATAATGTTGGGGAAACAACCGATTTTCTACAAAATATTGTCAATAACTTACAAATACTAGATGCTAAAAAAGAACTTAGTAAGGTGAAAAAATATAGTACTTATTATTCAGAAATTATAACTACTGACTATGAGCCAGATGAAATATTCTCATTAGAAAAAAAATTAGTTCATGGCTTAATTAAACTATACGAATACTATATATACCAAATAAATAAATCTTTTGCTCTACTCGATAAAAAAGACATAGAAAAACAAGAAATTAATAATCGCAATGCAAAATTTCTCGCGGTAGACACTTTAATTGCAACAGGAAGCAACCAGTGATTTTTGAACAAGTAAAATTATACAATTTCGGTATTTATCAAGGTGAACATATTATCGACCTTAATGTTACTGATTATAAAAAACCTGTTGTTTTATTTGGCGGTTTAAATGGAGGTGGTAAAACTACATTTCTAGATTCATTCCAATTAGCTCTATATGGAAAAAACGCTAAGTGCTCTAACCGTGGGAAGTTATCTTATAGCGACTATTTAAAACAAGCAATCAATCGATACAGTGACGATAAAACAGCTTCTGTATCCTTGTCTTTCCGTCATACACAAAGAACTCAAACAAAAAGATACGAGGTTATCCGTTCTTGGGAAATGAATTCAAATAAAGAAATCACAGACAAGATCCAAGTTTTAATTAACGGAGAATTAGATAAATTTTTGACAGAAAACTGGACTGATTTTGTATCAGAATTTATCCCTCATAGTATGTCTGAATTATTCTTTTTTGATGGCGAAAAAATTGAGGATTTAGCAGATCCTATACGCTCAGCTCATTTTTTAAAAACAGGAATCGAGGCGTTATTAGGTCTTGAATTATTCTCTCAGCTATCAAAAGATCTAAATAATCAAAAACGTCGCCGTCAAGAACGTAATTTAGATAAAACCGCGAGTGAAAAAGTTGAAGTCCTCAAAAATAAAAAAATGCTTCTAGAAGAAAACTTACTCACTATAGAAGCTAATATACAAAAAACATTAGATGAGCAAAATAAATTATCAACTGAACTAAAAGAAATCGAGCTCCAAATGCAACATTCTGGCGCTAATTTATTAGATGATGTTGAAAAAATCAAATTAGAAAGAGAAGCTACAGAATCAAAACTAAAAGCCATTGATCACAACTTAATAAAACTCGCAGCAGGAGCACTGCCATTAGCAATTGCTAATAGTTTAATGCATGAGACAAAAAAACAGGCAATTTTAGAAATAGAAGCAAAAAGCTTTGAAAACGCCCAACAACATATAAAAACACAAAATAATGAGCTTTTAAATCGTCTATCGGAGTTACAAGGTAATGATATTGCAAAGCAGGTGGAATCACTGCTTGATTCCATCTACCAAAACTCAAAAAGTAACTTAGACCAAGAACAATATTTAGATATTAATCCAATCATTTTTGATTTTGCTGAAACTTCAATTGAATCAGAAAAAAGTGAAAGTTTAGTACTTTTAAGCCAAAAACAAGATCTAAAAGAAACCCTTGCTTTATTAGATAAAAAACTAGATACCGTTCCTGATTCTGAATCGGTCAAAGAACAAATTAAAGCAAAAGGTCGAGTTGAGGCGGCTATAGATCACTATAAAGCCTTATTAAATGATCTTATGGAAAATATGGCACAATGTAAATGTCAGCTTCATGACAATGAAGCTCGTTTAGATGCAACATTGATTCAACAAAATGCTGAAGACTTCGAAAGCCAACGAAACCAACAGGTTGCAGAGCACTTAGTTGAAATGAAAGATATTATTGATGGATTTAAAACTCAATTAATTCAAGAGAATATCTCAAAATTAGAAGCACGAATAAGTAATAAATTTAGAGCATTAGGAAGAAAATCTGAACTCATATCTAAAATTAATATTCACCCAATGTCATTTAAATTAACGCTTTTAGGTATTGATAGCAAAGAAATAGACTCCAAGCGACTATCTGCGGGTGAGCGTCAACTACTTTCAGTAGCAATTCTTTGGGCTCTTGCTGAATTGTCAGGTAAAGAAATACCAACAATCATTGATACGCCAATGGGACGTCTTGATGGACAGCATAGAACTAAGCTTATTGAAAATTATCTTCCAGAAGCAGCTGAACAAGTAATACTGCTATCAACCGATGAAGAGATTGCAGGGAAATACTACCAAAAATTAAAGCACTCTATCGCTAAGGAATATCATATCAGTTATGAAGAAAGTGCGAAGACATCGACAATTATTGAAGGCTACTTTGGGGAATCTGTATGAATATTGAAACTGTTCGCTTATCGGAAAAAGCTAAAGGCCAATTAGTTACCGTAAAGAAGAAAACTAAAATTGATAATTGGAATGTTCTTTGTCGATGGGCATTAATGCTTTCACTAAAAGAAGAAAGTATCCCACCGCATGAGGATATTATCACCAATAGTAACGTAGAAATGACGTGGAAAGTCTTTGGTGGTGAATTTTCAGATATTTATTTAGCAGTGCTACGACAACGAATAAAAAAAGACTTCGGAAAAATAAATGAAGATGAGCTTAACTACCACTTTAAACTTCACCTCCATCGAGGGATCTCATATTTGTTAAGTAAATCAAAAAGTATAGATACTTTAATAAAGTTATCTTTTTAAATAAAAATTTTTACATAAAAGGAACAATACGATGATTGAACAGATATGAGGTTATAAATATCACTTAGATGCTGACATGCAGCAAGATCACAATCAAAGAACCCAGTGTTAACTATTTGTAAAAATATCGTGTGTCAATATCGATATGGAAAGCCCAATTTAGCGACAGTATAATTTAATAGACAAACCCATATAGTTTTAAAAATCAGAGTGTTTAACTAAAATGAACAACAACACTCTGATTTTTATCAAAATAAATTTAATTATTAATTAAATACACACTCTTGCACACTGTATTCTTACTAACTTACCTTCTGACTTTAGATAAGCATCTCCTTTACCATTCAGTACTTCAGCGCCTTGTTCATCTAAAATAACACGGCTTTCTATGCCATTTTTAACTCGTAAGGCTAACTGAGCAGGTAAGTTAGAACGCAAATTTGTGCTAATTACATCACCACTAGGTTTTTGGGTAGCAATAATTAAGTGAATCCCTGCTGCACGGGCTTTTTGTGCCAAACGTTTCAGTTCAGCTTCGATATCTTTCTTCATGTCTTTATCAGAAGTCAGATCTGCATATTCATCAAGAACCAAAACCCACCAAGGAATTCGCTCTTCTTCGCTTACCTTTGCATTGTAATCAGGTAACGAGCGAACACTCTGGGCTTTGAACTTCTTATAACGTGATTGCATCTCTTCAACAGCTTGTTTAAGCAGCTCCAATGCATCCTCATCATCAAAACCAATACGACCAATCAAATGCGGATATCGCTCAAAATCATTAAGTTCTGTTCCCTTAGGATCTATCAGCATTAACTTAAGCTCGTCAGCACCGTAGTGTTCAACCATTCCATATAAGATCGTATTCAAAGCTTCAGATTTACCACTACCAGTGGTCCCACCAATCAATAAGTGAGGACAGTTCGATGACGAAAAATTAAGTTTGATGACTTCGCCAAAGCGGTCTTCACCTAACGGTATTTCAAGTGCAGATTCAGGACGTTTCCAGTTCGGCCAAATATCATTTTGATCAACAAAGTAGCGTTGTTCTTGGTTCTTAGGAACATCTATAGTGATACAGCCTTTATCAATATCGAAACCAATATCCTGTTCTTGACTTAACTTCAACGCCAACTTTAACGACTGAGACTTAGCAAAAACATTTTCCGGCTTATCCCCCAAATTCAATCCAACCCTGAATAGAATAGAAGCAGGTCCTTCAATATAAGGCTCAACATTGTCCGGCTTTAGCAACGTGATTTTATGGCTGTAATAACAATCAATAATTTGCTGGTAGATTGACTCTAGTTCTTCCGTCGACATTCTTTTTCTAACCGATACTACCGTTTCATTCAGTGGTTGAACTTCTTTATCATTAGGTATTAAAGCTTCATCGCCAGGCTTATTCTCATACTTAGAGTCACTATCGACTTCGTCAATTGACTTTTCAGGCTCGTTTTCAATTATTAGAGAGCGAATAGTACATCCCTTTTCTAAAATATAACGAGCATCTATATGATGAAGCTTAGCTGGTGTGAGCTCTGTGAATAAAGTACGCATTGGCGTTCTTACCCAGTGACCCAAATTACCCGCAGGTAACTCTATTTTTAGTATGTCATGTACCTTCATAAAAGAAGCTTTACTAAAATCGTGATCTTCTACGTTTACGAACAAGAAGCCTGCAGGATAGTCCACCAGCTCAGCCAGTTGGTAATCGCCCTGCAACCAATAAGCATTGTTCTTTTCGATAAGGTCAAAATAGCCTTTTTCGTAAACGTTATAGAGCTTATATTTATCTATTTGCATTAGGACTTGACGGATGAATAGTCCTCGGTAAAGGTTCCCTGCAAGGTTCTGTTGCCCTAATAACGATTCGAAGTACCTTTTCAATTCTTGAGCTTGCTCTACTCCCTTACTATGTGTCTGTCTTTTGCCCGTTTTCACTTCAACAGGCAGTAAGATCATTTGTTGGCCTTTAAACCCGACAAATAGTATATCGTCTGAAATAACCCCTTTTTTAAATCCTTGTGCATGACGAGACAGATCGCTATCTGCCATATTCAAACCGAGATTTCCGGCTACACGAACAATCTCAGCAATAGAAAGAGGAACCCAAATAATATCTGAATCAGCTACTAAGCAATTAATATATTTGTAAGCACAGATAATTCCACGCTTCTCTTTACGTTCATTGTCTTTTGCAGTTACTAAATTGAGTAACCACTCTCCGTTGAAGGCATTAAACTCTTCAATGACCCCACCTTCATCATTTTCGAGCACTTTATGATATAAATCTGTTTGCTTAGTGACTGTTATCGCATCATAGTTAACTGAGTTAGTATAGTTATCAGAATAATGAATAAGAACCATATTCTTTTGATTTTCAAAGAACTCTAGTGTCACCTTAGGATCAATGATCGTAGTCCAAATAGAATTCTCATATGCTCGTTCTAGAAGTACCTTGAAGTTTTCAGTGACGACTAATGCTTGCGATTTAGCATCACCATACTCTTCATGTTGTCGCTTCGCAGGTTTAACTAGCCCGCCGTATTTAGCTGCTAGTTTCAATTGAGGAGCACTGTTAAGATCGACACCTTGTAGACCAAATGCTGTATAATAACTGCCGTTTTTATTGGTAGCAGCTTCTCCAGGCATAAGTCCGTTACTGACTACACCCGTAACTTGTTTTAAAACATCTACATCTGTAGCTTGAACACGTTCATTATTTTTAAAAAAGCTCATATGAGCATAAGCTTGCTCTTTTCCGCCATCTTCATGCTTATATTTACTATAAGTTAAACGCGTTCTAAGCAGATCAATAATGCTATCTGCTTGTCCTTTAGCTGACCCCTTATTTAACTCACATAAGTCTTTTAGTTCGTCATTACCTGCCGCATCAGCAAACTTATCGAACCAACTATCACTTTCTTTCTTGTCATATAAATTAACGTGAATATTGGTAACTTTGTCTTTCTTTTGCTTGATGAAATCGATCAAACCCAAGAAAATTTCCTTGTTTTCACCATTATTAACAGAATTAATGATCAATGTAGTCTTACTGCCCGCAACAAATAGATGTTTAAAAGCGACTGAGAACTTACTCACCTTGTCCGTAACTAATCTGCGCACATAATCATAACTACTATCTTTCTGAGGAATTAGCTTTGACCAAAATACGTTTTCTTTTATTACATGGTTATATGCAAATTCATTAATCTGGTCATAGACAAATGGAAGCAAACCTTGTGCTGTTAACCTTTGAATCGTGATCGGAGGTAATTTTACGAAACTCTTTGCACCGTCTTTATCCTCTTTTAAGACCTTAGCCAAATTAGAATTATAGGCTAATACTAATGGGTGAAAAGGCGTGATAAAAGTCTCACCTTCAATATCAGAAAACCCTATATTCATTAGCATCTTATGTTTTTCATGTAGAGGTGCATGATATGGTATTTTGTCTATTGCAGTTTGATAAGCAATCACTACACAACTGACTAATTCGTTAAGTTTACTTCCCCAACTTGATAAACTGAGTAGCGTTTTATCTCGTGTCAAAGCCTCAAACAACCCTTTATAAGCCTCAAAAAGTATAGGGAAGTCTTCGTCCAAATCACTTAAATGAAGATTACCTTTCGTTTCACTCGAAGCCAAAAGTCCACCATCAAGCAACTTAGCTTCTTGCTGAAGGAGTGAGAGGCGTTTTCCTTTAGGAGCAACTTCTTTTTCATCAATGAGTATTTTCTCTTTAGCGCGGTTATAGCGACCAAAATACCCATCATCAAAAAGGGATTTAAAGCGACTTTGATCCAACATTAAAGGAAGTGATAATGAATCATCAGCAACCTCACCTTCAACATTGAACTGTAATTCGCTAAATCCACATTTCACAGTAAAGCGGATGTCATCAGAATCTCTCGCAAAAGTTTTAAAATCAACTAGTCCAGTAACAGATGTATCAAACACTTGACCATTTTCTGTCATAACACTTTGCTCTAAAAGATCACTAATTTTTAGGCTTTGCTCATCAGTCTGAAGTGTCACCCACTTTTTTAATGGATCGATTAAGTAAGTGTGCCTAAACGCATCTATGAAAAAAGCATCTTTTCTAATGACTAAAACTCTAAATTTATGTGTTTCTTTTGGTTTATCTGTTTTGACTTGAAAAGTAAAGAATCTTGGATGCCCATCGAATGCACCAGTAAGTAGAGCTCGACTTCGAACACCGCCTAAATTCTTAATAACTATGTTTATTGGTGGCTGTTTCTGATTATGCTGGATTTTGCAAAAGCTATCTCTTAGCTTTTGATTCAAGAAACAAAGATCCAGTTCAAATTCATCTTGTTCAGACTCTAATAATAGAACTATGTGTTTTTCTCTAGCTCCGGCCCCTTTTTCTGATTTAGATTTGTTCAAAAAGTCCGTATGGTGCGATGTAACACTTTCTAATTCTAATAGATTTGTTCGATTTTTTTCTTGTTCAGCAAAGCACTCACCCAAGTCTAATTTTTCTTTATATTGCTCAATGTTCTCATCAGGAAAGTGTTTTTTTATAAACTTTTCACTAAAATCTAATGCCGCAAGTTTGTCTTGTAATTCATTAGCAAAATGATGTGTTATAAAGTCTAATTTATCACTAAGCGTTTTGTTTTCCTTTAGACGCTCTGCTATCTGCTCACCTTCCCAGCCTTCTTGCGAAAGCTGGTCGTCTTTTAACAATCCTAACTCATGAAATTGTAAATCTCCGTCAGCAATGGCGTCGTACAGTTTTTCAAAACCAAACATCGTTGCATTGTCATCTTGAATTTCATCAAAATGATAGTTAAGCAAACACTCAGAAATTTTTGCTTTCTCGTCATTTGGATCAATTTCTTTATGTAATAAATCTCTAATATTTTCTGGGTACCAAACGAAACCAGCTTGAGCAACATCTTCTGTAGAATTTCGAAGAGTATCTAGCATAGAGTTATGGATGATCAATAATGCTGTACCTTTGGCGGAACCTTCCATAGCTGACACTTCGTCACGCAAATGAGCAATATAGTTTTCGGTAAAATTCTCACCTTCACAGACGGGGATAAGCTCAACGCTTCCATACTTAATGGTCTTTAACTCAATTCCTCTAATTTCAATACTACTATTTGAAATGTCCAAAAAGGCACGATATAAACTCTGGCCTTTTTCGTTGTCAGGAGATGTGAATTGGTAGCGGAAACCGACTTTTAACTCAGCTTCGGCCCATTGACTAAAGTGGGAGACTAAGAACTTATTAAACTGTTGGTCTGACATATACTGCATCTCCACTATCACTCATTCTCTCTACGTTGCCCATACGCTCATAAAAATCTACTAGGTTCTGTTGACTCTGTTTATCAAAATAGATCCCTCTAGCTTCAAACTCTTTAATCACTTCGTGAAAACGAAGTTTATCTCTTCCACCAATAGCTAAGTTAGTAAGCAAAACAACGTAGTCTTGGTTGAACACCAATACATTCCCCCCACGCTTTCGGTTTTGAATAAAAGGATCTAGAATATTTTTCAATGTGCATTTTACTACAGTATTATTAGCAGAAGCTAAGCGCCCGCTTTTTCGATCAAATTGAGCATGAGATAACTTAAGTAACTGTTCTAAAAGACTTTTTTTATCTTCACAGTATTGCCAAACCTGCTCGCTGTTGTACCATTTCTTTTCAATTCGGTCAGCAATGAATGCTTCACCAAATTGGTTTAATTCATCAATATGACTACCACTAATCTCTTCAAAGAGCTTCCATAACGGCTTTACACTATTTTTCTCTTGTAAAGTTTCATTCATAAAAAGATATGGGAATAAATATTCCAAATAATCATGTAGCTGGGCGTAGCCATAGTTTTTAACTTGCGACCTTTCCTCACTTGCTTTTTCATTATCAACAATAAAAAAGCAAGGTTTGCTCGTTGGCTCACCATACGCCCAAGTTTTAATATTTAGAGCCATCTGAGAAATATAGAGAAACCCATAAAGCCGTATAACTTCATTAAAGTTATGAAGAAGATAGTTAGGTTTTTCATTTAGAAATTCTAAATCTTTTTTAAAATATTCAGATATAAAAGGAAGATAGGTTTGAGCTACTTTAGGTGGTTCTTTTTTACCTGAGACATGAAATTTATCAAATTCATTTTTAATCTCTCGCTCAAGAAAGTTAAGGTTAACGCCAGAAGTGCTCTCAACTGTAAAACCATTCAATAATCCCGCATACATATCACCAAGCTTCTTACTATTAGTGTCAAGCTCTTCTTTAGTCGCTTTAAAAATAAGTAGCTCTGGTGATATTTTAAACAATTCATCATTATGGAAGTACATTTTATCTATAACATTCCAAAGACTGATGTCGTCTCTTTCTAGTTTTTTTGAAAAGCTTTTTTCACATAAACCTTTAAAGTCATCTATATCTTTTGTAAAAAGAGATTTGTTATATAACAAGTGTACAAAGTACCCTAATACAGAGTCCCAGCAGAACTTATAGTGCTTATCTTTCGTTCTCAATGGTAAAAATGAGCTAAAAGCATTGTTACTAGGAGGGATAAGGTTTTGTTTAATCATTATTTAGACCACTCACTGCATACTTATCATCTTCATCATCGGTCACTGTAATATGCTGTTCCCCATTAATGATGTGTAGTGTTTTTTCTTTATTAGCTATTTTCGATATTTCTTCTACGAGCTCGTCCAACAGTACTACTGTATTTTTGTCATGTTTATTAGGTCGATATCCATCAACTATTCTTTTCATCAGCTGTAGTAAGTTTATATTAACGGGCAAAGTTAGGCTTTCACTACCGACACTAATACAAGCTGTAAAGTAAGAGACTTGAGTCATGAGCTGCTTAGGTACACTTTTTAAATCTGGTGTTATATCCAATTTTCCAACTAGTTGATAACCATTCTTTTCTGAAATCAAATATTGACCAGTTCGTAGATTTGGTGCATTACGATTGTTATATTTTCTAATAGCCGTCCGCAAAGTGTTATTGCAAAAATCTCTTATTATACTTCTACACTCATCACTATTATCATAATCTCGATGGTTTTGATAAATCTTAATGTATTCGTCAATTAACGACTGATTAAAGTCTTGAGAGAACCGCTCATGATAGTTATTGGCATAGTCTTCACTTTTTAAGATATAAAATAATCTTAAATATGAATTACTAGATTTCAATTTTTCTATCCCAAGATCCTGCAGGTGAGATTTAAACTCTTCAAATTCGGTATCAGAAAGGCCTAAATCATTTGCTAAGATAAATCTGTCTATTTTCTTCGTTCGTAAATGGGCAGGATCAAAATCAACAATCTTTTTCGCTAACTCATTATCACCGCCAGAAAAAAGGTTATCAAACAAATAGCCGGGACCAACGAGCAGCATAAATATGAAATCAAGTAGAGCACGCGCTGTAACAAATTGATCTTGCATTAAACGAGCTTTGAACAATAGATCTATGACGGTACGTTGAACGGCAGGAAGACTTAAAAGTTCATAGTTTGCTTGCAATCTTCGGGACTCACAGTCTAAGTATTCAGACTTGTCCTTATCAAAAATTTGGCGTATTAAATTATTTTCTTTAGCTGTAAGCTTTTTTAATAGTTTTTCAGCAAAATCCGATGAATAGCCACTATCATCAATAACAAACTTTGGGTAGCGCTCAAAGTCTATAAAATAAAACCCACTCTCAGCATTTCCAGACTCTAAATAGTTCTTAATAACAGACTTAAATCTCTCATTACTTCCCTCTTCAGCGTAGTTACCAAGCATTCCTGTGTTAATACCAACAACTAAGGGCTTTGATTGAGATAAATACTCATTAAAAACTTTATCTAGAGTCTGAATCGCATTTTCACAAGGATCAAAACTATGAGTTGCATCTAAATGAAACTTTGCTCTTGTTTTATATTCTTTTTTACAAGCCGTAAGTAATTCAGACTTACCATCACCACTACTTCCACAAAGAAATAATACTTCTGGTTTATTAGAAGAAAAGCTTGATATTAGTTTATCAACATCATTTGCTATTGGCATATCTATATAAAGATATGCCTTTATATCATCGAGTTGATCCTTTTTTTGATCGAGTCTTTCGGTCGATACTGCATATGGAGATGACTTTGACAGTACGCTTAACGCTTCTTTTAATATCATAACTTACTCATACATCTAATCGCTCTACTTTAACAGTTTCATTATCTAAATGTGCTAATACCTGTTATTAGCACCACACATTAAGGAAAAATCACCTAATCTTTTTGGAATAGAGACTACCCTTTTTATTCAAGATCTTAAACTAAAAATTAATCAAATATATACAAATAAAACATTACTCAATAAGTTGCTTTATATTCATAAAACATAAAAGTTATAATGTCTAAATTCTAAGCTATAGTTAACTTTTTGTTAACTACTATGCATCGCATTGGATTATAATTTATGTATAGATAATAAGAAAAATGAATCTCAGTGAATATGATACTGTTCTCGTTTTATATTTAATACAAAAAAAAGCTTGTGATTCACATCACAAGCTTTTTAAACATCTACTTAATCAATAGAGAGCCAACACTTTAAGTGCTTCCTTTGACTGCCATGCCGCTGCAATTTCTCTTACGGTATAACGGCGATTTGTTTGAGGATCAAAGCACGTATCGTCAATGTTCCCTTTTTTGTTCGCATTTAGCATATACTCACACAATTCAGCTTCATCTAACTCTACTGCGAGCATCAACGGTGTAAATCCTTTAAGGGATGTATCATGCTTAGCATTTACATCAGCACCTTGAACAATGAGATATTTAGCGATGTTACGGAAACCTTCAATCGACGTATTCTGTAAAATACTATCAATTTCAATCGCTTTAATCTTATCCATTATCGAACTATATATAACGTCGCTTTCTTTTTCACGAAGATATTGAATTAACCCTTCTTTATCATGTGGGACAAAACCAACGTTATTTGCCATAAGTGATCGTAAATTTAAGCCACTAAATTTAGTCTTTTCAACATGAATCGCCGCTGTTATTGGACGCTTATGATGAATCAACAACCCAATACTTGTGAATAATGGTGTTTCAAAACCAACATCGTGTTGTTGATCGATATCAGCCCCTAATTCAACAACTTTTTTTACGATGTCTAATCGTCCAGTTTGAATCGCACATCCTAGTGCTGTTAGTCTTCGTTTAGCTGTGATTAAGTTTACTGTTTCTGAAGTATGTCGCTTTGCTGCGATAGTATTAAACATACACTCTGATAAGTTTTTAATTGGGAATCTATTAACTTGCATTGCTTGCACTGCCTTCAGGAGTGCACTCTCATTTGATGTTTTTGCTATTTTATCAACATGTGCGCCAGCTTCAATTAATGCAGCAACAGAATCTTCATTTGCATTCCAAGCATAATAAACTAACTGTGGCATTCGCTTAACTAAGCCATCTTCCATACCAACAGAGATAACTTTATCTGGATTTTTAATATCTAACTTATATTGTTGATCATCAAGGACGATACCATAAGGGACTGCTGAAAAATCAGGGTATACCGCACCAGGAAAAAACGATTCTTTTGTAAAAAATGAATCGAAGAATTGTGCATAGGCATCAACTTCCCAAGACTCAATAACTTCTGTTTTCTTCTTTTTAGGATGAGCAAACTCTGCGGGTAAAATTTCAAAATGAAATAATCCAGAGATATTACGTAATCGATTAATAAATGTTTTATCTGGTGTTGGTTTTCTAGACGCTATTAAAATCGCTTCTTTTACTATTTTTTGAGTCGCTTCATTATTTCTATATAAAACTTGTTCAAATGCTATCTCATACATTTTTAAAGCGTCATCTAATTCACCACAATGGAGTAAATAACGACCATTCATCCAATAATAAAAATAACTCATTTCATTATCTTTATCGTATTCTGATAAATAATCATTCACTTTTTCAAGTAAGGTAACAATTATCTTTTTCTGTTCTTCATAACGAGGATGTCTAAACAACAGTAATCCAAATAACTCTTGATATAAGCTGCCATAATTTTTTTGTATATGAGTAGTTTCTCGTCTTAGAACGTTTAATGAATTAATAATGTTGTCTGATTGGTCTTGAATATTAATCGTTTTAATAAAATTAATATCACACAAGCCAGATGTGACAAAATAATAGTCCCAAATACGGGCTGTAATTAATCGAGTTTTAATTACCTTCCAATCATGATAATCAGCATATTGCCCGCCGAAAGACGCTATCGTTGAAAGATCGGGTAATTCTGGGCTATCTTGCGTCCATTTATATAATCGTTCATTAAAACGTGCTTTTTGATCACAATCCAAAGAATCAGCATATTGGCACCAATGACGATCACTTTTTAATCTCTCCATCATAAATTGCATTGCTGTTTTACCACTTGATGCTAAATCTTGAGCTGTAATTTTCATAGAATCAAATACTGTCATACAAAGCTGAGAAATTAGTGATGATAATAGCTTTTTATCTAAAACTTCTTGAGCTTTATCTATATCCACACCATCAAGAGAAATATCATTCATGAGATTAATATAACTTTTTTCCAAACTTTCATCTTGATCAAAATATGGTTAGCAAAAAATATATTTACTATTTTGATATATCTTCTTAGATCAAATAGTTTTTCAATTCATTGAATTTAAATGGGCTCACATCTAATTTTAAACATGCATTATCTATATCTTTTGCTGATCTAGACTTTGACCCTAATGCTTTTGATAAATCACGTAGTAATACTTTCAAGCTAAAGTATGGCGTTTTATTCACTTTAATTATCTCGTTAATTTTTGAATATCATTCAAAAAATTCTTATATGCTCGTCGATCACTCGGTGAAGTTGGAACAGTTATTCTTTTACCTTCAGGAGAATGTAACTTTCCATGTTTCCGACCTGAAGTGTAAAGCCATTGATTACGTAATAAATTTGTTATTAGTTTTTGAATATCTTTATTATTACTGTATTTTTTCATGATAAAAGTGAGCTATTGATAGCCCACTCCATTATGCTACTATTTATTACTATTCCAGTTGCTCCTGCTTTTTGAGCACGAGCAGCAAAACTACCTTGAGATGATTGAATACGTGATGCAGCAGCAGGTGTCATTGGTGTTTTAGACTTAGTCATTCTTTATCTTTTAACCTTGTTGTAAGAAGTCCCAATATCTTAATCCTCACGCCAAAACCAAACGACAGGTTAACTGGCTAAAAAATTTTTATTTCATTATTTGTTAAAAACCATGACGATCAGACACCCTTTCCAGCATCCAATCGGTTATTTCACTCTCGACCCAAGCCACGGCTCTGCCACCTAACGATACTGTTTTAGGAAAGCGCCCTTCTGCCATGTAGTTATAAATACTTGAGCGTCCTAAACCAGTTACGTGCATGACTTCTTTTAAACGGATGAATCTCATGATGAATTCCTTTAAATTGTTTCATTCATCAAATTGACGGAATTCATATTTTTAATTATACCCACTAGCTTATCCCCCCTCATTACCTCACTGCCCTCATAAATCCGAAATCAAAGAAATTTCAAACACATATCATCCTTGTGTAGAAGCCCATTAAGCATAAGGAATCAAGGCTATGCACAAACCAAACGACTATGTTGTTCATACTCTTATGACAGCAGATAAAGTATTAAATAAATCCGAACAATAACTAACCATGCTTACGGCGCTGTAACGTCTAAATACATTAACGGGCAAGCATCCCCTAACAGTTATGGTAAACTCAGTGATAAGTATTTGTATGTAAGCGATAGCAGCATTACCAATGTGGATAGAAAATGATGTCCACAGCTATCTTTTACAGTAAATTTTAGTACCTCTGGTTGTATCCCATAGGTTAACTAGAAAAATAAAGAGTATATAAATCAAATGAGTAGTCAGAGTATCCAGTGGTTCCCGGGCCATATGCACAAAGCCCGTAAAGAAATTGAAGAGGCAATGCCGAAAGTCGATGTGATCATCGAAGTGCTAGATGCCCGTATTCCTTTTAGTAGTGAAAACCCACTGATCAAATCATTCCGTGAAACTAATGATGGCAAACCGGTTGTTAAAGTACTTAACAAGCGTGATTTAGCTGATCCTGAAATGACCCAACTTTGGATCAATCACCTTGAAAAAGAACAAGGTGTAAAAGCAATTGCGATCACGACCGAGAACTTAAACGAAGTAAACCAGATCATGGATTTATGCCGTAAACTTGCGCCACAGCGTGAAGAAGCGGGTAAAAAGATTCGTACCATGATCATGGGTATTCCTAACGTTGGTAAATCAACCATCATTAATGCCCTTGCTGGTCGTACTGTCGCAATCACGGGTAACCAACCTGCGGTTACACGTCAGCAGCAACGGATTAATTTAGATAATGGTATTTTGTTATCTGACACCCCTGGAATTTTATGGCCAAAAGTAGAGAACCCGCACAGTGGTTTTCGTCTAGCGGCAACAGGGGCGATTAAAGATACCGCCATGGATTACATTGATGTTGGCTTCTTTACTATTGAGTACCTTATTAAGGCTTACCCAGAATTAATCAAATCACGTTATAACCTTGATGATGACCTTCCTAACTCTGAAATTGAACTAATAGAAGAAATCGGCCGCAAGCGTGGTTGTTTAAAAGGCGGTGGTCGTGTTGATTTACACAAAACGTCAGTTATTTTAATTAACGAATTACGTAATGGTACTTTGGGTAACATTACTCTTGAGCATCCAGAGATGATCACTGAAGAGTTGATTAATGTTGCGATTGCTGAAGAGCGTAAAACTGAAGCAAAAATCAAGAAGAAAGAAGAGCGTCGTAAGCGTTACCTTAAAAACAAACGTTAATTAATAAAACAATATTTTTTTACATAAGTTTTAATAGTCACTTCCATCTATTTATTAATTTATATCTGATGGAGTGACTTTTTTTGACCAATCAATAAATACCCTCCCCTAAGAAAAAAATTTATTGGTGATCATTAATTTTTTTCTTCCTAAATACCCAAAAATCAATCATTAAACTCAATTACAACACTAATGAATTTGTTGTTATTAATTGATTGATTCAGCCACACAATTATTGTAACTCATTAAATAAAAACTACTTTTACCTTTAAAGTACTCTATTGAATGCATTGGATTAAACATAACTCTAATCATTTTTTTTCTATCGATAACATTATAATTAAAAACATTGTTTCGGATTAGTTTTTCTCATTTTACTCCCGCCTCAGTTGCGTGAATAATCGCTGCGTTTTCAGTCGAAAGCAAACCTAAACAGCACTGTCTCTTCTACCTTATCAGCCTTTCTGGTTGATGGGGTGATACTCTTTCAGGGTTACTCCTTTTATTAAAAGAGACAGATATTCTAAACCGAATTTATGTGGAGAGTACGGTAGTGCAACAAACCACTACTTGTCACCAAAGCAACGGCATGCTTGTGCCAGTTGCGGGACTAACTGTATTTGCAATTGCTTCAGGCTACTTAATGAGCTTGATCCCGCTATCATTAGCAAATTTTAATATTGATAGTAGTTATGCCAGTTGGTTAGCGAGTATCTATTATATTGGCTTATTAATCGGTTCATTAATGATTGAACCTATTATTGCCAAAATAGGTCACCGTATCGCCTTTATTAGCTTTCTTGCATTATTAGCTTCAACGGTTGCTGTGTTACCTTTGTTTCCACACAAAGAAGTATGGTTATTTGCACGCTTAGTTGCAGGTATGGCTGTTGCAGGTATTTTTGTCGTTGTTGAATCATGGCTATTGATTGGCGATAGTGCAAAAGAGCGTGCTAAACGTCTTGGTTTTTACATGACGTCGTTATATGGCGGTACAACAATTGGTCAGCTTGCTGTTGGCTATTTCGGTATTAAAGGATTTATTCCTTTTGTTGTGATCATGGTATTACTGCTAATCGCTATTTTACCACCATTATTGATCAAGCAAGGCCAGCCTGATAGCAGCGGTCACCAAGTATTGTCACTTAAGCAAATTTCACGTTTAAGTAAGCCTGCAATTATCGGCTGTATTACTTCAGGCGTAGTAATGGGTAGCATCTATGGTCTAATGCCATTGGCACTGAAAAAAAGTGAGCTAACAACCAACCAAATTGGGGTGTTAATGGCGGCGATCATTTTAGGTGGCATGGTTATTCAGCCTATTGTTAGTAAGCTGTCGATTCGTATGAGCAAAACATTACTGTTAGCGTTAATGTCATTGTTAGGTGTGTTTGCGATGGGTCTAACTTACTTATCACCAGATTACATCGTGTTAATCACAGCATTAGCGCTACTTGGTATGTCTGCATTTGCACTATACCCAATTGCGATCACATTAGCGTGTGACAACTTGGATTCTTCATATATTGTTGCAGCGACACAAGTGATGCTATTTAGTTACAGCATTGGCTCGGCATTAGGTCCAATTGGTGCTAATAGCTTTATGGCACAACCTGGTGGATTAATGGACTTCTTCTTTATCGTACTTCTTGCGACAGCTATTTATATGCTATTTGCAAGTTTACAACGCAAGCCTCAGATTTTAGCAAGCTAAGTACAATAAAAGAACTAAAAAAGGCGTGATGGCAGTAGTTATTAACACTAACTAATTTGCTATCACGCCTTTTTGTTATCTGATAATAATCAATTAAAAAGTGGTTTATTTAACCAAGGCTGCAGCACCAAAAACACCCGCACTGTCACCTAAATCCGGCTTCACTATTTGTGTATTAAGCTCGCCGTTAAAGAGGTGTGGTAAAATCGCGGCTTTAGCATGCTGATATAACGCATCAATATTACCCACGCCACCGCCAATCACTATCACATCAGGATCTAACACATTGATGATCTGTGCTGCTGCAATACCAAAGTAATGCGACATTCTTGCCAAGGTTGCTTGCGCATGAGGATCATTATCAGCGGCTAATTCAACAATTTCAGGCAATGAGAGTGCTTTTCCTGTTTGTTCAAAATAAAACCGTTCTAATCCTTTGCCTGAAATCACCGTTTCTAAACAGCCTGATTGTCCACAATAACAAGGCGCACCGTTAGGTTCGATGACGTTGTGGCCCCACTCTCCTGCAATACCATGACAGCCATATAATCCTTTACCATTTACGACAATACCAGAGCCGACGCCAGTACCCATAATGATCCCAAACACCACTTCTGCATTGGGTTTAACTCGCTTTGCTGCCCCAAAATGTGCTTCTGCTAAGGCGAAACAGTTGGCATCGTTAGCTAACACCACTTTAGCGCCAAGTCGTTTGGTCAGATCTTTATCAAGCGGTTTGCCATTAAGCGCGGTTGAATTACAGTTTTTCATCACCCCATAGTGAGGATCTAACGTACCCGGTGTACCAAAGCCAATCGCTTGAGGTCGTTGCCCTAATTGCTCTGCACAGTGGTTAATCAATGTCTCAATTTGATTTAAAATATGATCATAACCTTGATCGCTTTCTGTTGCGATTCGCTCTCGTACTACACAAGTATCAGTGCTACGTTCAATCACTGCACACTCAATTTTGGTACCGCCTAAATCAACACCCCAATAATAACGATCCATTGTTACTCCACTGCTATTTTGTTATTTCGAGTTAGTATACTTGAGGCATAGGAGTAAATACTGCGATCTTGCCGAAATTTTATTCGATAATATCTATCATTGGGGCGATTAAAACGTAAAAATTGTGCATTTATTAGCTCACGGCAACAGAAATACATTTTCTTGCAAAATATCTCTTGTCGCGAAGAAATATTATTTTAAAGTAGCGGTACTTTTCATCGATGCGCAATTTCGCGTGACTTACAGTAGTACTAAATGAATAAATACCGTCCTTATCTTGATATGCCTCTTTGTATATCAATTCTCCTTTTGATTACATTTAGTTCATTAACCGTATGGAGTGCCAGCAGCTTTAGTGTACCCATCATTGAGCGTCATCTTATTCGTGGCATGCTAGCTATTGGTGCACTAATTGTGATGTCTGCAATCGCGCCAGCCACTTATCAACGTTATACACCCTATTTATTTATGCTAACGGTAATTTTATTACTGGGTGTTTTTGTTAGCGGTGACAGCACCAACGGTTCACGACGCTGGTTAGCGCTTGGGCCGATTCGTTTTCAGCCATCAGAGCTGGTAAAAGTCGCTGTGCCACTAATGATGGCGTGGATTTTAATTGCAGAAGCAGGACGTCCAACACTTAAAAAAATCCTGATTTGTTTGATGATAACAGCGATTCCGGCTGGACTAATTTTTATTCAGCCTGATCTTGATGGTGCCATCTTTACCATTTTGTACGCGTTATTTGTACTTTATTACGCAGGCATGAGTTGGAAGTTAATATCAACAGTGTTGGGCATTATTGGCGTTAGCATCCCTTTAGCTTGGTATTTTGTAATGGCAACCTACCAGAAAAAACGCGTACTGCAATTTCTTAACCCAGAATCAGATCCACTTGGCTCGGGCTATCAAATTATTCAATCAAAAATTGCAATTGGCTCAGGTGGCTTGCGCGGTAAAGGTTGGACAGATGCCACTCAAGGTAATTTAGGCTTTATTCCTGAAAGTCACACTGACTTTATTTTTTCAACCTTTGCTGAGGAATGGGGATTTTGGGGAAGCGCATTACTATTAGGAATTTACGCCTTTATGACCTTTCGCGTTATTTGGTTAGCTAATCAATCGGAATCACCGTTTGCACGTTTAGTCAGTGCCTCTTTTGCCCTTAGTTTCTTTTTATATAGCTTTATTAATATTGGCATGGTGAGTGGTGTGTTGCCTGTAATGGGAAGTCCGTTACCTTTCTTTAGCTATGGTGGTTCTGCCATTATTACTCAAGGGGCTATCTTTGGCATGATAATGTCTTTGTGTTTACGTAAAAAATCTATTTGCGCACCAAGTAAATAATCCTTTCTTGTTACAAAAAGCCATATAAAAAAGCCAATCATGGACATTATTTGCATGATTGGCTTTTTGCTATTTCTGCTACAACATTTAGGTTCGATTAACGCTCAGAAGCCGCTTCTGTTGCAATCTTTAACGCAGGAGAAGTAATCTCTACACGACGGTTCTGTGCACGTCCTTCAGCAGTATCATTGCTAGCCACAGGGTGTTGTTCACCCATACCTTGCGCTGTAACTTGTGCAGGATCTGCAACATATTTGGCTAATTCAGAAGCAACAGCGTTAGCACGTTTTTCAGATAATGTTTGGTTATAAGCCGCTGTACCAGTATTAGACGTATAGCCAGTTACAACAACGGTAGCGTTAGGGTAACGGGTTAAACGCTGCTTCATAGGTTGCAGTGCTTTTTCATTATCAGCGGTTAATTTATACTGATTAACACCATAACCTAATGATAATGTTGATGGCTCAATTGTTACCGTTTGTGCTACTGCAGGGGCAATAGTATCAACGACTACAGGCTTCGCTCCCCAGTTGTAAACCAAGCTTAAGCCATAGAAGTTAGTATCAAACTTATAGCTTAAATCAGTACCGCGAGGTTTTGAGGTTAAATCGTGGTAGTACTGGTATTCAAGACGTGTAGATAAGTGATCGGTTAATTGATATTCAACACCCGCACCAACAGTACCGACAACATGATCATCTGTATCACTAACACCATTTCCATGGTAAGCCGTTAGCATGTAACTACCGCCCGCTTTAGCAAATAAGCCCCAGCTATCATTAAGATGCCATGTTGCTTTACCCGTTAAATCAAACGCGTGTTGTTTAATATTTTGATGATTAACCTGCGCATCACCTAGCCAAGTATAACCAGTTTCAACCGCAAACCATGGGGTAATATTATAACCTGCAAAAATACCCGCACCCAGATCGTTTTGTTTCAAACCAAGGTTCGATGCATGGCCATTCTGTTCAAAGTGTGAATAATTAGCATCACCTAAACGAACACCAACATAATAAGGATTAGCAGGAGCTGCTTGAGCAACACCAGAAATAAGAACAGCAAGCGGTAACAGCGCAAAATATTTTTTAGACATACTATTTACTTTATATTGATTAATATTAGATTTTTTATTGATGCAATTAACTGCACAGCCACCAATAATGCCAAAATGGTATTTATTTGTCATACTTAAATAAAAATAAAGCCATTTAGTGATGATTAACATCAAGATTCAATCGCAAAATACCAACAATAGTTCAAATAATCAGTAATGCGTAATTGCAATTCCTATCTCAGCGGCTAGCTGCTGCAGTTGCTCATCAGTATCTAATTTCACCGACCAATTCAAACCACTACCAATAGCTGTGATCACATTGGCCCCTCCAATTAAGGTTAATTCGTCAACTTGTGCCTGCATCGTAATTCGGCAATCACCTTCGATTCGAATAACAACTTCATGTTGAGTCGCAATAATTTTGCCTTGAGAAAAACTAATGATCATTGTGTTTACTGCTTTTTATGTTTTAAAACGGCCATCGTTAAACGACTGGTACAAACGAGTCGCTGCCGTTCATCACGAATTTCAATCTGCCATACTTGTGTTGTCGCACCAAGATGCAATGGTGTTGCCTTTCCTGTTACTACGCCGCTACGTACCGCGCGAATATGGTTAGCATTAATATCTAAACCGACGCAATAATAATCAGTGGTCACTGCAAAATTAGCGGCTAATGAACCTAATGTTTCAGCTAAAACGACAGAAGCACCACCATGTAACATGCCTAATGGTTGATGAGTACGACAATCCACTGGCATAGTTGCAGACAACGATGAATCATCAAATGCAACATACTTGATCCCTAAATGTTCGACTAAGGTATTTTTAGAGGTCTGATTAAAAACGTCTAACGTAAAAGGTCGTTGCCAAATAGCCATAATATTCTCTGGTTAGTTATTAGGTATAACACCTATGATTGCAGAATAACATTATGATATCACTCTCAAGATAAGTCCGAAAAAAATACTCAGATTATCGACAGCAAGCGTCGTTCAGGCTTAGTCAATATACCGCTGTTAGCAACTAACAGCTGAAAAAAAAGCGCCAACTAGGCGCTTTTTAAAAATACATTTAAGTAATACTTATTGAGCAGCTGCTACAGCTTCTTGCTCAATTTCAAAACCAGGAGTCGTTACATCAGCACGACGGTTTTGAGCACGACCTTCAGAAGTATCGTTTGATGCTGCTGGGTCTAGTTCACCACGACCTTCCGCAGATACACGGCTAGGATCAATGTTGAAGTGCTGAGTTAAGTATGTAGCAACAGTAAGAGCACGTTGCTCAGATAGGTTCTGGTTGTATGCTTCAGCACCAGTGCTATCTGTGTGACCAACAACAACAAGTTGTGCTTCAGGGAAGTTCACAAGACGTTGTGCGATTGGGTCTAGACGTTGCTTATCTTCTGCAGATAGCTCGTTGCTATCAAATGCGAATGGCATTGCAACAGAAATAGGCTCTAGTTGAATAGTTGTCGCTTCAACAACTTCAGCAACAACAGGAGCAACTACTGCAGGAGCACCCCAACCGTATACAAGGCTCACACCGTAGTAGTGTGCGTCCCAGTTGTATTTAGTCTCTGCAGGTTTCACTTCCATATTGTGGTAGTACTGGTATTCAGCACGAGCAGAAAGGTTGTCTGTGAAGTGGTATTCTGCACCAAGACCAGCTGTAGCAACTAGGCTATCGTCACGATCAGATAGACCCGTTACTTTATCGTGGAAACGAGAGAACTGCCATGCACCACCGATCTTAGTGTAAAGATCAATAGAGTTAGTTGGCTGGTAAGTAAACTTACCTACAAGATCGATAGCTTGTTGCTCAACTTTTTTGCTGTGAGCATCATCATTTTTCAGTGTTACTTCGCCTAACCAAGTGTAACCTGATTCGATTGCGAACCATGGTGTTACGTTGTAACCCATGAAGATACCGCCAGCGAAATCATCTTTATCGATAGAGAAAGAGTCAGTTGGGTTAGAGTTAACGTTGCCTGTTTTCGCATCAAAGTCAGCGTAATGAACGCCACCAGCGCGTGCGCCAACGTAGAATGGATTATCAGTTGCTGCGTTTACTGCACCAGAAACAAGAAGTGCAAGAGGTAAAACTACCAGATTCATTTTAGACATTATTTATCCTTTATTATACTTATTACCACTACTGCTGTTTGATCGACATTCCAACATAGAAATGTAATTCGCGACCACATTTTTATATTTAAGTTCAAAAAAACAGGATGCAATTTAACAAAAGAAAAAATAAAAATCCATAATAAATAAATAATAACAACCAAACAAAAATATAAACACTTGAAAAATAACAATAAAATATAGACAACTCTGATTATGTTTATTCAATAAAATACGTAAAATATTTTTAAAAGGAATATATTGCATTCATAAAATAACTATGACCAAGCGTTAATATATTAAAAACAGATAACAAAACCGCTAAAACACCATCACATAAGCAACAAATACCTATAAAGAATTCAACATGCTAAATAATGAAACCATTTATGAGCAAAATAATACTTTACTATTTTTGATTGGATTTTAATTAGCGGCTATTTCTCTTTATCGTATTACCACGTAAAATAAGTTTACTCATGCATTCAAGGGATTTATTGCATATGCTTTTATCAAATAAGTCCTTCCTATTGTTTTTAGCTGATTGACGTGTTCAAGCATTATGAATTTAATTGAAAGTAAAGCGACATCCCTTCTCATCGCTGATTCACCGATCACGGTAGGTATTATTGGTGGCGGCATAGCAGGATCAACTATTGCACTTCGATTAGCTGAACAAGGTATAAATGTTCAGTTGTTTGAAGAAGGGAAAAGTCTCGTAAATGGTCCGCCTATTTGTCACTTACATGCCGGTGGTAACCTTTATCGTGAGATCTCAGATCAACAATGTATAACACTACTTAAGCAATCTATTGATACATTGCGCGTTTACCAGCACACCTCAAATATTCGACCGACTGTTATTGCGATTCCTTGCAGTGACGCGGGTAATCCTGATGATTTATTGCCACGTTTAACATTATTACAGCAAACCTACCAAGCACTGGTTGCAGACGATGCGAAAAATTGTGTATTAGGCAACCCAAAAGATTATTTTAAACTCTATCAACGCAGTGATTTAGAGCGTTTAGCATTACACGATAATCCTCAACAACCTTTAACGCCTGATCAATGGATGATCCCAGTTGCTAAATCAATTAATTTAGATCAATTTAAATACCCATTAGTCATGGTGCAGGAATATGGCTTAAGTGTGTTTAGAATTGCCGCAACGCTGGCACTTGCCTTACAACGATTACCGCATTGTCATGTAAATACTAATACCAAAGTGACGTCGTTAGCTGAACTACCTAATGGCTGGCAAGTGAGCTATCAAGATGCGACTAATCACCAACAACAGATTAATGTCGATTATTTGGTTAACGCTGGCGGCTATCGTACCGGAACAATTGATGATTTAGCACATATCCCCCGTCAACGGATGGTGGAATTTAAAGCGGCCTATGTTACCCATTGGCCACAATGTGATGCCCAATGGCCAGAAGTTATTTTCCATGGTGAACGTGGTACGCCTAATGGTATGGCTCAATTAACACCTTACCCTGACGGTTTCTTCCAACTTCACGGTATGACGCAAGATATTACTTTATTTAAGAATGGCTTAGTTGCATCCAATGGTAATAGTGCTCAACCACAATTAGACGCATCTTTTAAAGAGAAATTACAGCAACATTGGACGCAACAAGAAATAGAACAGCGCACTCAACGCGCCATTAACCACATGGCACAGTTTGTTAATCACTTTGATCAAGCGACGGTTGGTGGTAAACCTTTATTTGGTGCTCAGCAAATTCCAGGGAATGATCCAACTTTACGTGCCGCTGATGTTTCTTATTCACATCAACGCTATGCTCGCTCTGAAATTGTTAAAGCCTCATCGGCATTATCTGTCGCTGACGCGATCATTGAACAACTGGCAGCATTGGATTTAATTCAGTCACCACTACCGCAAACCCGTGAAAACGCATTTCCTGTGGCTCAGCAATTAAGCCTCAATGAAATCGTTAGTTATGCTGAAAAATTAGCAGCAGAGCGTGGTTTTCCAACCTCACTTGCGCGCCCAATTGGTCACTAGATATATACTGCGATAACAAATACAAAAATAGCTGCAATTGCAGCTATTTTTATTTAGTAACAACAATAAACATTATTTTTTGCTTATTTCTTTATTACCTATTTCTTTATTAATAGCCGTTAAAGCCTGTTGCTGAGAAGCTAACGTTGCTTGTTGAGTCTTTAATAACCCCAGTTGTTGTTCATAATTATCACAGTCTTTTTGTGATACCCAATTCCAACTATTACCTGATTTAAACTCGTCACAGGCCTTTTTAAAGCCTTTTGTTGTTTTGGTTAATTCAACAATTTGTGCTTGAGTGGCTTCCACATTCGCTTTCATCTCTGCTTGGCGTTTAAAATACTGCTGCGACTTATCAATCACCACTTGCTGTTTATTAGTGGTGGTTTTTAACTTAACAACTTCAGTATTTAGTTTCTTTTTCGTCACTTCTAATTTTTTTTGACTTACAGATAATTGCTGCTTTTTTTGTGCCAAAGATGCCAGTTGTTTTGCAAAGTCCTTTTTTTGTTTTTCTGCTAATGCAGTCATTGTCGCTAACTCTGTTGTTGCTTGAGCTAACTGTTGTTGCTGCTGTTCATTTTTTGTTACTAATGCTTGATATTGTTCAGTGCTATGCTGAAGCTGATCTGTTTGAGACTGCAGTTGTTGCTGACAAGCTTGTAGGCTAGGTGCACTACTGTTCTGCTCTACTTTCATTCCCACACCATAACCAATTGCACCACCAGCGATGAGTGCTAAAAGAGATAACAGCAAAGGGGTTTTACTCGTCGACTTAGTAGACATAATCACTTTCTCCATTTTATTTATTGGATTAAGAATCACTAATAGTTTTATCTACCAATGAAGTTACCACTTTCACTGGGATAGATTGTTAATTTTGCATCAAATAATCTTTTATTGTTTATAAAATATCTTAATTATTAGTTAATTCGCATCAATCCCTTGCCAATTCTTAATTTTAATAATGTGTTTCAACCGTAATATATTGTGATATTAGTCCATAAATATTACCCAACCACACTAGGATTAATTTAACGGATTTCAATACACCGCAAAATATATAGGTATGTTTATGATCACATCACTGATTGCCTTAACTGTTTCAGCATTTTCACTGCCTTTGCTTGAGAACTCTACCTATAGTCAGACAGAAACTAAATGTACACTCACAGTAAAAGAACAACATTTACCAGAGAATACCGTTCTCACCATGTCTACAGATAAGCATAATAACTTTGATGTTAAAATTTACCATCTCAATGATCTTCAAGCGCCATCTCGAGGTGAATTAAGCCAGCATTCAATGGATAATATCGAACAACATCCATCCTTTGACTATATTGTCGACCACAACTTATTTAAACGGCTTAATAACCAAACAGCGATTTATACCGCCACCATTGCCAACGATAATTTTAGCCCTCAACGTTTTACTCAAGCATTTAAGACCCACAGCTATCGCACCACATTACACCTTGAGGGGCTGAAACCTTTTACTTTTATTGCTAGCCAACGCCAAGCCGATGCCTTTTTTCGCTGTGCAGAACAACAAATATCGACCCTTGCTAAGCGTTAGCCATAATCATGATCAACTTAATTTTAAACTAAGATCACTGTCTTTGATCCAGCCCTGACGGCGCATTATATAAGCGACAATAAGTGTAATCAAAGCAGGTAAAACAAAATGCATCAGCACAATTAATCCATAGATATAACCACTGCTCACACCAGGTTGTTCCATCGCAATCAATGTTTGAATTTGCCCCACTAGGCCTGATGTTCCCATGCCGGCTCCCAAAGGTGTATTTTCCATATGAAATACCACCGTCGCGATAGGCCCCAACACCGCTGAGGCAATAATCGGTGGAATCCATATTTTGTAGTTCTTAACAATATTTGGCATTTGTAACATCGATGTGCCTAACCCCTGAGCAAATATGCCCGCCCAGCCGTTAACACGATAACTCATAACCGCAAAACCAACCATTTGTGCTGCACAGCCGACCGTCGCAGCCCCTGCTGCCAACCCATTTAAACTCAACATAATTGCAATCGCCGCACTACTTATCGGTAAGGTTAGTGCCATGCCCATTAATACCGCCACCAGCGCGCCCATGAGTAATGGTTGTAACTGGGTTGTCGACATAATTAATTGACCAAATTGGGTCATAACAGCGCCAACCAAGGGTCCAATCCAACTGCCAATAAAAACGCCAACTAACACGGTAACGGCTGGCGTCACTAAAATATCAACCTTGGTTTCTCCGGCAACAACTTTACCGCACTCAACCGCACAAATGGTTGCAACGAATGCACCCACGGGCCCTCCCATTGCCGCCCCAGCAGCACCAGCAATGGTAGAGGAAAATAACACTAATGGTGGCGCTTGTAGTGCATAAGCTATCGCAACACCAATGGCCGGCCCTGTCATTTGTTTTGCTATTGGCCATAAAACATCACTTAACAGCGGGATTGATAACTTAATACCAATAGTGTTTAGAATTGAACCAATTAACAACGAAGAAAACAATCCGAGCGCCATAAAACTCATGGCATGAATAAAATAACAATGAAACGAAATCTTGATATTTTTAGACACTAAAAACGTGTTAACGCGAGAAAAAAAACCAGATAAAGAAGGTTGCATTACAGCAAAGACCGTATGAAAAGCTCAATAATGACGAAATTTTACCTTAGCTTGCCTATAAATACAGTCAATAAATAACCTTTTTTTAGCATTTTGACTATATTGATACTCAACATACTTAATTCCTATTTAGCACCTCAAACACATAAATAATGTAACTGTAACTTGATTCACATTCTGTAGTTCCACCACTAGCACAAACATAACTAAAAACAGGACACAGTAATTTACCCATTTAGCCCCTTTATTTACTGTTATGTCTTAATGTTCACGAGGGATCGATAGCATGACATCATTACCATTCCAACCCTGTAACAATCATTACAATGTGCATAACTTTCAATGCATTGGAAAACGATTAACCTCAATTGCCGCTTTGGTTAGCCTTTCACTCAGCTTTCCTGTTACTGCAGAGCAGGTGTCATTGATGTTGGCTAAAAGCTTACCCAGTGATCAACTCAATGCTGTCCATTACAGTGATGATGCTCAAATCCACGACAATTTTACTATTGCGGATTATTTAGTCAGTGAAAAGCTGGATGGTATTCGTGCTTATTGGAATGGTAGCCAGTTGCTGACAAAAACAGGCAATATCATCCATGCGCCTAATTGGTTTTATGCTAATTTCCCGTCAATACCGCTTGATGGTGAACTGTGGATTGAACGCGGTCAATTTCAAGCATTAACACGCATTGTGCTTGATAGTAGCCCCAACCATGAGGCGTGGCAGCGGGTTAATTACATGGTGTTTGATCTGCCGCATAACACTGCCCCTTTTGAACAACGCTACCGTCAATTGCAAGCCTTGATTGACCAACAGCGGGATCATAATCATCGTCCAATCAAACACCTGCAATGGGTTGAGCATAAATCTCTCGATAATTTGGCAATCTTAATGCAATGGTTAGATATTGTGAGCAGTCATGACGGCGAAGGGCTAATGCTGCACCATAAATCAAATAATTACACAGCTGGTCGCACTGAACATTTATTAAAGCTCAAAAACCACCAAGACGCCGAAGCGATCATTATTGGCTATGAAGAAGGTAATGGGAAATACCAAGGTATGATGGGGGCGGTGTGGGTCAAAACATCAACCAATGACACCTTTAAAATAGGCTCAGGTTTTAATGATCAACAGCGGCAGTCTCCCCCTGCTATTGGCTCGACTATTCAATATCGTTATAACGGCTATACTGATCGAGGAATTCCTCGTTTTGCTCGCTTCGTTCGAATTAGACATACACCTGATAGCTAATAACAACGACAAATTACATGACTACAATGTAATCACATTCAACATTTATTGTTACACCATTTGAGCAATAAATAATTTTAAGTCATTGATTAGTTATGATATATCTTTATTATACAAACATATATTTACATTTATAATGGATTATTCATCATGGCGCTATTAAATATTTCTCGTCTTTTAACCACCGCTATTGTGCTCACAGTTGGCATCAGTAGTCACGCGAATGCCATGCCTAAAGGTGATGCAACTAAAGGTGAGCTCAAAACACCAAGTTGCGGATTTTGTCATGGCAGTAATGGTATCGCGTCACAACCAAGCTACCCTAACCTTGCCGGTCAACAGCAGCAATATCTGTATGACGCGATGCTTGCCTATACTAACGGCACTCGAACAGGCCCAATGGCAACGATGATGAAAGGACAATTACAGAACCTTAATTCACAAGATCTGGCAGATATTGCGGCTTATTATTCGGCAATGAAATAACAGCTGACGTTAAAGTAGATCATTTTTAATCGTTTCAAATTGGCACAACCATTCAGAAAGCTCAGCTACCTGACGTGCCAATTCTCGATTAAGCCACAAATAGCCGTAGTAACTAATATCAGTACGGCTATCAACACTTGCTGATAATTTCGGATACAGGGCTAAGATCTCTAACTGGTTTTTATTGAGTACCATCAGTGGTTTTTCTGAGTCCAATAAATCCTCACCTAATAATTCACACATTAGCGATAATTGCTCTTTAGCTTTTGATAATGCTCGTATTTCCTGCACTTTTTCTTTGCTATATTGATGTCGCCACTGAGTTTGAACGATATTCTCCAGCAAATTAAACATTCTTACCTGACAAGCAATCGCCTTTTTGACTGATAGCTTCATCTCTGGTGTCTCATGACCAATACTCGACTCTAATGCCGTGATCTTATTCAATGTTTGACGCAATTTTACTAGCTGAACTTCACGATATGCATCATCACTGTTGACCAACGCATTATGCTCAGAATAGTTTTGATGAAATAAACGTAAAAAATCACCACAGGCTAATTTAAAATGATCAGTGGCTTTGGCTGGAAATAAATATTGGCTCGCGATAATCGCGACTAACCCGCCCCACAGCACATTGGTAGTCCGCCATAATGCGATATGTAAATCCCCCGGGCCACTACCCGCGACTAATACTAAAGTGACAGAAGTTAAAATAGCGCTGTATGAATATTTACCAAGCGTAAAGTAAAGTGACACACTCAGCATTGCCACTAATAATCCATAGTGCCAATAGACATTATCACTTGGAAAAAAATACAGCGATAAACCGAGAATAGCTCCGATTGTCGTTCCCAAGATTCGCTGACTGGCTTTATCTGATACTTCACCAGAATACTTAGCTGACATCACCACGATGATCGTGATCGGTGCCCAAGTCGCGTAGGGGATCTTAAAAAATATATCGATAGAAAAAGCAATAATACAGGCGCTAATAATACGTAATACATGAAATAGACGCATGTACTTAATAATGTTGAGATGTAAGGCTTTCATTTAGAAGTGTAACCACACCAATGTTTACTCTGGATAGATGGATACAAATACCATACCCCTTTTAAGATAACCAGCCACATAAACGCAGCGCCTATGGCTTTAGTGCATAACTTATCACTATAAAAGCCAAGTTAGTCACATTAATGTGCTTTAATCATTGTTTTAATAAAAAGTATGAATTTTTATTGTAGCGTCATCACTTAAACTAACAATGAAACCTTATTTTGATGAACAAAAATCATTATCGATAGCCATTGTTTGTGATAGCCTAAATTAATACTTATAACGATAACGAGTAAAGACCATGAAAATTTTCAGTAACTTTGAAAGCGGTAGCATCAATGTAGTTAAAGCAGAAAGCAAAGACGACATTCAACTTAGTATTCCTAACGATAACCAATCTGAATTACATCAATGGTTTCACTTTCGTTTAGAGTCAGAAGCTCAGCAGCCACACACCATTAAGTTATTAGATCTTGCTAACTCAGCCTACCCTGAAGGTTGGAATGGCTATGATGTTGTGGCTTCTTACGATCGTGAAGAGTGGTTCCGTATTCCTTCAGAGTTTGATGGCGACACATTAACGTTTAACGTGATCCCTGAAAATGAATCAATGTACTTTGCTTACTTTGCACCGTACAGCTACGATCGTCATCAAGATCTATTACATCTTGCACAAAGTCATTACAACTGTCGCCTAGAAACACTCGGTCATACATTAGATAACCGTGATGTTAGCCTATTGGTGATTGGTGATGAGCAAGACGCTGAAACCGAACAAGCACCAAAGAAAAAGATCTGGGTTATTGCACGTCAGCACCCAGGTGAAACCATGGCAGAATGGTTTGTTGAAGGTTTAGTACAACGCTTATTAGATGAAACCGACACTGTTGGTCGTGCCCTACTAAACAAAGCCGTCTTCTATGTAGTACCAAACATGAACCCAGACGGCAGCGCACGTGGTCACCTACGCTTAAATGCAATCGGTGTAAACCTTAACCGCGAGTGGCAAACTCCATCATTGGAAAATAGCCCTGAAGTATTCTACGTACGCGAGAAAATGCTAGCAACAGGCGTAGATATGTTCCTTGATATTCACGGCGATGAGGCAATTCCATTTAACTTCGTTGCGGGTTCTGAAGGTATTCCATCATACGATGCGCGCCTTGAAAATCTTGAAAATAAATTCAAACAAGCGCTATTAACTGTAACGCCAGAATTCCAAGACGAACACGGCTACGGCAAAGATAAGCCAGGCGAAGCGAACCTAACTGTAGCTTCAAACTGGGTAGGTGAGCAATTTAACTGCTTGTCTTACACTGTTGAAATGCCATTTAAAGATCATAACAATCAGCCAGATAGCCTATACGGCTGGTCTCCAGAGCGTAGCATTGGCTTTGGTCACGACACCCTAGCTGCAGTACTTGCTGTTACTGATGATCTTCGTTAAGACTGATTATTGCGACTTATAATATTAACGGCTACCTTTGGGTGGCCGTTTTTTTGGGGTGTCTTTTTTTAAATCTTTTATTTCAGCGCGCTCTAAGTAGATTCCCTATCGCCAGCTCGAGTATTTACTCGCCCAATATCCGTCATCTGAAAGTCGAGGAACAAGGCTATCCGTGATCTACTTAACGCGTGATTGAGCCTTAAAAACGCCAATGAAGTACGTTTAATTTTATCGTAATCACAGAACAGCCCTTGGATGAAAATTATGGGTGTCCTGTCTTTTTTATATAACGACTAACCTCATTGAAAAAAGTAGAAATTAATATTATTTATATATTTTATCTAACACAAAAATCCCAATAAAGCATAACTATTAATTCATTTACAATTTATTACAAATAAAGCATCTTATATATGTAAATAAAAAACCCATATGCAACTAATGAGTATAAAATATTTTTTTTAAATTTTTTATCAATATGAATATTATATTTATAAATATACGAATATCTATTCTTTTCAGTCTTCTATTTTTTTCATTATCATGTGCTTCAGAGAGTACATTTATAAGTTCAAATGAAGCTACTACGCTCCCTATAGAATATAAACAAGAAATAACATCTATACTAGATGAAATAGAAAAAAGAAACCTAAAGGTAACAAATATAACAATAACTGATAACAATGAACATGGAAAACAAAATGATTTAAATAACCTATCACACAAAAACAAAAATATACTTTTGACATTTAATGTCATTCACGAAACTAATCTACAAGAAAAAAATTCAAATCAAAACATAACTAGTAAATTAGATGATCTGATTAAAAAACAAGCCTATTTTTCTTTTGCTGACCATGCAGCACTTGCATTAAGTGCAGTTTCTACGCTAGTGACAATATTCGGTATAGGTATCGCAATATTTTCATTTATTGGTTATAACGAAATAAAAAAAATAACCGTTAGAAAAGCGGAAGAAACAGCAAATGACACTATTACTAATAGTATCGCGGCTATAGCTACAGAAGAACTCGGAAACTTAATAAGACAAGGAGTATTTAATGATCAATTATCTACAATAGTTGACCAATCAATTTTAAGGAGTGCCGCATCAACAACATCCAGAGAACAAAATGCAGCATTCATAGCTGAAATTGATGCATTAAATAATAGAGAGGACTAAGAATGAAATTAAGCCGAGAATGGTATCTATTAACTGATATCCATAAAAATCTAATACAACAGCAACACGAAATTTACCCAGTAAAAATTGGAGCTATTGCAAAAAGCTTTAATATTAAAATTATAAAATCTACATTACCAGCAACTATATCGGGCGAAATAAAAGAAACAGATGGTATTGTAACAATTAAAGTAAATAGCCATGACCCACGAAGTCGACAAAGATTTACTATATCTCATGAAATAGCACATTTTCTATTACATCGTCATTTAATTGGTAATGGAATAAGTGACGATGCACTATATCGCTCACGCTTATCTAATTCTATTGAATTAGAAGCAAATAATTTAGCTGCCGATATATTAATGCCTATAAATTTAATAAAGTTATGCACAGAGAAACATAAACACTTAAAAGGAGAAGCATTATATGAAAGTATTGCGGCAGATTTAGATGTATCAACTGTCGCCCTAAAAATTCGATTAAATAAGGCTTAAATGTGATTTCGTTTAGTAATGAATTAACTTATAAATATTTACCAATATTAGCTATATCTCCTGCAGAAATGGGGGCACTAGGGCAATTGCCAGAAAAAGATAAAGACTTAATTCTTCCTCTATTTCCTATCAAAGGCTGGATGTCAGCTAAGAAATTGGATAATGCATTAGATAAAATTAATGAATCAATTGGCAATAGAATATGGATTGCTGATATTGATGCTGATTTTTTATATTCCAATAAATCATTTAAAATGGAAGGGGCATATTCAAGGGAAGTGTTTGAAGAAATTCATAAACTACTCGATTCATCAGATGGTTATAAAAACTGGTTCAATTTTTTACAAACGCGGGATAACATAATACCCACATTACAATTAGAACATATTACGGACATAAATATACAATTAGATCTTCTTAGTAGCCTTGAACGAGGTATCGTAATAAGATTTCAAATGACTAAAATAGAACCTAAAAAGTTTAATTCTATTATACGATCTTTACTTAATCATAATTATGATAACTATCTATTTATCTTGGATTATGCAGATATTGGAAGAGTTGAAGTTGTAAATTGCTCGCAATACTCTGAGTTAATTAATAAGATGAAAGAATTATTTCCTAACTCTATGTTTTCCATCTCGTCCACATCATTCCCATTTAGTTTTGCAGGTGCATATCGAGGAGAAATACCTATTTATGAAAGACAAATTTATAGAAATATAAAGCGTGACTGTAATGATATAAATTTAATCTACTCTGATAGAGGAAGTGCCAGAGCTGGAAAATATAATGGTGGTGGTGGAACACCTCCTCCTAGAATCGATTACCCATTAAAAAATGATTGGCGTTTTATTAGGAAAGAATTTGATGGTAAAAATATAACTAAACTAGAAAAAGAAAAGTTATATTTCGAGGCTGCTAGAGAAATTATAAAATCTGACTATTGGATAAAGGATCTAGGATTATGGGGTACACAAATGATAGAAAAAACAGCCCTTGAAGATACTTATGGAATAACATGTCCAAATAGGTCTACTGCTGTACGAATAAATATCCATTTATATCAACAACTTCACTACAATGATATAATCAGCGAGCTTAATACAGATGAAGAATGGGAAGATTAATATTTTATCTCATCCATTTCTTCTTTCAGTTGACATAAATCTCTAATTATCGTTTCATTAAGAATATTTATGTCAACTTCATTTTTAATCGTATCATTTAAACGTAACAATAAAAGATCTGATGGTATTATCTTTCCACATGATATTTTTTTTATAAAATAATTACTCGTCATTTTATATTTCGATTTAATTGTATTAATTGCGTACTCTCTCAGCTTGCCTATACTTATAGTAATAGCCAATGCCTCTAAATCATCTCTATTATTATTATTATTTATTTTTATATTTTCATTTTTTATTATTTTATATAGATCATTCAAACTAAAATATTTAATAAAAACACTTTTATCTGTTATTATTTTTTTCCTCCCTCTTCTTTTTATTTTAATTTTACCATCTTTTACTTCCCACACGGAAATATATTCAGGAGTAATGTTTAATATTTTAGATATGTGTTTACTATCTGCAACAATTGTTACTTTATCGAAATGTTTTATATATTCCTTTATTTGACCATCAAGCCTCTCAAGAGTATCAGCACTGCTTTTTACTTCATATGCGTGAAGTTCATTATTCTTGATAATGGCTAAATCCACTCTTCTTGTAAAACTAGAAACTGTAAATTCATTAATTATTGTATTAATTTTATTTTTTTTATTTTTTTTATTATCAATAACCTTACTAATAATTAATGCTTTCAAATCTGGTTCTAATAATCTTTTATCTTCTTTTAAAATCATAATCAATACTTAATACACGTTCTATAATATTATATCACATTAATAATAATATTCTCCAATTATTATATCATATAACGAATAAATAATATTAGTTCTTAATAATATACACGTTTTTATAAAAGTTAAGTCCCCCTATCGATACCACTCCAGCCCCCTCTTATTTCTAAATGCATGATTTTATATCTTTAATCCCTGATGATGAAACTCGAAAGTTTTATACTCATCTAATCTTATAGCTAAAATCATTAACGAAAGTGTATTATCATCAATCATGATAAAATAAGAATAATTTACAATTCTTATTTTATTTTGAAGAGTCATCTCGAATATTATATATGATATCGGTTTGTTGAAACTATATAAAACATAGAACACCCATATCTTACTCTTTGATATTTAAGCGCGCTCTAAGTCGCTCCCCTATCGCCCTCGCAAGCATTCACTGTAGGGAATGACGGGGTTAGGCTTGACGTAATAACAGAACAGCCCTTGAATGAAAATTATGGGTGTCCTATCTTTTTTTACAGCAATCAATGGAAGTGATGACGCATCATTTACTTATTAAATTATCACCATCCCCTTTTTTTAACGATAGAAAAGTTAATGCCGAGAAAATGGTTATTAAGCCAATAGATATAAAAGTCTGATGGAAATGGGCAATTGAGTCACCATAGCCGTATGAATTAAATAGCTTTAATATACAAGAACAAACAGCAAGACCGAGACTAATTGCTAACAATTGTGTTACCGCTAATGCACTATTACCCGCACTGGCATTTTGATCATTTAAATCAGCTAAAGTAATAGTATTCATTGACGTAAATTGCGTTGCACGCACTATGCCGAGGCCAAACAACAACGGTACCGCAAACCATATCGATAACTGATTAGAAACCAGTCCAAATGCTGCCGTTATGACACCAATAATGACTGTGGCTAACATTAATGTGCATCTATAACCACACCGATGCAGCACTTTCTCAACGAAAGATTTTCCAAATAAAGCACCAAGAGCTAACGGTACCATCATGCACCCTGCATAGAATGCAGACATTCCCATTCCTACCTGTAACATCAGTGGCACCAGGTAAGGAATAGCACCAGTACCTAAACGCGATAAAATATTACCGCGAATACCAATTTTAAATGTACGAGTTTTAAATAAAGATAAAGGAATTAATGCCTTTTCATTATTAAATGCATGCCAACCATAACCGATTAATAATAACACACCGACCAGTAAGGTTAATATTGGAAATAAAATAGATACCGCTTGATTTCCAAATAATTCAATTCCACCTAAAATAAAAATTAAGCTAAAGCCAAATAATATAAAGCCTAAAAAGTCGAAATGGGAAGTTGTTGAGGTAAGATTAGGCATATAACGCTTAGTTATCCATAAGCCTATAATACCAACGGGTATATTAATCAAAAAAATCCAGTGCCAACTCGCGTAAGTTACTAATAAACCACCTAATAAAGGTCCAACAACGGGTCCAACTAAGCCCGGCATTGTTGCCAAATTTAATACACGAACAAAATCTTTTCTCGGATAGCAACGCAGTAATGCTAATCTAGCGACTGGAACCATCATTGCTCCACCAATCCCTTGCAATACACGCGCGATGACTAGTTGTGAGAGCGTTGTTGATAAACTGCATGCTAATGAACCGAGAGTAAATAACCCTACAGCCCATAGAAATATAACTCGAGTGCCAAATTTATCAGCTAACCAACCACTGACAGGAATAAGTATTGCGACCGTCAACGTGTAGCTAATAATTGTTAACTGCATATTAAGTGGCGATTGATGTAAACTTGCAGCCAATGATGGAATGGCAGTATTTATAATTGTGGCATCTAAAGTCTGCATAAAAAAGGCTATACCTGCTATCCATGGTAACCATTTTATTTGCGATGCCGATTGGGTCACCTTCATCATATCCACCTCATTAAAAGTAATGGTGATATCCCTCATGATAACAACTCAGTCTTAATGATGTGTAATAGCAGCAAGGGGAAATAAACACTTCTGGTGATTGAGAATAACAGAACCAACTTAACTTAATATGAATAAGTCTCAATTAACGAGCACAATAACGTTCAGCAGTAGCAACATAGTAGAACATGGGACAGCCATATCTTACTCTTTGATATTTCAGCACTCTAAGTAGATTCCCTATCACCCTTGCGCGTATTCACTGTAGGGAAGGACGGGGTTAGACTTGATGTAAACACAGAACTGCCATTGAATGAAATTTATGGGTGTCCTATCTTTTGTATCTTTTGATATCTTTTGGTCTTTTAGCTACTAACTATGATGGCTATCTTTTGGGGAATGGCAGAGGGATAAACAGACAGAGTTTTGTGGCCTACTTAGATGCAGTAGACCACACAGATCAGGTATTATTTAGCAGCCTAACTTTGATAATGGCTTACCTGCCATCAGGTTAGATTCGATCTGCTCCAAACTCACTCCTTTTGTTTCAGGAATAACAAAAAAAGTAACAATTAAAAATATTAAATTTAAGCCGGCATATAACCAGAAAGTGTTAGCGTTCCCTAATATCTGCAAGAAAGAGAGGAATGTTGCACCCACAATCATATTTGCAATCCAGTTTGTTGCAGTGCTGACCGTAATACCAAAATCACGCGCTTTTAGTGGTTGAATCTCTGAGCATAAAACCCAAATTAAAGGACCTGCACTCATCGCAAAACCAACAATAAAGACTAATAAAACAAACGCTGCACTGTATTGTTCAAATGATGTTGATATTCCAGCATGTAAGAAGTAACCCAATATAGCCATTGCCGAAGCCATCACAGCAAAACCAACTTTCAGTACAGGCTTACGACCCCACTTATCGACTAAACCAATCGCAATAAAGGTTGCAAACACATTAACGAGTCCAACAATAACAGTGCCCCACATTTGCTGCTCAGTACTTGCAAAACCTGCAATTTTAAATATTTTAGGTGCGTAATACATTACTACATTCATACCAGTAAACTGTTGCATTACTTGCAAAGCAATACCTAAGTAAACCACACGGCGACAATTTGGATTAGATTTAAATAGACTCCAACCACTTTGTTTTATCTTTAAACTCTTACGAATGGCGTTTAATTCTTGTTTGGCCTCTTTACTGTTACCACGCAATAATTCTAAGATCCTGTGTGCTTCAACATCTTTCTTTTTAAGAGCCAACCAGCGCGGACTCTCAGGTAGCATCATCACCCCAATAAATAAAATAAAAGCAGGCACAGTAATAACACCCAACATCCAACGCCATTGCCCTGAAAAACTAAACGCAGTGTCAGAAAGAAAAGCAATTACAATACCAATGGTGATCATCAACTGGTACATCGAAATGAGACTACCACGTAAACGCTGCGGCGCAATTTCTGAAAGATATAAAGGAGCAGTAAAAGAGGCAACGCCAACAGCAAGACCTAACAATACGCGAAAAATAATCAACATTTCAGTATTATAGGCCATTGCGCAACCAAGCGATCCAGCAATAAATAACAATGAACCAATAAGTAAAGTATATTTACGTCCTATATTTAATGACACCGGGCCAGACCCAATCGCACCTATAGCGGCACCAAACATCATTGAGCTCACAACCCATTCTTGGCTCTGTGTTGCCAAACCAAATGCTTTACTTATAAAAGGTAAAGCTCCTGAAATAACCCCGATATCAAGTCCAAATAATAATCCAGCTAATGCTGCTATAATACAAGCAACAAATACATATCGGTTTATATCATTATTTTCTTTGAGTCTTTTACTTTGTGCTCCTACCATAATACTCATGATTGCTCCAATTAATATTAATATGAACATACTTTAATTTATCAATTAATTAACATGATAATAATCGAGTAGAAATAATAATAAGGTGATGAATATCACTAATCTAATGGCTAGCTTTTAATAGCATGTAAGAGATATTTTTTACAACTAAGCAGATCAAAAAAATAATTTAAAATGTAAGCTACCTGTATTGGAAATATTATAATGGCGTTTTTATGTCTAAGATGGGCTTATTTACTTGGGAAAATTAGCTATTGCAAATACTATTTCACATTATTTTTAAAGCAAGTTAGTCATTATTTTTTATGATAATTAAATTATGAAAATATAAAATACTACAATCAGAGTTCAGCAATAACATTGGACAGCCATATCTTACTCTTTGATATTTCAGCGCGCTCTAAGTAGATACCCTATCGCCCTCGCTGGCATTCACTTAGCCCAATATCCGTCATATCGAAAATCGAGCAACAAGGCTATCCGTGATCTATGGATGAAATTTATGGGTGTCCTATCTTTTTCCTTTTTTCTATCTTTCTTCCTATCTTCTTTTTCTACTATCACGAATATTTAAAGCCATTAGCGTTAGGTTAGTAAAACCTGCGATCAATTCAATAACCTGAACAATATAAAAGGTGGTCGTAACTTGCTGATTACTCGCTAAGTAAAAAAGATAAAAGGCGCAAGGTAATAATATAAATAGCCCATTAATAGCAATGAATGGCATCCGTTTCTTCTTCTGAGCTATTGGACCTTTATTACAGTTTACTGCCATTTTAGCCCCCGTTATTCCTGTTATAGCCATAGCCGGAATAAGCGCGCAAATACCACATAAGATCGCGGTTTTTACCATAATGATATTTGTTATATCACCAAATAACTCCACCATAATTGAGCTAGTAAAGAAACTTAAAACCAGTAGAAAGCTCGTTATTGCAGCAATACGGTGTAGTAATTTGATTGTTGTTTTTGACATTTGACAGTTCTCTTTAAATATTAAGATGCAAATAGATTACACCGCAATAGTTGCGTGCGCAACTATTGTTTTAAAAATTATTTTGAATGCAATTGTGCTGGCAGTTACAATCAAGACTAATGATATTCTATGAGTTGGTTTAAAATGACTGAAAAATTTGAACGTTTAGATAGTTTTGGCTGGCTAATCAATGTATTGGCTTCTCAAGCGACCAAAGAACTCGATCATGAGTTAAAGCCATATAATTTAACAGCGGCACTTTGGCCAACCATGATGTGTTTATGGGAACAAGAAGGAATCACTCAACGTGATATTGCAGCAAAAGCAAAAGTTGAGAACTCAACCACCACTCGCACATTAGATAAATTAGAAAAACTGGGGATGGTTGAACGCAAGCCAGATCCCAATAGTCGCCGTAGTTATCATATCTACTTAACCCAAAAAGGACGTGCAATGAAACCTGATTTGGAGCAAATACCATTACAGGTTAATAAAAAATTACTAGGTAACCTTTCTGTTGAAGAGCAGCAGATATTATTACCACTACTCGCAAAAATGGTAGAAAAAATATAATCAATATGAGATGAATATTCTTTTTATTATATTTTAAGTTACGCTAAAAAGTATTATTGATTCATCAGTTTTAGTCTTTGTTAAGCTCTCTGTATTAAGAGAGCCATAATAAGTGCCTGTACACTATTATAACCATAACCTGTGTTATTTAAGTAATAGTGTACAAACTTTGTCAGTAATATAGTTATTATTTTAACTTTTGCTCAAGAAGCAATTTAGTGTTATCTAACCATTCATAACGTCGACGATACATTGCCCGTTTAGGGCGTGAAATATCTTCAGGATCGCGACGAATATCATCAAGTGTTAACTGGTATAAATGCTCATCAAACTCAGTGCCACCTAACGCAATCCAATGTTTATCATAATCCATTTTAATTTTACCAGTAGCATAACGCTTAGCAGAATATGTATGAGCACTATTCTTTATCGCTAGCAGCGTATCGACCTGCCAAACATTAGCAATTAATGTGATCATTTTAATCATTAGATCTTTTGGACGTTGGCCGAATAATGCTTTCGTCAGTAATTTTATTTTTTGATTATTTTCAGGGCTACTCGCAGGGCCTTGTAATCCACCAATCACTAATTGGCGCTTCCCTTCCACATCTCGAATAGAAAATGTAAGTGTATAAAAATTTTCATCAATATCATTAAAGAGCGTAAGGCTCATATCACCCTCTTTTTGATAACGAGAGTAAAAAGCCAATTTAAAACAGTAATTAATATCACCGACAGTAAAGTCAAATAATGTGAATCCGTTACCATCTTTATAAATAGCATCACTAATATTAGTCGGTAAATTAGACACAAAATTAAAATGCTGCACAACAAATTTTGCACGCTCAATGCCACTGGTACCGTAAATAACATAAGGGCGAAATGGCTTTTCTAAAAAGCGAGAATTACGCTGGCATAAAGTTTCTAGCAGAGAAGAGTCAATTTCAGAAGTGATATGCTGGAAAGCTTTACGATAATAGATTGCACGAAGTATAAACTTAACGCGATAACGCCATAATGGTGAGTATTTTTCAGCTTGGCTATCGGGATAAATAATTTGCGCAAGGTTACTTAGAGACACACTAGAGACTGTCACACTGTTATTTCCTATATTAAATGATCATTTGTACCACTATTGACACAAAATACACTAATATATAACAAATTGGTATAGTACAGCTTCAAATTATCTACTTCTTACATTAAAAATAAGCATAGCGAACCTAATTGGTATGGCCGCATGTGTTACCTCTTTATGGATACTGTGATAGCAGTAGATAAATAACGACATGCGTACACTTTCTTTTTGAGCGACAGTTAGTTATATTTCGATGCTGACGGAAATAAATACCACAATAAAGGCCGATTTTACGATGACTACCCATTCAATAGACATTAACCATATTGCAAAATCACTCAAAGAACTTGGCCATCCAACCCGTTTAGCTATCTTTAAACGTGTAATAAAAGCAGGTCGTCAGGGTATTGCCGTTGGTGATATTCAACAGCAACTTGAAATACCTGGCTCTACCCTATCGCACCATATCTCAAGCCTTGCTTCGGCAGGATTACTGATTCAACGCCGTGAAGGACGAACTCTTTTTTGCGTTGCCCAATACGATGCTTTAACCAATGTGATCAACTTTCTCCAAGATGAATGTTGTATTGATGAACAGTAAAAAATAATATCCATATTATTCAATAAATTAAACAAAATCACTTTTCCCACCCTTAAATAATTCCATAAAAATCGAAATATTATTTTGACAATGGTCTTTTTTGACCCTATATTTCGACAATACTAGAAATACAGAGATGATATTATGTTCACCATTACTTCAGAAATGATAATGAATACCCTTCATATGTTTGGTTTTCTTGCGCTAGAGCTAACCATACTTTTTCTTGCGATTAGTTATTTAGTTGGCGTGTTGCAGGTTTATATTCCACCCGCAAAAATTCAGGCTATCCTTAGTGGCAAAAATGGTAAAGGCTACTTTATTGCAGGATTACTTGGCGCTATCACTCCCTTTTGCTCATGTTCTACTATTCCATTTTTAAAAGGGTTGTTACGTGCTAAAGCTGGATTTGGCACCATGATGGTATTTTTATTTGCCAGCCCACTGCTTAACCCGATTATTATTGGTTTATTTGCGGTGACCTTTAGCATAAAAGTGACGGTGTTTTATTTTGTGATCGCAATGGGTGTTTCTATTATTGCCGGTTATTTATTAGAAAAATTAGGCTTTGAAAAATATATAAAAGCCGAAGCCTATAGCGAGCCTAAACCATCATGTTGCGGATCCAGCTGTAATGCGACGCCACAACCGACGAATAAATGGCTTCAAATTTGGCAAACAACTTGGACAGATTTTAAAAAAGTATTGCCCTATTTAATTGGCGGTATTGCATTAGGTTCGATGATTTATGGTTTTATGCCAACTGAATTTGTGGCGAAGGTTGCCAGTGAAAATAACCCATTTGCGATCCCTGTTGCGGCTATTATTGGTATTCCACTTTATATTCGTGCTGAGGCCGTCATTCCATTAAGTGCTGCACTAGCAGCTAAAGGTATGAGCCTAGGTGCGGTAATGGCATTGATTATTGGCAGTGCAGGCGCAAGTTTAACTGAAGTGATACTACTAAAATCTATCTTTAAAAATCAAATGATTATCGCATTTTTAGCGGTTATTATTGGTATGGCTATCAGCGCCGGTTTTCTGTATCAATGGCTGTTTTAAAATAATCTAAAAAAAATCCCTCACTCTTTTTGAATGAGGGATTTATTAGGTTAAACATTAATAATAATATTTATAAGCAGCTATATTAGCTATCACTGGTAATAGTTGATCTTTTACTGGTAACTATATTGGCCGTGACCACTAGAGAATGTCCAGTGATTACCATTTGACCATTTTATGCCAGGAACTTGAGTACACTGACCACCAGCATTGATAAAACCAGCCCCATAAAAACCACTGCGAGTTACGCTACATAAATTAGCATCATTATCTGCAACTGCTTTTACTCGTTGACCGACTTGTTGTGGATTATTGAGCGATATCCATTCAAATTGATTAACAGCCGATACTAATGGCATCTCACCTTGACTATCTGTCACTGTAATTTCTGTACCACCCGTACATTGGAAATCACCGTTACCAAAATCTTCAACGTAACCATGAACAGTTTGCTCTACGCCATTAATCGTTAATGGGAATCGGCAAACATTGGGTCTTTCACTTCCCATGCTCAATGTTGCTAACGAGCTACGATCGCGATTTGATAATGTCTTTGGATCAAATCCTTCAGTATGCGCGAACCAACCCGCAGGAATTGCAGACTCTAGTACTTTATAACCATGCTCTTGACCAACAATTACTGGCCCTCTCAGATTGGCAACAGCGGGATTACGTGGTGTTGCCACGGTATCTAACACCGATTCTGTACCAGTCGCTGACGAACATTCAATGGTAATACGAGCGGGATGGTTATCCGCTGGTAAATTAAGGTGTAATTTATTACTTTCATTACTGTTATGACGAGAGCCACTTAGGGCGATATTAGTAATATCGCCATTTTCACCTTCAACGATCAACTGGCACTGCTTTTGTGAAACAAAACTATATTGCTTAATACCACCTTGATGAGTTGCATACGCCCAGTTTGCACCGTTAGTATGTTTAACATTGGCAATTTGTGTACACTTATTATTCTCAATAAAACCTGCACCGTCATGTGATGTGCCTGATTTATCCAATGAACACAAAGTCTTTTCACCTAACTCAACTGTTGGCGTATAAGTAACATTACCTAGAATGTCGCCTTTAGAGGCTAACAATTGGTAATCATTAACGCTAGAAACAGGCACTTCACGTTGATTGTTAACCGACCAGTACATCTCTGCTGATACCTGACATGTCGCATCGTCAGCATTTTCAAAACCGACAAAATTTGCGTTCTCGCCATTAGCATTGGTATAGCTAAACTGACATAACGGTAACCATTGATTATCTATTTTAAGTGTTTGCCACTCAGTATTATTACGCTCAGTAGCACTCATATCAGCAACTGATACCCAACCTTCACGTTGAGGAGTTGTTGTACTCGGCGCAGGTAAATCAAATAAATTACCGTAATTTGAGTAGGTTAATGGGTATATCTGGCTCGAATTTGTTTCAGTTGGATCATAAATTCCAAGTACAGTGATCACGGGCACGCCTTGCTGTGTAGGCACCGCAAAATCTGTATCTGATTCAACATAACGTTGGCTAGTTTGATCCCATTTAACAAAACCTGTTGAGCTATTCATATCAAGATTATTAGAGCGATTAAACCAATCCTGAGTCACTCGCGTTGCTATTGGATGCTCTAAAGTATAATGACTGATTAAACCTGTTAGTGCATATTCACCGCCACCCATTGCTTCACGCATAAAACGGAATTCATTAGCAAATGGTGGCACAGTTTCACCACTATTATCATTAGTCATGGTGACGGCAGCATCCGACCAATGAATGTTACCAATGAAACGCTTATAACGCGCATCCCAACCCCAGCCTGATTCCATATCATGAATTGAGGCATTTTGGGGGTGATGACCACGACCAAAATTATGCCCGAGTTCGTGTGACCACTCATTACCACGGGTTGAACTTAACGTAACAATGCCACCGCCACCACTACCACCATGCTCCACTACTTTTGAAGTCACGATACCATCTTTATCCTTAGCTAAATAACGGCCAATACTATTGTGAGCAGTAATATGGCTAAATGGACGTGGCCAACTTGCATCACCACCCGCAGTATCAACAACGCCAAAGTTAGCATTATTAATACCAATAGAAATTAATCGCTTACCAATATATTCACGCATATCACCACCATGCCACCCTGGTGTTTCATATTCACTGGCTTTGGTGTAAACCTTACCATTTGGTAGTGTTACTTTACGAAGATGTAATGGCGTATAATCAGCCACAACCATTTTAGATACAGGTATTTTCTGGAAATAATCAGTGGCCAACTGTTCCATATTATTAATCATGTCATATTGATTACGAGGCTCAACTAACATACCAATATCTATATTTTGAATAACTAATTCTGGCGCACCACCAAACTCCAACAATTCTTGAGTTAACTCACCTTCACGATTGCGATTATCGCTAAATTTTAGTGATAAACCGGGCTTCATCCACTCCCAGTTTAACGGCAAACTCCATGCATAGTGAGAGAACATCACTTTACTTTTACCATTATCGAGCTGATCAGTACCAGGTAATGCACTTGGTGGATGCATTAAGAAACGCCCCATGCTCACGCCATCTAACTCAACATCAACCCACAGCTGATGAACGTTTCTTGATTGAGGCGTAACAAGCAATAAACTCTCGCGGTTCATCACTAAATTAGGATGGTTAAGTCCATCATTACCATAAGGCGCGACGCTAGTATGTGTTTGTGCTAGTGCCACATTGGCTTTTAAGTTACCGACTAAATGATTAACAGCTTGACGACTATCGTTGTAACTTAAACGTGAAGATAAGGTATTAAAAGAAAGGTTTTTTTCATCACATCCAAGTTGATTACACTCAACCAACTTGACGTCATATTGCGTATTTGGCTCAAGCTCAGCGATATAAAAACCCGAGGTTTTCGCTGAGTATTGATAAGTAATAGAAGATTCGCCTTCTCGGTATGCCGTTAATTCAATTTTGTAGCTGTTACCAACTGCCGTATCATCCCAAACCAGTTCAACACCAATATCTGACACAGATCCAGTCTTAAACCCAGAAATAGTAGGCATAGATAAATCACCACAGTCAGACGTTACTGTTCGCTGTACTAATTCTCGTTCCCAAATATAGCTACCATCATCATTCTGAGATCCCCTCGCTGCTGGAATATATTCAACAAAGCACCCAGTATCATCAGAATTCATGATGCCAAATTGACGATGAAGTAAATAAAAACCACCGTTATACGCAACATATTCCCACTCAGGACCGACAAATGGAAAAGCGGTGCTGTATTCACCATTGGTATCATTTAAAGGAAACATCGGTGATTGTTCATGATTCAATCGATATTCTTTACCTTTATATTGTAAATATTGTCGACCATCACGCTCAATAACATTGCTCGGCTGTTGAGCTAATGCTTGCATATTATTGAGAATATCAAAGGTATTTGTTGCTATATCAGTCAATGATTTATCTGTTGCCAACGCACCAGTACTGAACAAACTTCCACCAATAAGTACAGCTAACAGTTTAATTTTCATTACATAACTCCTACGCATCAATGTAAGCACTATATTGCTGCAAATAAGATATATTACACCTTGCGCATATACAAATAAAAATTGTATCAACCATTAAAAATAGTTATCTATAAAACACTCAAAAGCCATTGACGCAATCGTTTGCTTTAATTACATTACGCGCTGATTTTATCTTTCATAATTCAAAGGTCCTCATGTCTTTATTTAAATATGGTTTTTTACTTTGTTGTCTCGCTTTATCCCCAATGAGCATTGCATCAACTACACCGGCTTCAGCACCAATATTAATTCAAGGTGCAATGGATATTGAAACTACGACTCTTGTTAATGCCCTTGAAAACAAATCACAAACAACAGTAGGTGCATGGACATTTTGGCAAGGTACGATAAATGATTACCCCGTTGTGATCTCTCGTACTGAAGTAGGTATTGCTAATGCCGCCGCGGCAACAACACTAGCTATCGAACGCTTTAAACCTGGGTTAATTATTAATCAGGGAACATCTGGTGGGCATGATCCACAGTTGCAACGTGGTGATATCGTCATTGGCAAAACCAGTTTTAATATGGGCGCATATAAATCAGAATTTACTGAAAAAGGCCAAGGTATTGATCCAACCAAATGGCAGAATTTTAGCGTGACAATGCGATTACGTGAGCAAGGTAAATTAGTTGAACATAATGCTTTCTATGCCGATCAAGGGTTAATGAATATCGCCCAATCAATGGCAAGTCGTTATAAAAAAGGCAAGGTTGTAACTGGTATTATCGGTACTGCAGATGAATGGAACCGCGAAGTAGATCGTATTAATTGGCTACATAGCAATTTCAATACTGCGGTTGAAGAAATGGAAACCTCATCAGCGGCATTAGTCGCTCAAGCTTATAAAGTACCTTTTATTGGTATTCGTATTTTGTCTAATACTGATCTGCATAACCAAGATTTTGATCCTCAAACAGCGGTTGATTGTCAGCAATTTGTACTTGATTACACCAAAAAAATTATCATGATGCGCAATTAACCCCCAAAATAGCAAGGGTGTTATCTGCACCCTTGCTATTCGATAACGGCGTATTTTATCGCTATAATAGCCCCTTATCCACCAGCAATAGACGGCTCTATAATGGCAAAATCAAAAGCAATTGTTCGTATCAATTCATACGGTATTTACTCAACATGGGATTCTGAATCAAAAAAATTACCCAAAGTGCAGCAGTTCACGCTCGATGTACCTGCAGAAATAGATATTGAATTTGGTTTTACCGTTAATATCAAAAAAGCCAAAGGTGAAAAGATCCGCTACTGCATTTATCACCCTGATATTACCGATGCTGATGGCGAAATCATCGCTCCATTTGATGGTGAATTATATATTCGCAATAACGATTGGGATTTCTATCTCGGTGATACCATTTGGGCTCCAATTGATAATAAAATTGGGCCGTGGCGAATGACACTAGAAATAAACAATACCATCATCGCGGAGAAAACTTTTAACGTATATAGCCACGATGAAAACCAATTCTGGAAGCGTCGTGGCTGCTAGTCACTAGCATAAAAAACACAATTCGATTAGACTGCAGTAAAACACCACTAGTTAATTATTTTATAGGATATAAATCATGGGTCTGTTTAACGCTATTTTGGGTAATGCGGGTGAAATGAGTCTTGACGATGCAACGGAAGAGTTAGCAACGATTTTAGGCGAAGGCGAACAGATTGAATTAGCCTATAAATTAATTCGTGATATGATCATTCTAACCGATCGCCGTTTAATTTTAATTGATAAGCAAGGGTTAACTGGCCGAAAAGTGGAATACCGCTCTTTACCGTACAAATCAATTACAATGTATACGGTTGAAACAACAGGTCACTTTGATCTCGATGCTGAATTAAAACTGTGGATCTCAGGTCAGCATGATCCAATTGCACTTGAATTTAACGGTTCAACTAATGTATACGCATTACAAGGTCAATTAGCTGCAAAAATTGCTGGCAAATAACGATAAAGCCATTATCTAATAGGTTGATATTGTTATTAAAAAAACCATAAGTAAAAAGGTTCGCCAACTAGCGAACCTTTTTCGATTGTGATTTTAAACAATTACTGAGTAACGGCGATCAATGCATCCGCGAGGTAATCAATCTGTTGCTCTTGTAAACCTGCGATGTTAACGCGTCCGTCACCGACCGCATAAATGGCAAACTCATCACGTAAACGCATAATTTGCTCTGGCGATAACCCTGTCATTGAGAACATGCCTTTATGATCGGCAATAAACGTGAACTGATCGCAACCTTTGGCTGTTAATGTTTGTACTAAGCGCTGACGCAGACCGTTAATTCGCTGCTGCATCATCGTCAATTCTTGTTTCCATACCGCAGTTAGCGCACTGTCCGTCAAAATATCAGCAACAAGCGCGGCACCATGATCTGGCGGCATGGTATAACTTGCACGAGCGAGGGTCAGAATACGCCCTTTAGCTTTTTGAGCATCGCTAATATTAGCGCCGACTAACAGTGCTGCGCCTGTTCGTTCACGGTATAAACCAAAGTTCTTTGAACATGATGTCGCAATCATCATTTCTTCTATATTGTCAGCCATAAACTTCAAGCCAGCGCCATCTTGTTCTAAGCTATCACCGAAACCAAGGTATGCCATATCAACAAACGGCATAAAGCCATTTTTATTGGCGAGCGCTGTGATCGCTTGCCAGTCTTCCAAACTAATATCAGCACCAGTTGGGTTATGGCAACAGCCATGCAGCAAGACCACATCATTACTGCCCGCTTGTGCTAATGCCGATAGCATAGCATCAGTATTAACTCGCTTAGTAACGCGATCAAAATAGGGATAAAATTTGACCTTAAGTCCAGCGGCTTCCATCACCGGTTTATGGTTGACATAACTTGGATCAGTCAACCAGACAGTGGTATTCGCATTCGCTACATGGATCAGATCTGCCAGCATACGCAACGCACCACTCGCGCCTGGCGTTTGAACACCCACTGTGCGGCTATGTGCTGATGTATCAGCAAGCAATAAATCAATCATTGCTTGGTTAAACACTTCACTTCCTGCAAGCCCCACATAAGATTTAGTGGTTTGAGTTTGCAATAAACGTGTTTCGGCTTGTGAGATTGCCGTCATGATAGGAGTTTGACCGTGGTTATTACGATAAACGCCAATACCTAGATCCATCTTATTTTCACGCTGATCAGCATTATAAATAAGTGATAATGATAATATTGGATCAGGTTGTGCAGCAGAGAGTTGTGTGAACATGAATTAAATTCCATTTAACGAGCATGAGTTCAAATTAGCATTTCAATTTCATGTCGTCATTAGAAATAATCACCTCACACACATTTATTATAAGGAGACAAGATGGATTAATTGATTAAGTTAAACGTCATAACTTAATCAATTATTGATGGGTGGTATTACCAAATGGTTTCATCATCAGGTAAGTTTAGTAATGCTTTTAGTGATGGTGCTTTTTCCAGTAAAGAATATAAACGCTCGCTGTGTTCTTCTAATAATTGGCATGACAACTCAACATTTCGCGCTAATACCGCTTTCATCAATGCTTCATGTTCACCGTTGTCATGGTATTGTTTTTCTGGTGATAAGCGCGCATTAAGTAAAAAATGGCGATAACGTTCTTGCTGATCATAAACATGTGAGATCATACCTCGAATAAACTCAGAGCCCTCACACGCTACTAGCGATAAATGAAATTCTTTATGGCGTAATTCCCATTCATCATAATCAAACAAGGCTGACTCAGGATCTAAACGATTGAGCTTATGAAAAGCAGTTAAAATCTGTAACTCCCAAGCCTCATCGCCCTTTTTAATCGCATCTTTTAACGCAACATGCCCTAGGGCCAGCCGAGCTTTTAAAATCCCTCGCAGTTCATCAAGAGATACATCTGCAACCCAAAAACCTTTTTGTGGTTTCATAGTGACGTACTTTTGCCACGATAATTGCACCATCGCTTCACGTAGCGGTGTTCCACCAACTTGATAACGCTCTTTTAATTCACTTAGAAGCAGTTTCTGTCCAGCTTCAAACTCACCACATAAGATATCGTGCCTGATTTGGCACATTATTCTATCGCTTATGGTTGCAAAGTTATTTTTAGTCATACCAACCATCTAGTCTTTCATCAGATTAAATATAAAACTTGTCTCATTAACAATCATTACAGACCATTAACCAAATTTCATTACTCTCACACACCAAAAACTGCATTATTTATGAATAATTACATTTTATTTTAATGCCATTAAAGTGGATATTTATTCATAACAATATTCACAACAGCAAATAGTTACTCTTGCTTTTGTTGTTAACTAAAATTATGTGTTATCTACAATAATGCGTTTTTTATACTAATAGTGACTATTTATAGTTCACCGATTACTTATAAAATTAAAAATCAATAAGTTAAATAAGTCACACCAATAATATACAACCCCTTACTGATATTTAAATATACCATAAACATATACAAATTTAATAAAGGTTATATTTTTAACCATTATATTTAGAAAAACTACTTCTTATGCTGTTTTATGAGCAATGTAGCGATATTTATACTAGATAAAAAATATAATATTAGACATCAATGCCTAACTTATCTTTTATTATCATGACTAATCGTATTTATTCTATTGTTTGCGTATTTCTCATTAATCTCATAATGTTTAATTGGCATAATCAACACAGTGTATTCAGTTTTTCTATCATTCTATGGTCGTTAGTCCCTCTTTTAGGTTTACATTATGTTATTAAACACTATGAAGTTTTCCATAATAAAGCGCTTACCGTTATCAAATCGTATTCTGCCTGGGTATTATTCTTTGCGTGGATAACGTGTATATGTTTTTCTATAACAATGCCTTACGCTGTAAATGTGATTAGTGAAACCAATGACCATTATATTTCACTGTATCTCTTATCGCCTGCCGTTAGTTTATTCGTCGCCAGTATTGCTGCGTTTATCGCTAGCTTAATAACGATTATTGTTGCTCGGCTAGTGCGTTAATCATTATATCCACACCCAATATGCATATTGCTTAGTAGTTATCTCCTCTTAAATATACAACTATCGCCAAAACGACAATTGCTTAAAAATGCAAATTAAACTATCAGAATTTGGCAGCTAAATTCGCTTCCCAAAACTAAAATCGATCATTACTATAAAATCGATTTTTACGGACAGACAGTTTAAATATCGATATTTTCAATATTCATAGAGTATCGTTTTTTAAGTCTTTACTGCTTAACTGATAGATTTTGAGGTCTACAATGGCAAGCTCCAATTCTTCACCCGCTAAAATTGGCGTATTTAGTTTCGTCATGATTACCGCTGCGGTTGTTATGAGTGTTCGTACACTCCCAATGACAGCGCAGCCAGGAATGATGACGATATTCTTAACGTTAGCTGCAGCAATTTGTTTTATGATTCCAACTGCACTCGTTTCGGCAGAGCTAGCAACAGCTTGGCCTGAAGATGGTGGTATCTTTATCTGGGTTCGTGAGGCATTTGGCGAACGTATGGGTTTCGTTGCTGTATGGATGCAATGGATTCAAATGGTATTTGGCATGACATCTATTTTGATGATTGTCGGTGCTATTTTCGCTTACGCTTTTGATCCAGCATTAGCACAAAACAAGATGTACATTCTTGCCGTGATCTTAGTCGTTTACTGGGCATGTACGCTAGGTAATATGCGTGGTGTTAAAACACTGGGTTGGGTATCTACTCTTTGTGTAATCTTGGGTGTATTTTTACCATTCTTTGTACTTGTAGCATGTGCGATTGCCTACCTTGTTGGTGGTCACCCTATTGTTACTGACCTTTCATTAACTACAGCTAACCTTATTCCTGATTTTTCAGACAAAGGGACTTGGGCACTGTTTATCGGCTTCGTATTCGTAGTAATGGGTATGGAAGTATCAGCATCTAACGTATCTCATGTTAAAAATGCTGAACGTAACTACCCTATCGCTGTGTTCTTAGTGGCATTATTTGTAGTTATTGTGTCTGTTGTGGGTTCATTTGCTATCTTCATTGGTATTCCAACTAAACACATTTCAATGACAGCAGGTCTTATTCAAGCATTCCAAACATACTTCAAGATGTGGGGTCTAGGCTGGTTAACACCTATCATGGCAGTTTGTATGGCGATTGGTCTTGCAGGTCAAGTTAACTCTTGGGTTTTAGGTCCAGTACGTGGTCTACAAGCCACAGCAAATGCTGGCGCACTACCTAAGGTTCTACAAAAAACCAATAAACAAGGCGTACCAGTTAACCTTATTTACCTTCAAGCAATCCTGATCTCAATTGTAGGTGTGCTTATCTGTGTAATGCCTAACGTAGACTCTTTCTACTTTATGCTTCTAGGTTTAACATCTTTAGTGTACATCGTTGCTTATTTATTGATGTTCTCTGCAGCTATTTACCTTCGTTACAAACGTCCTGATATCAAACGTAGCTTTACAGTTCCTGGTGGCAACATCGGTATGTGGATCTGCTCTGGCTTAGGTATCGCAACATGTCTACTAGCGGGTTACTTTGGTTTTCAAGCACCATCAAGCTACGTCGGCACTGCAAGCAGTTACTTCAACTTCCAGTTCTTTGGCTTAGTTATCATGATTATTATCCCAATTATCGTATACGCATGGGGTAAACGTTCAAACAAAGCTGAACCAACAAAAGCTGCTGCTAAAGCACACTAATAAATAACAAAACCTCCTTAACGTTTATTAACGCTATCGCAGGGAATAGAGAGAGAGCCATTAATACCGTAACGCACTTAATGACTTACTCGGTAATGGCTTTCCTCTCTTATAACAATCGATTTAGCGGTCTCAGACCAAAAATTATTAAATAACGACTAAAACAATATATTCATTACGACTCACAAACTGTCTTTTGAATTGTGTTTATTGATAAGTAAATAGGTTTTATTATGAGCAACAAAATGAACGTAGATGCCCTATTCTTAGGTCCAAAATCAGAAAACCAAGTATTCTTCAAAGAAATGATGGATTACGCTGTCAGTGAACATATGCATTGGCGTTCTGATTTCCACCCTGAAGATGCGCCATTAATGACGCCTGTTACTCAACATCAACCTGATTTCCGCGATACGCTTTACCGTACTGAAGGCATTCTGCAAGATCTATCAGCACGCCTTAAAACAAAGTCAGTGCCTTGGTTCTCTCCTCGTTACCTTGGCCATATGAATGCTGATACATTAATGGTGTCAAACCTTGCATACGTGATGACGATGCTTTACAACCCAAATAACTGTGCACATGAAGCGTCACCTGTGACGACAGAACTTGAGTTAGCTGCAGGTCATGACCTATGCCGTATGTTTGGCTACGATGTAAACAAATCATGGGCACATATCACTTCAGGCGGTACTGTTGCTAACTATGAAGGTGTTTGGGTTGCACGTAACCTTAAAACAATGCCACTAGCCATTGCTGCTTGTGAAAAATCAAAAGATCTTGTTGAAGGTATGACTGAGCACCAGCTACTGAATATGAAATCTAAGGATATTCTAGATCTAACAGATGAGTTGAAAAAACGCGGTATTTTTGAAGAAGTTCGTGCATTAACAGCACGTGGCGTCGGGGTTGATGCTGGCAAACTAGGTAAATTCTTAGTACCTCGTTCTAAACACTATTCTTGGATGAAAGCAATGGATGTACTTGGCCTAGGTCAAGAGCATATCATTCCACTAGATGTTGATGGTAACTACCGTACTGACGTAGAAAAAATGCGTGAAGTAACGTTCAAATTAATGGAAGAAGGCACACCTATTCTTGGTATGGTATCTGTTGTTGGTACTACAGAAGAAGGCTCTATTGATGCGGTACATGAAGTGATCAAACTTCGTCAAGAGTGTGAAGAGAAATACGGTGCTTCTTTCTATGTTCACGTTGATGCAGCATACGGTGGTTACGTACGTTCAATGTTCCTTGATGATGATAACCAATTCATGGAATACGATGCACTGATCGAGCGTTATCGTAACGATGATGTGATCCCTGAAGGCGTTGTATGGCCTAAACGTGCTGTTTATGATGCTTTTGCTGCTATGTCTGAAGCTGATTCTATCACTGTCGATCCACATAAGGTTGGTTTCATTCAATACGCAGCGGGCGCTGTCGCTATGAAAGACAAGCGTATTGTAGACTTAATTTCTTACCACGCAGCTTACGTATTTGAAGAAGCGGGTGACGAAAATGAAGAAGATAAGCAAGTAGTACTTGGCTCTTCTATCATGGAAGGTTCAAAAGCCGGTGCAACAGCTGCTGCAGTATGGGCCGCTCACCGTCTAGTACCACTAAACATCAGTGGCTATGGTCATGTTATTGGTCGTGGTATTGTGACTGCCGATTGGTTTGCGAAAAAACTTGCTACAGCTGAACCATTTGTTGTTGATGGTCGTCGGTTTGAGGTTCGTCCTCTAATGCACCCAGACTTCCATATGGTTGACTTTACTTTCAAAGAAATCGGTAACGATAGTTTAGAAGCGCATAACAAACTAAACCAACGTATTTACGAACTATGCTCTTACGCAACAGGTCGTACTTATACTAAAGACTTCCTAACCTCTTCTACTTCTCTATCAGAAGAAGAATACGGTCAAACTCCACGTCTCTATGCAGAAAGCCGTGGCTTTAGTGATAATGAGTGGAACACAGTTGGTTCTGTATATATTCTTCGTTCAGCGGTTATGACTCACTTCCTACGTGATGAAATTCGCTTTAATAATTACTGGAATAACCTTCGTGATGTATTCACAAGCCTTCTAAGTGAAATTATTGATGAAGAAAACAAACAAAAATTAGCACATACCGCTGCTTAATAAGGAATACAGCGCCAGTCTTCACGACTGGCGTTTTTTTATATCAATGAAACCAACTTATATTTCAATTAATTATCGTCGATTATTTATTATCGACGGTTAAGTTCTTATTACCTAATACCTTGGTAAATATTAGGTACTATTCACAGGACAATCGTCATGAATGTAAAGTCTATTGGCGCGACGCTGCTTATTTCAGGAACCATGTTAGGTGCTGGAATGCTTGCTTTACCCTTAATTTCTGCAGGGTTAGGGATTTATAATACCATTCTATTATTAACCGTTTTATGGGCAATCATGACCTATACCGGATTAATGCTATTAGAAGTTTGTCTTAATTATCCTGAAGGAACAGGCCTTGAAGCCATTGCTTATGATTTATTTGGCAACACAGGTAAATGGGTAATTAATATATCACTACTGTTATTACTTTATGCGTTATCGTGTGCTTATATAGCCGGTGCATCGTCGATATATAAAAATGATTTCGCTGATTATTTTCATATATCGTTATCATCACATACCATTGCAATTGTATTCACAATAATTATTGCTACCATTGTATTTATCAGCACCAAAGCAGTTGATATTGCCAATCGAGTGTTATTTACCAGTAATATCGTTATTTTCTTTCTTCTGGTTATAACGATTATCCCCTACCTTCATGGTCACTTTTTAGTCAACAGTCACGATTCAGCAAAATATGCTTTTGCGGCGATTCCTGTATTTATTACTGCCTTTGGTTTTCATGGTAGTGTACCCAGCATGGTGAAATATATTGGTCGTGATAAACCCAAAACATTGCGTAATATTTTTGTTGCTGGCGGTTTACTTCCACTCGTTGTTTATATTATTTGGGAAATTAGCATGTTAGGCTCGTTACCTCGATTTGGTAACCATAGTTTTCAATATGTTGCACAACACGGCTCAAGTGTTGGCGTTATGCTTCAACAAATGCAGATATTTATTCAAAATAACAACATTATTTACTTAATTGGTGCTTTCTCATCCATTGCCATGTTCACTTCCTATCTATGTGTTTCATTAGGGTTATTTGATTCATTGGCAAGCACCTTTAAACGTGGTAATAATACTACAGACAGATTAATGACTGCTGTACTGTGCTACTTGCCACCTTTGGTTTTCACGCTTGTGTATCCTAATGGCTTTGTTCCAGCTTTAGGTGCCGCAGCAATTTTCTTAACAATCCTAGCAATTCTGTTTCCTGTGCTTGCCCTTAGAAAACTTCGTGGTAAACAACATCAAATTGAATATAATGTAGCGACAAATAATATAGCGTTATTTGTTGTAGGATTTATTGGTCTACAAGTCATAATAAACCAGATACTGACATTGAATAATGCCGTACCTATTTTTAAATAAACGTAAATAAAATGATTATTGGAGAACACATGAATCATTTGAATTTAATTCAGGAGCTTAAAGATCGCGGTCTGATCGCTCAAATTACGGATGAAGAAGCTTTAAGCGAACGTTTAGCGAAGGGTCCGATTACATTATATTGCGGCTTTGATCCAACGGCAGATAGTTTACACCTAGGTCATCTGGTACCTCTACTTTGCCTTAAGCGCTTCCAAGAAGCGGGTCATAATCCAGTAGCCTTGGTTGGCGGCGCTACCGGTATGATTGGTGATCCAAGCTTTAAAGCGACTGAGCGTTCACTTAACACTTTAGATATTGTTGCAGACTGGGTTACTAAAATCCAACGTCAAGTTTCTCCTTTCCTTGATTTTGACAATGCAACAAACCCTGCTCGCATGGTAAACAACCATGACTGGTTTGGTAATATGGATGTTCTAACATTCTTACGTGATATTGGTAAGCACTTCTCTGTGAACCAAATGATCAGCAAAGAATCTGTTAAGCAACGTATTAACCGTGACGAAGTAGGTATCTCTTTTACCGAGTTCGCTTACAGCTTGCTACAATCTTATGACTTTGCAAGCATGAACAAAGACATGGGCATGGAACTGCAAATCGGTGGTTCTGACCAATGGGGTAACATCACTGCAGGTATCGACCTAACTCGTCGTATGAACCAACAGCAAGTATTCGGTATGACTGTACCGCTAATTACGAAGTCTGATGGTACTAAATTTGGTAAAACTGAAGGCGGCGCTGTTTGGCTAGACCCAAGCAAAACTAGCCCATACAAGTTCTACCAATTCTGGATGAACACAGCAGATGCTGACGTATACCGTTTCCTACGTTTCTTTACTTTCCTTTCTGAAGAAGAAATTCAACAGATCGAAGAAGATGATCGTAACAGCGGCAAAGCGCCTCAAGCACAACGTATTCTTGCAGAAAAAGCAACGGCACTAGTACACGGTGAAGAGCAATTAGCAGCAGCGCAGAATATTACTCGCTGCCTATTTGAAAATGACCTTGAGCACTTATCAGAGTCTGATTTTGCACAACTAGCGCAAGATGGTATGCCAACAGCACAAGCATCTGGTGAAGATGATCTTCAACAAGTACTTGTTAATGCTGAGCTAGCAACATCTCGCAGCCAAGCGAAAACTCACATTTCGTCAAACGCAATCATGGTGAATGGCGAAAAAGTAAGTGATGCTTACTACGCTTTCCAAGATGCTGACAAACTATTTGGTCGTTACACACTTATCCGTCGTGGTAAGAAAAACTACAGCCTTATCGTTTGGGGTTAATCCTTAACGGGTAATTGTTATCTTGATTATAGATAACACTAAAAACCACCGTTACTAATCATAGCGGTGGTTTTTTATTACTAATAACAAGCACCTCGCACCATTCCGCATCCACTCACCTCGTTTGCTCTCTCCCTCGCACCTCGCATCTCGCATCTCGCATCTCGCATCTCGCATCTCGCATCTCGCATCTCGCATCTCGCATCTCGCATCTCGCATCTCGCATCTCAATTCTTTCCCATAAACACGATACCGCTAACACAATTTGATATTTTTATTAATAAATTGCCACTTAATTTGATTTAACCCCACCCTTTACTCGCCCATTTACGTTTACAGTCATAGCATTCCATGCCAATACGAAACTAAATTATGTCGACTATTAATCAACAACGCCTTATTAACCACTTTATTGAACTTATCAAAATCAATAGTGAATCACGCAATGAAAAAGCCATTGCTGAAACCCTAGCTGAACAATTAGGTGAATTAGGCTTCAGTGTCCATCGTTTACCTGTACCAGAAGCGGTATCTAACGGCTTTAATATTTATGCGCGTTTAGACGGTAACATCAATGACACTATCGCTATTAGTTGTCATATGGACACCGTCAATCCAGGTAATGATATCGAGCCTATTATTGAGAATGGCGTGATCCGCTCAAAAGGCGACACCATTTTAGGCGGTGATGATAAATCAGGCATTGCTGCAATTATGGAAGCGGTACGTTGTATTCAAGCAGACAACCGTGAGCACAAAACCATTGAGTTGGCTTTTACTGTTCATGAAGAAGGTGGTTTACAAGGCTCTAAACTGTTTGATATGAGCTACATTACTGCAGAGAAAGCGATTGTATTAGATTCAGGCGGTGCGATTGGTGCGATTGTAACCACAGCACCTGGTCAACAAAGCTTAAAAATCACAATTACAGGTAAACCTGCCCATGCTGGTTTAGCGCCAGAGGAAGGCATTAACGCATTAACCGTTGCGGCTGATGCTATCACCAACATGCGCTTATCACGTATTGATGAAGAAACCACAGCAAACATTGGCGTTGTTCAAGGCGGACAAGTGACCAATATTGTAATGCCTTCACTATACCTTGCAGCAGAAGCACGTTCTTTAAATGATACCAAGCTTGAACGCCAGACTGCACATATGATTGAAACCTTTGAGCAAGCTGCAGCGAAGCACGGCGCTCAGATCAATATCGAATCGAGCCGTTCTTACAATGCTTATCATATTGATGATAATGACCCACATGTACAAAGTATTATGGCGGCATTTAGCGCTAATGGCTTAACCCCGTTTACAAAATCAACCGGCGGCGGCAGTGATGCCAATGTATTTAATGGTAATGGTTTAAAAACAGTCAATCTATCGACGGGTATGAGTAAAGTTCATACAACAGAAGAATTTATTACTGTTGACGATATGACAAAAATCACTGAATTTTTATATACATTCCTATGTAAAAATGACTAATAACCAATACAAAATTAACAACAAAAACAAATAACTTACAGCGACTTACTTATTTTTACTCATAATTAAAACAAGTAAGTCGCCATATAGACAACAAACACTCATAAAGCCACGTAACTAATCAATCGTATTAACATTTATTATTCAGACTTGAAAATTATGTCACTACCATGACCTTTTAAAAAGGTATATAGTATACCTGTTAAAAACACAGCAGGATGCTTAACCAAACATGTGACTATTCTATATCCAATCATCTTATCTTAGATATAGAGTGCAACACCCTAAATAAAGAAGATTTAACGATGGATATTCAACATCTAACACCAACCGAAAAAGATCTGTTTATTAAAACATTAGCTGAGTGTTATCGACGTCTAAAAGCTGCAAAAATAGAAGCAAAAGAACTCACAAAAGATGGGTTTCAATTAATGTTCCGATCAGTTTATAAAGATATAAATAATATGACTTAATTATTTTTTATAGTTGAGCACTGAGGCGTACAACTAGACGCCTCAATAAAGATGATCAGCCACAATAAACACTTATCGGCTACGGACATCTATCCACGATAATAACGTTGAGCAACAAAAGGCATTTTAGTGACTGTCATTGGCAATCGCTTACCACGTACTTCTGCAAATAATACTGTATCAATCTCACTCGATGTCGGCACGACATAGGCCATGGCAACAGGAATCGCAACTGAAGGACCAAAACTGCCACTAGTAACCACTCCGACATAATTATCGTTCGCATCGAATAATAGGCTACCTTCTCGCACTGGTGCTTTTGTCTGACCAATTAACCCCACTCGCTTACGACTCACAGCTTTAGTCGCCATTTGCGTTAAGATAACATCAGCGCCAATAAAGCCACCACTACGTTCACCACCAGTACGACGAATTTTACTGATCCCCCATAATAAACTTGCTTCAATCGGTGTGGTTGTCGAATCAAGATCATGCCCATACAAACATAAACCACACTCTAAACGCAGTGAATCACGTGCACCCAAGCCGATCCATTCAACATATTCATTGGCAAGTAAAGCTGTCGCTAATGCTTGTGCATGTGAATTTGGTACTGAAATTTCAAAACCATCTTCACCAGTATAACCTGAACGGCTGACATAACATTCTTGACCTAACAGCTCAATACGTACCGCATCCATAAATAGCATCTCACGCACTTGAGGGTTCAATTGTGCTAACACCTCGACAGCTTTAGGACCTTGCAACGCTAATAATGCGCGATCGGTAACGACTTCCAGCTCTACACCTGCTTGTAAATGTGATTGTAAATGTGCGATATCTTGCGCTTTACAGGCAGCATTGACCACAATAAACAAATGATCGCCAAAATTCGTCACCATCAAATCATCTTCAATACCACCCGCTTCATTGGTAAAAAATGCATAGCGCTGTTTGCCTTCAGGTAAATCAATAATATCCACAGGAACTAACATTTCGAGCATTTTTGCTGCATTTTCGCCCCATAAACGTAGCTGTCCCATGTGTGACACATCAAACAACCCAGCTGCATCACGACAATGCAAATGCTCCTTTTTAACGCCTAAATTATACTGCACAGGCATTTCATAACCTGCAAAAGGCACCATTTTGGCCCCCAGTCTGACATGTAGATCATATAACGGAGTCTGTAATAAAGATTGAGACATGATGATTTACTCCCAAATAGCCACAGGCGATATCCAATGATTATTTCACCCTATCAAAAGCATCACTGGAACGGAAAAGCCAATGCTTGATATCTTGATCGCATCCGCAATATTGTTAAATAGCTATGACAACCTGCAAACGGTTACGTAGAATTTAAATCAATAAATTAACATTCGTAGCTTGAATCCAAATACTAACAATATTAATCAACATTGTTACTCATACAATCTTCCCTACAGGAGTATAAGCATGGAAACGACACTAAAATTTACAACCAGCCATGAGTGGGTACGTGATAATGGTGACGGTACTATCACCATGGGCATTTCTGAGCATGCACAACAATTGTTAGGTGATGTTGTTTTTGTTGATCTGCCTGATATTGGGGATGTTACTGATGCAGGAGAAACCTTTTCATTAGTCGAATCTGTTAAAGCAGCCTCTGATATTTATGCGCCCGTTAGTGGCCAAATTCTTGAAACCAATAGCGAACTTGAAGATAGCCCAGAGCTTATCAATGAGGAACCTTATCTCGGTGGTTGGATAGCTAAAATAAAATTAGACGATATGTCACAACTTACCGCACTAATGGATAGCGACACGTACCTTGCGTCTATCGCTGAAGTATAATGCCATCGCCAAGGAAACAATAATGACGTCTACTACATTACTTAGCATTCTTAGTGATGACTCTCGTTTTGCTCAACGACATAATGGGCCTAACCTGTCGCAGCAGCAACAGATGTTAGCGACAATTGGCGTATCAAGCATTGAGCAACTTATTCAGCAGACTCTGCCTGCGGCAATTGCATTACCTGAACCAATGGCATTACCAATACCACAAACTGAAGCTAACATGTTGGCTTCACTTAAACAGATCGCATCTAAAAATATTATCAATAAAAGTTATATTGGTCAGGGGTATTACAATACTTATACCCCAAGTGTAATTTTACGTAATATTTTAGAAAATCCAGGGTGGTATACCGCTTACACGCCCTATCAGCCTGAAATATCACAAGGCCGTTTAGAGTCATTGCTTAATTTTCAGCAAGTAGTGATGGATATGACTGGCATGGATCTCGCCAATGCGTCTTTATTGGATGAGGCAACCGCAGCCGCTGAAGCAATGACGCTGTGCCTTCGTGCCGGTAAAAGTAAAAGCAAGCAGTTTTTCATTGCCGCTAATGTTCACCCGCAAACGATTGATGTAGTTAAAACTCGTGCCCAATTTATTGGCATTGACATTGTTATCGGTGAGCCACAGCACCTCCAAAACTACGATGTATTTGGCGCATTACTGCAATACCCAGCAAGCAATGGTCAAGTTGAAGATTTGACTGATATTATTGCTACTGCGCACAGTAAAAAGACCTTGGTCACCGTTGCCAGTGACTTGCTAGCATTAACTTTATTAACGCCGCCAAGTGAGATGGGAGCTGATGTAGTGATTGGCAGTGCGCAACGATTTGGCGTACCAATGGGCTTTGGTGGCCCTCATGCTGGCTTTATGGCAACCAAAGATCAATACAAACGTACTATGCCAGGACGCGTTATTGGCGTATCAAAAGATACCAAAGGTAACCGTGCGCTGCGCATGGCAATGCAAACTCGTGAACAACATATTCGCCGTGAAAAAGCGACATCTAATATCTGTACCGCCCAAGCGTTACTTGCCAATATGGCAGCTTTTTATGCGTTATATCATGGACCAGAAGGACTTCAAAAAATCGGTCGCCGTGTGCATCACTTTACCGCGATTTTAGCTGCTAGTTTAAAAGATAACGGCTTTATTATTGAAAACAGCAGTTTCTTTGATACGCTCACATTAGTTACCGCAGAACAAACAGACAGCCTGTATCAACAAGCACTGGACGCTGGCATCAACTTACGCAAATATTCCAATAAACTGGGTATTAGCCTAGATGAAACTACCTCAATAGATGATATTCGAACTCTGTTTCATTTGCTCACCAATCAAGCTCTTGATCTAAGTTATTATACTGAAACCATTGCTACTGATGAGTTTGCTGCAATTCCTGAGCGTTGCCGCCGCCAAAGTAAGTTTCTGACCCATCCGGTATTTAATCGCTACCATAGCGAAACCAATATGATGCGTTACATGAAACAACTCGAAAATAAAGATTATTCACTCACCCACGGCATGATCCCGCTTGGTAGCTGCACGATGAAACTCAATGCAGCCACAGAAATGATCCCTGTCACTTGGCCTGAATTTAGTCAGCTCCACCCATTTGCTCCACCAGCACAAACATTGGGTTATCAAGAGCTAGTGCAAAAGCTATCAGCTAAGTTATGTACGATCACCGGTTATGACGCTGTCTCGCTGCAACCGAACTCTGGCGCACAAGGTGAATATGCAGGACTAATTGCGATTCAGCGCTACCATCAAGCCAATGGGGATCGCCATCGTAATGTATGTTTAATTCCAAGCTCAGCCCACGGTACCAACCCAGCTTCTGCAGCGATGGTATCAATGAAAGTGGTTGTGGTGGCTTGTGATGACCAAGGCAATATTGATCTTAATGATTTACAAAACAAAATTGATCTGCACCGCGAGAATTTATCTTGCATTATGATCACCTACCCTTCAACCCATGGTGTGTATGAAGAAGGTGTACAACAAGTATGTGAACGTGTTCACGCCGCAGGCGGGCAAGTCTACCTTGATGGCGCAAATATGAACGCACAAGTGGGATTAACCAGCCCTGGATTTATTGGCTCGGATGTTTCTCACTTAAACCTTCATAAAACCTTCTGTATTCCCCATGGCGGTGGTGGTCCAGGTGTTGGACCAATCGGGGTTAAATCGCATCTTAGTCCTTTTTTACCTGGCCATATTGATAATCAACACTCACAAGAAAATCAATATGCTGTATCAGCAGCAGCACTCGGTTCAGCTTCAATTCTGCCGATTTCATATGCCTATATTTCAATGATGGGTGAAGCAGGACTAAAGCAAGCTACCGAGATCGCGATATTAAATGCGAACTACATAATGGAACGTTTACGGCCTCATTACCCTATTTTGTATCGCGGTACACAAGGTCACGTCGCTCACGAATGTATTATTGATATTCGTCCATTAAAGGCTGCATCTGGTATATCAGAAGAAGACATTGCCAAACGCTTAATGGACTATGGTTTCCATGCGCCTACAATGTCGTTCCCTGTCGCAGGTACATTAATGATTGAGCCTACAGAATCAGAAGATTTAACCGAATTAGATCGTTTTTGTGAAGCGATGATCGCCATTCGCGAGGAAATTAATCAAGTACAAACTGGCGCATGGCCTTTAGATGATAATCCGTTAGTTAATGCTCCTCACACTCAAGCCGATCTGCGTGACGCTGAATGGACTCATTGTTATAGCCGCGAGGTTGCTTGCTTCCCATCACCACACACTCAAACCGCGAAATATTGGCCAAGTGTGAATCGTGTTGATAACGTATTTGGAGATCGAAATTTAGTTTGTTCATGTCCGCCAATAGATAGTTATCTTGATGAGTAATATAATTGTTTTGGCACAATAAAGTTTGTACACTAACAATAAAATTTGTACATTAACTGATTTTGGAACAATAAAGTTTGTACACTAGACTACAATTAGTTCAAACATCAGAATGGATGGACTAATTGTGGCTAGACGTAGAAAATTAGAATCCTTAGCTGATTTTCAGCGAGCATTAAAACAAAAATATGGCTTAGGTGAAAAAGAGTCCTACAAGCCATGGATTCGTGTTCAAGATATTCCTTCTAAAGGAAACAGCGGTAAGATTGATGGAATTAAAACTAATCGAGTCCATCATACTCTATCTGAACATGAATCTTCTTTCTTCTATCTTGCTGAATTTTGTGATTCTGTAATCGATATTCGAGAACAGTTTCCCTTATTACCCTTAGACTTATCCGTAAAAATAGCCCAACAATTGGATGTTTCTCATCCCATAATTGTTTCTTCTAAAAGTAAGGAATTTAATGTCATGACGACTGATTTTTTACTTACACGTACTGATGGACAATCTTGTTGGTTTGAAGCAATAAGTGTTAAACCATTAGCAGAGCTTACTAATAAAAGAACCGCAGAAAAACTTGATATAGAGAGAGTATGGTGGGAATTATTAGGTGTTCCATTTCATCTATATATTATGACAGAAAATAATAAAATTCAGTCTAAAAATATCCAGTGGTTTACTACTCCAATTCGTCAAAATAATACGACATTGAATTACTCTTTGATTAACGCAGCTAAGCTCCTCGTTCCTCAGGGAATATTATTAGTTGAGGATATCTGCAACGATTTTGTTCATAATTTAAATATTGAACATGATGATGCATTAGTTCTTCTAAAAATATTATTTGCCACAAAAGAAATAACAGTGAATTTAGATAAACCCATAGGAGAAATAGGGATTGTTGAAGTCATAAAAAATAATAAAGATATATCGAGACAGGTAAATGAATATTGAACTAAATAGCGTATGGCGCTTACATGATGTAGATGGTGTTGACGATGGTCTTTATCGAGTTCTTTCTTTCTATCCCGATGAAGGGTTACTCATTATTTTTAAACTCTTAGACGGAGGAAAACTTCAAAAACCTGCTGTTATTAACCTTTCATTATTTTCTCAGTTGGTAGAAAAAAAACAAATACTTTCTGATAGTTACCCAGTTCCATTTTATCAATTAGTTACTGATGATGAAATACCAAAGCCCCATAAAAACAAAAGAGATCTTCGTTATAAACAAATTAAGGACTTAGTTAACACCTCTAATTTTTTACTTGAATTAGCTTGTAATTCCCGTTCAAGGCTTGTTTCTAACCATGCAAAAAAACAAGGCATTTATATTCAAAGTTTACATAGGACACTTAATCTTTACTGGAAATATGGACAGGATATAAGTGCCTTAATCCCAGCATACAAAAATTCAGGAGGTTTAGGTAAATCGCGATTGGCGGGTAATAAAAAGCGTGGTTCTCCCATCCAATTGCTCACCCCAAGTATAGAAGCTCCTATTGGTGTTAATACAAACGAAAATGATAAGTTCATATTTATAAAAGCAATGAAGCGCTTTGGCGCGAAAGGTAAACAAGTAACATTTAGTAAAGTCTATGACCTAATGTTAAAAGAATTTTACGCCGACGAATTAATATCAGCAGACACTGAACAAAGAGAGGCAAAAATACCTACTTACCGTGCTTTTATTTATTGGGTGAATAGATTAATACCGAAGCAGGAGTTAATAAAAAAACAAACAACCCCTGGATATTTTGATCGTAATTATCGAGGTTTAAATGGTGCAGCTACAGATCATACTGAGGCTCCGGGTAGTTGTTTTGAACTTGATGCCACTGTACTAGATGTACATGTTGTATCGGAGTTTCGTCGTAATCACGTACTAGGAAGACCAACAGTATATTGTGTTATAGATAAAGAAAGTCGAATGATTGTTGGGCTTCATGTATCAATGGAATATGCATCATGGCGGGCTGGGCGTCAGGCTCTAATTAATAGTTTCACATCAAAAAAAGATTACTGCGCTCAATACGATATAACAATCGAAGAAAATGAATGGCCCTGTCATCATATCCCTCAAAGGCTATTATGTGATAGAGGGGAGTTTATTTGTAAAGAGGCCGAAAATCTTGCAGTCCCTCTAATTGGTCATTTAAGTATTGCTCCTCCATATCGTGCCGATATGAAAGGTATTATTGAACAGAGATTTAATATTCTAAATAAAAAACTAATACATGACTTGATGGGCACAACAAGAGGACGTAAGTATATTCGTGGAGATCGAGACCCTAGATTAGATGCGGCTTTAACTCTTAAAGAAATCAATAAACTATTAATAGATGCTGTTCTTGAACATAATAGTTCAGTTTTTGAAAATTTAGCAGGACAAACAAGTTTACTTATTGAATCTGATTTATCTCCTACTCCGATTAACTATTGGAATATACATATAAAAAAGCATCGTCATGCGCTAAGTCGAACTGATGAAGCACAAATGCGAGTAATGTTATTACCCAGAGAATGGGTATCTATGACAAGTAAAGGTATTAGACTCAATGATGATATGTACTATGAATCCGAACATCCAGAATATGACGATTGGAAAGTTATCGCTAGAACTAATGGCCACTGGAAGTTAGAAGCAAGAATTGATCAAGATAATTCATCTTTTATATATGTCCAATTAAAACATGATGAACCTTTTTATCGTTGTTACTTACGTCAGGCTTCTAACAATTTTAATAATAAACACCAAGCAGACATATTCTTTTTTGAAGACTGGAAAAAAATTAATAAAAAACAAGCCGTGCCAACAGAAAAATCAATTGAACGACATCAACGGCGAAATAAAATCATTCAACATGCTAAAGATGAGTTAGCGGCAGCTGAACCCTTAAACTCAAAGGCTGAAAAGATAAAAGGAATAAAAGAGCGAAGAAAAAAAGCTATTTTAGAAAGTCGAATTTCGCCTGATAATCTAGAATCATTAGATGAAAATCAAAGTTTACCGGTCAATAATAAAGAAAAAAAGAAAAAGATTATTTCGATGCTCAGAAGGAAAAAAGGTGATAACAAATGAAGCATGAAAAAGCTATTTATCATCAACCTATATTACCTGAACATCGAAATAATCCTTTAATTGAATCTTTACAGCCTAAATTAAAGGATGAATTACTTGCAGAAAAATTAAGTCATTTCCCTAATTGTCTTTATAAAGAAAGTCAATTGGATGCAATAGAAAGAGTTGAATATATATCTCGGTTAAAAGATTTAAGACAACCATTACCTATTTATATCGAAGTTTTCAGGGCTGTTGAATCAGCGATTAAAGAAGGATATTCAGCTAAAAACCCATTATCACCAACTACAATGAATTACCTGCATTATGCATTGGATGAACGTCCAGATATAGAGCCTTCGACAGGTTATTTCAAACCCAAAGGTTGTGGAATCACTGTAATTGGAGAAAGTGGAGTTGGGAAGACATGTATGCTAGAGCAAGTATTAGGTTACTTTCCTGATACAATCGAACATACTTATTATAAAAATAAACATTTGCCTATTCGTCAAGTTGTTTGGTTAAAGGTAGATTGTCCCGATGACTCTAGTGTTAAAGGATTATGTCACCGGATACTTACGGAAATAGATAGAAAGTTAGAAATTCGATCAGTGAAGCCTGCTAATACTATTGCTTCACTTATTAGTCAAATTGAAGCAAAAATAAAATCGAGCTTTTTAGGTATTCTAGTTATTGATGAAATGCAAAATTTAAATTTAGCTAAAGCAGGTGGAGCAGATCGCCTACTTGGATTTTTACATAATCTTGTAAATAACTTAGGGATTCCATTGTTATTTTGTGCTAATCCTCCATTTGACACCCTTCTAAGTAAAAGCTTAAAAGCCGCTCGACGAGCAGAAAGTAGCGGTTATTTTGATATGAGACTAATGGAGTTCGATTCTGAATGGAACCTTTTTATAGCAGAACTTTGGGAGTTGCAATGGACAAATGTAAATACTCCTTTAACTGAAGAATTAAGTTATAAGCTTTATTATTTATCTGTTGGAAATATGGATTTAGCTGTACGAATATTCCAAGCAACGCAAAAAATCTTAATTGGTAGTTTAAATGAACAATTAACCACTGCTGCACTTGAATATGGAGCAAGTATTGCCGTTCGAATATCGAAGCCAGAAATTAACAAGGTTAGGAAGGAACATAACATAACATTACTAAAACGAAAAAATACATATTCTATAAAAAACAATACTGAAGAAGTGACCAATAATAACATACCACTTAAACCTGAACTTCATACCTCTAAAGGTAATCTCATATCAATTCCAGGAGACTTAACAAGAGCTCATCATACCGAGTTTGCTGAAAAATTGGTTTCTTTGCGAAATTCTGAAATCCTTCATGAGGCTATTCGTGATTCTAATTTATTCCAACGAGCAGCAACTGAAAATGATCCTCTAGATACCCTCAGAAGTGCAGGAGTCCTATTTGAGAATCCTTTGGGAAAATTTACTGAGACCTAGAGAAGTTTATGGTATTGCCCTATCCATATCCTGATGAACTACTACTTAGTCGATTAATTCGATATCTAAGATTGTCGGGAGAACAACCATCATCATTCTGCCTACGCACCTTTAATTCTAGACGCGTCTCTCTTCACCCTTTTTTAACAGGAGGAATTTCACCTATAGCATCTATGACAAACGAAGATCCGGATACAATCCTGCACACACAAACTTTGGCACCTTTGTTTTTATTCTTTTTACCCAAATATCGAAATAAAATACTAACGAGTTTATTAAGTAATAAAGGACTAAATATATATAAAGATAAACCTTTACCCCCATTTAGTCGTAAAGGGTCTCGCATCTTGAAATGGTGCCCTATCTGCGCCAAAGAAAATATTTATAATTTTGGTATGTCTTATTGGCATCGTACACACCAAACACCAGGATTAACCTCATGCCATAAGCATAATGTCAAACTATTTTTTATTGAGTTATTTGCACGAAAACAACTAATGGGGAAATTACTACCTACTCCTAACAATGAAATAACTTATAGCTCTACTCTAGAGTTTGAAGTCTCTTTTTTTTGTCATGAGCTATTGAATAACTTAAATAGCAAAGAACTTAATATAAATCCAGTACAATTATATAACAGTCGATTAGATGAGCTTGGTTTTGTAACAAAAAATGGACACCTAAGAACCAATAAAATGATGTCTGAATTTACATCTTCATTAAAAAATTTACCAGATATGCTTGAATTATCTGTATACAAAAAAAGTTGTGATTATTATCAATGCACATCAAAATTATTATCTGAAAATTGCCATCATCATCCCCTACGATATTTGTTACAAAGTAACAATGTTTTTCAACATCTATTATTTAGTAAATGGTTATTTAAAGATGCCAAAATCATGTTGGAATATAATGCGCCACCTAAAAAGAAACTTACTAATGATCAGACAAAGAGCATTAATAAAAAAGTTGAACGGCAATGCTTAATATTACTTCAAAATGGTAGTTCATTATCAGAAGTGAATAGACAAACAGGGAAAAGTAAAAATTATTTAAAAAACCTCGCGTTAAAGAATGGAATTACCATAATGTCTAAACCTCACATTATCAATAAAGAATTACATCAACGAATAGTAAAACTAGCCAAATTAAACATACACCGCCGCAGAATTTCTGAACTATGCGGTATAAGCATAGGTGCTGTTGAGCAAATTATCTCTAGTAAGAAAGGATTAGTATCTTGGCGCAAAAAATGCAGATTTGAATCGAGGCAACGACGCCATCGTGTTTGTATTATACGGTATCGCCAGAAATATCCTCTCGCAATACGTAAAGAAATAAAAAAGAACTGCTATGCTAGTTTTATGTGGCTTTATAAGCATACTAATGAGTGGCTCGAACGTAACCTTCCTCCAGCTACGAAAGTGAAAAAGAATAACCGCAATAAAGCTTAGAGTTACAAAGTTTACTACGGTATTTAATTTTAAATTCAATCCTCTATCTTCTCAGCCTGAATCCCATATCGACCCATAGCCTTTAATAATCTTGGTAAATTTTTACCCCACTGATTAGAGATAGCGATAACCTCACCCGAATTCAAAGTGATTAAATCACTTTCTGACGAATGATAACGATCTAAACGGTTACTTGAGATTTGCTCAAAAATAGCAACTGCTCGTGGTAGGTTATAACCTTCAAGGGCTCGGCGGATTTCAGCTAAGTCCAATGGCTTATTAACGTTAATCCAATGTGTTAAAATCGCTAATGCTAATTTACGTTTATTGTAAACCTGCCCGTTAAAACGATATTTTGAGTAATCACGCTGTGTTTTTTTACTCGTTCGTTGTTCTACCTGCTTCTCTCTGAACTTAACCTGATACTCTTCAATCTCAGGAACAGGAATGATTTGCTCTGCATTGATTAAAACATCGCCATTGTAACGATATGGCGTTAATCGCACACAACTGATATCAATCCCTTTATCACGTAACCAAAGCACTGATGTTGTCAGCTCTTTGCCAAAATTAGCTGAAGCTAAAACAATACGAACATCATTGCCAAAGTCATCTAAACTGCTTTCATCCAAATCAACAAAGTCGAGAATAGTTTGACGCGCATTCAGATCTAACTCTTCTTTTTCGATATATTCTTCAAAGTAAGAACACGCTTTATCAAACGTCATCGTCGATATCATGGCCGCATAACGTAAAGACTGAAGCTCCATATGAGCCCCAATTTCATCACGTTTTAATTCAATTACAACCAAGTTGGCACTTTTATCAATAGCGAGTAAATCAATACGCCGACGACTGTCTTCCCAATCTGAAAACTCCTCAGAAATAACTAAGCAGTCAGGTGCAATAGCACCAATACAACCTTTTAACGCTTCTTGTAAATCTTGACGTTCAAGTAATCCCTCAGCTGCAAAAGTAGTTTGCGTTAAAGCAGTTAGGCTTTTATTTGAAATATTGTAAAGGCTCATATCTGATACCAATTAAATAAACTATCTTAAAGAAGCAAATGACGAAAAACCCACCACCCGACTTCTTGTTCCTTGATTACACAAATCTAATTCTTGGCAAATAATTTTATATATTTCAGGAGGAAATCCACCTTCAAAATTCCATTCACGTTCGCCGTTACTCATACGAGCAATGCCAGAAATATTTGGATATTTATTCCCTAATTTATGCTTCACAATATAGTTTGATAGCTGCTTGCTACTAACAAAATTCATTGGGCGCATTTCACGTAAAAGTTCTTCAAACTCCATTGTCTCATCAGAGGATAATCCATACATCGATTGAGTTTTACTTGTCTTATTCGATGAAATCAGAGAAGTTTTTGAAGTGTGACGCTTACTAACCCCCTTTTTATCCTGAACAACTGAAGCGTATTCAGGGTTAAATAAACGACCATCCTGATACAGAGTATGTAAAAAGCTCAATTGAGTTTCAAACTGATCGGAAGATTGAGAATGCGTAAATAAATATGTACCTTTCGAGGTTTGCTCAACGCTATCATAAAGCAAACCACGAATACTGAGAGTTTTTGTCTCTTTTCCTAGAGTAGAAATTAAATCTGTTAGCAATTTCATTTTATTATTTCAGTAACATAAGCCAAGACGCTAAGGATGCTATTTTTATAACAACCTAGTTATTCAAAACATTAATCATCTCTTTTTCATGATTCTGTATATTAGCCTTCCCTTTTCCTTCTGGCCCCCAATCGTCATAGCTCATCATAATGGCTTGTTTTAAACTCTCGGCACGATTATTCTCTTGATAGAATTTCTTCTTATCTTGTGGGGAGTAATTACTCAGCCTTGAGTTACTGCTTGGGGAAATGAGGCAAAGGTTTCCAAAGCGATCAACGTCTTCCATCTTTTTTGCTCCAGATGGATCGGTTTGTGGGAAGTAATGCTCAACAGATGTTCGGAATGAAAACTGAAAATCGTCAAAATGCTTTCCAAGTTCTTTTTTACCGATACCATCAAACGATTCATTGTTCGATAAACGCTTCCATAGTAGGTAATCCAACCTGTTAAACACAAAGTTCTGAACGCCTGTACCTTGATGCAATACCCCTGGCTCACTTTCACTAAACGCTAAACATTTATCGTTTGTGATTTCTTTAAAATAACGATCACTTAGGCGTTCAAGCTCTGCTAAGTACACTTCGCCATCAACAACAAAATTCGATTGTTGCGTTGTATTCTTATTCAAAATACTTAACGTATCGTTTAACCATCGTTTATAAACTAAAGCAGGGTTCGAGACATGGAACATTGCCAATATCATACGAACTTTTTCGTTATAATCGCCAGTCAACGCATTTGAATACTCAGGGCTTAGACTATTACCGTATTTGTACGCATTAAGTCTCAACAAACTCCACTTACGCTTCTCATCGTGTTGATCTGGTTTTATGACGTAACTATCAAATAGAATGCGATACTTAAGCAGCTCATAGACAAACGCTTTAGCACTCACCTTTAAGCCATCATCTTTAGAGATAAACGTATCGATTAGCTTCTTATCATCTAATGAAACGCTCTCTTCCGTATTCATTAGTTTTAACACATGAAGTAAAAAGTTGGAGAAGTCGATAACCGTACCAAAACGCTCTTCCTTCTCTCGCTCTTCATCATCACCGTTTGAGCTTGATGCTTTATGTTTGATGATATCTCGCAACGTCATGGCATCTTGCTTTTGCTGTTTGCTCGTATGCTTTTCTAAAATCGCATCAAAGTTAGCTGGCATTGTCTGCCAACTGTCACCGAATACGGCTTTTCGTAGGTCTGATTGAAAGCCCATCTGGGTATAACGCGTCATATTAGAACAAGCATCCCAGATAGTTGAAAAACAGCCCATTTCCTCATCATTATCCAATCTCTCCATGAATTTCGCTTTTAATACTTCATGCTTTTCTAGCTGTTCACCACGGTTGTTCATGATCTCAAAATAATGGTTAAGATCCGTTTGTGGTGGCACAACGACTCTCAGTATGGTGACGCTTTTTAATAGGTAATCGACGAACTGCTTGGTTTTCGCCTTATCATCTAAACCCTTGGCTTTGAAGTAACGCTGAATAATGTTGAAGGCAGCGTGAATATTGGGCTCTTCTGACTCGCCATTGGTATTACCCGAATAAATATCATCTAACGCTCTGGAAGACTTTGGGCGACTATCAAAGGTTAAGTTGATCGCTAACGCTTCAAGTTCATCGCAACCCAATACATTACGATGCTTTAGGTACGCCAACAAGATAGAAAGTGTGGTATGCCTTTGCTGACCGTCGATGGTTTCATAAACCACATGCGATTGCTGCGAATGCGTTGTGCGCTGATAAACCACAAGGCTACCCAGATAATACTTATCTTGTTTGGCGGTAACGGTTTCTTCTGCTTGGGTAATAAGCCCTGCGGCATCACTGATATCTTGAATAAGCTGTTCAATCTCTGTCGCGCCCCAAGCGTAGTTACGCTGATAAATAGGGATCACGTATTGCGTTTTGCTATCGAAAAGCGCTTTAACGGATAACTGCTCTACTTGATTAGTTTGACTCATTGAGACTTCCCGATTTCATTGCTTCAATAGACGCCTGTACGTCCTCAGCGTTGTTGAACTTAGGCTCTTTGATATACGGCGGCTGAAAGTTCAACACTTGCTGAGGGTGAACCGCTTTGTTAATGGCTCTGAATAACCCATTACGCGCTTTAGCGTGATTGTCTACCGACTCCATACCAATGCGTTGCAGTTCAAGGCGTAAGAAATAGCTCCAGCGATAACAAATCTGTGCTGCTTTCTCTAACTCCACCTCTCCGAATTTGTCGTAGTAATACATCACGGCACACAAAAATAGGTTTCGCACGTAGCTATCCCCTTTGCGGTTGCTAGCACTGTAATTAGCGTGTGTATCAACGAATGAAAATAGCTTTGAATCTTTACCGACAAATAAGGTTGAGTGAATCGCCATGTAGTGCTGAATGTACTCAAAGAAGCGCTTACCGTTGATCATCACCTGATCGACTTGGAATGGATAGCCCTTGGTTTGCTTGTCCCATTTACGAGCAGGATCGGCATTAAAAGTTTCAATCGCATAATCCAGCGCAAGCATGGAATCGACATAAGCGTACTGTGTGCTGTCTAGGTTAATACCTTTGAATACATCAATATTGTGACGACTAAACTGGATGCCGTAGTCACCATCAACCCAACGGCGCATACGGAACAAGAACTCCCCCATAATGGTGTGCAAATTCACAGACTCATCATCTGGGTTTACGCCCTGCTCCCACAAGCTTACGTGATGCAGACGCTCACTTTGCTCTGTTGAGTCCATCATTTCACGTAGGTGATACGCCTTAAGCAAATCATGAGGGGCAAGCGCTTTACCACGGGCATTTTGTGAATCGAAGAACTGGAATGCTTCACTCAAATCATCCAACGTAACTTGGATTAGCTCGCACTTGTTAAGTACAAAATTGAGTAGCTCCTGCTTTTCTGTAGTTGGAAGGCTCGCTACTCGCTCTGAGATAATCTGTGCATTATTTTTGAGGTTGTCGATACTGACCGATGATTCAAATCTATGCTCAAGCAGGCTAGATGAAATGCTGTTCTCTTCCTCATCCAGAATGGTGAAAAGCAAGGTTAGTGTCAGCAAGCGCTGCTGACCATCAACGATATTAAGTACTGCACTTTCTGAATTTTTGTCTTGATGCAGTACCACCGTACCAAGCCGATAACACGGCTTAGTACAGTGATGAATAATGTCATCAATCAGCTGATTAACGTGCTTAGGTTGCCATTTATATGGGCGTTGGTACTCAGGAATTATGAGTAATTTGTCCAACAACTGCGCAATGGTTTGAGGCTGATTAAAAACAATTGCCATGGTTATATAGCCTGTTCAACGATAGCGTCAGTAAGGTGTAGTTGAGTTGTTTGAGACTCGTTCAAACGAGCTTTAAGTTGATTGCAGAGAAAATTTAATTCATCAGCCTTTTCAACAATACGCTTTTGTTCCTTTGTTGGAGGAAGAGGAAAAGCAAAACTTCTTACCTTTTTTCCATTTAGTGCCGGTTGGGCACCGCCATGACCACCTTGCCTATGGGATTCGTATTTACTTTGCGCCCACAACCAAACATATTCAGGAATGATAAAATCTTCATTGAATACAAATGCGGCGACATTTTGATTTGTGCAAGCATCAACCCCAAGCAAAGCCGTTTGCCCTCTGGTTTTACCCTGTCCAATAATTGCCATTAACAAACTTCTTTTAGGGATTATTGATGTACTAGAGTTATCAAAACCTGCTTGAGTTATTTTTTCAGCCGTATCTACAATAACGCCATTAGCAACTTCACCAGATGAAACCCAGGGGATATCTCCATTCCAGAACTTAGACTCATGCCTTGATGGAGTACTCCCTAACCTGATATCGGCAAAATCTTGAACAACAATTTCTTTCCAGCTACTTGGAATAACACCAACGTTTCCAATTGGTTCGACACTTGGATGCTTTTTGATTTTCTTATCTTTGATTAACTGCGTTTTTTCTTCTGCGATACGCTCTAGCAGCACAGAGGCTGGTTCATCATTTGGATCTTGTGGGACAAGTTTACCCATCACAGCTAACTGCAAAATGGTTTGTTTTAGCTGATCGATGCTCTCTTCTGTGGTGAATAAGGTATCGAAGTGATCGCTAATGCAAGCCCAATTTTCCATTAACTCATCAGCATCTGCTGAGTTAGTTAATGTGTTAAGTAGCGTACTTACTAACAACTGATGCGCTTCAATGCTGGCTTCGGTTTGTTGTTCTAGCTGATCGCAGAGTGTCATTAATTCATCCACTTTAGCGACGATGCGGTGTTGTTCATCTTTTGGTGGAACAGGAATACACAAACTTCGGATTTGAGACAAATTCACTCTTTGTCTAGTAACACCTTTCGCTAGACCTGCAAACTGTTGGGCGACAATTGGAGAGTTAATGGCCAAGGTCAAATACTGCTTCTCTATATGATCGCTATCTAACCTAATCCGAACAATATCCGCTACAATGATGCCATATTTCAATGAGCTAGGAATAATACATGCTTTGCCCGTTGGTTCTCCGAGTTTATTAAGGACAATATCACCACTATGAAAACTATGCCGTTCTAATTCATCTGCTTTTTCTGGGGAAAGAAATTGTAGTCCATTATTCTTGAATACATTTCTATCTATATTTTGAATCCGAATAATAGGAACCCCAGAATCAACATATTCAGTAGCTTTTAATTTAGAACCAAAAGGACCATCAACGATATGATCAGAACTATTAATTACTAATTCTTCTACCCAAGGTAATGCCCAACCACTAGGTAATGATATTTTGACAGCTGGCATATCAGAAACTTGAGATGTTTTAGCTTTCCGAAGTTTTTTCTCCGCAATTAAATTAGCTTTTTCATCAGCAATTTTCTTAAGAAAAACGGTTGCAGGCTCATCACTCGGATCTTGTGGCACTAACTTACCGCGCACTGCCAATTCTAAAATCAGCTCACGGAGTTTCTTCACGCCATACAGCTCTAATTTTTTGCTGCTGCCACGCCCAGAAGTGGATTTGGTTTTTACCGCTGATGTCCACGTATCAATGTGTTGGGTGATTAACGATTCAACTGTCATGATCACGCCTCGCTGCCAGTCGATGATTTCAGCGCATCACCCAAGATGTTCTTTAATTGATTACGTAATTCTGCGATTTCTTGTTGCTGCTGTTGGTAGCTTGCCAATAGCTCTTGGGGATCATGGGCAATCACTTCTTCTTGGTGCGGATTTTTAATATCTAAGTTGAAGTTACGCTCGATGATCTCTTCAATCGAGACTTTCCATGCATGTTCATTTTCAACACGTGTTGCAAAACCGTCCGCTTCATTGCCCCACCAATCAATCTCTTGCTGGAACTCTTCAAACTTCATCGGCTTGGTCTTGCTGTAGTTCTTCACACCTTCTGGATATGGGTGCTCATAGAACCACACATCTCTAGTTGGCTTGCCTTTGGTGAAGAACAGAATATTGGTTTTAATGCCTGTGTATGGGTTAAATACCCCATTTGGCAAACGCACGATGGTGTGTAGATTACATTCTTCCGTCAGCATCTTTTTAATTTTGGTTTTAACACCTTCACCAAACAGCGTACCGTCTGGCAATACCACGCCTGCACGACCGTCTTGATCTAACACTTCCACAATAAGTTGTAAGAACAAATCCGCTGTTTCACGGGTTTGCATCTCGGCTGGGAAGTTCTTTTCGATGCCGTCTTCTTCCGTACCACCAAATGGCGGGTTGGTCGCAATCACGTTAATGTTGCTGTCCCAGTTCGCCAACGGTTTGTTTAAAGTATTACCGTGTTTGATTTGTACTGGTACTTCGATGCCGTGCAGCATCATGTTGGTAGTACATAACAAGTGCGGTAACTGTTTCTTTTCAACGCCATGAATTTGAGTTTGCAGTGTTTGATGATCTGCTGCGGTTTTCACGTAATGTTCTTTTACGTGATCCACTGAACATGCAAGGAAACCACCCGTACCACATGCTGGATCCATAATGGTTTCACCCAGCTTAGGATCGAGGCGATTAACAATAAATCGTGTTACCGCACGAGGGGTATAAAATTCACCCGAATTACCCGCACTTTGTAAGTCACGAAGAATTTGCTCGTAAATATCACCGAATAAGTGACGCTCTTTTGAATCGGTAAAATCAATTTCGTTAAGCTTATTGATCACTTGGCGAAGTAAGGTGCCGTTTTTCATGTAGTTAAAGGCATCACTGAATGCGGCTTTTACTACTAAACCACGGGGATTCTTCTCGCCATTAACAGGCATATTTTTTAGATGATGGAACAAGTCATCATTAACGAATTCAAGTAATTTTTCGCCTGTGATCCCTTCTGCATCTGCAGCCCAGTTACGCCATAAGTATTTTTCGTTTATCGGTGCTTGGTAATCATCTTGTTCAAGTTCTAATTCTTCTTCCTGAGCATCAAAAACTTTAAGGAATAATAGCCATGACATTTGACCAAGGCGCTGTGCATCACCATCTACACCTGCGTCTTTACGCATAATGTCTTGAATAGATTTAATTACCGAACTGATAGACATGTTTTACTACTTTAGCTAACTGAAATTGTGGGGAATTATAACAGAGTAGATGTTGAAATAACTGAGAGATACCAGTCTAAATTGATAGGTATTTGTTCAGTTACGACAAATTACAAGTTACTCGACTAGTTTTAAAACAACCCTTTCATACAAGTATGTGATGAAAGGGTCATCGTTTATGCGGATTGATCTAATTGAGGCTGATAGATAGCGGCTTCTAACTCATTAACTGCTTCTAAATATTGCGGTTTGCCGCCAAAGCCTTTTTTGATTATTTCTATTGGGCGCCCCATTTCATCAAACGGTTTTACCTTTAGAACGTGAATATTTTCAATCTCTTGAACACCTTCATCGGCATATTTTTCAAGTAGATTACTCAACACCTGCTGCGCTGTTTCACCGTACTTGGTAAAGTAATTACGCTTTTTAACATTGTCTGCACGCTCTTTTCGGGTTAGTGGTGGCTGGTCGTAAACGACATGACAAATCATATCGAATGGATCCATCTCTTTACCCACTTCTTGTTCTAATGCATCCCAAATAATGCCAAGCTCAGCTAATTCATCAATAATCGCTTGCTTGCGATCGGCATCATTCCAACGTTTGGTAAAATCGTCTAACGAGGAAAATTGCGTTGCCATAGCTTTACGTGTGTAGTCTTTAAATGACTCCGTCACTAACTTGCCATCACTATCGTAATATTGCACACGCTCAGCGATTTTAGTGACGGTGACACCTGACACATGGAATTTCTTCACTTCTTCCTGAACAGGATCATCAACACCTTGCGGCGTATTGTCCTCTCCTGATGGTGTATATGGCGGTGGTGTCGGCTCTAAAATTGTGTTCGGATCAATATCATCATCGCCAAATGGTGTTTCTGATGAATCTTCTCCATCAGTACCATTTACAATGTCATCCAGATCTTCTGGATTTTCAAAGTCATCAGGTGTCGCCACTTTTACTTGTTCAGGCGAACCATCAAAGCGTTCATCCGCAAATAATTCTGTCGCTTTTTTAAAATCTAAAATCGAAAACCATAGTTTACCGTAGCGATCATCAATGCGCGTTCCGCGACCAATAACTTGCTTAAACTTTGTCATCGATTTAATCGTCGAATCAAGAACAATTAACTTACACGTTTTTGCATCAACTCCAGTGGTCATTAATTCTGAGGTTGTTGCAATAACTGGATATGCTTTTTTCGGGTTAATGAAATTATCTAGTTGAGCTTTACCAATTTCATCATCACCAGTAATTTTCATTACGTACTTTTCATTCTTAGCCATTTGCTCAGGGCAGCAGTTGGCAATGGCACGACGCATACGCTCTGCATGGTCAATATCGTTACAAAAGACGATGGTTTTTGCCATTGGATCCGTACGTTTTAAATAGTTCGTGATGGTTTGAGCAACTAATTCTGTGCGTTCATCAATCACCATGGTCCGATCGAAGTCTTTCTGGTTGTAGATTCGATCTGTAATGGTTTCACCGTGTTTATCTTTTTGCCCTTTTATTGGTCGCCAACCTTGTAAATCAACGTCTAAATCAACACGAACCACTTTGTAAGGTGCAAGGAAACCATCTTCAATACCTTGTTTTAACGAATAGGTATAGACAGGATCACCGAAGTATTCGATGTTAGAAACTTCATCGGTTTCTTTGGGTGTTGCAGTTAACCCTATTTGAGTTGCAGAGCTGAAATACTCTAAAATCTCTCGCCATGCGCTATCTTCTGACGCACTACCCCGATGGCACTCATCCACAACAATTAAATCAAAGAAGTCTGGACTGACATTCTTAAATATTTTCTTGTCTTCTTCTTGTCCTGTCATAGCTTGATATAAGCCAAGATGAATTTCAAAAGCAGGATCAATACTACGATTACCAATTTTGGTCATTGCGGTATCAAACGGCTGAAAATCATTATTTTTGGTTTGATCGACCAAAATATTACGATCAGCCAAGAAGAGAATACGTTTCTTAGCGCCTGATTTCCAAAGACGCCAGATGATTTGAAAGGCGGTATAAGTTTTGCCCGTACCTGTTGCCATCACCAACAATATACGGTTTTCACCAGAAGATACGGCTTCAATGGTTTTATTAATCGCATTTAATTGATAATAACGGGGTGACTTACCACTACCATCGTCATGATAATCTTGCGTAATCAATGGTAATTGAGTGTCAGCATACCCTTTCCATTGGCAGTACTTTTCCCACAACATTTGAGGTGTCGGAAAATCTTCTAAACTAATTTCAGACTCTAGCTTTGCTGGATTAGTTTTATCATGAAAAATAAAACCGTCACCATTACTAGCAAAAACGAATGGAACTTCAAGCAATGATGCGTAATCCAAACCCTGCTGCATGCCTTTGCCGATTTCGTGCTTGTTAGCCTTAGCTTCAACAACGGCAAGTGGAATACTCGGCTTGTGGTACAACACAATATCAGCAGATTTCACCTTTTTACGAGCCGCAATTTGACCACGTACGACGACCTTACCATCTCGTAATTTTACTTCCTGGCGTATTTGCGTCATATCATTCCAGCCATTAGCTTTAATAGCTGGAAGGATAAACTTAGAAATAATGTCGGCTTCAGAAAGCTGAGATTTGGAAAATTTTTCGACCATATGACTTTCATTCCATCTGTTATTGCAGATGATTATATAACAAAGTTCATATGATAGTAGTATTTGATCGTAACAAGATTTGTTATTTATGTAGTTTGATCACATAGTTAGCTTCACTTTAATTAACTAAAAGCTGCAATCACTCGCTCTCTATATTGCCCTAATTTGATACGTTCAGATTCTAGATATATCATTTCACTACTACTTTTAGAACTATTTGACACTTCGTCTTCCCAATCAATTAAAATTGAAGAACAGACACTATCTGTAGTCGTACTACTTTCTGTAACTTTTTCTTCCGTGCAACTAATGATGTCTTTAACTGGCTGAGCAGCATCGATATATAAACAAGACTCTGGTATATCTTGCTCTAGACGTTCAGCAAACTCGACCAAGTTACTTTCAGCAAATGTATAAAGCCATGCATCTTGATTAACGCTATTAGTTACACGCAAAATACGCCCCAATACCTGTCTAAAATACAACTCAGTTTTAACTGCACTTAAGTGACAACAAACTTGAAGTCTTGGTATATCAGTACCTTCACTAATCATTCCCACACTGACTATCCATTGTGTTTTATCATTTCTAAAACGTTGAATTTCTTCCATTGGAGATTGATGGTGATAAGTAACGATTGAAACAGTTTGCTTAAGTTCAACATCTAACAACTTTTGTATCCATTTAGCGTGTGATACTGAAGCTGCAACAATCAGCCCTGCTGCGTTAGGTGTTCTTTTTCTAATCTCGCTGAGCTTTGTACAAGCTAGATTTAATATATAGATAACAGCAGATTGATTATGAATAATCGATTTGTATGACGCTTTTGTATGTTGAAGTAATTCAGCAATTGATGGAAATGAGTGGCTAGATTCATCTTTAATCGATAAACCTTCATTATCAACCAATACAATCTTAGGCCGACGACAGACATTATCGTTAACAGCTTGATTTAACGTGTATTGATAATCACAGACTAGCATTCCTTCAGGATCAGAATATTCTGCCATTGCTATGGGTAAACGATCAGAGCGCCAAGGTGTACCCGATAGCGCTAATGTATATTTAGCCAGCCGCTGTACTTTACATACGACTTGCTCTCCCCATGAATTACTTTTCCCATCCTCGTCAAACGAACAATGATGGATTTCATCAAACACGACAAAAATTCGATACTTCTTTAACGTTTCCCAAAAGGAATCATCAAGATATTTGATGCTTTGGTATGTGTACGATGCCCCTAAAGTCCCTAACCCGCCACTAAACACGCATGATAAATAAGATGAAAATGTCGCTTTGATTCCCTCTGCTACTGCAGAAGAAGGCGAAAAACAGAGTACTAAGTCTATTTCGTCATTATCCAATAATGATTTAGCGACATTTGCGGCCATGATGGTCTTTCCTGCACCTGGAGTCGCTTGACAAAAGAAATGCGAATGTCCCTTTATATATTTATCTAACGCTTTATTAGCGCATTCCGACTGCCAAAACCTCAGCATAAGGACACCTTACTATTTTTTACCTGCAAACGATTTGTTAACGCATTTACTTTGCCCAAAAGTTTAGCGGAACGTTCTTTAGCGGTATTAAAAAGCGGGATCAATATTTCCTCGTCATTCGGGAAACGATTTAGTAATGATTGATATTCCTCTACTTCGCCCAGTGTAATCGCGAGCTCCGCCTCATGCTCCTTTTTCTCTTGAACTAGGATCTCGATAATGTTGCCAACACAAATTGATGATTTTACTTTTTCATCACTTTTTGGCGCAAAAGATTGAGCTCGAAATTTATCTGTTATTGAGTAACGTTTATCTCTTCTTTTGCCTAAAGATGTTAGCCATCCATTTTTTTCAAACGATAGAAGTTGTCTATATACATATTGCCTTGCTTCTTCTTTATCAGTAAACGACACATCTTGACTCAGTAACGCATCTCTAAGCTCTATCACCGAAAAATCATCCATCTTATTTTCAATCAATAGGTTAAACATATGAGCATTTATTTTGATGATTGTATTCATGTGTAAATTTAGACCAATAAAAAACTTAGGATTGCTAAGTATACAAAAATCAGTAAAACTTAGACAATCTAAGTTATCTATAGGTTTAAAAGAAATGTCTAAGTGGAATACAACAACCCCATTCCAGCGAGGCTCAAAGCTGCGCGCAAAAAAGCAAAAATCACCCAGAAGGATTTAGGGGTGAAAATTGGTATGGAAGAAAGCTCGGCGAGTGGCCGAATGAATCATTATGAAAAAGGGCGTCATGTACCAGATATTGGTACTTTGAAGCGTATGGCTGAAGAGCTAGGCGTTCCGCTGCATTATTTCTTCTGCGAGAATGAATTAAGCGCAGAGCTTGTGTGCGCCATTGAAAAACTAAGTGATGAAGATAAAGCTTCGCTACTTGAAAAGTTGCTTTCCTCTGATTAAACAAATCTTTTATCTACTCTAAAACTGCTGTAACTCACTATATGTTTCAAAGTACGATATTCAATACTTAGTACGTCAATCCCGACATATTCCCTTGGTAGTTATCGTAATGACAAAGTCGCTTGGTAATTACGATACGACAGAATCGCTTGGTGATCACACTGAGCTAGCCAAGATAGCTAGCTCGTTGTTGGACATAAATTGGTTAGATTATTTGCTCTATTTCGACAGGTAGGCATTAGGAAAAGTAATGCCTAACGTATTTTCAACATTACCCCCTGTATCATTTGTAATATTTACTTATGTAAAGTGGCTTGGGCTTACCAACACTTCGGATAGGTGTCGGCTTCGCGACACATATCCTTATTTGTTAGCGCTATTTACTTACGCCCCTTAAATGGCTAACGATCTAACCAACAATTCCAGTTCAGATAACCATCATCAAACTCAATGAACTTGATTAAAACCAATGGCAAGAGCCTACACAAAGGCGAAAAATAGTCTGTTAACTTGAAGGTGTCGCCATTTTTAGTAGTTTTTTCAAGCTGTCCATTATGAAACAAGGCGTTTCGTAAATGGACATATGTCATTACTGATTTATAGTGGGAGTCGAGATTTTCCTGCTTTACATCAAAGCCACTTCAAAGACCCTGTCAGGAACCAAGTCAACGCTCTCAATACTGATGCCTTCAATTCCATTTTAAACATTAAACGCAACTCATAGTAAAAATGCCACGCATTGCGAATCACTCTTAAACAGTTTTTTATGCGATTTTTGACTCTGCGGTAGTAAGAAAAACTAACGTTGAAGCAGTCATATGTAGCATATATGCAACTAAGTATTCAGGAATTTCAACAGACTCTGAGCCTTGACCGTGACCACTCAGTTTATTCCTACCTGTTGGAACACTACTTTCAAGCAAGCTTCTTAATGAGGTCATTTGTTGCTGCCAAAAAGCTGGTATTAGTCCGTTATCAAAGCATATTTGAATCAAACCTTTAGACGTTACATTTGGTTGATACTTCCACCCCTGCTTATCACAAATTGATTTCATAGTACTTTCAAATGACTTTAAACAGTCGTTCAATGACTCTTTGTATCTACCATGACGATAATGTTCGTATGCAACCAGAAACTCTTCTTGAGCGCCCCCATAGTGCTTTTGATTCAGCAGCTTCAACGCTGGTTTGACAGCTTCTGAATGAAGCAATTCTGAATCAACTCTAATAATTTCATTTCCAGTAAATTGAAAACCTATACCATGTTCTTTAAATCGCTTGTTTAACTCGTCTATAGCTTTATCGGCAATATCGGCGGCATTGTGACGACGTAAGTATCGGTGCTCACGAGTAAATGTATTTATAACTTTGAAAGTAAGCTCAACTATATCTAGTTGCTTTTCAACGTTCTCTTCACGTAAAAAGTAATTAGCTAGCTCCTCAATGTAATGACGGTTTCCATACTGTTCATTATGTGGGAGCTTAAACAAACCATATTCTCGACACAAAGTTTCGACTACAAACTTGTATGCTTGCTTGACATCATCGTAATTCCAATATTGATCTCCTTGCCCGAGAGTATCACTCCAAATATGAATAATTTGTACTCTTAGCGGGTTAGGTAATGTGTCATATGTATATACATCTGGCACATCGCCTCTTAGTCTTTTTTGTCGTTTTGAGAAGAGGTCAAATACACCCATTCGTTTTTCCTTTTATTACTCTGCTCTATGTAAAATCGCATAATATTTTATTAAAAATCGTTGAAAATATGCAATGACGCACTTATAGAATCACGCGATTATAATCATTTTAAGTAATAAATATCATGAACTTGATTGCATTTTTTTGTTTCAAAGTGTTTATTTGAAATGTAGAATGTAAGAAATGTATTAGAGAAGCCTGAGCAGCAGAAGAATATGTAAACAAAACTAATCCAAAATCACATTAACGTGATATAAAAAAGTAAAAATTCTAAGTAGAAATGCTCTCTTTTGGTTCACCCGCAGAACCTTCGATCTTAACTATTATAATTTAAGTTACATTTTTAAGGATATACTTAATATAAACACTATAATCTTTGATACCATAGTGCTTATAACGAAAATTATTTGCTATTTTTAATAAAAATCTTATCATCTAACAAAAAAGAACTACACTTTTAAAATAACATTAAAATGGTATAATTTAAATGGTCACTAATAAAGTTTTAGATGAAATATTACGTAGCCAAGGTCCTTTTGATGAAAGCTTACATAGCTTTTTATTAAGAATAATATGGAATTATGACCCAACAATAAAACCTATTGGAGTTATTAAAAAATCAGGAGGATTTGTATATTCTCCTTTCTGTCACAAAAATATAGAGCACTTATTTAGATCTTACCCTGACCATGTTTTATTAGAGATTATAGATATAAACGAAACAATTAATGGTGAAAAAAACTCAATTTTCGATTGTCCAGCTAATTATACTTACAGAATAAAAGATACATTTTTCCCCAATAAAAATAAAAATGAAAAAAGGCTAATTTACAAAGACATAAAATATTGTTTAGCGTGTATAAATGAAAGCATAAAGTCTTTCGGCTATGGATATTTTAGAAGTTTTTGGGAAATAGATAATAAATGTTTAATACATCATTCCCCATTAAAAAAAATACCAATTATTAATATAACAAAAACTATAAAATCCATCAAAATGATAATGAAAGGGATAGAGCCAAAAGGTGCAATTGAAGTTAAAATACAAAAAAAAGAATATAAAACCCCAGTTAATCCTGATGACTGCTTAAATGAGAAATATTTATTCCCCATTAAGTTTGCCGATTGTTTAATGCACCCTTTTGCAATATGGATTATTAAAAATAAAGATAAATTTAAATCGAACAACTTAAAGACGCTGGCATTCAAAGCAATAGCTGAATATATTGACTGTGACAATAGAAGTAATATAACTAATGATATGTTAATTAAAAAAAGATTTACGTATTTTCATCTTTTATGTTCATCAGAAGAACCAAATATGCTATCCGATTTTTATTTGAATCATGTTGATTTTTTAGAACTATATCTAGGACCAAGAGAAGAAGGAGTTATAAAAGAAATTTATTCAAAAAGTAAAGAACATAAATGCAGTACATGTAATTTACAGCACTGTACAATAAAAAATGGTACAACTCATAAACCATTATCACGAAAAAAAATTAATTCTGATTTCTTATTTAATAGTTCATATACTTTAAATAGAATTGCGATGCAAGGTAGAGCAATAAAAATACTAGGTTCAGAGCCATGGACTCCGATAGATGTTTGTATAGAATCCAAAATCTAAGTTAATATTTGTAAGGTTAATGAGTAAATATAAACAATAAACCAATTAATGAAAATAGCATATTAAAATCACAAAAATGGAGAATTACTGATGTTTTAATAATAACCAAAAGTGGGATATAACACCGTCTCTTTCTATTAAGGACTCTCTATTTTTATCATTCTACACTACAATCATAGCCATACTCATACAGATATTTAAAAACAAAAAGTTACACTCACCATATAGGTATAAAATATGCTTCTCAACTGCCTACATACCAAACCCATTAAAAGATGCAGTTTTTATAACCTGAAAGTTATCATTAATTCGAGATACCAACACGCCAGCAATCTCTGGAAGATCTACAATAAAAAAATTGATCTATTACAGCCTTGAACTCTCCTTTGGTTTTGAAATAAACATTGTTTCTCTACTTTTCATTTATGGCCTTACATAGCCGTGATGATACCCCGCATTATCTAAGATGATATGAAGTTTGTGGGTTAATGGGTAGCTATCTCTTAAATTACAGAAAAAGCAAACAATAGTTTCACTGTTTATACTCTCATAACCATAAATAATGGTTGCCCTAATATCCGACAGGTTCAGTGCGCCACGGCTACAATTACCCATTGTTTCAATCTATTTATCTTGACCTGTATGTATCCAGACATGAGATATTTTTATTAATAATGTTGGGTGAAAAGTGTTGATAAAGACTATCTATTCATCCTGTCCACAGCTTGCCTTTAGCGCTTCATAAACCTCAATATATGCTTACTATTTTCTTGTATGGCGCGCCTTTCGGTTACTTGTAACTAAAGCCATTTGTTCATACTAGAAACCATGTAATCAGGTCAAATACCGCTTTAACGTAGATGGCAATCTGATGAGTGTGAGAATAGGTTTTCTCAGTCAAATACTCGATTAGGTGCATGATTTAAGTTACTGAAAAATTACTTTGACTTCCACCGTTTTCAGGCTTAAGTTTTTTAGAAAAAACGTAGTCGCTGGGATGACGGACAACGTTCGATTCATGAATACGAAGATCTTGAAAAATCATAATCTAACTCCACCAGCAAAACAGACTTTATGCGATCGTAAACTCAGCTATCACGCTCAATGTCGTGGATTTTTCGAATTGTAGTTTCTATTGATGAGTCAGTATGATTTTCATGGCGCTTAGCATGATCCTGATTCTATCTAGATCAAGTATCTTCAATGTTCACGGGGACATTTGTATGCATTTACAAATACTTAAATTTGTACAGTCATCATTAAAACCCAATAATTAGTGTACAAACTTTATTATACCATTTTTATTAGTGTACAAACTTTATTGTGCCAATACAATAATTCACAATAACTAATTTATTCACATAATTTATAAGCGGATCTTTGATTCGCTTTTTTTATATTTTTAATACACCTTTCTTATAATTAAGAACAGTCAAACGCCTGTCACACTTTTATATAACCACAACATATAGTTAGCATTAAAATAAAATTTCACTTTAAATAAAAACCATTAACAAAAGGCTATAAAAAACATAAAGCATTGATTAAAAAGAAAAAACAAAGCCAGAAACATTAATGGCTTTTATTCATGAATAACCTACCCTGTAAATATAGTTGTTTTAAATAACTAAAAAATCACATTTAAATTTAATCGACAATATAAATATACAAAGGAAGTGCTATGAATAAATTTATTTTAGCTACATTCATCACAACGGCATTGCTTGGCTGTAACTCTAATGATGGCGAAGATATTATTGTTGATAAAGTTGGATTAGATATTTCGGCTCTAACTGAACAACAAAAACAAGATTACGCTCAAGTTTCTACAGACATCAATGCATTAGTTTTAGATGTGGCAGGCACTTGTGTTGATAAACAAGAACAGATCAACGCAGATTTCACAACATTAAGATGTAATATTGCCGATCATCTTACCGATATCGCTAAAACTGAGTATTCAACAATCACACTTGTTGAGGGAAAACTTGATATTACTCGTGAAAATAACGCACGGTTTATTATCAAGACAGACGAAGATGTGAAGTTTAATGCACCGACGATTAGCAGCGAGGCTCTTAGTTACCGTCTAAGTAGCGATAATAGTATTACCGTTCAAATATCAGATGAAGACGACCAAATACTCACCGCCAGTTTCCGTGGTTTTTATACTAACGGCAGTCTTTCTGATAATGGTTCTTGGACAACTGAATCGATCAAAGACCAATCTTTTATCTTCACTGATGACGAAAACACTCAACTTATCGCACTCACTGAGGGTCAAGCCAAACTGATAGGAAAAGACGAAAAAAGCTATAGCTGGTCAACAGATACAATGGGGAAAGTCGTTCTGAAATAATCATCATGACATAGGAATAGCGTCAATATAGCGCTATTCCACTCCACAATTTAAAAAAATAATGCATATAGCAAATAAATAGCTATACAAATAAATTTTCCTGATCAAATATAAATCAATATGCATATATTATGAAAAGGATTTTTTTGATGTATTCATTCCTAAACTCAACCCGTTCTCTTAAAGAGCGGTTAAATCTATTCGTTGCTTCCGTGCAAAATTTATATCCCGAAATTATCGGTATCGCTGTGACTCGAATAGATGATCACGATAATTTATATTCCGTTTATCGAAGTGCTGATTATGGCGATAATTTCCCAACATTTATTGAGTCTATCAGTAAATCACCACGTTTAAGTAAAATGCGCTCGTCATTAGAGCCAAGTATTATTGATAATATGCTTTGTCACCAATCATCAGTAAAGCGTATTCATTTACGGCTATTACAAAGTAATTGTATTTCAAGCATGGCCTGTCCAATTTACACTAATGGTACTTTTATTGGCGTACTGTTTATTAATGCCAAAGTAAAAGATTTTTTTAGCGAAAAAGTCAATTATTTTACGGCTTTCTCTCTTCTTATCACGCTTCTTATTAGTGATGATTTTAATAATAAAAAAGCATTTCATTCTATTGTTAAAACAGTCTTATTGTTAAGTCACCACAAAGATCCAGAAACTCAAAACCATTTAAAAAGAGTGGCTGAATATAGCCGTTTAATCGGGCTTTATTTGGCAAAAAGAAAAAAGTGTGATGGTGACTTTGTTGATTCAGTTTATCATTTCTCCGACATGCACGATATCGGTAAGTCTCTTATTCCAGAAGATATTTTATACTCTACAGAGATATATACCGCAGAGCAAAGAGCGATAATGAACCAACACCCTGAATTAGGTTGTCAGTTATTATCCAACATATTAACGACCTTTAAATATGATAATAACCAAGAACTGGATATTATTTTAAACATTATTCGTCATCATCATGAACGCTATGATGGAAAAGGATACCCTAGTCAACTCAAAGGTACTGATATTCCATTAGAAGCTCGTATAGTAACGGTAGCGGATGTTATTGATGCATTGTTAAGTCACCGACCTTATAAACAACCGTGGTCAATCGACGATGTTGAACTGTATTTAATCAATGGTTCAGGCACTCTGTTTGATCCCTTATGCATTGATGCCATTTTAGATTCACTTGATAAAATCACACTAATTCAAAGCCGCTATCCCGATATTATTGAAGAAGAGCTACCGGTGTAGCTCTTATATCAATTTATCAACAATAATTAGCAGATAGTACCGCCAGTTAATTGAATATCTTGCTCATTATCAATCACAGCTTGAGCGGCCACCTTTAAACCTTCAGCAATCATCACTAACGACATACTCGGTTGTTCAGTGAGTGCTGCTTGTTCTGGTAAGAGGGGAATATGAATAAAACCATGCCCAATATCAGTATCACGTAAATAATGCTGCACACCATAAAATAAGTGATTACAGACAAAAGTACCTGCTGTATTAGAAACCTGACACGGAATACCTGCTTGTTGTAACGCTTGCGTCATCGCTTTAATAGGCAAGGTTGAGAAGTATCCATCAGGACCATCAACAACAATCGGTTGATCAATCGGTTGATTACCTTCGTTATCTGCAATACGAAAATCATCAATATTAATTGCCACACGCTCTGGTGTGATCGCCGCACGTCCACCCGCTTGACCAACAGTGATCACATAATCTGGCTGATGGTATTTAATCGCTTCAATCACGGTGTCGATTGCTTTAAAACGCGTAACAGGGACTTGGCAGATAACAATTTTACCGTTATTAAGTGTCACATCCTCAAGTAATTTAACCGCTTCTAATGCAGGGTTAATTGCAGCGCCACCAAAAGGCTCAAATCCGGTAATTAGTATTTTTTTCATGGTTATTTGTCCTTTAAAAAGCCAACGTGTACATTAAGACAATATTGAAGGCTAGCATCACTAAGCCTGGTAAAAATTGCGTCATAATTATTTGATTTTTATTCTTAATTTCTAATAATGCTGCAGGAACAACATTGAAGTTAGCGGCCATTGGAGTCATTAATGTACCGCAATAACCCGAGAGCATGCCTAATACACCCACGATTGCTGGGTTACCGCCTTGCTCAATGATCAATAATGGAATACCAATACCGGTCGTGATCACTGCAAACGCAGCAAAACCATTGCCCATAACTACCGTAAATAACATCATCCCCACACAATAAGCGACAACATAAGCTTGCAGGTTATTATCTGGCACTATCATCTTTACTAATTGTGAAACGGTATCACCGACCCCTGCTTGACTAAATAAATAACCTAATGCGGCTAAAAATTGTGACAATATTGCTGCCCAGCCAATACCATCAATTAAGCGACGGCCCTCATTAATACTTTGCGTTGCGGTTCCTTTAGTGATCATTAACGCAACACCAATCGCCAACACAGAGCTAATACCAAGCCCTGTAAGTGCACCTAAATCAGTACATTGACTGACCACAATCGTACCAATTGGAATCAGCACTGCAGGAATAAATAATTTATTTTTAAGCGCAATCGCACTCTTTGCCTTAGTGCTTTCGTCGGTAGTGTTATAGGTGCCGATCCCCATAAAGCCACCCGTTGCCAGCAAGGTTAAGGCTAGTACTAATAAGCCGGTGACCCAGTGAGGCATCAAGGGACCACACATAAAAGTGATACCATAAATCAGCCAAAATGCCCCTGTGCCCCACCGTTTAGCACTACTCTTATCGGCAAAACTTTGTATCGCAAAAGCAATCAGTAATAAACCTGTGGTTTGATAAACATACTCAAGCATTATTGTGCTCCTTTAGTGGCACTGATTGGGTAGCCGAATGACGCGCTAAGCGCATATCTTCCAATTTGCAACACACTGCAAAGACGGCAAAAGAAGCAATCGCTGTTGGAAGTGCCCACAAGTACATTTGCTCAAGTTCCACCTCAATACCGTTATCTTCCATCACGCCTTTAATCAGTAACAATCCACCCGCGCCAATGAACAATAGCTGACTAAAGAAATTACCAAAGTTTTCACTCACGGCAGATAAGCAACGAATACGTTGGCTTTGGTTATCAGTTAACTCACCCACTTGCTTTTCTGCGGCGGCTTCAGCCATTGGCGCTATTAACGGACGGATCATTGATGGGTGTCCACCTAAATGTAATCCCATACCATTGGTCAATTTACGTAATGCAAGATAGGTTAGTAATACACGACTCACTGAGGCACTTTTCATACTACCAATTAAAGTTTCAGCGCGTTGACGTAAGCCATAACGTTCTAAAATGCCTATCATAGGTAATATAAGAATAAACAGTGACATGTAACGGTTTTTGGTAAATGACTCCCCTAAAATAGATAAAATCTCAAATAATGGAATGTGAGCCACTAAACCGGTAACAACACCTGCGGTTAAAATAACGAGTAAGGTATTTAATTTAAATGCTAATCCTACTGTAATGATCACTACACCAATTAATGGCCATAAATCTACCATGTACGTCTCCTGTTATTTGAATAACATGCAATAACCCCATACGCATTTAGCGTGCAGCTATCGCTATTAATAATCGTGATATTTAACGGAGATTACGAAAATAAATTTGTGGTTTCCAGTTAAATTTTGTGACCAACAACCAGTACAAATAACAAAAAAAGACTAATAAACAATAATTTATAAAAAAGATTAAATTAAAGACTGGGATTATTCTCACAACAAATAAATATCCTTAGTTATCATGCAAAATATAATACTACTCATGGTGATAACAAAAAGATTAAATTGATACGATGCGCATAATAATTGATATTTTATGCATACAATATCATTTTATAATGGATTATATTTTGCACAATTCAATTGATCACCCCGTCATTACTAACACCCAAAAGTCATGGCAAGTACCTGACACATTAATCATCATTTTTATGGTCGGTGTATTAGCGACCTTACTGACTTACTTAATTCCTGCGGGCAGCTTCTCTCAACAAACCGTCAGCTTTATCGCAGATGGGGTTGAAAAAACACGGACAGTTATCGATCCAGCCTCATTCACCTACGCAATAGATGCTAGTGGCGATAAAATTTATAACACCGTCGGTTTATTTAGCGCCGGTGGCGGCATAGGCTTAATGAACTTTATGTTTGAAGGCTTAGTCTCAGGCAGTAAATGGGGGTCTGCTGTTGGTGTAATTATGTTTATGCTAGTGATCGGCGGTGCATTTGGTGTCGTTATGCGTACTGGTGCCATCGATGCGGGTATTTTAGCGCTGATCCACAAAACTAAAGGCAGCGACTTTTTATTCATTCCCGTTTTATTTATCTTGTTTTCACTAGGTGGTGCTGTATTTGGTATGGGTGAGGAGGCGATTGCATTTGCGATCATTATCGCCCCTCTTATGCTGCGTCTTGGTTATGACGGTATTACCACGGTAATGGTAACTTATGTCGCAACTCAAGTCGGTTTTGCCTCTTCTTGGATGAACCCGTTTTCAGTTGCTATAGCGCAAGGTATTGCCGGTATTCCAGTGCTTTCTGGGATGGAATTGCGCTTACCAATGTGGGTCGGATTCACCTTAATAGGTATCATCTTTACCATGCGTTATGCAGCTAAAATCAAACGTAGCCCTGAATTATCCTATAGTTTTAAAACCGATCAATTCTTACGTCAAAAAACTGCGGATGTTCAGCAATCACAATGGCATATCGGCTATACATTAGTTATCGCAACTGTTGCTATTACAACAGGATGGGTGGTATGGGGCGTTGTCGCCCATGCATGGTATATTCCTGAAATAGCATCACAATTTTTCACTATGGGGTTTGTAGCTGGTATTATTGGTGTCATATTCAAACTCAATAATATGACCTTAAACGATATTGCGACCTCATTTAAAGAAGGCGCTGGCGTTATGTTAGCCCCCGCTTTGCTTGTTGGCTGCGCAAAAGGCGTATTATTGATTCTTGGTGATGGCTCCGCTGATGAACCTAGTGTGCTTAATAGCATTTTAAACAGTGCTGGCGGCGCAATCAGCGGCATTCCAGACATTGCTGCTGTATGGATTATGTATCTATTCCAATCAATATTTAACTTCTTTGTGACTTCAGGTTCAGGTCAAGCAGCACTTACTATGCCATTACTGGCACCTTTAGGTGATATTGCTGGTATTTCTCGTCAGGTGACGGTATTGGCCTTCCAATTAGGCGATGGTTTTACCAATATCGTTGTGCCAACATCTGCATCATTAATGGGGACATTAGGGGTTTGCCGTATTGATTGGGGTGACTGGATCCGCTTTAGCTGGCGTTTTATGTTATTACTGTTTATCACATCAAGCGTAATTGTAATTTGTGCTCATCTTGCTGGGTTTAATTAATAAAATAGCAACGACGGTGAAGACCAAATTCACGATTAAAAACAGCATCATACCCATGTTAATCTAACCATTAACATGGGTTATTTTTTATGTATCAACCATTCCCGTATAGAATTTAAAACCACTATCCTCGGCACTTTCACGATTAATTTTATTAAAAAATGACGCTTTAACATAAAATAGTCACAATTATAGATAATCATTTACCAACTATGATGAAATTTATGCTTTACTTGATTAATAATAATCACTTAAAAGCATAACACAGGAATTTTATAGTGAAGTATCTAAAATCAATTAAATATTTGTTTATAGCATTACTGCTAACTCAGTTAACGGGGTGTGGTATTAATACTATTCCCACTCTTGATGAACAAGTTAATGCTGACTGGGCACAAGTTCAAAATAACTACCAACGCCGTGCTGATTTGATCCCTAATCTCGTCGCCACCGTAAAAGGCTATGCCGAACACGAAAAAGATACTTTAACTGCCGTTACTGAAGCGCGAGCAAAAGTGTCTTCGATGCAAGTGACGCCAGAAACATTAAATAATCCAGAAGCCTTTAAAAAATTTGAAGCCGCTCAAGGTCAATTAAGCAGTGCGCTGTCTCGATTAATGGTTGTGTCTGAACGTTATCCTGATCTTAAAGCAAACCAACAATTTATTGCGCTTCAAGCACAATTAGAAGGCACAGAAAATCGCATTGCTGTTGCTCGTCGTGATTATATTAATGCAGTAAAAGCCTTTAATACTGAGATCCGTACTTTCCCTGGTCGTTTATGGCATTGGGCAATGTATAGCGATTTGAAAATTAAACCCAATTTCACCGCAACTACAGCCAATGCTGATGTTGCACCTAAGGTTGAGTTTTAAATGAAAAAAGTCCTTTTAGCATGTGGACTTTTATTGATCGTCAGCCAAAATGTTTTGGCTGCGATCACTTTTCCAGCCTTAACAGGAAGAGTGGTCGATGACGCCCATATGCTTAATCAAGCGCAAACACAACAACTCGATCAAATTCTGGCCGCAGAAGAAAAATCATCATCAAACCAAGTTGTCGTGGTCACAATCCCTTCAACCAACGGTATTCCTATTGCTGATTATGGCTACCAATTAGGTCGAGCATGGGGAATTGGTCAGAAGCAACATGACAATGGCGTGCTATTAATTATCGCTAAAAATGACAAAAAAATGCGCATTGAAGTCGGTTATGGCTTAGAAGGCGCACTACCTGATGCCATTGCGATCAATATTATTAACCATCAAATCAAACCTGCGTTCAAAGCGGGTAAATTTGCCACAGGTATTGATAATGGTGTCAACGCCATTATTGCTGCAATCCATGGTGAATATAAACCTGTCGCTACTGAAGATAAACCGCCATACGATTTCTATTTGTTCATTCTGTTTGTAGTGATCATTCAAATTATTGCCTTTAGTCGTCGACGCCGTAATCGTTCAACCTATTATGGCCGTGATGGTGATGTTTTCACCAGTGGTGGTTTTGGTTCGTCAAACCGTGGTGGCTCTAGTGGCTTCGGTGGCGGTTTTGGCGGCAATGGTGGTAACAGTGGTGGTGGTTTTAGTGGTGGCGGCGGTGGCTTTGGTGGCGGCGGTGCATCAGGAGGATGGTAATGAAATTATTTACAAACGAGCAGCTACAAACAATTAGTCAAACCATCAGTGATATGGAAAAAACCACCGACGCTGAGTTAATCACCGTAATGGCAACTAAAGCTGATGACTATTACTTTGTACCTACACTATGGGCAGCCATTATTGCGTTATTTGTTCCGGCTCTATTAACGATTACTCCGTTATGGTTAGAACTAACAGATATTTTATGGGTACAATTAAGCGCCTTTATTATTTTGACATTAATTTTTCGTCTTCCCGCGATCAAATACCGTTTATTACCTAAAGCTGTAAAACATCGTCGCGCAAGTCTTATTGCTCGAGAGCAGTTTTTAGCCAATGGTGTTCATCGCACTAAACAACATTTAGGTGTAATGATCTTTGTTTGTGAAGCCGAGCATTATGTTGAAATTCTGACAGATTATGGCATTAGTGAACGTATCAGCGATGAAGCATGGCAAAGCTTAGTGCGTGACTTTACCAAAGATGTTAAAGCAGGAAGAACCTTTGAAGGCTTTATTCAATGCTTACAACAATCAGGGAAGTTACTAACAAATGCCCTACCTTATACAGAAGAAAAAAATGAATTGCCTAATTGCTTAGTCGTGATTGATTAATCTATCTAGCAATCTATTATTAATATTCATTGTTGAAATAGCCGTTTGGTTATTTCAACAATTTATTTAACCCTATCAGTTACTCCCTCTACAGCGGAATATTTATCCATTGCATGATTCGTCAAAATGGTTATCTTGCAGCCATTGCTCCCAACTATCAATCTTTAACCTTGTTTGAGTTTTTGCGACATTCACCGCTAATATTGCTGCAGTAAACACCCCAAAAAATACACTCGCATATAGATAATAAACAGAAAACGCTTCAAATTGCCATATAATCAGCCACATCATAAATCCCCATGACAAAGATCCAAATACTGATTGTAAAACAAATAACTTCAACGGTGACTCAAATAAACGAGGCTTAGGATTTGCTTGAAATAAAATTAAATATGCCGGGTAAGGCTTTGTTAAGTATCTATTAACACCTTTTTTCTCTAAATATAATTGTATAAAATCGGCTCGCTTCATTATCTCTTCCTATATTATAAATAAAATAGATCACTGATTTAATGTAGAATTCAACAATAATAGTCGATCATTATTATGATGATATATAAACACTAACAACTGTTCATATTTATAATCGCGGGTTGCATCACATTCTTATTTTGGACAGCCATTTATTTCGCGGAATATTTTGGACAGCCATTTATTTCGTATTTCGGAACAACTTATTTTGGACAGCCATATTTATTAGTTATTGTATATAATATCTAATAAATAAATCATTCCACCAGCAACAAACTCTTCTACGATAAATATTACAGCTTATAATTGAAATCATTGAGTAAATCGGTTCAATTATCATATTTCAGGATCGACAACACCCACAATCCTAACAGCTATTGCAGTATTCTCATTCGATTATAAAAAACTGTCTCTAGCTAGGATGCAACTGATGACTTGCCGACTTTCCTTTACACCAATGTCCACCAGCATGCTGCTTGAAGGCACACATTCGGGACCATTTCCCACTGACATTAGCGTAACGTTCCATAAATTGTTCACTATGCTCAAGCCAAGCGTCTGGCGTTATTCCCAATTGTTGTAAAATCTTGGGTTGATTCGATGTTATAACACCTTGTTTATCTTCACGAATACAACGACCAGTCCAGTCTATAAGTTCAAGGTAGTCGGCAAAAGCAAAGTTTATTCCTGCCGTTTTAGCCTGATGCTCAGCACCAACAAAAGGTAATAATTGAAAGTGACCTCTATTTGATGGTAGTTGTTTAATAGCGGTTTTAGATTGCTGATATTCACGAATACGTTGCTGAATCGAGGTAAAATCTGATTGTTCTAGTGACGGTGTAACGCCAGCCCTGATTGGGTTTAAATCAACATACATCATGCACGATAGTAATGCTTTTTCATCTAATAGTGCTTGAGACTTAAATCGCCCTTCCCAAAACGCACCTTTACATTGGTCTTCTTTATTGGCTTTGCGTGCAATTTCCTCATTAAGACAGCGCATAAACCAGCTAATACTACCTAATCTTTGCTGCCATTCCGTGATTAAATTTGATAACGCCTGCTGTTTTTCAGCGCCTACTTGTCCTTCTTTTAAGAAATCGACCGCAATAGGATGACCATTAAATAACTGCAACCAGCGCGATATTACCGCTTTCGGTGTTAGCTTTTGTTGCTGCTCGGTATCTATTTTCAGTACCAAATGATAATGGTTACTCATCACCGCATAAGCACAAACATCGATACAAAAAACAGTGGCTAATTGTTTGATTTTATTTACTATCCAACCACGACGATGATGATAGTTTTTGCCATTATACGGATCGTCACCACATAAATACGCCCGCCGTACACAGCGATTAATAACATGGTAAAAAGGTGTAATTTGAGGCTCGATCAATTTGCGTCTTGAGATTGTCATTGGTTTCACCATAAGCAACTTGAAGCTTAATTGTAGTAGCTCATGCCTTATGTGCAAGGATATGGCTGTCCTTAATAAATCTTTTAATAAAAGATAAATTTAATAAAAGGTCCTCAAAAAGTTATGGCTGTCCCAAGATAAATAAAACCCACCGCGCCCGCAACGCAGTGGGTTTTCGATGATTAGAATTATTGTAAATACGCTGGAATGCCATTATTTTCAAATTTGGCGAGGATCTTGGTAATAAAATCACCGCCCTCATTATCAAAATCAGTCATACCAAACGGTAATGCGTCATTTTTTGGTAACCACTGTGCCATCTTGGTTTTAATCGCTTGATATTGTTTATCAGCCACTAAATTATGGTGTTCATCAGCATCTATGCTGCGATCATAGAGTTCTTCACCGCCATCGCGATAACGAATATAGGTATAACGCTGATCACGAATAGCATGACATTGATAACCATAAGTGGTGATAACGGGAATTTTACGATCAAAGTTTGGATTTCTAAGTAATGGCACCAATGAAACACCTTCATTAGTCGCGACTTTTGGTAAGCCGCACATTTCAACAAGAGTAGGAAAAACATCAAGTAAACTTACTGCTTGAGAGCAAATCTGCCCTTGTTTCTGCCCCGCTTCGCTGATTAATAACGGCACGCGTGTCGATTCACTCCACAAGGTTTGCTTACGGTAATTCATATGCTCACCAAAGTTCTGGCCGTGATCGCCCCAAAAGATTACTGTGGTGTTATTAGCATGTGGGCTGGCTTCTAAAGTATCAAGCAACTTACCTACCTGCGCATCAACAAAAGTAATACAGGCGAGATAAGCTTGAACGAGCTCTTTACGCATATTGATTTTTTCAACTGCAGCCGCATCACCATTTGGAATGATCCCCAATGCTAGCGCTTTACCATATATTGGAATATCAGCCATTTCTTTAGGGATTGTTTCAGGAACAATAACCTCATCAAGTGGGAATAAGTCAAAATACTCTTTTGGCGCGGTATAGGGTACATGAGGGCGAATAAAGCCGCATGCCATAAAAAACGGTTTGTCATAGGTCTTCTTTAACCGTTCTACGGCCCAATCTGCGAAATATTCATCTGGCATGACCCCACCATTAGGTATATCACGTCGTTCTAACGCGCCACTACACAAAGACATCCCCGGTGTGCCAGGACCGTAGTGTTCAGATTGGATAACTTGTCCACCACCGACAGGAAACGGATAATATTTATGATCATCTTTGCCATATGATCCATAGCCATAACCATTGGCAAAAATATGTGCATCACGAGGGCCTATAACATACAACGGCACTTCTTCATGCCACTGTTCTGCATGACGAAAATCCGCCGTACCATGGTGAGATATTTTCCCAGATGCCATGGTGTAATAACCGTTATTTTTAAAGTGTTGTGGTAAAACGGGAGAACTGCCTAACACGGACTCTGCAACAGGCGAAAACGGTTTGATGCCTAATTCTTTATTAGTGTATAGCCCCGTCGTGGTTGGACTCATTCCGGTTAATAAAGCCGTACGCGAAGGCCCACATACAGGCACTTGGCAATGCGCATTGGTAAACGCCGTTGAGCGATGAAACAAACGATCTATATTGGGTGTCTTTGCTTGTGGATGTGCCCCTAAAGCACCAATCCAATCATTAAGATCATCAATGGCAATAAACAGCACATTATCCTTTTTAGCTGCTATTGGCTGCCCCATCACCCCCATAGTGGTTAATGCTGCAGCTGATACCGATAGTGAGGCAGTGTAATGTATAAATGACCGTCTAGTAACTTTCATGTTCGTTCTTTTCTATTAAAATAAAAGTAAATGAAAGTATCTATGGTCTTTAAAAACAAACAATCATAAAATCCTAGAATCAACTGACCATCACAAATTTGATTGTAATCTTTTCTAATGTGAATGTGTGATAGCTATTATTTTATTTACTACTCATCAATCTATAAAATTATAGTTGTTATAAAATACCTCTAGGGTCTTATTTTGATAACGCTGAGCTAACTCTATAATGTCATCAAATTGCAGTTCATTGTTAGCGGTATAGCTTACAGTTACAGACTCTAATGGCATTGAGATCGCTTTATAATGCTGGCTGTTATACGTCACAACTGTCGATAAATGAATGACAATATTAGTATTAAAATATGCGGTCGCTAACTGCATTTTTTCACCATTAACAAGCTCACGATTGCCTTGATTAACATCATGTTGAAGTTTCATTATAAGTTGTTTAACGATGGTTGAGAGTGGTGAAGTGACGGTTAATAAAGTTGCTCCATCAGCTGTTATCGTTACAGTAGACAATAAATCCTGAGAGTAAACCTGTCCTAAATTCAATGCCTTATCATTAATATTTACCACATGTTGTGGGTATAGCATTGTATACAAATCTCTCGCGCCGATAAGTCCAGCTAAAACAAGCACACCTATAGCAATAACACTGCTTTTTTTCATTTTATTACAATCAGATAACTTATATTATTTTTCATCATAAATAATTCGTTGATCGTTTTTATGACAAAGATCACGTTTAATTGTGGTTTTTTATTCATTCTCACAATATAAAAAAACAAACATAATAACACTCAACTAAAACAATATAAATCAACCAGTTAGCCTTAATCTATCAATAGTGAAAACATCAATTACCATCCTAGCATTTTCCACCAATGATCATCGTTTACTTACGTTACTATTGACCACTTTGTTTTGTCGAATCAAGGATTGAAAAAACGCTTATTCGCCCCAAGATTATTATCATCAAAGCAAATAATATTGCTGTATCTATTGGTCTTACTGAGTGGTTTTATTCCATTCAGTTGCCACAAAAGGACAACACTGTGAACGACACAACATCAGCGACACCTCATGATGGCAACATCAAGCAAATCGTTATTGCACCGGTTGCTAAAAAGATCCCTCATGAGATGCGTATTCATAACGATACCCGTATTGATGATTATTATTGGATGAGAGATGACAGCCGAACTGATCCTGAGATCATCGCGCATCTTAATGCTGAAAATAGCTATACCGACGCAGTGATGGCGCACACCAAAGGGCTACAAAAAACATTATTTGATGAATTAAAAGGACGTATTGTTAAAGATGATAATACGGTTCCTGTAAAGCAAGGCAGCTATTATTATTCAAGCGAAGTATCAGGTGATAACGAGTACCCTATTTCTGTTCGTGCCACTGATTTTATAGGCACAAATAAGCAAGTATTACTCGATCTTAACCACCTCGCATCAAAGCATGACTACTATGATGTCTCTAGTTTAAGCGTTAGCCTTAATGAAAATTTATTGGCTTATGGAGAAGATACTGTTAGCCGTCGTATATACACGATTAAGATTAAAGATCTTACGACCGGTCAATATCTTGCTGATGAGATAACCGGCACCAGTGGCGCTGTCGCTTGGCAAAATGACAATCAAGCGTTTTACTATATCCATAAAGACCCTCAAACCTTATTAGGCTATCAAGTTTATCGTCACCGCTTAGGTACACCACAAGCAGACGATCAGCTCATTTTTGAAGAAACCGATCCAACTTTTTATACTTCAATCGGTAAAAGTAAAGATAATTCAATTATCTATATCTGGCATTCAAGCACCGAAACTAGCGCTGTCTCTGTTATTGATGCTAACGACGCCAATGCGCAAGCAATCTCGTTCTTAGATCGTGAAGTGGGTTTAGAATACAGTATTTCTAAACTAGATAACTGGTTCTATATTTTAACTAACTATGAAGCAGTTAACTTTCGTTTAATGAAAGTCGCAGCGAGTGATATTGGTAATAAAGATCATTGGCAAGATGTGATCCCAGCTCAAGAAGGAGCCATGCTGGAAGATTATGAGATATTTAATGATTATCTAGTCTATCAGCAGCGTGAAAATGGCTTAACTCGCGTAACAGTGCGTGATCTTCACACTCAACAACAGCAGCAATTACAGTTCAATGATGAGGCATTCACGCTTTATCTTTACGGTAATAAAGAAATCAATACTGACAAATTACGTCTGTATTACTCAAGCATGACCACCCCAGGTACTCACTATGATTTTAATTTAAGTGATGGCAGTAAAGTTGTATTAAAACAAACACAAGTTTTAGGTGATTTCGACGCCAACAATTATCGCTCTGAACGCATCATGGTGCCTGCTCGCGACGGTAAATTAGTTCCAGTATCATTAGTTTATCGTAAAGATTGCTTCAAAAAAGATGGTACTAATCCGTTGTATCAATATGGTTATGGTTCATACGGTGCCATTATCGATCCAAGCTTTTCATCAACCCGTTTAAGCTTATTAGATCGCGGTTTTGTATATGCGATTGCTCATATTCGTGGCTCTGAAATGTTGGGACGTCCATGGTATGACGACGGTAAAAAACTCACTAAGCAAAATACCTTTAATGACTTTATTGATGTGACACACTCGTTAGTCAAGCAGGGCTATGGCGCGAAAGACAAGATCTTTGCCGTTGGTGGATCTGCAGGCGGCCTATTAATGGGGGCAATCATCAACCAAGCACCTGAACTTTATTGTGGTGTCGCAGCACACGTGCCATTCGTTGATATCGTTACAACGATGCTGGATGAGTCTATTCCATTAACAACTAACGAGTATGATGAGTGGGGTAATCCAAACCATAAAGAATATTATGATTATATGTTGAGCTATTCACCCTACGATAATATTGCAGCGCATGACTACCCTCACCTATTGGTAACTACAGGATTACATGACTCACAAGTGCAGTATTTTGAGCCAATGAAATGGGTTGCCAAATTGCGTGATATTAAGACAAACGATAACCGTCTGTTATTTAAAGTTGATATGGAAGCAGGCCACGGCGGCGCATCAGGTCGCTTTAAGGCACTCCATGAAGATGCCTTAGAATATGCGTTCTTTATTGACTTGTTAGCTGAACAGAAATAATGCTAACGACATACAAATAAGTTAACCAATGGCGACTTGCTCAGTCGCCATTATTATTTTAAGTCCAGATAGCCACTACGGCCATTAATAGAAAGCCAACCACAACGAATGTGAAGTTTTTTAAATCACAGCATTTATCAACCATGGTAGATTGTTTTAAGCCATGTAGTGTGCCGAGATACAAAAATGTACCAGCAGCTAATGAGTAAAAAATAGGCTCTAATAATGGGTAACTGCTGGTGTATTCTAAAACACCCGATCCTAACGCAACCCCTAGCGGCAACATTAAAGTAAATAACCCAAACATTAATAAAGACTGGCGCAATGATAAACGACTTTTACTTAATTGAACCGCTAATGAGAAGCTTGCAGCCCATTTATGCGCTAAAATAGCGATCAGAATCATCACCATCATGGTAATAGAACCGCTTAATCCTAGTACTGTGCCTGCTAATAACGAATGAATAGATAAAATAATCATCGCTAAAATAGCAAATGCCGGACTATTACTATCACCATGCTCATCTAAACGACGACCTAAGTGTTCAAACCATAATAGAAGCAAAAAGACACAGCCAGCTAATACAAAAGCAATAGGATACTCGATACCATGATCTAAAAATGATGTTGAGGCATCACCCAGCATATGAATTAAACCTGCACCAAGAAAGACGCCCGACGCTAAGGCTTCTGCCGCAGGAGACTCTAAAGGTCGCGTCGTTTTAAATTTACGAAAAAACGGATACAAACCAGCAAGTACAGTAGTCACAAAAATAAGCACTACTGATAATATTTTAAATTCGTCGATATTCATGGTGTAGTCCGCATCGTTAAACAGCCAACTTTATAGCACTTACGCTGTTACTCTGCGAACGATTTGAACGTAAAACATTAATTCCATATTGCAATAATATTAATTTTCTACTGACTTTAATGTAATTAATGATAATCACCATAATATTCAAAAAACCACAAAACAAAAATAAACCAACAATATCAAAAGCTTATAGTTAAAATTATTTGCTTTTTTTATTTTACGATATAAAACCAACATGATAATCGCGCTTATTATAAAAAATGAACTACGATTAGTGAGTCCTGATATATCATAGAAAAATAGAGGCTTTTAATATGGCAACTCAAAAAACGAAAGAATCAACACATGAGACAATGGAACGCCATTACTCTGACGATGCCAAACATAAACATAATAAAGATCATCAACAATATCGTGATCACGAGCCATCACATGGACACCATATTCACGGTGGTGTTGGCGCAGCACATAAAGAAACTCATCACCATCACCATACCACTCATCATCACCACCACTATTATGGCCCAGTTACTATTATCAATAGTGATGAAGAATAACTACTCAATAATTTAATATAAGCATGTGGGTAGTTATATCTGCATGTTTATAATTGTATATTGATTGATTTATTTACTAACGAGAAATCTATTTTTATTTCATTTATAATATAGTTCCTTAATTCTCATTCTAAAACCGTTTATTCTATGAAACAATTTATTAATACATGCTTATTTTCACTATTATTAGTTGGATGTGTAACTGAGAGTATACGCGCGATTCCGACCAAAGTGAGTGTCAATGCCGGGTTAGGGTTTAATCCTTGTGGAAGTGAAGTTGAAGGTTATCACTTCGAGCCGAATGGCGTTATTTCGATATCTTGTCTCAATGGAAATATTTACTCGGTACGTGATCGACAACAATTAGAACAAATGAAACAAAAGGTTATTGAATGTCAAAAAAAAGGCTTTAATGATTATAGCGCCTGTTTATCCGACAAAAATAAACCAAAGAAAAAATAATAAAAACAAACACTAAACAAGCCTACCGATAGGAAATATAGCTATTTAGTTATATTACAATTAGACTCAATCATAGAATTTAGAGCTTTAGCTCTATCTTGTATAAATAACAACTCCATATTTTTTATCACATCAATAAAAACATTATATCAAGGTCAAAAAATAATCACTTTAAGCTTTCATTGATATCAATAATATATTTACATACTTATTTTCTATATTATTGGCGTCTTATTGATAATAATTATAGTTACTAAAAAAATGGTAAATATAATTCTATTTATAGCTCTAACCTTTTCATATGAAAGAAATAGTATTACTACTTATTTCATATGGAGCTAATCATGAATAGCTATCAAAAAACATGTGCTGTACTTGCAATGTTATCAACATCAACAATAACCTATGCATCACCTACCAATGCTCATAGCCCATCAAACCTTTTGTCTAATAACATTACTCTTGGCTATCAAGCAAAAACAGATTCAGGCAAAGATTCTGCAATTGCTATTGGTGCAGCCGCATCAAGTACAAATAACCAATCTATTGCAATCGGTACTAATGCACATGCTAACGACAACAGCGCTGCTGCTTTTGGTGCCGCCTCATCGGCAACAGGTATCCAAAGTACTGCAATAGGCTCTCGTGCTAAAACTTATGGTCATGCTGCGTCTGCATTTGGATCTGGTGCAACTGCAAATAGTTACCGTTCTATTGCGATAGGATCAGAGTCCAAGGCAACAGGCTCTAATGCCATTGCGATGGGAGATCGCTCGATAACAAAGGGGGATAATGCTATTGCGATCGGCCGTGCTGCGACAGCAAATGCAACTACCATTGCTTTGGGTGATCATGCTCAAGCAACAGGTAAAAACTCGATTGCTATTGGTAATGGCTCGCAATCAAACGATGGTCAAGTTTCTTTTGGTAATACCAAGGTTCAGCGTCGTTTAGAGCATGTTGCAAATGGCAAAGCGAATACTGATGCCGTTAATATGGGTCAATTACATCAACAAATGACTCAAAGCCATATTTATACTCAGCAACAAAAAAATAACGCTATCATAGAAGCAAAACAATATCTGGATAAACAACAACAAATTGCGGTTACGGAAACGAAACACTATGTTGCACAACAAAACATCGCAACCTTAAACAATGCTAAGACATATACCGATCAACAAGCTGTTACAACATTATCAGCGGCAAATCAGTACACAGATCAAAAAGTAAACCTGCTGACTCATCGTATTGAAAAAGTACATAACCAAGCCAATGCCGGTATTGCCAGTGCGATGGCTATGAGTTCGATTCCAATGCGACAAGGTTATCATTACACGATAGGTATGGGTGCAGCAAACTATGGCAACCAATCTGCAATGGCTATTGGAGGCAAATTTGATGTTGGCCAACATAGCATTGTGACTTTAGCGGCTTCTGATGATAGCCAACACAATGCCGGTATTGCGGCTGGTTTTGGTTTCGGTTTTTAAGCAACACTATTTATCAAGCGATGGCTGCCACCAGAAATTAAAGAAGCGTCGATAGCCTCGTTTAATATCATTCAAAATTAAATATAAAGCAGGCACTAATACAAGAGTGACAACGGTTGCGAATAAAATACCAAACGCAAGCGAGGTTGCCATAGGAATAACAATTTGTGCCTGCAAGCTAGTTTCCAATAATATTGGCGCTAATCCAAAAAAAGTCGTTAGTGACGTTAATACAATCGCTCGAAAACGTCGACATCCAGCTTCGGTAACAGCGTCATACAATGGCACTCCTTGTGTTAAGGCACGATTGATAAACACCACCAGCACTAATGAGTCATTTACCACCACTCCAGATAATGCCAAAATACCAAATACACTCAGCAGATTCAGTGAAATATCTGCGATATAATGCCCAGCTATCGCACCAATAATACCAAATGGGATCACTGACATAACAATCAATGGCTGGCTATATGAGCGTAATGGTATTGCCATTAGGGCAAAAATAGCAAATAGCGCCAATACCGCATCTCGAATTAAGCTCCCTTTGGTTTGTTGCTCTTCCTTTGCTTGTCCATCCAATTGAATGGTGATCGCTGAATATTGTTGGCGTAATTGCGGTAAATAGTCTTTGTTAATCTTGCTATATATCTCTGAGGGAGAGACGTTATCTTTGTGTATATTAGCGCTTACCACCAACGTACGGCGTTTATCAACTCGATTAATACTGTTAAGCGCTGGAATAACCGTTAGCGTTGCTACTTCCGAAAAAGGAACTAAACTGCCATCCGCTAGAGTGACTTGCATATTTTGAAGATCCCCAATACTACGACGTTCACCAAAGGGGTAACGGACAATGACTTTCACTTCTTCGTTATTGCGTAAAATGCGCTGAACTTCAATCCCTTGAAAAGCGTGTTGTACTTGATGAGTCAGACTTGCTACCGATAACCCTAATAATTGCCCTATCGGGGTTAGCGTAATATTTATCTCTTGTGTCGGAGCTGATAAGTCATCCTCAATATTAAACACCCCTTGATAGCGTGCTAATTGTTGTTTTAATTGCGTTGCTGCTTGCATAAGCTGCTGATTATTATCACCTTGTAATCTATATTGGATATCACTTTTCTGACGGTCGATTGAAGCTTCATAAGAAATTGTTTTTACTCCAACCAAGGGCGGAATATTGCCTTTCCATTGTTCTAAAATATCAAAACTCGTTATCGGTAAGCTTTCACTTTTTTCTAACTCAACCAGCACAAACATGTCGTTACTGTCTTGCATATTAACGAAGCTATGTTTAATAACATGAATACCTTGCTGCTGATAAATTTCCTCATCTGTTTGATAAAGAGCCTGTTCTAATTGATTTATCACCTTAATATTATTTTCTGTTGAATTGGAATCGTTCATTTCCACCAATACTTGAATATAATCAGACGGCAATTTAGGAAAAAACACCCACCGTAATTGACCACTGAACACTAACGCCAATGCTAAACACAACACACCAACAAAAGTGGCTAATACACTATACCGATGCGCAATAGCAGTCATAATAAAACGTCGATAATGAACATCAATAAACCGATTTACCGCCTGATTAAAGCGTAATTTAATACGCAATAATGGATTATTCCACCGCGATGGTTGAGCTAAGCGAGAGCGGGCTAAATGTGCAGGTAGAATCAGTTTCGATTCAATTAACGAAAAGGTTAAGCATAAAATAACCACCCATCCAATAGCTTTAAAAAATTCGGTGCGTGGGTTATCTGACAACAACATCGGCACAAAGGCCGCGATCGTGGTTAAAACACCAAAGGTAGCGGGGATCGCCACTTGTTGCGCGCCTTTAATAACATTGTTTATAGTTTGCCCATGCTGCTCTACTTCAGAATAAACACTTTCACCAACTACAATTGCATCATCAACCACAATCCCTAGAACTAAAATAAAACCAAATAACGACAATAAGTTAATTGATATATTAATACTCTCTAATGGCATAAAGAGTAGTGTACCTAAAAAACAAAATGGTAATCCTAATAATACCCAGAACGCCAATCTCATTTCTAAAAATAACGCCAGAATAATAAATACCAATAACCCGCCATACAGCATGTTAGACAGCATCATATTGAGCCGTCCTTCTAAGTAATGCGACATATCGGCCCATGTATCTATGTATACACCTGGCGGCAATTGCGCTTTCTTATTGGTGACATAATCTGTTATTTGTTGCGATATTAGCGTCGCGTCTTGGTTAGGAAGATTACGAATTTGTATAACGGCAGCGCGTTGTTTATTAAAGCGATTTAATACAGTGTTCTCGACAAAACCATCAGTGACCGTTGCCAAATCCAATAAACGCAATTGACTGCCATCAGCATTAGTACGCAATACAATATTAGCAAATTGATCACCATGATAAAGCTGTTCGGTGGTACGTACTAATACATCGCCATCTTGTGCTTTTATCGTTCCTGCGGGTAAATCGAGTGAGTGTTGCTGTACCGTCTGCGCAACCTGTTCAATGGTTAAGTTATAATTACGTAACTGCTGAGCAGGAATTTCAATGGCGATTTCATCATTTTTTACCCCAGTAACATTGACTGATGTGGCGCTGGTTTGCTGAATTATTTCTTCTTTAACTATTTGCGCATAACGTTTTAATTGTCGATCACTTAAGTCACCATATAATGATAAAAACATCACATTACTCATGAACTCAGCGCGTTGAATCAACGGTGGCTCCATTTGCGCAGGAAAGGTCGTTATAGCATCAATACGTTGTTTTACTTGATCTAATACCTTATCAACATCGGCGTCATTATCGAGCTCGAGTGTTACAACTCCGGTGCCTTGGTTTGCAATTGCAGTAACCCGTTTAATATTGGCTATATCATCAACCGCTTGCTCTATTTTAACGATGATCCCTTGCTCGATATTAGCGGCAGCAGCCCCGGTATATTGGCTAGAGATAGTTATTTTATTGGTACCAAAGGCAGGAAATATCTCTTTATTAATCAGTTTGACTGAAAATAAGCCACCAATAATGACCAATAACATTAATAAATTAGCTGCGACATGGTTGCGCGTAAACCAAGCAATGATCCCTGATGGCTCCATTCCCTACTCCCCGTTATCTGCAACCTTAGAATGAATAGCCGTAAGTGCGGGTTGCTGTTTCAAATCAGTCGGTCTCAATGGCGGCTGATTTAATACTGTTGTAACAGCAGTCCCTTCAAGGTGATTATCAGGCCAAGTTATTGACACTAATTCGCCTTCATCTAATCCGGCACTTATATAGGCATGCTCAAGATCTGTTCGCGCAATTTCAACTTTTCGTATTTGGGTTCGTCCATTAGCACCAACTAACACCACATGTTCATTCCTGATCATATGTCGCTGTAATCGCACCGCATTGACAACCGGTTTTGCTGCAATTTTTGCAGTCACAAAGGAGCCAAAATTTAACACCTCAGTGCGTTGTTGATTTGGCAAAGTCAATTGGTAAGGATCAGCAACATCAACCAACAGGTAAATCATTCGAGTTTGTGGATCGATAACCTCTTCTGTGCCAATAAAACGAGCGCTCCACTGTTGCACTGTTTGAGCATGAGGTTGATTGGAGAGAGTAACGCTAGTATTAAGCGGATTTGCATCAATAAAGGAGAAAGCTTGTGGTGTAACTGGCAGCCGAATCCGAGCTGTATCAGTGCCATATATCATACCTAGTTGTTCACCAATATTAACGTGGCTACCAACATTTATATGCTTTTCGGTAATTAAACCATCAAAGGGCGCGGTAATTATTGTACGCGTAACATTACGTTGAGCACGAGCTAGCGCTGCTTGTGCAAATTTAACATTCGCTTGTTGCTGTTGCCGTTGAGGAATACGTAACCCTAATGCTGATTGCTTAGCCGTCGCAATATTTCGTAAACTTTTCTTTGCTACAATCCCACGCGCAATTTCTTGCTCTAATAATGCTTTCGCTTGCGCCAATGTTGCCTGTGCTTGAGCAAGATCAGCGTGATAATCATCGTCATCTAAATACGCTAAAATATCACCTTTTCGAACAAATTGACCCACAGCAAATAGCGGTGCTACACGATCAACAATACCGCTTACTTGTACGACAATTTCTGCCTGATGCTTAGGCTGCACCATACCATAAGAATTAATATCAAACGGATACTGCTGTTTTTTAATTGCCACTACTTCAAGCACTGGCATAATCGTCTCAGCGACTTTTTGCTGAGGCTGGGAACGATTTAGAAATAGCCCGACCGACAATGCCACAAATAACAATAAAATCATCACCGGTAAATAACGCCGGATAAAAACATTCATGCTATCTAATCCCTTACTAGCAAACCAAAACGAAATTTCGCTTTAATCTCAGTGTAGATCATGTGCGCATCGTGTGATGTTTATATATATAATTAACAGATATTAACTTTAGTATCGCTTTAATAATTGAATTAAATTCGGCACGTTATTACCGTAAATTTTATGAATGAGTACCATTAAAAGTTCTCCACAGGCCACAGCGTCAAATAATGCATGATGGGCCTGATATTCAGGTAAACCTACACGCTGACGAGCAGAGCCTAAACGTGCATCCTGATGTGATATTTGGTTACTGTATAAAGATTGATACAATGGTAGCGTATCTAGCCACAGCAACGGACAATCATTGAGATGATATTTATTTTGTAAATAAGCACTTATAAAACCTTGCTCCATAAAGCAACCATGAGCGACACCAATTTTGCCCGTTAAAGCAACCAACATTCGTGTCATAACCTCATCTAAGGTTAAGCCTTGTAATAGCGTCGCATGATCAATATGGTTAATAACTGCGCTATTAGATTTAATGATCGCATCAGAGTTAACAAATTCACTGACGCATGTGCTCATATCAATAGTATTAGCTGTCATAACCACATAGCCCACCGATAAGATCTGATCTTCCAGAGGATCAAAGCCCGTTGTTTCAAAATCAAGCGCCAACAATGGCCACTGATTAATCAAGCTTGATGGCGGTGGTAACGGCGCACTAAATAACGCTTTAATTGGTGGCGGTAAATCAGGATATTGCTGCAATATCGTCATTCTACGCTGATGTAAATCACGTAGATGATCACCAAATAAACGTTGCCACCATTGATGGTGATACCACTTAAAAAGTCCTTTCTTAATCGTCTCCACTAGCAATACTTCATCCTGATTATTTCTTGATAACGGCTGATCAACTTAAACGTTTCGCGTAAATGTGTACGTTCAAAACTATTAAAAGCATTTGGATTAATATGGTTATTCGGTATTTTACCTTGCTGTAATGCTTGAAGTTGATGGCTATAACGGATCTGAGTGATAAATTGAAACGCACTTAATAAGTCTTTAAACGTGGCTTCATTAATGACTTTATGCGTTAACAGTAATTGTAATCGTTCTTCGGTGTTCGTTTTATAGATAACGCTGCCATTATTACTGAATAATCGTGACACTAATTGCAAATATTGCACCCGTATTAGATTAACAATAATACTCAAGGCTGCTGTTTTTATATCAAGAGTATTGGCATTTTCGCCCTCTTTAACTAAAACCCAATTTCTAAAAATACTCAGTGGTGGCTTTTGTACTAATGCATTGCGAGCGAGTGAAGATATTAGCCGCACATTATTAGCTAATTGCTGACACATACATGTTTGCAACTTATTCGCTAACTGAGGGTTTCCCGCAATATAGCGGCTATCAAGAAAAACACTCATTTCAAGTAATAAATCATATTCAGGATTTACTGCCCACTTTTGATAATACGCTTGCCACACCGCTAATGGCTGACACCACTTGTGAGTAACGGCCATAAAACGCCCACTGCATAACGCGTAACCACACAACGCCATCCCTTTACTTACATACATGGCTAAATGATGAAAATATACCCTATCAGCCTCGGTCGCGTTATTCGCTAAAATTAAGCCATGATCTTGATCAGACAGCATATGTACTTCATTTCGTGCATGAGAGCCCGCCACTATCCAGCAATAATCACAAGGAGCTGCGCCTAAATAAGCTTCAGCCATCATCACTAAACGACGATTGTAAGCATCCATAATCATAGCCATCACTTGACCAATCACGTTAATAGCAACTTTTGCTTCAACTAAAGCTTCAAAAATGGCTTGTCGCTCAATTGTAAATGCCGCCAGCTGCTCTAACCGTTCAATCTTATTAATTTTATCGATCAAAAAGATCGCTTGAATACGGTGATTTTGAACTAAATCTGAGGGTGTAATGACCCCAATTGGCAAGCCGTTATCAACCACTGGAATGTTTTTTATGCCATGTTGCATCATCAATGCAGCAGCTTTGATCACTAAATCATCACGGTTAACGGTATAAGGCATCTCCGTCATCACTGTTGTGATTTGCTCTGTAATAGGTATACCGTCAGCCACCACCCGTTTAGTCATATCTTTGTCGGTAATTAAGCCAATAAAGTCATTATTATGCATAATAAAAGCACACGAAGAATTGGCATTTACCCGCATCGCCGTGGCGACAGCTTGAATGGTTTGGGTACTTTCAACTAACACGATTTGTGGATTAAGTACCTCAATAATCGGTTTAAAAAATAATCCTTTTTCATGTTGTGACCATACAACATTTAATCCACTCTGAAGTCGACTTTGCGCATGTGATGCAAAATGAGCTAAAGCATTCGGTTGATCATTTAATCTGGCTAGCAATGTGTTAATAGACAAACAATAAATTAGCGCATCTTCAATCACGGTAATGGTATAAGGATCACTCGCGATATTCGTCTCTTGCTGAGTTAATCGAGAAAAACCAAAAAAGTCTTCTGCGGCTAATTTAGCTCGTAAGCTACCATCAAGGTTACGCTGTTCAACAGCCCCTGTTCGCAATAAATACAGTTGATCACTTTCTTGTAAGTCAATCACCTCTCCCTTACCAAAATAGCGAATAGTGATCATTCCAGCGATATCACGCAATGTTTTTCTATCGAGCTTATCAAATGGGTCAACCGTCGCCATAAACTCAACAATATTAGGAATCAAGGTTTCAGACATATCAATAATCACTCGTATTACTGCATCATAGCATTTAAATAAGTATTCTTAACCAATTGATAATATAGCTATTATTATTTTTTATCATGCTTAGCGTATGATTACTGTAATCAACACCACATAAATAATAGTGCAATACTCACCTGTAAAATTTCTCTACTTATAACGCTTGAAAAGGCTTTTTTTGCCCTCATCTATTACTAAGTAAGGATGAGAATACGGCGAAATGCTGATGGTTCATCAATCAAGACACCTATTTAATAAAATGTAATGCAATATTTTAGTGTGAATATTTTTTAAAAATCAAAACGTTAGAATAAATCATCAAAAAACATTAGAAAATCTAATCAAAAAGTGTTGACGGTTCACCACCGGAAGCATATATTAATTACACGAACTGCCAAATGGAGTTCAAGCCGCTACTAAGATTCGCCTTATTAGGGAATGCCTTATTAGCACTTTATATATCGAATCAAGATCCTATTACGGACTGATTCACTTAGTTTGCTGTTAAGTCACCTTGTCGCTAACGACATACTTAACAAACAACTAAGACTATTGCTTATTATTGAGGATAGTTTTTATGCGTAATGTAGATTTCACTCCCCTATACCGTCATGCTATTGGCTTTGATCGCTTGTTTAATCTTGTTGAAGCAAGCAATACTAAAACCCAAGCAGCCGGATACCCTCCGTACAATATCGAACAAACAGATGAGAACAACTACCGTATCACTATGGCAGTTGCAGGTTTCTCTGAAGAGCGTTTAGATCTTACTCAAAACGAGAATATGCTTGTTGTAACTGGTACTCGTGCACCAGAAGAAGACAAGAACTTTATTTACCAGGGTATTGCTGAGCGTAACTTTGAACGTAAATTCCAACTTGCTGATTACGTAAGTGTTGTTGGTGCTAATCTTGAAAATGGTCTGCTACATATTGATCTTTTCCGTGAAGTACCAGAAGCGATGCAACCACGTAAAATCACAATTGGACAATCAGCATCAGTAGCACCAACGGCTGAGTAAAGCTCGCCATTATCAGTGCTCCTCTAGTAATAACGTTGAGCTATTAGCCTCATCAATATCGCCATTATTTTGGCAATGACCTAATAGCTCCATCAGTATTCAACCCTATTAAGGGTTATTCAAAAAATTTAGTTGGATTGATTATTACTATTCCAAAGAATCACATGAACGATTTTCATGGATCTTAATGGCAGATTAATAACCGCTGTTCGAATAAGAAAAACTAATCAATCTGACATACAAAGGATATTAAATATGAGTAAGATTATCGGTATTGACTTAGGTACAACTAACTCTTGTGTTGCTGTTTTAGACGGTGATACTGCACGTGTTATTGAAAATGCTGAAGGTGAACGTACCACAGCATCAATTATTGCTTACACAGATGGTGAAACCTTAGTCGGACAACCTGCAAAACGTCAGGCAGTGACTAACCCTGAAAATACCTTGTTTGCAATTAAGCGTTTAATTGGTCGTCGCTTTGAAGATGATGAGATCCAACGCGATCTTGATATCATGCCTTACAAAATTGTCAAAGCAGATAATGGCGACGCATGGGTTGAAGCGAAAGGCCAAAAAATGGCAGCACCACAAGTTTCTGCTGAAATATTGAAGAAAATGAAAAAAACAGCAGAAGAATACTTGGGTGAAAAAGTCACTGGTGCCGTTATTACTGTGCCTGCTTACTTTAATGATGCCCAACGTCAAGCAACAAAAGATGCCGGTCGTATTGCAGGTCTCGATGTTAAGCGTATTATCAACGAACCAACAGCGGCAGCATTAGCTTATGGTCTTGATAAAAAGTCCGGTGACAGCGTAATTGCGGTTTATGATTTAGGTGGTGGTACATTTGATATTTCTATTATTGAAATTGATAATGTCGATGGCGAGCAAACCTTTGAAGTATTAGCAACCAATGGTGATACCCATCTTGGTGGTGAAGACTTTGATACTCGTCTCATTAACTACCTAGTAAGTGAATTTAAGAAAGATCAAGGTATCGACCTTAAACATGATCCACTGGCAATGCAGCGTGTAAAAGAAGCGGCTGAGAAAGCGAAGATCGAATTATCATCAGCACAACAAACTGATGTCAATTTACCTTACGTTACAGCGGATGCTACGGGTCCTAAACACTTGAATGTTAAGATCACACGTGCAAAATTGGAATCACTGGTTGAAGACCTAGTACAAGGCACACTAGAGCCTGTAAAATTAGCTTTAAAAGATGCGAACTTGAACATAAGTGACATTACTGATGTTATCTTGGTTGGTGGTCAAACACGTATGCCAATGGTACAAAAAGCAGTCACTGATTTCTTTGGCAAAGAGCCACGTAAAGACGTTAACCCAGATGAAGCTGTTGCTATGGGTGCAGCTATCCAAGCGGGTGTTTTAGCGGGTGATGTTAAAGATGTGCTATTACTTGATGTAACACCGCTGTCATTTGGTATTGAAACCATGGGTGGCGTGATGACAACCTTGATTGATAAGAACACAACTATTCCAACAAAAGCGAATCAAGTGTTCTCGACTGCTGAAGATAACCAAAATGCAGTAACGATCCATGTTCTTCAAGGTGAGCGTAAACAAGCGGTACATAATAAGTCATTAGGTCAGTTTAACCTTGAAGGTATTCAAGCTGCACCGCGTGGTATGCCACAAATTGATGTGACATTTGATTTAGATGCGGATGGTATTTTAAATGTATCAGCCACAGATAAAGCGACAGGTAAAGCACAAAAAATCACCATTCAAGCTTCAGGTGGTTTGACGGATGCAGAAATTGAAAAGATGGTTCAAGAAGCAGAAGCTAACAAAGACGCTGACAAGCAGTTTGAAGAGTTAGTCATTGCCCGTAACCAAGCTGACCAATTAATTCACAGTACCCGTAAGCAAATAACTGAAGCAGGTGAAAGTTTCCCTGAAGCAGAAAAAGCTAACATTGAAGCAGCTATCACAGCACTTGAAGCGGTTAAATCTAGCGATGATAAAACCGCGATAGATACTCAAACTCAAGCGTTAATGGCTGCGGCACAAAAAATAATGGAACATGCTCAGGCTCAAACCCAAGCAAATCCTCAAGGACAATCTGACGCTAACCAACAACAAACAGCGAAAGATGATGACGTTGTCGATGCTGAGTTTGAAGAAATGAAGTAAAACACTATTGTTACTGTATCGATAACTGGCTCTGCCGTAATCAACAGCACATAGTAAAAACTTCACAATAACAATGGGCGAAGAGATCTTTATCTCTCGCCCTTTTCAACGATCACAATAAGAGAGATCCCATTAGGCTAACTATCTGTGCCTGTTTAAATCATTAACCGTTTAAGTATGGAGCTGTTTTTGGTTATTATATGCTTAATTCGATGATTTAGAATGTTCCAGATAGTTGTCCCGATGGGGATAAGAGGTGTTACCAATGTCAAAACGCGATTTTTATGAAGTTCTTGGTGTCGCCAAAACTGCTTCTGAGAAAGAAATTAAGAAAGCTTACAAAAAGCTAGCAATGAAATTCCATCCCGATAAAAATCCTGATGATCCAACCGCAGCCGATAAATTTAAAGAAGTAAAAGCGGCCTATGAAATACTAACGGATAAAGAAAAACGCGCAGCTTACGACCAATTTGGTCATAATGCGTTTGAAAATCCAGGCATGGGTGGTGGTCAACGCGGCGGTCATCACGGTTTTGGTCAACAAGGTGGCTACAGCGATTTTGAAGATATTTTTGGTGGTGCATTTGGCGATATGTTCTCTAATGCGCGTGGGGGTCGAGGTGGTTTCGGTGGCCGTCATTCGACTCGCCCTCAAAAAGGTGAAGATCTTCAATACACAATGGAAATCGACCTTGAAGATGCTATCAATGGCGCATCACGAGTTATTGATTTACCCGTCTTTGAAGGTAATACTCAAACCAATAAAAAGCTTAACATCAAGATCCCTGCAGGCATCGAAGATGGCGGACGCATTCGCTTAACGGGTAAAGGTCATCCGGGCATTAACGGTGGTAGTCAAGGTGATGTTTATATTCAAATGAATATCCTTCCTCATCCTCGTTACACGCGTGAAGGCAATAACCTACTTTGTAAAGCAACCACTGATTTTGTTACCGCAGCATTGGGCGGTAAAGTGGAAGTGAATACCCTAGGCGGCGCGATTAGTTTGAAAATCCCTGAAGGTACTCAAAACGGCCGTAAATTCCGTCTTAAAGGTAAAGGGGTAACTGATCGTAAAGGCAACACCGGTGATTTAATTGTTCAACTTGTGATTGAAACGCCATTGAACCTTAGCGAGCGTCAGAAAGAATTACTGAATGAGTTTGCAGCAGCTTAACCTACACTAAATTCAACGCATTCTATAATGAAGCCAATATCAACGAATGTTATCATTCCAAGATATTGGCTTTTTGCATTCAACTTAGATTAACAGTAGGAACAACCATGCTGAAAAAAATCATTACCACCAGCTTGTTAGTGATTACAGGCATCAGCTTTAACGCCTCTTGTGCATTTGCTGCAAATATCATGGACATCAATCGCGCAGTAGAAAACAGTCGCCATCTGCTTCCAGGGGAAACCTTTACACTTGATGCACCTTGCCGTCTATTTACCGATTACAGTTACAAGGTCTACCACTGCCAAGCCATGATAGCTCCACTTGCATTAATAAAAGACCAAGTATTAGCTGCTACCAGTGAAAATGATAAGTTACTTCATCGTCAAATTGCCTTTGTTCGTAAAGAAGGCGGCTTTGCTATTTTTCGATTACTGCCCGTTTCGAGTCACCCTGTGGTTGAAGAAAAAGATGGTGATAGTCGTTATACCCCACCGGCTGCGGCTAAAAAGCAATTATCATTTTTAGGCTTTAAAGGTAGTGATAAAGAGCAAAAATGAGTTAATAATCGCTCATCTTAACGTGAACAATCGCCTAATTATCTTTAATAAAATCACTTTCGTGTGATCCTGTAAATAATTCACTAAAATTGGTACGCCTTTAGCCAAACTCGATTTAGAATACGCAGCAATCACCCTGTTGCGTTATTTCTAGACTAAATTGTGAGTCCAATTTTTACCCGCTATGATTGAACATAAAATCGAACAATGGGGCATTCGCCGCGTTGAAAAACACCTTAATCGCCAACAACCACTACTGACACACATATCAGATAAAAGACTCTGTCAGCTTTGTGTTGGCTTATCATTCTTGATTGGTTTCACAACAACATTTGTTATTGTCGCATTTGAAATTTATCTTGAACTCTTAGGTGAGAATTGGTTAGCGTTGGACAACCTGATTAAACTGCTACTGCTCAATATTATCTTTATTGGCTTAGAGTTACTGCTACTATTTGAAATTGGTTTTATAACTACGGCATTACTGATAAACCGTGCCAGTGTTGAAAATCACCTCTGTGACAAAATGAAAGCGTCATTAGTCCGCGCTGTGATGGAACTCTCCGAACCCATTGACAATATTCATGGTATAAAGCCCTATAAAGAACTCAGTAAGTTTCGTTATATCAAAGTTGCTCTGTATTCTGGTAAAGATATTCTGAGTAATTTTGTCATAAAAGCTATCTTACAGAAATCAATGTCTCGCAGCAGTGTACGCGTTTATATTCCATTAATTTCAACCTTAATTACCGGATTTTGGGATGCATGGGTCCAACAAAAAGCCTTACGTGAAGTAAGACTGCGGATTTCAGCGCGAATTTATGTACTAAATCAAGTAGCACAGCACCAACAAAAACAGGTATCGTTAACCTATCGCACGGCGCTATTACGCAGTATTGCCGTACGCCAAAGCTATAAACAAGAATGTGATGTCAATTTAGAATTGTTTTATGACGAGATTTATAAGCAAGTACCTATAACACTGACGGATATTGAATCACCGACATTGCTATTACAAAGTTTAAGCCTGCTAAATCCAACCGAATATAATGACGTTATCGATATACTGACAACATTGCTGTTCTTCCGCCAACGGTTAACAGCGAATGAGAAAAAACTTTTAGTTCAGTGCGGTATTATTGAGCAACAAAAGATCAATCCGTTGCTCGCGTAGCGCTAAAACAACGCCACAGTTATTGAACCTGTTATTAAATACGCCGCAATTTATTAACCCAATCATTCGGTTATTAATTACGGCGCTTATTGATTAGTCGTTATTTTGCATTTGCTTTTTAAGGCGCGCTAAGTTAATTGGATTAGAGCGAACAGTGAAAGTAATATGCTCATATTCATATTCTTCCTTCGTCACACTCATGGTTGAGCGAATTTCACCGATAATACCATTAGCGGTATAAGGTACGATAATTTCATCTGCCACCATCTCATCTTGCGCCACACTGACGATATATTGATGCAATTTAGTAATATCAGCGGGATTGCGGGTCGATGTCATGATCGCATCAGGGAACTCAGCCATTAATGCCTGTTGTTGCTCAAGACTCAATTGGTCAGATTTATTTAGCACCAATTGCTTCGGAATATCATCGACACCCACTTGATGTAATACCTCATGAACTACATCAAGTTGCGAACGGAAAGAGGCATCAGAAGCATCAACCACATATAACAATAAAGAGGCATCATGCGCTTCTGCCAATGTTGAGTGGAACGACGCCACCAAGTCATGAGGCAGTTTCTTAATAAAACCAACCGTATCTGATACTAGAATACGTGGCTGAGTAATCGGCTGTAACGCACGCACAGTAGTATCTAGCGTCGCAAACAATTTGTTTTCCACCAACACTTCACTGCCAGTTAAAGCACGCATCATTGATGATTTACCCGCATTGGTATAACCGACTAACGCAACACAGAAAAGTTCTGAACGTTGAGCACGACGACCTTTAAGTTCATTTTGAACACTAGCGAGTTCACGCCTTAACTCAGCGAGTTGGTCTCGTATTTTACGGCGATCAAGTTCCAGTGTGGTTTCGCCCGCACCTTTGCCCATTTGACGTTCTTTATTGCCACTGGTTGATTCACGCAGGCGTGGTGCTAAATAATTAAGCCGTGCTATCTCAACTTGTAGTCGTGCTGTTCGAGTACGCGCATGACGACTAAATATTTCAATAATAATACCGGTACGATCAAAAACCTCAACGCCCAGTTGATTTTCAACATTACGTAATTGTGATGGACTTAAATCACAATCAAAAACCACGACATCAGCACAACCAAAAGGTAAATCTTCAGACGGTAATTCACTAAAAAGCATTTCATCAACAATGTCATCATCATCATCGAAATCGTCTACTATGCCTTGATTGCCAGTCAGGTGGGCTATTTCTGCCATTTTACCAGAACCAAGCACATTCATGCGTTGAGTTGAACTGAGTTTTTGTGATTGTGTACCAATAACTTTAAACCCAAGCGTGGTAACCAGACGGGCTAATTCAGCCAGTGATGCTTTTGCTTCATCACCTTTAAATTGCGGAGTTTGGATTGAAATAAGTAAAGCGCGATTTTGTGAGGCTTTTGCTGTTAATTGCATAATTTTTTATTCGTGCACCTATGCGCACCCTATTTTTTATATTTGGTTCATCCTACGCTGTTATTCGTCCGCTTTATATAAAAATAGACTGCTGTTGAAACTATCAAGGTAACGGCATCGTTATTTACAGCGACTTTCTCAAATAACGGCAAGTATTAGCAGCTAATATATTGGTTAACTGCTCAATCGATATTTGGTGGTGCTTGGCTAGTGCTGCAACGACATTCACCACCATACTTGGATCTCCTTTTTCAGCGTTATATTTACATGGCGCATCAGATTCAACTAACAACATTGACAGTGGTATGGTTTGCACAAATTGCCAATAATGATCATCGACAAAAATCCACGGACCTGCTGAAACAAAATGCCCACATTGCTGTAGTTGAGCTAATTGTATTGCAGAGCCTTCGTACCAATGAAATAACGCTCCTTCGATACCATATTGCTGCAATATTGGCAGTGCTAATTCGATATCATCTTCCACCACATGGAGATTGACGGGTAAATCATACTCAGCAGCTAGAGCAACAAACCGCGCCATTAATTGTGCGCCCTGCTGTTTTAACTGCTGCTTTTCAAACATCGTTTTGTCATCAAGATAAAAAAACGGTATACCAATTTCGCCAATACCACTGAGTAAACCATGATGCTGATGAATCAAAGCTATCACCGCTTCTATCATGGTTTCATCAGTTCTAACTTCAGGATGAACACCTAAAAATAATGCTATAGCATCAGGATATTGCTGCTTTAACTTCAGTAACTGCTGTGCGCTCTCAAGTGTCATCGATACAGCACCAATTTTGTTACCTGCAGCAATAAAAGCGGCCAAGCTTTCAGGCGCGACAGACTCTAAATGACAATGAATATCTGTGATCATTATTTATACCTACAAACCCAAACCAACAGCATACGAAATATGTACTCAAGCGACCATCATCACGATGACATAAACCAATAAATAATAAAAAACCCTCTATTAACGAGAATATTAATAGAGGGTTGGTCAGATTGTATTATCCACTAAAATTCACTGGATAATACAATGGCTTTATTTGGTCGTGGTTGCCGCCGCAGCTGCTGGCGTAGCAACTGTCGTTGCAGTATCTTTTGCAGGAGTTGCAACATGGGTATTTAATTTAACATGCGTAGGTGATGTTATGCCTGCTTGCTTAAATTGTTGCTGCATCGCTAACATTTGCTGTTGTTGCTGCTGCATTAACTTCATCATGTTAGATTGCATAGTATTAAAATCACTTGGATTAGCCATAGTATTCCAAGAGTTTGCAAATGCTTGATTCATTTCAAGTTGCTGTTTTTGCATCGCATCAAAAAATTTCTTATCTAATTTTTGATTATGACCATTACCTTGGAATTGCACTATTTCATAATGAAATGGCCCCTGTGGCGTTTGTAGAACACCTTTGGTCACACTCTTTTCGCCATCTTTGGTTTTTACAGTATTAGTCGTTTGATCTGGCAGTACCTTGGTATTTGCCTTAGCTATCATTTGTCGATCAACACTTTGAATCCAACCAGTATTACCATTGGTTGCATCGCCTACTTTTTCCCAACCATTATTTTGGTAAATAGTAATTAATGGCACATCTGATTTTATTGTTTCCACAACTGCAGAAGTGACGCTTGGGTTTTCATAAACTTTGATCGTTTTGATACTAGAATCAGCCCACGCTGCTGTACTTAAACAGGTAATAGCAATGATACCTGAAATTGCCACCGCTAAACGTTTCATATAAACCTCTAATGTCTATTTATATAACTTAAAAGTAATTAAAAACTGAGTGTATAAATAGTGCAATCAATAGCTTTATATTAATCAATGAAAATGAATCCAAAATGAATATTTGTATTCCAATAGCTAACAAAACAAAACGAAAATGCAATATAAATATTTAAAAATATACTGTTATAAATTGCAGATTTCTCTTATTTCGATAACGCTCTTATTTATTTGTCTTGTTTAATAATAGCAATTATCGACATGAATAAGATACACCGTTAAGCCTAATATTCTAGTAGCTTATATTATTGAAAATGGTCAATAATTTTTCATTGGTATGGCTTTATTTTGTTATTCCCATGCCATCGGTAATTAATTGACGTAACCATTGATGACTAGGATCTAAATCAAAATGTTTATTCCACAGTAAAAGATAGCCACCGGGTTCTAATTCAATTGGAATAGGACGACTAACAAGTTCGGTATTCTCAATCATTGCTAATGCTGATACTGAAGGGTAACACATCAATAAATCACTTTGCTCACACAGTTTTATTGCTGCATAGCAATCGGTCATATTAACGGCATTATCAAGTTTTTTATGTTCAAGCGCTAAAATCTCATCCAATAACCATCGCTTTAGCCCACCAATACTGACTTGTAAATGACGATATTTTAAAAACACATCCAGGCTCCAAGGTTCACTCAATGCGGGATGGCCTTTACGCATTAAGCACAGCGGATAGTCACGTGCTAACTCAATATAATTTAATGATGACGGTACATGACGGTAATGACTTGATGAACGCTCATCCCACTCAAAGATACCAATCCCAAAATCAATCTCACAGCGTAATAAACGCTGTAAACTATCGTCATTCCATGTTTTGCTAGATAAACTAATGTCAGGCGCTTGCTGTAGCAATTGCGGCATAAAACGCGGGTAAGTTAATGAATAAGCGGTTTCTACAAGATCAATATGAAACTGACGTTGACTCAGCGCTGGATCAAACACTTCAGCCCGTGTCAGCTGATTAACCTGCTGTAAAATATCAGACACAGAATCGGATAATAGCAATGCTTTAGGTGTTGGCCGTAAACCATAAGGTGTACGTTCAAACAAAGGATCGGCAAATGTTTGGCGTAATTTGGCCAATTGTTTACTCACTGCAGATTGACTCAAATGCAGTCGCGCCGCAGCTGCCGTCACACTTTGCTCTTCTAGCAATACATTCAATATGCGTAATAAATTTATATCAAAGTTTTTCATCTACTACTTTCCTATCAAACATTTAAATCTAGCCACGACCATCACCATGATTATATTCTGCTACGTAAATGTTGATGAGCAGCGTCTGAGATATCATTCCCCCATGCTTGACGTTGTAAGCGTTGCGCAGCAACTAAGGTTGAACCTGAGCCAAAAAAAGGATCTGCCACAATTTCACCAGCAACAGAGCTTTGTTCTATTAACGTTTCAAGCAATGGCACTGGCTTTTCGGTAGGATAACCACGATAAATACGCTTAAATTCAAGTACATCAGGAATAGATAAGTTTGATAATTTACGCTTACCTTTTTCAAAGAAAAGAATGAACTCATAACGCGCACGATAATGATAGCCCATACCGATGGCGACTTTGTCCCATACAATCGGTTTCCAAAATTTAAACCCAACTTGTTCAGCAATCGGTTTAATGTAAAACATGGTTTCTTGATCGCAAAACAGATAGAAATGGCTATTAGGTTTTAATACACGGTAAGCATGCTCTAATAATGCCTCAAATCGTTGATTAGGAAAGATATCAAACCATTGATTACTTGATGACTTACTGTTTTTTAGGCGAGTTGTAGTACCTATTTTTCGATGCTTTTCTAACGATTCATATGGAGGATCAGTGATCAGAAGATCAATACTGTTATCCGCTAATGAAGACAGCCATTCGACTGCGTCTTGTTGATGTAATTGCATTGAAAAACCCACACTAAACAATAGAAAATAATAACGCCTCCATACCATTGATGAGGCGTTAATTTGGTTACGTGTTTTAGCAAAAAAAGCACAATATAGATAGCAACACGCCTTTAAACAGCTGTAATTTTAATTAACTGTGCTATTTACCATCATTATGAGTTTTCTTGCTTCACGTCGACACAACGGCGTTAATAGCGCGACATTATTTTTAATAAAACTATCAACAAAATCAAAATCAATTTGGCTGTAGGCATTTAATACTTGTCCCATCGCTTGTTGAACTAACATCGACTTATCAGCAGCAAGATATAAAATAGTTTCACTTAATAAGGTTACATTGGTTTGTTGCTGATGATGTAAATGTGCTAGCAATGATGCTCGTTTCAGCCATACGTTATCTGACTCTCGCCATTGAATAAGGTAATGTTCTAAATCTCGATGTTGTAGTATCACCTTACCTATCAAGTTACTCGCAAGGCGATCTAAAATATCGACATTATCAGCCGTATCTAACATTTCAAGATAAATATCAAAAGATGCTAATGTTTGATAATCGGTATAATATTCACCTGCATCTAAAGCTAAATAACGCTCTTCCCGATAAATACCCGACCATAACCATAATAATAACCGCTGATAGTCCTCAACGTTATTTATTGTGGTATGTGCTTGCGCGAGTTTGAATATTTTATGGCGCTTTTCCGGACTAACGCCATAGAAAGGCTGTCGAATATTCAAATCATACTGCATTTTTTTGGCAACAAGTGTGCTGCCAGCAGCGACTAGGTGCTGCTGCATAAGAATAACCATTGGTATAACTAATGACATAGTCTTTCCTCTTTGTTACTTCTCATTACTGCCGAGCATTAATGCTAGTAATGGTAATAACTTTTTTATAATCAATATTGTTGTATTTTTTAGCTTATAAAAATAAGTTCCTCGACTTTTTCATATTGCGACCTAAATCTCAAATCATTTATCACGGTTTCAAGTAATCTACATCAATAATAAGAATGATAACTATATGCATTTATATTTGAATTGTAAGTTTGCATTTATTGCAGTTCAAAATAATAACCATTCTCATTAGTATTCGTGAAAATTATTCTTTACAGGTATCGTCGTGAAAATTAAGCTAAAAATCCTTACAATTTGTGCAGCTACTCTTTGTCCACTGACCTCTTTTGCTGCTACCTACCCTGTTACAGTGACTGACGTAGCTGGACGTACTATTACCTTTGACCACCAGCCACAAAATATTGCGCTATCAACCAGTCGCATTTTTCCATTACTTGAAATCATCTATCAACAAGACGCTGCTAAGCATCTTGTCGCTGCACGTGATGATATGCAATTTTCCGCACCAAGCATGTACGCTAACTATGTAAAACACTATCCGTCACTACAACACGTACCAAAAATTGGCCTCATAAAGTCAGGGGAATTTGATGCAGAACGATTCATTAATTTAAAGCCTAAACCAGATTTATTTATCGTTGATTTATCTAATATTAAATTAGCTCAAGATAACGGTTTATTAAAAAAATTAGCGGCGGCAGGCATTAAAGTGATTGCAGTTGATTTTCGTGAAAACCCTATCAAAAATACGGTAAAATCGGTAGAAACAGTGGCTAAAGCTGTTGGCCGAGAAGCACAAGGACAAGCATTCGCACACTACTATCTCGATCACGTTACTGCACTCGAACAAACCCTAGCTCAGCACTCGAACCTAGCCCCTAAACGGGTATTTATTGAACGTGCAGCCGGTTACAGTGATTCTTGTTGTCGTACCTTTGCTGGCGGTAATATGGGGGCTTACGTCCCATTCTTAAAAGCGATTAATATTGCCGATAAACCACTTAAAGGAGCGATCACAGGTCAGATGTCACCAGAAACTGTGATTACCGCTCGTCCTGATGTATACATAATGCAGACCACAGGTTGGATTAACGATAAAGGCCAGCCCACTCATGGCATTCCATTAGGTTATAACCCGAATTCTACTGCGATAAAAACAGCCACTAAAGCATTAATGGATCGTGATTGGTTACAAGCTGTTAGTGCTTATCAAACCAATAATGTCTATTCGATTTATATGCCATTTTATAATTCACCTTATAACTTAGTCGCGATGGAATATTTTGCGAAATGGATCCATCCAAACGTATTTAAAAACTTACACCCACAACACACTTTTGAAGAAATGAACAAGCAATTTGGGCAGCGTATTGTCAGTGGCGACTTTGGCCAGAATAACTTTAAGGCAATGCAATAATGAACGCATTGTTACTTGAGTTAAACACCCACAATACTCGTAACCGTAATAAGAAAGTGGCGTTGGCTATTTTCTTAGTGCTGAGTATTGTGTGTGTCATTGCTGATATTTTTATTGGTTCACAAGGACTGACTTTTACTCAAGTTATTCACGCCCTGATTCATCCTCAAACCAGTGATATTGCCAGCAAAATCATTGTGTGGAATATTCGAATGCCAATGGCACTAATGGCGCCCTTAATCGGGGCCGCCTTAGCGTTAGCAGGCGCACAAATGCAAACCACATTAAATAACCCTTTAGCTGATCCCTATACCTTTGGTGTCTCGGCTGCGGCTGGATTTGGCGCATCATTGGTGATCACTAATGTCATCACGATCCCCTTCGTGCCAGCCCAATATCAAATCGCATTGATGGCATTTATTATGTGTTTATTAACCACATTTTTAATTGCTGCGATTTCATCAGTAAAGCGAATTTCTATTGAAGGGGTAATGCTGTTTGGTATTGCGGTGATGTTTGCTTACGACAGCTTACTGACCATGATGCAATATGTTGCCAGCGAAACTCAATTACAAACATTAGTATTCTGGCAAATGGGATCTCTTGATCGCGGCAGTTGGGATAAAATTACTGTGCTTGCAATTGTGTTACCGCTTGTGCTGTTGATTATGATGAAAGATGCTTGGCAATTATCAACCCTTAAGATTGGTCACGAACGTGCTCAAGCAATGGGAGTAAACGTTAAGCGGCTGCGTATCAAAACCCTATTATTAGTCTCTGTTATCACCTCTCTCGCGGTTTCATTTGTAGGTGCTGTTGGTTTTGTCGGATTAGTTGCACCACATATTGCCCGTATGGTGTTAGGCGAAGATCAACGTTATTTCCTGCCTGCATCTTGTCTTATCGGCGCTGTGTTACTTGAACTCGCCTCTATCGCCAGTAAAAGCATTATGCCGGGCATTATTTTGCCGTTAACGGTAGTGATGTCGATCATTGGTATTCCCTTCTTTGTCTATTTGATCATTAAAAAAGATGGGCGTTTCTAATGGCTCTTACAATTAATGATATTTCAGTCACATTTGGTGATAAAACAATCTTAGATAGCCTATCACTGCCTGTTATCACAGCAGGAGAAATGGTGGCGATTATTGGTAAAAATGGCGCAGGGAAATCAACCTTTCTGCGACATATTACTCAAAATTTACGTCAGCATTCGCAGCAAATTTTATTACATGATAAGCCATTGAGTTTAGATAACATTGGCTATTTACCCCAAGATCACCGTATTTCTGCCACCATCACAGTGGTTGAATTATTAATTACCACCCTCAATATGGGGTCGCATTCTTTATTTGCCAAAGCAAACAGTGCAGAGAAAAGCTTACTATTATTACAGCAAATGGGTATTTTACATTTAGCCAATAAGATATGTACTGAACTCTCTGGCGGTGAAAGCCAAATGGTAGGACTTGCACAAGCGGTAGTTAATCAACCTAAAGTGCTTATTCTTGATGAACCAACATCAGCACTTGATATGCATAACCAAATGAAGCTACTTGATTTTGTGAAACTATACGCTCAACAAAACCAAGCCTGTGTATTGATGGTTATCCATGATCTTAATTTAGCCATTCAATATTCAACCAAGGTTGCTGCATTGCATCAAGGTCAGCTGTTTGCTTATGGCAACCCAATTGCAACCATTACTCCTGCGCTCATTACTTCAGTATTTGATGTTGATTCGCATGTGGCAATTATTGATGAACGTCCAATTGTGGTGGTGAGATCATCTGCTAATACAGCGCCTATGCGCGCTTGATTTTTAATCACTTATATAAAAAACCTCTATTGGCATCACCCAGATAGAGGTTTTTCATATCAATTAACAGTTATAATTAATCGAGTGTCGAGATCTGCACTTTTTTTGCTAAAGACATCGCTAAATTATTATCGTAATACGCCGCTTCATTGATAAAGTGTGGAAAGGCTTCATAATCCCCTTTCCAGAAAACCTCACTACCATCAAATAAGGTAAAGATTGGATCGCCACTGTGCAGCGGTTCAAAGTCATTATCTTGCACAGAACGATGCACCATGCCAATACGTTGCCCTTGTTCATCTAACGGTAATGATAGCGTTTCATGATAACGGAAAGCTTCATAGCTTGGAATTAACGGTAACAGTTCATCAGTATTATATAAATGCACAAAATCTAGAATATGCTTGGTCATTTCATCCATCCAATCAAGCACATCTTGACGGATCACTGACTGAGGTTGAGGTCCAATTTCAACAATCACCCCTTGAGGTGCGATTGAACTTAAGAAATGATGTTGCTCAATGGAAGTATGATCCTCTAGTACAATCACCGCATTAGGCATGTGCATTTTTACATACGCGCCTAATTGGCGATTAAAGCGATCAGACTGCAATAAAATTAACGATGGACCCATATTACTGGTGGTATTATGTAAATCGATAATAAAATCAACTTTAGCGTCCCCTTTAGGGCCAATTTGTTGATTAATTGCTTTGGCTCGACTTTGTTCGTAACTTGCTAGCTCATTATTAGCTAAGTCAGCCAAACTAAATTGACGGTTTAAATCATGATCAATATAACGCTTGTTATCATTATGAGCTTTAGGGTTTGCAAATACCGTTTCAACGCTAAAACTATCACGGGCTAATGCGGCTGATTGCTGCCATTTACGTAATAAGTAAATGCCACTAAATTCATTACCGTGAGTGCCACCAACCACTGCTACTGTTTTTATTTTACTCATCCGTGTGTCCTAATATTCAGTCATTCATTTTAGTGTACTGAATTTAATCGCTATTGGAAGCGTCTTTATCAGACAAAAAAGCGATTAGATATCCCTAAATTGGCCGAGTTTGCGCCAATTTCAAATAGGAATGCAATTGATCATTTTTATATTCTATAGCGGAATGGATGTTAACATAGCGATTAGCGTATACGGCACAACGATAACGGTTATCTCCTTTGATTATTTCAATTTCAATAACCCCATCGACTAACTGCCAATGTCCTTGAGTATGCATACGATTAAACAGTGTATATTCATCTAAAGAGCCATCAGCATGTAACCGTAATTCGGTGATATAGCCCGCACTGCAGGTTTTGATCCAATACTGCTCGCATATTTCATCACGTTGAAAATTACGTTTAGTCTCAAGCCATTGATTCATCACTTGCTGTAATTCAACACCTAATGGCGGCAGTTGATCAACATCCAATAAACGTACACGTTCTGTCTCTCGATAAAACAATTGTAATAATTGTAGCGTCTTTTTTTCAAACATCCTTGTTCACCAACTAATTAGCAAATATCGCGGTTAGCCGCGGTACAATATTGTCAGATATTAATAGATAGTCACAGCAGCGACTAACAACTAAGGTGATTATGCAGCCAATATCACAAAAATATTTTCTTACGCTAACAGTGGTGATTGCGGCGCTTATTTGCAGCTATATTTGCACTTTGCCACGCAATTGTTTGGTTTTACCACGTTGATTCTTTTTATCCATTCTGCGTACTTGAGAACCTTTGGTGGGCTTCGTTGCTCGACGCGCTTTTTGAATCACCATCGCACTTTGAATCAATTCTTTTAATCGAGACAATGCTTCTTCACGGTTCATTTCTTGAGTTCGATGTTGCTGACTCTTAAGCACGATAACACCGTCTTTCGTTATACGACTATCAGATAGCTTCAGTAAACGTTCTTTATAAAAATCAGGCAGTGATGAACGATTTATATCAAACCGTAGGTGGATAGCACTTGATACTTTATTAACATTTTGCCCACCCGCACCTTGAGCTCGAATTGCGGTTAATTCAATCTCCCAATCACCTAAGGTGACTGAATTAGAAATCACTAGCATCGATATTTACCCCTTCAAGGCTGTATTTATATTAATCTTATATTACCACATAGATTGCTCAAATCAGTCCAATCTACAAGTAAACACTCACTTGTATTCTATCGTTATTAATTTCTTTTTGTTGATACACGACTGATTCCATTAATAAATACTCACAACCCACTAACACTATTTACAAAGCTTGCATTTTACTGACATTTGAACGGTGTTTTTAATTATGATCAGTCCATTGCGAGTGATTCACAAACAACATCAAGGTTATTCCATGAAAAAATTATTATTCTTAGTATCGCTAATCGTTTCCAGTTCTGCTTTTGCAATGCCTCACGGAAACCCAGCATCTATTTATTGCGTTAACCATGGCGGTAAATCAGTGCTTGTTGATGGTCAAGGTTATTGCCGTTTACCTAGCGGAAAGATGTGCGATGAATGGGCGTTTCAGAAGGGTCAGTGTTCATCATCAAAACCAAAACAAGAGAAATGGATCAAATACTGCGTAAAGCATAAAGGCACAGCAATTGGCTCTAATTGTCACTTTAATAAGCAAGGCACAAGCTGTGATTTAAAGAAATTTTATAATGGTACTTGTAAGAAAAAACCCAAACACCCAAAGGTATATTAATTAATATAGTATATAAAAAATGCTCAACCTATTATTCATAGATTGAGCATTTTTATATTCACTAAACTACATTTAATAACTGTAATTAATACTGAGAATTTACAACAACCTCTTCGCCATAAATTCCATTTTTAGCAATTGGACGGTTAGTTGAGTTTGCGGCACGCATTACACGAATACCAACAGCACCAGCAGCACGTGCTGCGGTAATATCACCATCTGAGTCACCATAATACACTTTAATGTTATCTGCTTTTATATATGGCGTTTTAGTATTGGTTGTTTTACTTGAACCTGCAAAAATAACTTTGTGCATATTTTTAATGCCAAAGACATCTTTTAAATATTGGGTTGTAATTTCACATTTAGATGGATCGCGACCAGTAATAAAGTAAATATCATCGCCACGTTTTTGGTGCATCGCGATCAATTCTCTACCTATTTTCTTAGGAATACTGAACTTATCCCAATCACAATTCATTTTATCCCAGAATTTCTGATTTTTTAAATAGCTAAAACTGTTTGGAGAGAAAACTTGTTTACCGCGATAGAAACCAGGAGAACTAAATAATACTGTATCATCAATATCAAAACCAACAGCCATTGGTGGTTTACCCTTAAGCTGCTGAGCAATTTGATCAACAGTAACCCAGTGAACACTCTTAGGTTGACCCATTTGAGTTAACTGAATAGTACTGTAACCTGTTTCTGTTGCTGGTACTTTTGGCTCTGCCATTGCAGAACTAGAAACAAGACTTAAAGCCAATAAAGAGGAAAGCGTAATCGCAGTAAATGTCTTTTTCATTTTAGAATAAATCATCAAAAAAATTGAATTAATAATTTAACTATTCATCACTTCAGATAAAGTGACAATTATCACATTGAACCATTATTTTATTTGGAATATAAGATCCACAAAAAGTAAACGCAAAATAATACACCCACGTTACATTTATAATTTATATGTTTATAAAACAATAGTCATACGCGTTATTATAATTATTAAGAACTAACATTTTACTGAAACAGATTGAACTAATTTATTCTATTATTACTCTAACCCAATAAATATTTATAGTGATTGATAATAAAATGAAAAAATTGCTTCTACCTATTATGCTAGGTGCATTACTTACCGGCTGTAATGAAACAACAACAGTTAATAACAATGGCGAGTTTACGGCTCAACAAAAAGCACAAATTGAACAAATTGCCAGCCAATATATTATTAGCCATCCTGAAGTATTAGTAAAAGCTTCACAAACATTGCAACAACAGCAAATGCAAGCACAACAAAATGATGCTAAACAAGCTGTTATTGCCAATGCTGATCAGCTTCTAAAAGATAAAACAACACCTTTTATCGGTCCTAAAGATGCAAAAGTCAATGTGATCGAGTTCTTTGATTACCAATGCATGTACTGTTCTAAAATTGCTGATACCGTCAAACAATTAGAAGCTAAAAACCCAGAGGTGAAATTCATCTTTAAAGAAACACCTATTTTCGCATCGCGTTGGGAAGCTTCAAAATATGCCGCTGATATGGGTAATTGGATCTACCAGCAAAAAGGTGGGGCTACTTATGCCAAATACCACAATGCTGTATTTGCAACAGGTAAAGATGAAGGTAAGTTAACCAAACAAGATATCAACACTATCGCCACCAGTGTTGGGGTTGATGTCTCTAAATTTAATGCTAACAATACCTTTATGAATAACTTTGAGTTATTTAGCAAGCTCGGCTTTCAAGGTACACCAGCACTGATTGTTATGCCAAGCAACAACATCACCGCAGATAATATCCATATTATTAATGGCTACAACCCTGATGCGTTAGCTAAAGCAATTAAAGACGTAGAAGCAAGCACTAAATAATAGTGGCTCACATTACGCATAAAACACAACAAGACAGATATCTGTCTTGTTGTGTTTTTTTGCTTATTAATACATTTAGTAATACTTAAACATCTGTTGAACTTCTTGATAATTTTTGGTTTGAGTTAGCGACAGCATTAATAAAACCCGTGCTTTTTGTGGATTAAGCGTACCCGCTGCAACAAAACCATATTTTGCATCATCGACTTCTGCCGCTAATGTCGTTGATCCTGTTGGCACTCGAGAACTACGCACAACCAAAGTGCCGTTTTTACTTGCCTTTGCTAATTCATCAAAAATAGCGTTATACATATTCCCGTTACCAACTCCAGCACTGACAATACCATCAAATTTTGCGTTAACTAACGCTGTCACCGGCAATGGCGACGCATTTGAATAATTATAAACAATCCCCACCTTAGGTAGACTGGTTAATTTGGAGACATCAAAATGTGTTGCTGTTGTATGATGACGCTCTGGCGCACGTTGGTAGGTAACATCGTTATTGTGAATATAGCCTAGCGGTCCAAAGTTTGGCGATTGGAAAGTATCAACAGCAGTAGTATTGGTTTTGGTGACATCTCGTGCATCTAATACTGTATCGTTCATTGCTAACAATACACCACGCCCTTTTGAGTCTTCATCAACAGCAGTAATAACAGCATTATATAAATTAGCAGGGCCATCAGCACTAACAGCTGTAGATGGACGCATAGACCCAACGAGCACCACTGGCTTATCACTTTTAACGGTAAGATCAAGGAAATAAGCTGTTTCTTCCATGGTATCGGTGCCATGTGTAACCACAACACCGTCAACATCATCTTGGGCAAGTAATTGATTAATTCGTTTAGATAACTTCAGCCACACTTGGTCATTCATATCTTGAGAGCCAATATTAACGACTTGCTCACCGGTTATATCTGCAATTTTAGTCATTGCAGGTACCGCTTTAATTAATGAATCAACCCCAACCTGACCTGATGTATAAGCAGATTCTGTTGCTGATTGACCAGCGCCAGCGATTGTTCCGCCTGTGGCTAATATTTTGATATTAGGTAAGTCATTAGCCGCAATAGCTAATGAACTTGCACATAAACCAGCAATTAGCATTGCCACACGAATAGGATTTTTATTCATCACTCACACCATAAGTTATATTGTTAAAATTTATTTATGGTGTAAATAGTATTATTAATAGAATAATTTTTTGCGCTAAATATCACTGTTTATGCACACACCTAGTGACCACAATCACACAAGAGTAACTGCGCCCACAAAAGCCAACAAAAGATAAACACTTATATAACAAAAGCTTATTCCTATTTTATATATAAGATCGCGCATTACTATGACTAATGAATCAATTATGCGATGGCGGTTATTGGATCAACGCTATAATAATCATGCAAACATACATCTCCTAATGTCGTTGTAATATAGTGTTGAATGATATCAACATCACTTGCTTCCCATAAACACTGAAAATAGCCCTCTTCGATATAAACAAATGTTGAATGTAAAATCATATTCTTAGGTATCGGTTGCTCAAAGATAGCAATATCGTTGACGTTTTGTGCTTGATCGCGACGCTGATGACAACTGGCATAAAACATAAATGCACGTACCTCGTTAAAATTATTACCTTTAAGTGTAGACATAAAATAGACACTTAAGGCTCTACAAGGCTTATTTATTAAATATAATATGTACATTAAACGGTTATTAACCAACCAAATCGCATATCTATTATCATCTTATTATCGTGCTTCGACTTAAAGATACTTTAAATAACCACCACTTAATTTATTACTAGTGATTATTTATTAACTAGCGATAAGATTAAACATGCTAATATACAGATATGTTAGAATTTATTAATAATGATTTTTTATTTTACACTTTCAGGGCATTATTTGAGCAACATCAGACATACAGTACAAATTACCCTCACAAGGTTTTTGAGCTTCACTTTTTATACAGGGTTAACAAGGGTTTTACTGTATCCTATCCATCTTTTATATGCTTGTCGCTATAATGCGACCAGTTGAACAAATGCTCCTTACTTAGACATTTTTATGCATTTCAACCAAAATATACCCGTTCGTTCCCCTAAAGGGATTTTCGCCATGTGGAGTGTTTATAGCTTCACTGGTGCTGCTATTCTTGCATCAATCGTGTTCTCACTATTGTTGTTTTTATCTATTGATGATGACCCACTGATGAAATTCCTCTTTGGCGGCTTAGCTGTCATTTTTGAGTTGGGTAAATTCTTTGCGTGGTATGAGGTTGGAGAACGCAAAGCACGCCGTAATTACACCGGTACCCTTACCGCTTTTACATTTTATGCCGTGTTAGCTGCAATCTCTATCGGTGGCTCTGTTGGTGGCATTAATAGCGCAACGAATAAGGCACACAGTGAAGCAAACGTGCAGCAAAGTAAGATCAATGCCTTTAATATGCAAATTCAAGCTATTGAAAAGCAAATTGATCTCAATAATGTTGCCGCTGAGAAGTATATCCAAATGGAGCGCATTGCTTCTGGTGTAACTCGTATTCAAAAAGAAAACGAACAGCTACGCAAGCAACAACAACAAATTGCTATTGAGCGTGATACAACGCCTGTTGTGGGTCAAGGTTCAGTACTTGGATTAATTGACAGTCTAGCAACAACATTCAATGTCAGTAATCAAACCGCTCAGCTTGGTTTAGTTATTTTCTTATCCGTACTGCTTGATTTCTTTGCTGCTTTTTTTGTTGGTTTGATTGGTGAGGAAAACCGCTTCCGCTACCAATTTAAACGCCAGCAATTACTGTCAGTTAATGGCTACAATATTCAGGATCAGCCGCAGCTATTAACGCATTTTGATCCCTCTGCTGTTGGCATCTCATCGATTGCTGATGTGAATGATGAAGATGAAATTATTGTCGAAGAAGCCGAGCCAGAACCGCCGAAAACGGCCTATGAACAAGCAGTTGAAGCACTCTCTAAAAATCAAGTGAATTGCAGTAAACGGGCGGTAAGTCAATTACTGAAACTTACCACTGATGAAGTCGATACGATTTTCCATGAGTTATTAACCCAAGGTATCGTGAGTAAAAAACCCAATAACCATTATCAATGGCATGGTACTGATACTGTAACCAGTTAATTATTAGACTCAATGTGTTTCTTATATGCAAAAGCCCAAAATATTGATTTTATTTTGGGCTTTTTTACACCTAAAAAGTGTCAACAATGACATGAAAAATATTAATTATTCCAAATAAACATACATGGTAATCAAAAATAGGTATTTGATTATTTATCTAAAGCACAAATATATAATTACAGGTAAAATCGCGGCACTTTTTTCAGACCTAATTTTTTATAATGATTACTTTTAATCGTTTCAAACAATTATTTACGCATTCACTGATTGCGACTAGCGCACTAACATTAGTTGGATGTGCACAACCACTATCAACTTTAAAAACATCGACTTACAGTAATGTTGATAACTACACTACTCCCTTTTATCAACATACGCGACCTTATACCCAAGCAAATCCTGATAAAACAGGTTTTTACCCACTTGGTGACGGTCAAGCAGCACTTCTTGCTCGTTTAGCTGTTATTGAAGGCGCACAAAAAACTATCGATGTGCAATATTATATCTACCGTGATGATGCGACCAGTAACCTACTAACGTGGTATTTATATCAAGCGGCAGAGCGTGGTGTACGCGTACGTCTATTACTCGATGATATGCAGAATCGTGATGACCAAGCCTTAGCGAGTCTTTCTGCACACCCTAACGTCGAAGTCCGCTTATTTAACCCTTTTGGCAATCGCAGTTTTAAACCTCTTGGCTTTTTGACTGACTTTGATCGACTTAACCGTCGAATGCATAATAAATCCATCATTGCTGATGGTGTATTTGCAATTACGGGCGGACGTAATATTGGTGATGAATATTTTTCTGCCAATGATAACGTTGAATTTGGCGATTTTGACTTATTAATGATTGGCAAAATAATTCCTCAGGTTTCACGTCAATTTGATGAATACTGGAACAGCAAACCAGCAACCCCGATTGAAGCGCTGGTAAGTTCTGCCCATAAGCCAACACCAAAGCAGCTGACACAATGGAAACAAGCGCAGCTTAAATACATGACGACAGATTACGCGCGCTCATTGAAAAACCATCCGATGGTTAAACAATTAATCAATCAAACTCTGCCATTATTCTGGACTGACGCTGAACTGCTATACGATACACCTTACAAAGTCGCTAACAGTAAAGATGATCTATTACTACATGAGCTATCAGAAATGATTGCAAAAGCAGATCACGACTTCTTTCTTGTCTCTCCTTACTTCGTACCAACCGAAGAAGGTGCAAAAGAATTAGCACAAGCAGCTAAGAACGGTAAAAACATTACTATCGTCACTAACTCGCTAGCATCTAATGATGTATTTGCCGTGCATGGCTGGTATGCAAAGTACCGTAAAATCATGCTAGAAGGTGGAGTTAAGCTGTATGAAGTAAAAGTTGAACCTGGGCAGAAAACAAAACACAAATGGCTCAGTCACTCGCGTACTAGCCTACATGCAAAAACGTTTATTATTGATAAGTCTAAAATTTTTGTTGGTTCATTCAACTTTGATCCTCGCTCAGCATATTTAAATACAGAGCTAGGTGTGATTGTTGATTCTCCAGCATTTTCTGGTCAAGTATATAACCAGATCAGTGACGCAATGTTAAAAGAAGCTTACCGTCTATCTCTTGATGAGAGCGGTGACATTGTATGGAATGACGACGTAACAGGTGAGCAATATACCTCTGAGCCAGACAGTAGCATATGGTTGAAGATGGGAGCTTGGGCTGCTGGCGTACTACCTATCGAAAATCAGCTTTAATTGAATATATAATAGCAAATAAAAAAGGCGTTCAACGGACGCCTTTTTATTTACCTAATCAAAACGCTTGGTATTAACCACGTCCGCGTGTAGTTGGCTTTTTCGATGCATTCTTTTCGATATATTCGATGATCATACCAGCAATATCTTTACCGGTTGCCTTCTCAATACCTTCTAAACCAGGTGATGAGTTAACTTCCATCACTAGTGGACCACGATCAGAACGCAGTAAGTCAACACCCGCGACACCAAGACCCATGATCTTCGCTGCAGCTACGGCTGTTTTACGCTCTTCTGGCGTGATTTTAACTAAAGCAGCACTACCGCCACGGTGAAGATTAGAACGGAATTCACCTTCTGCACCTTGACGTTTCATTGCTGCGATCACTTTATCACCAATCACGAAACAACGAATATCTGCACCACCAGCCTCTTTAATGTATTCCTGCACCATGATATTAGCTTTTAGGCCCATGAATGCTTCGATAACACTTTCAGCCGCTTTACGCGTTTCAGCAAGAACAACACCAATACCTTGTGTGCCTTCTAGCAGTTTAATAACAACAGGCGCACCGCCTACCATATCAAGAAGATCTTTAACATCATCAGGCTTACTTGCAAACCCCGTTACAGGCATACCAATACATTTGCGTGATAATAGCTGCATTGAACGTAATTTATCGCGAGAACGACTGATCGCAACCGATTCATTCACTGTATAAACGCCCATCATTTCAAACTGACGTAATACCGCTGTCCCGTAAAATGTTACTGATGCGCCAATACGAGGAATAACTGCATCAAAATCCACTAAATCTTCACCTTTAAAGTGAATTGATGGTTTTTGTGAGTTAATGTTCATATAGCAACGAAGTGCATCAATCACCTTGATTTCATGGCCACGTTGCTCTGCCGCTTCAATAAGGCGAGACGTTGAATACAATGACTGATTACGAGATAAGATACCGATTTTCATTACTATTACTTTTCCTTGGTTTGAATTAGGTAAGAAGCTTCTGGATCTACAATGATACGACCATGCATAGCGGTTCGTCCAAGCAACATACGAAATGCCATGTTATCACGACTCGTTAACGATATTTCTATTGGCCATTGTTGACCATTAAAATCAATAGTTGAAACAATAAAGTAGCGCAATTGTTCATCGCCACCTGAGTTTCTTACAACACGTTTGTCAGCAACTTTAGCCATACAAACCTGTTCAATATCGGTATTATTGTGGATAGGGTGTAGCCAAAATTTAACCCATAATTCATCATTTTGGGTAAATTCTTCAATTTTAAATGTGTGAAGACAAGAACTACGAGCACCTGTGTCAATCTTCACATGAATATCATCAACACCAAGATCAGGTAAAGCGGCAACTTCGCGCCAACCAACAATAAATTTATTATTTTTATTCACAATTGTTTCTTTATTTATCATTACAATAACCCAAACGTCCTTAATAGCTAACCTAAACAGCTTACAGAAATAAAGTACATATAACTGACATCAATAATTGCAGGTTATACATAACTGGCTGTACTCGATTTAAACGGTTATCTATAAATAAGGAAGTCATTAACAAAACTGAGCACTGAATTGACCTGAGTCAGTGCTAATAACGATGATAAAACCATCATTCGATGACTATTTTTTAGTGTCATCTTGCTATATATTACCACAAATTAGCCATATGAGATTTTTTATTCATGTCATTAGGCAATAAGTTTTTACATGTAAATCCTGATTTTATTCCTAACAGGATCACAACAACATAAACACTAGTCCAAAATTAGCAGCACTTAAAATAAGATTCATATATCAGTGACCATTTTTATGACTTATATTTATAAAAACCAATCAATTACACATCTAATTTAAATCTGTTTCATTACACCATGCGCCCATACTGCACTTTCACTATTAACAAATAAGACGCAATAGACATGTCACAACTAAAACAACAATTATTCTTACTTGGCATGGCCAATTTATCTGTTGATGCATCGACCCAGCAGCAATTAGAACAATTTATTTCAGCATCATCAGCCCATTTTGAGCGTGTTCGATTACAGCGCCCAGATAGTACATCATTAGATTTATTGCTTGGCTTTATGACCTTACACCACCAACAAGCGCATCAGCAATGGTTACATCAACATGCTGCCGCTACAAAAATGCAGGCTGTTTTTGACAGCACACTTGGTGATCATGCCAATAGCTTCACCAATCAAGATCAACACTATCTCGTTGCTCTAACGCATTTATGGTTAATGGTACAAGGCGCCTGCGACATTGATTACAGTTACAGCAATGAACAAGCAGAAATCCAAAGCCGTATTATTAACGGCGAACACGATCAGTCTTTGGATCAGTTTAGCACTGATGTTGAGTCACTAAGATGCCAATTTATGCAATCATACTACTTGGGAAAAAACCATAATAAGCCGAACTTTAGTACGCGTATCAAGCAACTGTTCAGAAAAGTATAACTGCGTTATATCTTATAACTTTAAAATGACATAACCGGTGTCTTTTACCCCGCTACTGACTTGTTCTAACGCCACAAATTACCGACAATACAGTCATTGTTATTTTTAATGCAATAAGATCTCTTTAATAGCGGTCTTATGAGTAATGTTATAAATACTGCTCGCTTTACACCTAAATAGTGCCGTTATAAAGAGTACTGTTATCGATAGTACCTTGGCCAACCATAAAGAATCATATATTGAACAACGTTAAATAATGTCACTTTGCACGTTGTTCACATGGAGCTCTAGATTGAAAACGTTATACCAGTATCTCTATTTTACCTTTGCCTTACTCATCTCTGGGTTTGGGCTTACCTTTGCATCCAGTGCCGCGGCAACACCTCAATATACGACGGGATGGGTTAAAAATCCTCAGCACCCGCCTGTTGAAGTAAGGTTAATGCTTACTGGCCAACAAGATTTAGCGAAACAAACTGTTCAGGGGCTCCTTGAAGTAAAACTTGATACTGATTGGAAAACCTATTGGCGTTCACCGGGTGAAGGCGGTGTCGCACCGTCTATTGATTGGAAGATGTCATCTAACATTGCTAAAGTAGATTGGCAGTGGCCGTTACCTAAACGCTATGAGTTTTTAGGTGTTGAAACACTGGGCTATAAGCACGACGTTATCTTCCCGCTTTCGATTCATGTTAAAGATATGAATAAGCCAGTATTCCTTGCTGGTAAATTAACCATGTCATCATGTACCAGTATTTGTGTACTCACCGACTACGAGCTTTCATTCGATTTTACTCCAAGTAAGCTAATGCCATCGACAGAAGCGATGTTTTTGTATAACAAAGGTGAAAGCCAAGTACCAAAACCATCACCAAATGTTACGTTAGATACTGTCTCTTATAATAAAGCACAAAAGGAAGTGACGGTTGTTGCAACCAATACTATGGGATGGCAACAACCTGATGTGATCATTGATGGTGATACTCAAGCAGCTAAAGACACCTCATTTCTAAAACCAACCACAACCATAAAAGGCAATACGCTTTACGCAACCCTGCCGGTTACCAGTTGGTTTGGCACTCCAAAATTAATAGGCCAACCGCTGCATATCACTATCGGCGATCATAATACTGCGATTGAAGTGACAGCAAAGGCAACAGATACACCCGTTAACATTCCAAGTACAAGTAGCAACCTCTTAAAAATTATTGGATTAGCCTTATTAGGTGGCTTAATCCTTAATATTATGCCGTGTGTATTACCAGTATTAGGTATGAAACTAAGCAGTGTTATCTCTGCGCAAGGGTTAGCACGTCGTCAGATTCGTACCCAATTTTTAGCCTCTGCCGCTGGAATAATTGTTTCGTTTTGGCTATTAGCAGCCTTTCTTGCAGCAATGAAAGTCTCAGGCCAAGCACTTGGGTGGGGTATTCAATTCCAAAGTCCATGGTTTATCGGTGTAATGGTGGCAATTACGGTGCTATTTGGTACCAATATGCTGGGCTTGTTTGAAATTCGCCTTTCAAGCAATACCAATACCTGGTTAGCAACCAAAGGTGATAATTCTCACTTAGGCCATTTCATTCAGGGAATGTTTGCAACGTTACTTGCTACACCTTGTAGCGCGCCATTCTTAGGTACTGCTGTTGCATTTGCACTTGGCGCAGATTTAGTGACCTTGTTTGCTATTTTCACGGCACTTGCAATTGGTATGGCTGCCCCTTGGTTACTGATCGCCATGTTCCCACAACTCGCGACATTAATGCCTAAACCAGGGCTATGGATGGATCGTGTTAAGACACTGTTTGGCTTAATGATGCTTGCAACCTCAGTATGGCTGCTAAGCTTAATGACCAGTTTCTTTGATGCAACCATCGTGTGGGGATTAGGTGCGCTTATATTGGTCACTATTTTATGGTTATTAGGCCGTAAAAAAGGCCGTAAAACCGTCATTATTACCTTAGCGGTAATGTTACTTGGTGCTGGTGCAAGTTTATTTACAGGTAGCCTCACCGCTAATAAATGGGCGACCCCTCTGCCAGCAGATCATCATTGGATTCCATTAGATACGGCAAAAATCGCCACAGAAGTAGCACAAGGTAAAACGGTATTTGTCGACGTCACGGCCCAATGGTGTATTACTTGTAAAGCCAACAAAATGGGTGTTATTTTGCAACAGCCTGTTTATTCAGCCTTGGATAATAAAAATATCGTCTTAATGCGTGGTGATTGGACCAAACCATCTGATTATGTGACTGGCTTTTTACAGTCTCATGGGCGTTTTGGAGTGCCATTTAATATTGTTTATGGTCCTAATGCACCAAAAGGTATTGAATTACCAGTAATTTTATCCAGTGACAGCGTACTTGACGCACTCAAAAAAGCAGGAAAATAATGTCAGTAAATACCAATAAAACACCTCGCCATAAATGGCGAGGGTGGATCAAAAGTATCATTATTTTTATGATCATGTTTACCATTGCAACAACAGCATTAGAAGCATGGCGTAATCGTCATTTAAATCAAATGCAAATATCAGCCACTCAACCTACTTTTACGACGATTGATGGCCAAAAAGTCAATATATTTAAAGACAGTTATGATCAAACAGTGCTGGTATATGTATGGGCAACATGGTGTGGCAGTTGTAAAGTTGTGTCACCAATGATTAATTGGCTGAATAACCAATCATGGTTAAATACTAAAATAGTGACCATCGCAATGCGATCAGGGGATGATCGTCGCTTGCACGCTTATTTAAATATGAAAGGCTATGATTTCCCTGTCGTCAATGATAATAGCAATCAGCTAACTAAAGAGTGGAAACTATCACGAGCACCGACTCTTTTAATTATCAAAGATGGTAAAATTCAAAGTACCACGGCCGGATTAGTTACTCCGCCTGGATTATTGGCCCGTTTAGCCTGGGTTGATATGAAATAATAAAAAAACCCAGCGAATTAGCTGGGTTTCTTTTTAATATTTATCTAATCGACGTATTTGCCAAAAATGCCGCTTCCAATAAGGATTATCTAATCGCGAAATAATAACCCCTTTTGATTGAGATGCATGTAAAAACTCTGAATTACCTAAGTAAATCCCAACGTGGCGTGAATTACGTCCTGTACGAAAAAAGACTAAATCCCCTTCCTTCGCTGTATGACGTTTAACTTGTTTACCTTTTTTTACCAGCTCTAATGTCGTTCTAGGGAGCATTTTTTGATAAACACTTGAGTATCCGACCTGCACAAAAGCCGAGCAATCAATCCCTTTCTTTGATGAGCCGCCGTAACGATATGGAGTCCCCTTCCAAGTATGATAAACACCATCAAACATACCATTATTAACGGGTAATGACTGGGATAATGTCTGTTTAGGAACTGGCGTTAGCGATTTTTCGAGGGGGCTATCACTAACGGAAGCAGATGAACACCCTACCACCGCTAATAAAACTAATACCTGTAATATCGTTTTTTTTATAAAAAATCCGTTCTTCACGATTTATCCTGCAATCCTTCGATAGAAATAAATATACTCAACACAACCAACGAAATATTATCACTACGTATAACATACTAACGTAAATCACATCCAATAACTGTGGTGTTGATTCAATTGTTGTCGTTCTTTTTATCACGTGCATTTAATCAATGCATAAATAATCATACCATTAAAGAATAGTAAATACTTCTATATAAACAAATAGATACATTTCAACGAAAAATAGGCAAAAAAAAGCTTACGCCCAAGCGTAAGCCAAATTAACACAATAGAAGAGACAAACATGATGAAATGTCATCTATCCTTACTGTAAATCTTTCTGTACTAAATACGAGAGATTTAACATCGCTATTATTAATCTTAGAGCTAATTCACACCACGGTGTAATTATCTTTATTATCAATAATATAAACCTTGTGATAATAACAACATCTACATTGATATTGATTCACAGAGTCAGTTTTATATTAAATAAAACAATTATAGGTAAAGTTTAGCCACTTCTGAAGGCTCTAATTCTACACCTTCAAGTGATTCATTCCAGTTCAGACCAACTAAAACACCGTCTTCAACTAGAGTCAGCATCCAATCTTCAAGGAAAATATCTAATGGTAGTTCACTTGGTTGAAACTCTGCCCACTCATCAGCACACTGTACTTTAGCATCAGCTTCACTTGACCAAAATGGCATTACTTCAGAGTCTTCAAATTCAGAAGAGGCAACAGACAACCAATCACCCTCTTCGTTACGAAGACTCCAAACAATACGTGTTGCTTGTGTTTCTGTTACGAATAAAGCTTTATTGGCTTGAATATCTGCAGTTAATTTAGTCATTATCTTCTCTCAATTAAAATGCCATAACATGAATTTATTGGTTAAATATATCAACCTTTACTCTACTTAGATATTTTATCAAAAAAAACACCCTAGCAGCATTATTATTTAGTGAACACTTATTATATACCCCGATAAAATGAAAAATAGCCACTATTATTTTTCTTCACAGCGCATATTGACTTATAAAAATACAATGACAAAATAGCCGCGAATGTTATCACTTCACACCAGGATGGTATCCAAGGCTCTGAGCGCCACTTATGATCATTCATCAAAACAGCTTCTTAATATTGCAATGATATTGAGACCGATAATCATTTTTTACCATTAGGTGTTAACAACATGCAATCACATCGAGCAGGTAACATGCTTGCTGCATTCTCATTCGTTCTCTGGGGAATATTGCCGCTTTATTACCAATATTTACCTCAAGCAAATACTAATGAGTTACTTGCATTACGGCTGATATTTTCTGTACCTGTCATGTTAATTGTGATGGTGTTACTTCGCCAACCTATTCCTGCAATTAAAGACATACTAGCGGATAAAAAATCATTAGCTATGTGCGGTTTTGCCGGTGTGATCATGAGTGTGTCTTGGTACGCTTTCACATGGGCCATTACCCATGATCAAGTATTAGCGGCCAGTTTAGGCTATTTTATTAATCCTTTGTTTGCCATTGCTCTGGCGATGTTTTTCTTAAAAGAGAAACTCTCTAAAGCACAAATGCTGGCTGTTATTTTGGCCATTCTTGGCATTGGTTATCAAGTTTGGCAGTATGGTCAATTACCTTGGCTATCTTTAATTATGGGTAGCTTTTTTGCAGTCTATGGCTTAACCAAAAAATACATAAAATATGATGCACTAACCTCGGTCATGATTGAAGCTGCTCTACTAACACCATTTGCACTTATCTATATGATCTGGCTATATTTTAATGGTGATAGCATTGCACTATCTTCTGGCACAAGTACTTTTTTATTATATGCCGGAGCTGCTCCAGTTACCGTAGCACCATTAATCTTTTTTGCCTTAGCGTTAAATCGTACTAGCCTGACGATGGTTGGCTTAATGCAATATATCGAGCCAAGTCTACAGTTTTTATTAGCCGTTTTCTTATTTGGTGAGGTCTTTGATCATACCAAAGCCATCAGTTTTAGTTTGATCTGGCTAGGATTGATCTTTTGCACACTAGAAGCATTACCACCATTTTCTCGCCGTAAAAAAATCTCTATTGCCACTCACTAAACATCCATCAGTTTTAGCCCCTAGCGTAAACATCGTGTTTCTAACGATGTTTACGTTTATGCTATTACAAACGCCACAATATCGATAATTATAATGACCACCTCCACCATTAGTTCAGACATCAAACAATTACAATCAGCTCTCACTGAATTTGCCCAGCAACGAGATTGGGAACAATTTCACTCACCCAAAAATTTAGTGATGGCACTTAGCGGTGAAGTAGGAGAATTAACCGAAATTTTTCAATGGTTAACGCCAGCACAAAGCCAACAATTATCAGCAGAGAAAAAACAACATGTAAGTGAAGAAATTGCGGATGTGATGATGTATTTACTACGTTTAGCGGATAAATGTGATATTGACGTAATGCAAGCATGCCAACAAAAGATGCACCAAAACGCTGCCAAATATCCGATTGATAAATGCTACGGCTCTGCTAAAAAATATAATGAATTAGACTAACGATATACATTTGAAATTCGACCATTAAAAAAGCTGACGCATGGTCAGCTTTTTTTAAATCATTTATTTCTCACCGACGCCGCGGTTTTCTTTCTTTGCAAGTGCAATCTTACCAAAGCCTAACTTGCGGAAATAGCTATCACGATATTCACGTCCAGCTTTACTGCACGTAGATACTGCTTCGACTTGTTGTTCCATTTTTAAAAAGGCCGTTAAGTCGATACCTTCAGCAGCAGCTACCGCTTCATGAATGTTACGGTGTGTATCAAAAGAGAAAATTAAACGCTTCTCTTCTTCTTTATAGGTATAAACAATAGTACGTGACATAACGTCCCCAATAGAGCATAAAAGGAGAGCGAATTTACCGTATAAGTGCTCAATATGGAAGTAGAACCGTATTTCAAATAACGATTTACTTTTGTGAGTGTTAATTATCAACCACTTCGCACTGTTGTGGCATTAATAAACCACGTTGAAACAATACATCCTCTGCCATCGGCTTATAGAAATAAAAACCTTGAATATAGCGCACACCGAGTGATGCTATAAACTCTAACTCTGACAATTGCTCTACGCCTTCTACCACAATATCAGCGTGGGTTATTTTGCCTAATTGAACGGCTATTTTAAATAATTCTCTTCCGCGCTGCGTATCAAGATTCAATACTAAAGAGCGATCAATCTTTAGCTTATCAAACTCAAAACGTGATAAATATGCCAGTGATGAGTAACCAGTACCAAAATCATCTAAGGCAACAGAAACACCCAATTTTTGTAATTCAGTGATGATCTCAGCAACCTTTTTCTCATCACGAATTAATAACTCCTCGGTAAATTCAAGCTCTATCTGCTGAAAAGATAACTCGCTTTCAATGATACGTTTTTTAACTATATCAACGAAATTCTTTGATAAAACAGTACTCGGTGAGATGTTAATCGATACCACAAAATCAGGATTAACTACAATAAAACGTTCAGCCGATTTTATAGCTTTATCTAACACCCAAAAATCAAGTTCTGGCATCAGACCTAATTGATTAAAATCTTCAATAAATGTCGGTGGTAAAATTTCACCTTGCTTGTTTTTAAAACGCAGTAAAACTTCACAACCAGCAATACGATTATTCTCGATATTTACTTGTGGCTGAAAATATAAAATAAACTCACCACTATTTTGAAGTTTTTCAATATTCCGCTGTGCAATAAGATTACTATGTAGTGATGGAATAAAACTGGTTAAACGTGTTTTTGATTCAATTTCGTCGCTAGTAAATAACCGATTAGATAGTATATCAGAAACACCAATACCTAAACTGCGCTTATCCATGAGCTTAAAAAAAGGTAAATATATAGCAATGCCAATACATATTAATAATAATTGTAGTAACGCTCCAGAAATTGCTCCTCCTGTTGCCATATAACCACTAATTAAAGGCGGCATGAACCAACTATGGATTTCACTTAATGGTGGAACAACCCCAAAATAAATAGCACCATAAGCAATAATAAAGCTTACTACAGGAACGACTAAAAATGGAATAATCATAATCGGGTTAAAAATAACAGGAATACCGTATAAGATTAGCTCATTAACATTGAAAATACACAGTATAAGTGCTGATTTTGCCAATATTTTATAACCTTTACTTTTGGCAAATAATAACATGCAAATAACTAAACTTAACATATTACCACTGCCGCCAATACCAGTAAAAAAATCATAAAAATTAGTACTTAAAATATTTAAATCAACACCATAATTATGCCATTCGGTAATATTTATACTGGTAATATTATACAATTCAGCCTTATAGGCATGTAAAATATTGTGACCATTAACACCTATTGACCATAATAAACCTCGTAACACTTCATAAATAAGACCATCGAAAAATGACGTTGGATCTAATTGAGGTATCAATGACCCTGAAAAAAATGACGATGCTTGCTCAAACAATTTTCTAATTAATAAACTTATCGATAATACAGCCAAAATAGTAACGATAGAACCAGCTAACATACTCATCGATATATCAATAAATGACTGATTAGATTTGAGTCTAAATAATTTGATATTTTTAAGTTTCGCTATAACCACACAAGAGATATACGCTGAAAGCAATGCAACCAAAAAACTATTTGGCAGAGGGATTAATGGTGAAATTAAATTCCATTGATAAGATACGATAAAAAACACCGTTAATGAGGTTGCTATCGTCGCACTCTTTGGAATCCGCTTAACGGCTGATAAATAAGTCGCTAAATAAAAATTAATCAGCAAAGGAATGATAACTCTTGTTGCTTGACCAACCTCTTGAGTTATTTTTCCAAAGTCATTAAATTTAAAATGTTCACAAATAAGAGCAATCAACTCGCAGAATGTTGAAATCAAAACTAATGGCAATGCCATTAAAAAAACATTGGAAACTGCGACAAGATATTTATTTGCAGATAAATGAGACATTGCTTTATAAATTGGCATAATATCTTCGGCTTCTATACTGAATACTTATACTAAAGCATTACCATAACTAATAGCATTGATTGATACTAAATATTAACACTTTTAAATAGTACGCCAAGAAATTTGACCTAAAAATCGGTCACAGGTAGAAAAATACGTCGAAATTGTTCAATATACTGTTTAAATTTATATAAAAAAACCAACGACCTAATACCGTTTGTCAACATTTACCGATTTTTCCCAAAGTTATACACAGAAACAGTGGATAAGTTTAAAAATCACAAGTAAATAAACAATAAAGAAACAATTTGATAACACACAGCGCATGTATCATCATGTTCTTGATGACTTACCAATCAATTTTTAATCATCGATATTAAAATAATGAATAACCTGATTTTCACTGCCTTTCCATACCAAAGAAGGATTTCGTTGCGCTTGTTCGTATTTCCCATCAACCATCACATCAATAAGATTAACAATTTGTTGCTGCTCTTCAGTCAACTCTGATAATAAATACCCTGTCCATAGCCAAATATCTTTACCTACACATTCACGACGTACACGCTGCACTAATGTCAAAACAGCAGCCACATTTTGAGGATGTAATGGATCGCCACCAGAAAGTGATAAACCACGACGTTTAATACGGGTATCGTTAAGATCATTAATCACTTGATCTTCCATTTGCTGAGTGAACGGATGTCCTGCATCTAAACGCCATGTGCTTTGGTTATAACAACCTTTACATTGATGAACACAACCCGATACAAATAGAGTTACTCGTGTACCAGGGCCATTAACAATATCAACAGGGTAATAATTGTGGTAGTTCATTGTTATCTCAATTAATTAATAGTGTAATCGGGCAATTTAACCAACCCAACATTTACAAACAAAAGAAGTGCCCTAAAGCACTTCTTCTATATTTAACTCAATGAGCTAATCAGTAATCGTTACATATGCTTAACGCGACGTTTAACTTCTTCTTGTTTACCAAAGTTAAACGGACGTGCATCAGGGCTACCTAGGTAACCACACACACGACGGGTTACCGATACTTTTGATGGTTCATGATTTCCACATTTAGGGCAAGTAAAGCCTTTACTAGTACAGTCAAATTCACCGGTAAAACCACACTCATAACATTCATCAATCGGTGTATTGGTGCCGTAATAAGGTACGCGGCTGTAACTGTAATCCCAGACGTTTTCTAATGCTTCAAGATTATGCTGAATATTTGGGTATTCGCCATAACAAATAAAGCCACCGTTCGCGATATCTGGATATGCCATTTCAAAGTCAATCTTGTCGTACGGATTCACTTTTTTCTCAACATCTAAATGGAAACTATTGGTGTAGTAACCACGATCAGTAACACCATCAACAACACCAAATTCTTTAGTGTCAATTGCACAGAAACGGCTACATAAGTTTTCACTTGGAGTACTGTATAAACTAAAGCCATAGCCAGACTCAGCTTTCCATGCATCAGTTGCATCACGTAAACGTTGAACAATCGCTACTGCTTTTTGACGTAATGTCTCGCTATCATAAACATGGGTATCATTACCATAAAGTGCATTTACAGTTTCATGAATACCAATGTAACCTAACGAAATAGAGGCACGACCATTTTTGAAAATTTCTGATACATCATCATCTTCGTTCAAACGAACGCCACAAGCACCTTCCATATAAAGGATAGGAGCAACACGGGCTTTCACTCCCTCTAGACGCGTAATACGAGTATCAAGCGCACGACGAGATAACGCTAATCGCTCATCTAAAATGTCAAAGAAACGTGCTTCATCACCTTTTGCTTCTAAGGCAATGCGCGGTAAGTTAATGCTAACGACGCCTAAGTTATTACGACCTTCATGGATCAATTTACCATTTTCTTCGTAAGGCCCAAGGAAACTACGACAGCCCATTGGGGTTTTAAATGAACCTGTAACTTCAACTAATTTGTCATAGTTTAAAATATCAGGGTACATACGCTTAGATGCACACTCTAACGCTAATTGTTTAATATCGTAGTTGGCATCATCAGGTTTATGGTTAAGGCCATCTTTAATAGCAAAAACAAGCTTAGGGAATACTGCTGTTTTATGATTTTTTCCTAAACCTGCAATACGATTTTTAAGAATAGATTGTTGAATTAAACGCGATTCCCACGATGTGCCTAAACCAAAGCCAAAAGTTACAAAAGGTGTCTGACCATTCGCGGTGTGCAGTGTATTTACTTCATATTCTAGTGATTGAAATGCATCGTAGCACTCTTTGTTAGTACGAGCTTGTGCAAAAGCAACAGGATCAGCAATGTTCCACTCAGTTGCAATTTCTAAATGCTTGGCATAACTAACGCTAACATAAGGTGCTAACACTTCATCAATACGGTTAATGGTGGTGCCACCATAAATATGGCTCGCAACTTGAGCAATAATTTGAGCCGTTACTGCTGTTGCTGTAGAAATTGATTTAGGAGTATCAATTTCTGCATTACCCATCTTAAAACCATGCGTTAACATGCCATTAAGATCAATAAGCATACAGTTAAACATTGGAAAAAACGGTGAATAATCTAAATCATGATAGTGAATTTCGCCGTTTTCATGTGCTTTTACAATATCGCGTGGTAGTAAATGTTGTGTTGCATAATGCTTTGCGACAATACCAGCAAGCAGATCACGTTGAGTTGGGATCACTTTACTGTCTTTATTTGCATTTTCATTTAATAACGAAGCATTACTTTGTTCAATTAAGCCTCGAATCTCATTATTTAGACGACTTTTCTTCTCACGTGAAATATCACGATCATGACGGTATTCAATGTACGCACGCGCTACAGCCTTGTGTGGGCCAGCCATAAGTTGTGTTTCAACGGCCTCTTGAATGGCATGAATATCTACGTTATCAACACCAAAAAATTGCGCTAATACTGCTTCCGCTACCGATGTAGCGTAAGCCTCATCCATTGTATGACACTCTGAATCGGTGATGGAATTAGCTGCTCCTAGAACAGCCTCTTTAATGCGTAAAACATCAAAAGATACACGGCAACCATCACGCTTTATTACTACAGGATTCACACAAGGCTCCTAATTTCACAGAAAATGACACTGTCACTTAAACACAAAATATAGTGTTCTATTTATAAGCGGCAACAAGATGTGGGGTATTAGGCGCGATCTAGCGCAAAGAAACCTTGATCGAGATCAATTTTATAAGCGAGCAGTTTGTCTTCTGAACGATGATTATGATCAGTGACAAAATTTCGCATGCAAGCTAATTTCTAAAGAACATTGTCAATAAATTTATTATCACATTAAGAAAATATTTAAAAAAAATTACTTGCCTTTCTCATAAGAATTGACACTATTCCCTTCCAAGTAATCATGGATCTCAATCATGAATTTTTCATCGCTCGATACACGCATTGACAATACGATATATAGCAATCTTCGCCTTGGCTTTATCTGGGCATCTAAAATATCGTTAATTACAATTATGCTGATAACCACGGTTATTTGGATCGATTTTATTCACACAGCAAGAAGCAATTTAGTACTAACCACAATAAATTTTAGTATTCAAGCGTTGCTCTTTGGTCTTGGTTGGCTATTTTTTGCTCATCATAAAACCCTTCTGCATTACAAAATTATTGCAGCAAGTTATGCTTTCTTATTTGGCATTACCTGGGGAACAGCAATTATCAATCTCAATAACTTAGGTCACGCTTATGTTATTGTTGAAATTGTAGGTAATCTATTATTTCTAATTGTACTGCTCAGCTTTTATGCATATCGAGTAGCTGTCTATCTTGCAACTTTGCCTATTTTAATTTTTACCACTTGGTACAGTATTCACGATCCTCGCTTTGATTTACTTTTTGTGTTCGCGAAACTCATTATAACGATGATGATCATTGAATCAGGACGACTACTACTATTTGAATGGTTTACTACCCGCATTCAACAAGAACACGACAATCAGCGTTTACTCAAACAATTGACACAGATCTCTTTTACTGATCAATTAACCCAAATTAATAATCGCCGTTTTTTTGATTTAGCTATTAATAAACAAATTATCAATGCCAAACATAGCCAGCACCCACTATCGATTATTTTAATTGATGTTGATTATTTTAAGCTGTTTAATGACAACCTTGGACATATTAAAGGAGATAGCTGTTTAAAATCTGTTGCCAATATCATCAATAAAAGTTTATTAACAGCAACGGATACCGTATCCCGTTATGGTGGTGAGGAGTTTGTCGTATTGCTACCTAATACGGATAATAAAGGCGCATGTGATATTGCCCAGCGCATTCAACAAAATTTATCGAGCCTAGCGCTCATTCATCCATGCTCTGCTATTAACCAATATGTGACGGTTAGCCAAGGTATTGCAACCTTAGAAGAAAATCAACATCCAACACAATTAATTAATGCTGCAGACAGTTGTCTATATAGAGCTAAAGAATTAGGACGAAATCAATTTTATAGCACACAAAAATGAAAACAGTAATGACAGGGTTACACGAAAAGCTAACCGCGCTTATAGTAATACGGTTACTTAGTATAAATAATTCAGAATACTAACCAAATAAGGCACAGTGAATAGCTCATTCGTATCATGATAATAACGATGCCTATTTTAGCTTTATTACTACTATTAATGCCAATCAGTACCAGTTACGCACAATCTTTCACTCTTATGAGCTGGAATATGCAGTGGCTGTCGTTGAACTCAACCTCGCCGGTTGTGCGTTCAAAAGCAGATTATCAAGCGCTACAGCAAATATTTACTTCACACTCCCCTGATATTCTTGCCTTTCAAGAAGTTGATAGTATTGCAGCCCTATACCGCGTCATTAATCGACAGCATTATAATATTTATTTTTCTAGTCGTATGAATAACCATCAAGATAGTTTTAAGAAAAATAATCAATATACGGGATTTGCTGTAAAAAAGGCGATTGTTGTCGACAACCTTGATGATTTATCCCAACTAAGTTCACCACCGATTTCTACGGGTAGGAGAGCAGATTTTAACAATAAATTACGTTATGGTAGTGTTATTAAAATAACTATAGATAATCAACCAATTACATTGCTAAACCTACACCTTAAGTCAGGCTGTTTTTCTGGTAAACAATTGGCGCAGCAGCAACGTCGATCATGCAAAACCCTTGGCCAACAACTTAAGCTAATAAAGCAATGGATTAATACTCAACAAGCACTATCACCAACGTTTATTATTGTTGGTGACTTTAACCACCGTATCACATCAAACAATAAATTCATCAATCAAATCACTGACAATCCAAACCGTCTCAATCATATATCGGCGTCAATTAAAGCCAATTGTACAGTAAGATTAACCACCCAAATTAGTCAATATCGTACATATACCAGCTTGATTGATCATCTATTTACAACCACCAATGTTAAAGCGCTAAGCCAACGTCAAATTCAATATAACAAGCAACAACTGTCACAGTTTACACTTAGTGATCACTGTCCACTTTTTTTTAGGTTAGTTATTGATTATAAGGATAAAAAATAACTATTCTGTTGCATAACCTCCATTGCAGTAACGCACATCAGGAATAATATTATGTTTGTTAAGCAGCCGATACATGGTTGCACGCGATACACCAAGATCTTTCGCTGCAGAGGCAACTTGACCTTTGTGAGCTTCAAGCATGGTGACTAATACATCTTTTTCTGCTTCATCTTTAATTGTACGTAAACTTTGTTTAAGATTAGTTTTTTTAGGTAAATCAAAATGTTCTAAGGTGACTTCATTACCATCATTTAATAATGATACTCGCTTAACTTGGTTAATGAGTTCACGAACATTACCCGGCCAGTTATAACGTAATAATAACTGTTTTGCCTCTTCACTATAATGCATCGCAAGTGTGTTATATTCTTTAGAAAACTGCTGTAAATAATATTCAGCTAATAAAATAATATCAGCACCACGCTCTCTTAACGTCGGTACGACCACGTGAAAAACATTTAATCTATAATAAAGTTCTTTATTAAAAGCATTGTTTTTAACTGCTTGTTCTAAATCAATACTTGATGATGTAATGACACGAACATCAAACACACCTTGATCATTGAGTTTTTCATTTTCAGGTTGTTGTAAATAATTAAGTAACTTTAATTGTAATGGTTTGGATAATTCTTCAATACCATTTAGTAATACTGTTCCATTGGTAATGGTATCATTTGAATTACCTTTATAAAGTGGGTTTAAAAAATGAATACGTTGATCATCATCCGTTAACGAAGAACAATTAATTACAGTTATATCATCATTTCGTCGTTTACTTAGATTATGAATTGTTTTCGCAATGAGTTCTTTTCCAACGCCCTGCTCACCGGTCAGTAAAACATTCACATCTGTCATTGCGACTCTTTTTACCATATCTCTCAAGTGCTTAATAGATTTTGATTCGCCATATAGTCCGATTTCACATTGCTGGCTAACATCATTCAATGATGTTGATTCAATCTCTAACATGCCTAATTGATGGCCTGCTGTATCTAATAATTGACTTGATGGTATCGGCGTAGAAAAAAAATCAACACAGAAGTTATTTATGAACTGACAAATAGAATCTATTTTTAGCTGTTCTTTTTTTATTATCGCGATCCATTTTACCTGCTTAGTTTTATTAGCACGTTGAGATATACTATTTAAACTAAAATCGTTATTACTTAAATCAACAATACAAACACAGGGGCTATACTCTTCTAATATTGCATCAGCTGTTCGTAAATCATAACAACAATGTGTTTTCCATCCAGCTTGTTCTAACAATGCAATCCAAGGTTCATAGGTACACCCCATTGCAACCAAACGTCCGCCTGCCTTTTTTTTATCATTTATAGCCACCATTAGAGCCACCCTTTTAAAACATATCCATTATTGATTTATATTAAAAAATATAGATAACAACGATGTTTTTTGCAGTGTATCAACGATAAGAATAGTCCTAAAAATATACCACTATTATTTAAACAATATTAATTTCCTTTATATAGTTGTTATATTTCATAGTATTAAATAATTTAGAGATAAAAATAATCATATAAATAATTTATCTTAATTTTAAAATAAGAAAATAAAATGTTGACTTTTATTGCTTTAATATACATTTAAATATACACACAAATACAACTCTATAGACATTGTAAAAAAAAATACCACCACTAAACGACCTAAAAAACTACGGATAAAACGAGATCTTACTCTGCTTTTGTTTTATCCTTGCTTAAATAATAATGTGTAATAAATAGGACAACAGTATGTCTACCCCATTAGATGCTGCAATGATTGAAACAATTCAGAGTTTTGATGCTGAAAAACGTTATAAACACTTAGTGAAAGAAGTTGTAGAAAACCGTGAAATCTGGATTCTTACTGATGAACATGGTTGCGTTATGCTCAATACTGACGATGAAGATTGCGTACCAGTATGGCCAAATAAAGAATTTGCAGAAGCATGGGCTACTGGCGAATGGGAAACATGTAAAGCAGAAGCTATTTCATTAAACAAATGGCATAGCCGCTGGACACACGGTTTAGAGGATGATGAACTTGCATTAGTCGTTTTCCCGATTCCAGAACAAGAAGGTCTGGTGATCTATCCAGATGAACTTGATTATGAATTAAAGACATTAGCGAATAAACGTCGCTAATCATATCTGAGTGTTTTAATAGGCTAGCGTATTGCTGGCCTTATTTTTAATTCCCCATAATAATGAGGTCTGCTGTGAATTCTTTTATCGAACACATTAAACAAACACCAACCACGATTGAATTTGATGCTGTCATGGCTTTGATTAACCACTATTATGATTATCAACCAACACGTTTTACCAACGGGTTGAACGATAATATAATCACCAATCAAGCAGCAACTAATGAAGGATCATGTAAAATATTCGCATTTGCACACCTACACCAACTATCACACGCTGAAACATTAGCGTGTTTTGGTCGCTATTATCGTGAAGATGTACTTCTGCACCCGCAACACACTGATCATCAAAATATTCGTCAATTTATGTTATCAGGTTCAAAAGGGATCACTTTTGAGCACTTCCCTCTAACGCGAAAAAACGTAATATAAAAGCCATTAAGTCCGTTAATTCTTAATGGCTTGAGATTATTAAGATAAGCGACTTATAGTGGCTTTTTACAATGACTGCATTTTTGTGGCGGCTTCATAAAGAAAGGAGAGCGGCTAGCCTGACCACAACTATCACAAAATTTTGTTGATCGAATCGTCAAAAATGTTACCGGTACTAATAAAATCAATATCGCAATCATCCATGCTACAGGTGGTTGCATAAAAATAATAAATCCACCAATCACAACATTACTGAACACAGTATAAATTGGCCATAATCGACGTTTTTTAGCGACATCATTACCGCGTTGGAACAGCATTACACTCCCTACCGTCAAACCCAGCCAAATAACAACAAAGCCAATTAATAGATTTTCCTGCATTTTTTTTCCTTAAAAAATATATCTCAAAGCACAATAGCTATTGATTAAGTATCATATAGTTGCTGCGTAAAACACCGCATTCATTGTTACTCATAACCTCAACTATTGATAGTAATCTCGTTACAATGCTGCATTTTTAGCCAATTTTATACCAACATTAAGACTCACCCATCATGTAGCAAAAAAGTTACAACTATGATGCAAAATATTGTTGCTTATATTGATAAAAGTATTATATTTAGCGTCAGAACAGGATGTTCAGTAAAAATGCCTACTTAGCTGCCATTTGCTAAAACTAGGTTTAAGGAGTAAAAATGGTTATGCTTTCAACTTGTCAACAATCTAGCAACAATGTGCGTTCTATCGTGCGTGGCTGTGCTATGTTTCATCGTCTTAATCTTATTAACGATTGGCGTTATGACAACATTCACCAACCTCATCAACAATTTGAGAAATTGTATCAACATGCTAAATTTGCACAAATAGAGCTTAATTTATTAATTAAAAAAGCAGCATCAGATACTGGTTGCCATCCAATCCTTCCTGGTCAAAAATCACGAACACGTGCCCTACAAAAGATCACTACAGAACTGCATAGCAAATCTGATGCATTAACCGATCTAGTCCGTGGATCAATTGTTGCCTCAAATATTGATGATTTAATCGTGGCTTATGATTATCTTATACAGCATACCGATGTGTGCGGTGTTAAAAACCGCTTTAGCCAACCGACAGATTCTGGCTATCGCGATATTAAACTATTGATACGTTTACCTAATAGTCATTTCATTGCCGAAATACAACTGCACCTAAAAAAAATAGCATCAATAAAAAATGGGGCTGAACACTCAATTTATGAACAAATTCAAAATATTGAGCGCCAGGCTATGCTTGAGTCGCGCTTACTACATGAATTAGAGCAACGAAAAATTACCAAATTACGCCAGTACTCACAATCGCTGTATCAGCAAGTATGGCAACACTATATGGGTACAAGCCGTCTTGCAAGTTAGTCCTGACTGCATTCAATATGTGTGATTATGAATAATGTAAATGTACTGTAATCAATAATGCAAAAATATGAATAACAGCACAGTATTCAATTCCCATTCAGGGTAAAGTTACTACCATGTGAACAGATGACACATTATATCTAACGCTCAACATACAAACTTTTTAGTTATACCCGTTTTAGTATGTTTCGATATTGCACATGCAATATTTACAGGAGTTGTTTAATGAACATAAAATCTGTTTTACGTACAAGTTTTGTTCTTTTTTGCATGCTTAGTCGCTCTGTTGTGGCTGCGCCAGCGATTACTCCCGCTTTTAATACTCATGATCAATCACCAACACGTCAAACACAAGCCAGCCGTAAGGCCTTTCAGCGTGATTTAAGCGGCTTATACAGTATTCAATCATGGAAAACTGACAACCTGCGTCAACCATTTACTAATTTTGATGAGCTTTACTTAGCCGCAACCGATGCACAAGTAGAACTACAAACATTACTGCAAAGTGTTGGCCTTGCATCAACAACCAATATCATTATCCCTCAGATTAAATCAGCTCAACGTGCTCAACAAAAAATCACCACTGAATTACAAGGTCAGACTGACAAAATTACTGATATTGCACGCGGGTCTATTGTTGCGAAAAATATTCCAGCATTAGTTCAGGCCTATGAATTATTATCAAAAGAAGCAACCATCGTTAGTGTTAAGAATCGATTTAAGAATCCAACACCATCAGGCTACCGTGATTTAAATGTGCTAGTACGCTTACCTAACAGCCAAGTTATTACTGAAGTTCAACTGCACTTAAATGAAATATCAACCATAAAAAATGGCCCTGAGCATGATCTTTATGAAAAAATTCAACATATTGAACGTGTAGCATTACAACAACAACGCCCATTATCTGAGTTTGAGGTAGCGCAAATTAATAAACTGCGACAACAATCTCATCAACTATACCAAACGGCATGGCTAGGTTATTTACAACCACAAGCAGCATAATAATATCAATTGAAACAACAAAGCCCGAATGCTACTACTCGCTAGCGGGCTTTGCACACCACAACGTATTCCATTTAAACATAAAATAACAAACACTCTAAAAGTGTCTCGCTTCCAAAGTAAAAAATTCTGTATTTCATCGTAAAAAATCTTCTTTAGGATAATGTGTTTAATATTACAACTGTTAATTTTTTGTACGTAAAAATAAGTTGTTATGTTTCTAGATTAGGTTTATTAGGATACCAATAAAAGCCTTTATTTGAGCAACATCATAATTACATTTATTTGCTTTCACCAAGTGCAGTTTTTTATCGTGAAAACGTTTTCAATCTCTTATTATCCCGCCCATATAAATGGACTTTTCCAATGATATGGAGCTAGATAATGGTTACTATTTTTAGTCTTGTGGTTATATTCCTTGTAGGTTTATTAATCTATAAAAAATACAACCCGCAAACAACACTACTGCTTGGCGGTATTATTATGATGGCAGCAGCCATTATATTTAGTACAGGTACACCACTTCCTGAAAATATTTCTAGTGGTAATCAATGGCTTGATATCTTTACTTTCCTAAAAAATACCACCGCCAAAACAGTGGGTACTCTTGGCCTAATCATCATGGCAGTTGGCGGTTTTGCTAAATATATGGATCATATCGGCGCCTCACGCGCACTGGTTAATATTGCGATAAAACCTTTAGGTTACTTTAAAGCGCCTTATTTAGTGATGGCATTAGGTTATATCATGGGCCAAATACTGAATATCTTTATTCCAAGTGCATCCGGTCTTGGCTTATTATTGATGGTAACGCTATACCCTATTTTAGTGCGCCTTGGCGTCAGTAAAATGTCTGCTGTCGCCGTTATTGCAACCGCCGCCTGTTTAGATTTAGGTCCAGCATCAGGTAACGTGAATTTAGCAGCGCGCACTGCGGATATTCCTGTTACTGAATATTTTATTACTTACCAATTACCTGTTGCTATTGCGACAATGATAACAATCGCTACGCTACATTTCTTTGTACAACAATGGTTTGATCGTCGTACAACAGCAACAGAGGAAGTAGAACTTCAGGCACAAGATGACCACGTTGCACCACCAGCATGGTATGCATTACTGCCAATTATTCCGTTAGCATTAATTATGATCTTTAGCCCAATGGCTATTGCTAGTGTAAAAATAGATGTGGTAACTGCAATGTTTATTTCAATTGCGGTGGCGATGGTTTGTGAAGGTATTCGTCATGGTGCAAAACCCATCTTCAAAGATATTTTGGTTTATTTCGATAGCATGGGTAAGCAATTCGCACGCGTAGTAACGTTAGTTATTGCAGGCCAAGTGTTTGCTCATGGTATGAAAGTCATCGGTTTACTTGATACTGTCATCAACTTTGCAATTAATGCGTCAGTCTCACCCGCATTAATGATTATTTTAATGGTTATTATTATTACCTTTGCGGCAATTTTAATGGGTTCTGGTAATGCGCCGTTCTTCTCATTTGCAGCTATGGTGCCAGATATTGCCAACAAGGTCGGTGTTAATGCCGTTGTTATGTTGATGCCAATGCAATTAGCATCAGGTATTGCACGCTCAATGTCGCCAATCACAGGCGCTATTGTTGCTGTTGCCGGTGTTGCCGATGTGTCACCATTTGAATTAGTCAAACGTACCGCTATTCCAATGATTGGTGCGCTGATTGTTTCAACGGCAATGTCACTGATTTTAGGCTTATAATTTTCGCTACTTAAAGAAAACCCCGTTAGCTATTATTAAAGAGAAATAACTATACGGGGTTTTTATTGTCTTTTATTTACACTAATAAATAAGCTTAGATGCGTTCCCAAGGGCCATTTGCATTACCCGGTTTATCACCTTTGGTCCACCATTTTGCGCGATAATTATTACCTTCAAAGATAACTTCATCACCACCATTATAGGTTTTTGATGCTGACCAGCCACCAACTTCACCGGTATCCTCTTCTACCCATACCGATGATGTTCCAGGAGCTTCACCTTTCGTCCACCATTGCGCAGTATAAGTAATGCCATTATAAACTACAGTGTCTCCGCTATTGTAGATAGTGTCGGCATTCCACGTATCGCCAACAGCTCCACCTTCAGCCTTAACATTAACAACCACTGTTTGTTGTGTTGCAGCTTGACCATCAGACACAGTAATCACAACATTGAGTGTAGTATCTGTCGTTGTTGTTGGTGCAGTGACAGTAACATTAGCACCCGTTGCCGTCGCTGTAACCTGGCCTGTTGACGCTGAGTAAGTTAGTGTGTCACCATCGGCATCAGTCGCTGTTACAGTGATAACCACATTCTGACCACTTTCAACATCAACTGTTGCTGGCGCTGTCAATTCTGGTGCGGTATTTTCAACGACACCAGACCCTTTCACATTAACAACCACTGATTTAGTTGCTGTTTTACGACCATCTGTAACTTTGATCGCTATTGAGGTCACAATATCTGTTGCTGAGTTCGGTGCGGTGTAAACCACATTGGCTGTGCCGTCACCATTATCTGTAATTTGTGCATCAGCAGAGCTAAAGCTTAAGCTATCGCCATCAGCATCAGTTGCCGAAACAGTGAAACTAATTGTCTCACCAGCCACTGCCGATTGAGCACTTGGTACGGTTAACTCTGGCGCAGCATTTGGCGTGGTATCAGCACTAAATACATCATCAATCGCTTCTGCTAATGGTGAGCTTAACTTAGTACACTCTTTTAGCTTGGTGCCATGATTAATAAAGGTGCCTTCACACTTAATATCGCCATGCACTTGCCACACGATCACTCCACCTAAATCATGATCAACAATGTACTGTGCTTTCTTCTTCATCGAAGGTACATCATCATAACTTAAGAAATATTTTCCTTTCACAGCATAAGGGACCTCAGCACTAGCATCCCATTTATGTTCCCAACCTGTTGTTTTAACAATATAGTTATAGTTTGGTGAACCTTCAAACTCTTTCCAGTTATCAACATCAACTGCCGATAATAATGGTCCATCAACCGACATATTATAAATACGCTTATCGGTTGGCGCACCTAAATAGGCCTCAGCTTCTGTGGTTTGTACACCTCGACCATAGAACGCTGCACCAAAGTTAATTTTTTCTGATGGAATGCCTTTTTCTGCCATCCAAATACGTAGCGTATCTAAATCAAGACCTTTAAATTCTTCTTCAGGATATGGATACAATGGCGCGTTATGGCCTGTAACATTTGACCACGCACCGTTAAGATCGTAAGTCATCATGTTGAAGTAATCCATTGATTTAACAAGGCGTGGCCAATTAAATCCTTCAAGTTTAGCAGTTGATGCTGAGAATGCAGCAGTCAGCAGTTTGTCAGGACCAATGCGCTCACGAATATCTTCCATTAATTGTTCAAAGTTTGCAAAATCAGCAGGATCACCCGCAAAGTTCATACCGCCAAAGCCAGGGTATTCCCAATCAATATCAATACCGTGGAAACCTAATGCCATTAACTTATCGAGATCTTTAAGAAAACGGGCTTTTTTAACAGGATCGGCAGCCATTTCAGGAAAGTGCTTAGACATACTCCAACCACCGAGTGATGCCATAACCTTAACGCCTTTTTGATTAGCAAGATCAATCAAACCCGGAGCGCCACCTTCTTTTTTAAGTGGAATCGGCATGTCACCTTCAATGCCTGTTGGCTTGTGACGCCAACCTTTACCACTTTTCACAAAACCTTGCGCTTTTACTTTGGCTAAATTTTCAGCATCCCAAGGTTCATTTACTGGATATTGATGAATGTACTCTAATTCACCCCACAAAATATGAAAATCCCAGCTTGAATAGACATCAGGATGTAATAATGGCCCAGGCTCTTGCACACTACCTGGCTTATAAATTTGTTTATTACGTAAATCACCACTATGTAGCGAACCGTCTTTTGCTACGCCAAAAAATGAGAAATTAAGAATAGAGTAAATATCCATATCTACGTTCAAATGCGTCGCTTCTCCTTTTACAGAAAAACCTGCATTAGTACCTTTCCATGCTTCCCACTGAGTTAGATAACCGATTACGTTCTTATCATGTGTTGGCGCTGCTTGTACTTGAGCAGCCGTACTTGCAAATAAAAAGCCAGCAATAATGCCTGCAACTTTGGTTTTATTAAATCCCTTTTCCATTTTGTGCTCCACGTTATGATTAATAGCAAATTGCTATATCAGTTTTTATAAATACAACTGATTTTTTATAACGATTATTAATGCTTTTTGGTCATTAAGAATCTAAACACAGTGTGAAGGAACTTTTTTAGTTTAGCGAAAAAAAATCACAATTTTATGCTCGACAACCAACATAAATGCAACAAACAGGTCAAATAACATCTTTTTTTAGCCACAAGATTCAAAAAAAAGCATTTTTACACGTGTAGGAATTGGAGTGTGATAGAGATAATATTTATATAAAAATATCATTATAAAGTGGATAAAGCGGTTTTTAGACATTCATGGTTTTCAATAAAAAAAGCGAATCGAGTGTTCGGTTCGCTTTTTTGTTTCGTAAATTGCTAATAATATGGTGATTAGCGAATAAAGCGATTATAAATAAATAACAGAATGAAAGCGCCTAATGTTGCAGTGATAATACTGCCGATATTGACACCTGTTGCGTGGCCTAAACCAATAAATTTACCAACAAAACCGCCAACAAAAGCACCACCAATACCTAGCGCCATTGTCACAATCCAACCACCGCCATCTTTACCAGGCATTAACCATTTTGCTAAAGCGCCTGCGATTAAACCTAAAATAATCCAAGATAAAATGCCCATTCTTTTTCCTCAATTGGCCAATTTTTCACTCTCTATAGAGATAATGTGATTATGGTATAAGTAGACATATATCACACTATTGAGTTCAATAAAAATCACATTACGATAAAAACAACCCAATTAAGCACACTTATTTACTTTGATTGACTAGCGTGCACTTCCTGACTTCAAGTAAAATATCTTCTGCTTGCGAGGGTTCATCTAGTCGCATTTTCACTCACAAAAATAGAGATTTACGCGTAATGAAATACCAATGGATTTTATTTGATGCTGATGAAACCTTGTTTCATTTTGATGCTTTGCGTGGCCTTCAACTGATGTTTTCTCGTCATAACATTACTTTTACTGATGATGATTTCAAACAATATGAAGCAATTAATAAGCCACTATGGGTTGATTATCAGAACGGTATAATTTCAGCGACTGAGTTACAAAATATTCGTTTTGAAACCTGGGCAGCCAAACTTTCGCTATCAACCGAACAACTCAACCATGATTTTTTAATGGCTATGGCGGATATTTGTACGCCATTAGACGGCGCTAAATCATTGCTTGAAGCATTAAAACCACAGGTTAAGTTAGGTATTATTACTAATGGCTTCACCGCGTTACAAGAAATACGCTTACAACGTACGGGTTTTGCTGATTTATTTGATGTACTAATTATTTCAGAGCAAGTGGGTGTTGCTAAACCTGATGTTAAAATCTTTGACTATGCTTGCCAACAAATGGGTGAACCTCAACGCCAACAAGTACTGATGGTCGGTGATAATCCATATTCTGATATTTTAGGCGGTATCAATGCTGGTATGGATACCTGTTGGCTTAACTGTGATCACAAGCCACAGCCCATCGATATTGATCCTACTTATACCGTGACGTCATTAGCTCAATTACAAACCCTGTTACAAGCCTAAGAAGCAATCTGTATTATAAAATACTAGATGCCATTATATAATGACTATAATTCAGTTGTTTATATGGCATCTAGCTGGTGAATACTAAAAAATAGTCAATTATTTCTTCAGCGCGCTTTACAATCCTTCTAATTCCGATTAAGTTTAAGCCTCATTTTTTCTTAGAGCGTATAAGCTATGTCTCAGAACATTAACAACAATCAGGATGCTACCATCACAGCAACCAGACCGATTGCTTGTACGCTAACGTCTGTCGTCGTCGTCATTTTCTGACGCTGACGGTTAATTTATTCGTCAGTAACGCTGGCGGATATGAGTCTCACTTCGTATTATCTCTTCCAGCATACTGACTCACATTGTTCGCTTTGAATAAGGTATGTCATTTGAAAACAAAAGAACTTGCAGCCATTGGTTTTATGACCTTTGCACTATTTCTCGGTGCTGGTAACTTAATATTTCCGCCTCTTATGGCACAACAAGCAGGTGAAAACTGGCTTATTGCTATTGCTGGATTTTTGCTTACCGCCGTTGGATTACCAGCATTAACATTGGTTGTGCTAGGACGATTATCTTCTGCTGATCGATTAACAGCAGCCCTACCTAAATGGATGGATCGTTCATTTTGGTTCTTAGTATTAACCACTCTTGGCCCAGCTTTTGTTTTACCACGTGCAGTAACAGTTGCTTATGAAATGGGTATTAAACCGTTCTATTCTGGTAATGGCTTAATGGCTTTTTCTGCTATTTTTTGTGCTTTGACATTAGTATTAGCCCTTAAGCCAGGAAAACTAGTCGATTATATTGGTAAAATCATGACACCTGCTCTGATTGCTATGCTGGCACTACTTGCCATCTCTGCTATCATTAATCCTCTAGGCTCCCCAACGGCTGCAATTGAAACCTATCGTAAAGCACCAACAGTAAATGGACTTATTCAAGGCTATATGACATTAGATGCTATTGCTGCGGTCGCTTTTGGCTGGGTTATAATTCAAACAATTCGCAACACTGGCGTAAAATGCAATAAAGCCATTTCTTACTACACCCTTCGCATTGCCATTATTTACGCAGTTCTGATGTCACTTTGTTACCTTGCTATGGGATATTTAGGCGCAACATCGTCCGATATTGCACCACAAGCAACGAATGGTGGTGAGATACTTACGCGTTATGCTGCTGGTGAGTTTGGCACACTAGGTCAGTTATTATTAGCCACTATTACTTTAATGGCTTGTTTAACCACAACGGTCGGTTTGACCAATGCTAATGGCGAATATTATAAAAATACTTACGGTATAAAATTTAAAATCAGCGCGACTGTGATTATGGTGCTGACAGCAATTATTTCTAACGTTGGTTTAGAAACGATTATTAAAGTTAGCTTACCTGCTATTTTAATATTATGTCCGATTGCGATTTCATTAATTATTTCAACATTTTTCATAGATAACCATTCAACGGCTGAGCAACGCTATATTTCACTTAGCCAAACAATCGTCGTCATCGTTGCCACTGTCTTTGGCAGTATTGATGCATTAAATATTCTCGGTAAACTACCCACAACAATGGCTATATTTGCCGAGCATTGGTTACCTTTATTCTCATCACATGCTTCTTGGTTAGTGCCTGTTACAATTACTATTTTAATCAGCAAATTATGCCGCTTTGGCCATAAAAGCCAGCCAAGTATCGCCGTTAATTAATTTGCTATAACCCATTATCGGGCTAGATCACTGCTAGCCCTTACTCATTCGTTGGTTACAGAAAAGCACAAACTAACAACATAATTCATCGAAATCATGGCTATTATTCAAAATAAATAGCTCACATTTCACTAACCTTTTAATATTAAACACTTAAATTAGACTATTTTTAAAACGATTAAAAAAAATTTGAAGAAAGTTATTTACAACACTAACTTTTCTTTATATTTTTAAACTGTAATTCACGTATTCATTAATAGAAGTTGTTAAATTATGCATTCAACAGTGTTTGATCATAGAGAACAAAAACACTTAACATCGACAATAGCGACTAACGCTTGGGTTGATGTTGCTTCTATGACGATAAAAAAAACATCTCGAATTATTTCCGCTTTTATCCTAGTGATTATTCGCTAGGCTGGCGGGCAAGCTTCCGTCAGCCGTTGCTGATGGAGGATAGTTTACACTCTTCATATCTTCTTTCAGCAAACCTGCGGAACCATTATTAACGAAGCAACAGACTATAATAGTTACGATATAAAGTGATTAATAGCTGTTTGATATTCACGACAATGCAGGTACAACATTTGAAAACACAAGACTTACTCGCTATCGGTCTAATGACCTTTGCACTTTTTTTAGGCGCTGGTAACTTGATATTCCCCCCCGCAATGGGTCTCGACGCAGGAACATCATTAACATCAGCAATGAGTGGCTTCTTAGTAACCGCTGTTGGTCTACCCGCTTTTACTATTATTGTTCTTGGCCGTATTGGTAGCACAAAAAACCTTACTCAAGCATTACCCAAATGGTTAGCAACAACATTTTGGATTCTCTTATTTACGGCTATTGGACCTGCATTTGGTATGCCGCGTGCTGTTACCGTTGCTTATGAGATGGGATTAAAACCCTTTTTCAAAGCTGATCACCTCGTTGCTTTCTCTATTGTATTCTCGGCTATCACGTTACTTCTAGCCTTTAAACCCGGTAACCTCGTTAACTACATTGGTAAAATCATGACACCTGCACTGATTTTATTATTAGCCGGTTTAGGACTTGCAGCATTTATATCGCCACTTGGGGTTCCCGCTACACCTTATGGTGACTATCAACACAGTCCTGTGACCAGTGGCTTAATTCAAGGCTACATGACCATGGATGCTATCGCTGCCGTCGGTTTTGGTTGGGTTATTATTCAAGCGATTAAAGCTAAAGGGATCGTGTCACAAAAAGGGATTGCAAGCGTCTCATTTAAAGTCGCGATGATCTACTTTATATTGATGGGCAGTTGCTATATTGCAATGGGCTATGTAGGTGCAACATCAACCACTATTGCCACTCATGGCATGAACGGCAGTGTGATTCTTACTCGTTATGTCGCGGGTGAATTTGGCATCTATGGTCAGTGGTTATTAGCTGCAATTATTATTATGGCGTGTTTAACAACAACGGTTGGTTTAACCAATGCTTGTGCTGAATATTACCAGCAAACATTCAAAGCATCATTTGGATTAACAGCAACAATCATCGTGGTATTAACCGGTATCATTGCCAATTTTGGTCTTGAAGATATTCTAAAAGTAAGCCTACCCGCTATTTTAGTTTTATGTCCTGTTGCGATTGCTTTAGTGTTTGCTTCTTTAACAGCTTCCACTATTCATGTTTCGACGCTGACGCACACTTCAGTATTAATTACAGCAATGGCTTTTGGTACTATTGATGCAATTAGTATTCTCGGTAAAATGCCTGCTGATCTTAATCAGTTTTTCAATGATACACTGCCGTTATATCAAGCACATGCTAGTTGGTTACTGCCAACACTATTGATCTTATTCGTCACAACAGTCATGGCACGTCTACCTATTGTTGCGCGTAAATTCAATGTGGTTGATTACCGATTAGATTCAGCAGCTAAACAGCAATAATATACTCAGTAACGATAATTGGGGTTATCAATACTCACCGTATTTCCTTATTGACTAAGCATAAAAAAAGCCTCTTATCTGCTTCAATATAAATGAAGAGCAATAAGAGGCTTTTTATTACACAATATTCACACTACCTTATTCAGGTAAACGCTCACCTGTCATGAATGCCTGTAAAATTTCAGGTGTTAACTCGCCTGATTCTTCTAAACGCTTAAGCTCTGCCACAATTTTCTTTTGCTCATCAATAGATGGAATCGGTAATTCTGGCTCTTTTTCATAATCATCAGGTAACGATAAATTAAGATCGTGCATGGTAAACCCTTGGTTATCTAAAATAAATTTCAACTTTCATAATTATACACTGAAAATTGATCAGAGTTCAGCTTTACCACACTGCGATGATTCAAATTACAATGCTGCTTGATGCTGAGCAATTAATTGATCCATCGTTGCTTGTGCTCGGCGTTGAGCATGATCAAATGTCTCTTCTTGGCTCATAGGTTCAACCACTTCATAGTAACACTTTAACTTAGGCTCTGTGCCTGATGGTCGAACGACAACACGAGAACCATCTGCAAGATGATAAATCAACACATCACTGACTGGTAAATCAATCGCTTCAACAGTACCATCGGCAAAAGTACATAGTGATGTTTTAAAATCTTCCGTACGAACAATCGCCAACCCTGCAATAACTTGAGGTGGCATCGCGCGTAATGAGTCACCAATAGGGGCAGCGGTTGGATCAAGAGCAATACTACGTTGAGCGTTAATATATAACCCATACTCACGATAAATCGCTTCAAGTTGATCCCAAACCGTTTGGCCTGTAACGGTAAGTTCGGCAGTTAATTGGGCAAAGGCAACTAAAGCCGATAGTCCATCTTTATCCCATACGGTATTGCCAATGGTGTAGCCTAAAGCTTCTTCATAAGCAAAAAGGAATTGATGATCCGCCGTCTGACGTTCCATTGCGACATTGGTTAACCATTTAAAACCAGTTAATGTTTGGTAATATTGCGCGCCAAGGGCTGTTGCAATTTTGCCTAACAGGGTCGATGACACAATTGTATTGCCGACTAAACTGGTTGATGCTTGAACGTGATTAAGCAAATAATAGCCAAATAATGTCCCAACTTGATCACCCGTCAGCATTTTGTACTCACCATCATCACAACGGGCGGCAACAGCAAAGCGGTCAGCATCGGGATCATTAGCGCAGGCTAAAATTGCTCCATGTTGTTTCGCTTCAGCGATCACAAGATCCATTGCACCTGGTTCTTCAGGGTTTGGAAACTTAACCGTTGGAAACGCACCATCAGGTTCGCGTTGCGCGGCAACACTGTGAACAAGGCTAAAACCCGCATCGGCTAATAACGTTTCAGCCATCTCAGCACCAACACCATGCATGGCGGTATAAGCAAGGCTAATATCTTGTGGATTATGATGATTATTCAGTAATGGGTTACTATTTATTGCTCGACGATAATCTTGATAATAAGCATCATCAAGCCATACTAATAAGCCCGTGGCTTGGGCTTCAGCTAAATCCATAAGGTGTATTTCAGATTGAGTCGCTTTATCAATTTCCGCTGCAATTCCAGCATCATGAGGTGGAATTATCTGCGCACCATTATTCCAATAAACTTTAAAACCATTATAAGCTGGCGGGTTATGGCTAGCAGTCACAACAACAGCCGCAGCCGTTTGTAAGTGCTTAACTCCAAAGGCGACAATCGGTGTTGCAGCCACTTTAGTGGTGAGATAAACCTTTATACCTTGGGCTGCTAATGCGGCAGCCGTATCATGCGCAAATTGACGAGAGTCAGGACGACCATCATAACCAATAACCACACCTTTATGAGCAGCAGCATTATCTGTGCGCAATAAATACTGACCTAGCCCAGTTGCTGTTTCTTGAATAACTAAGCGATTCATTCGATTAGGACCAGCACCAACCACACCTCGTAAACCGGCAGTACCAAACTCTAAACGCCCATTAAAGCGATCAGCTAATTCAGCTGTCGCATTATCCGCGACTAATTGTTGTAATTCTTGACGTGATTTAGGGTCAGGGTCACGTTGTAACCAACGCGTAATTTCATTATTCATCATTATTATCCTAGTACGTTTATCATCATTACAGCGCGGTGATAATGGATGAGTTCTTATAAAAACGCAGGCACTACCATCGTATATTTATCTATCATTGCTATCGTAGCGGAAATGCAAATGATAAATACTCTCATTAAAATATGCCCTATTTCACTGAATTACAACTGCCTTAGAACACGATCTAATTCGCAAACGATTACGTTTATCAAATAATATTACCGCACTGATTGTTAAATATTCATTTAAACAGTAATAGCTAACTATTATCTAGACAAATATTTAGCCATAAAAAAAGCCTCAATCGAGGCTTTTTTAGGTTCGCGGTATTTACCACATTAAATCATCAGGAATAACAAAATCTGCATATGGATCATCTTCATCACTGATACTTTCATCAACGACGTTATTAAGCACAATTGATTCTTGATCACGTAATGCAATTTTATCAGCGACAGCTGCTGGAATAATTTCGTAACCATCAAGATAACGTGCAATAGCAAGACGACCATTAACAAGTTGTGCTTGCATTAGCTTATCAACATAAATTTTCTTAACCGTTGTACCATCAGTAAAGTTATAACCAATATCACCGCTACTGCGATCCAAGCGGTTCATCTCAATCAGTTGTTTTACCTGTGCTAGAAATGCTTTTTGTTGTGCATCTTCATCTCGTTGACGATTGAGTGCTTTATCTTTCTCTAACTGAGAAATTCGATTTTCCTCAACAGCAGCTTTTGCTTCTTTAGCTTGAGTGCGTGATTTTTTGTTTGTCTTACCGGCTTTTTTAAGCTTTTTCTTATCAATAAGACCCGCTTTTAGCATTTGCTCTTGTAGGGTTAGCTTTGCCATTGAAACTCCATCAATTACTCATGGCGATGAGTAATAATTACATTCATAGATTAATGAAGACTATTATCTCTGTTTGCTCTAAAACAGGTCAAGTATTGCTGCACATAGATATCATGATTATTACAATCAACACCTCAAGTAAATAACCCCTAACCTTTACAAACAATAATTCCCCCAATAAATACAACATGCATTTTTAGCATTAAAATGTCAGAAAATGCTGATAATTCAATCTACTTTTTATATTATGATTATTAATACAACCATTAATAATCATTGGAAATAAACTCAGCAGGGAATATAACATGAGCTTATTGAGTATTATGCATAACATTAGCATCCAGATTTTTAGTAACCGCATAAATAACTTATCGAGCAAGGAATCATAATCATGGATATGGTCGAAATAGTTCGCCTTGGGGCACATTTTTTTAATCAATCACGTGCAAATACTCACGCTGTTGATGAAAAAAGTATTTTTGTGGCACTCTGTCACTTATTAGACGGAAACGCTCAGGGTCAGAATGTAGATCTGCAGAGCGTTATTAAAGCACTTAATCAAGCTGAATTATCTAATATTGCGCATTCTTGGCTTAGTAATGACGTCAATATGTATATTTCAGCAACAAATATTACTACGATCTTCAGTGTCGAAAAACTTGCAGCCTTTGGCTCTGAGCTCAACATGCCTGAGCAAGATGTTATTTTAGGCTTACAAGATGCATTACCGACAATGATAGATCAAGCCAGCCCTGGTGGAGAAATTGATCATAATCTTCTGATTCAACCCGTTGGTGAAATCCACAGTATTGATGACCTAATGGATATCAATAATCTGAAAAATTTAGCGTCAACCATTTTTGGTAAAAAATAGCGCAGTTACTGTTATAATCCGCAGCCATTATTTTGTATCGGCTATGCGGATTATACCCGTTGAAAATCATACACTGATCCTAACTTTAAAATATACGTTAGCTCATCTAATGCAGTATGTGATTCCACTAATAATGATGGATCGGCTAAATCAGCTTCCACTAATCGATCCCGATAGTGTAAATCAATCCACTCCGTTAAGCGTTTAAATAACGTCTCGGTTAAGAACACAGCAGGATTGACAGCTTGTTGCTCTTTATCATTCATCACAACTTTGAGCCGTAAACATGCAGGCCCGCCACCATTTTGCATACTCTGACTTAAATCAAATAAATCAACCCGATTAATACCAACCTGCGCTTGCAATAACTGCTGTATATACTCCCATATACACGCATTATGTTGACACTCTTGGGGTAGAATTAAACTCACATCACCGTTAGGTAACGTCACTAATTGCGAATTAAATAAATAGCTGCTGACAGCGTCATTCACACTTACCACATCATTTGGCACTTCTATAATAGAAAAACCGTCTCCCATCTTATGGTGCAATTGTTGATAAACATTCGCTTGTTCTAAAAATGCCTCTTGATGACAAAACAGCATTTGTTGATTGCCGACAGCAATAACATCATTATGAAACACGCCAAGATCAATGACTGTTGGATTTTGCTGTGCCATCACGAGCTGTTGTGGTGCTAATTGATGCAAACGTGCAATAGCAGCACTAGCTTCATAAGTTTGCCGCGCGGGATAACGTCGAGGGGCTAATTGGTGGCGATCAAAGCCATAACGTCCAAACACGAACATTTCGACACCTGGTTCACCGTGTTGAACACAAAAACGCAAGTGGTTCGCTGCCCCCTCATCTCCTAAGTGTTCAGATGCAGGTAACGGTGGATGATGACAAAAATGGTTATCATCATTAAACATCGCGGCCAAAATACGAGAGGTTGTTTGATATTCAATAGAACGATGGAAATGACTGACTAAATTAGCAGGAGTAAAATGGATACGTTTATCACTCGTATCTGCTGAGGGTGATACTGTTGCAGCATTCGCCGCCCACATACTTGATGCCGAACAGCAACTGGTTAATAGTTTTGGTGCTTGCTGTGCTGCTTGCTGTAACACACGCCGATCACTACCGCTAAAGCCAAGCCGGCGTAACATTTTTATATCAGGCCTAATTTGAGGGGCAATAACACCCTGTAATAATCCGAGATTAGCCAATGCCTTCATTTTATTAAGACCTTGTAAAGCCGCATTTTTAGGATTAGACGCATGGTGGCTATGTGTTAACGATGCAATATTACCCGCAGATAAACCACTATAATTATGGGTCGGCCCAACCAACCCATCAAAATTAGCTTCATATGCAATCATTGCTTTCCTCCATGATATGAGCTCTATTTCTTTATAGTATAGATGGCAACTATTTATCGCATTTCAGCACGGGTTAAGAACTGATGGTTTATGATACCTATAAGTAATATTTAGCCTATTTATTCCTATTCACTTCAATCTTTTATAAAAAATAGTTAAAAAACGCCATTTAATTATTGCGTAAAGGCATCAACATCCTTTAAAATTAACTCATCCGATGAGTCTTATAAGTATTTTTTATAAAAAATACCAGTTGTACTACTGTAAATAATAGCTACAATGCCCAGCCCCAAACCCAAGCGTGGCATTTCAAACTAAGGTTATGCTCTATGAAAGTAAAAGTCGTCGATTTTATCAAACGTAAACGTGAAGTGTTATCACATCACCCGTTTGAGTTTAAAGACTGGCTATCACCATCAATCCGTGATTATTGGATTGAATTCCTTAATAAAGCCAACAGCAGTCATTTTGCAACTTGGGTTAAAGATCATAACCTCGTATCGATATCTAATGGTGAAGCGGTTTCTGAGCCTGCAGCTATTGAAATGCACCCAGAAGCAACCAAAGTTATGAATGAGCTTACAGCATCATTAGGTGAAGAGATTCATGTTGGTGAATGGTTAACTGTTGATCAATTACGCATTAATAATTTTGCCAATGTTACTGATGATCATCAGTGGATCCATACAGATCCGCAAAAAGCTGCTACAGAATCTCCTTTTAAAACAACCATTGCCCATGGTTTTTTAACGTTGTCACTGCTTTCTGTGTTAACTGACAGTGTTGATCCTGCTAGTCCAAAGTTTCCATCTGCAAAAATGACTGTCAATTATGGCCTTAACCAGGTTCGATTCCCTTATCCAGTTAAAAGTGGTGCCAATATTCGTGCTAGAACAAAAATTCAATCAGTAACGCCGATTAAACGTGGTTTAGAAATCGTACAAGAAATTACGGTTGAGATCGAAGGCTGTCGTCGCCCAGCGTGTGTTGCAGAATCAGTAATGCGCCTTTATTTCTAACGTCTTTGTTCCCCTCGCTTTCCCCATTCAAAAAAGTCGATTCGTCGGCTTTTTGTCTATTTATTACTATCCTAACAATTAGGATGTAAAAAATAGCATTTGATTCATAGTGTTATTCTGCTTATATGTTTCTGTATCTTGATAACGTAATAGTGTAAACCTAACTTTTCATTAATAGTCATTTACCCAATGAAGAAGACTGGTATCGTAGCCGAATATTTTTTTAGCTAGGTATCATTATGAACAAGTGGATAAAATTCATTCCTCTCATTTTATTAATTGGTTATTTCATCACTTATGATGTTTTTAACCAAGTGAGTCAGCCGACACCAACAGAACAAACAACCAACAATCAGTAAATAATCTAGAAATAGCATAATTAGTGCATACACAGATTAGAGGTAGCATGGTAAGCAATCCATGCTCTTACTGATTAAAGCACTTTAGAATATTATTCGCGTCATCTCCTCCCATTCTTAGCTCTATTCCAATATCTTTTTCAGCGTACCTTATCAACTTCAATTTTAACAAAAAATCACCTCTTAACTACATTATTGTTATTAGCCAACAACAAATAGTAACCTTAACTTGCAATTATCGTTATTTTCATCTTAAAAATGTGATGCTATTCTTATATTATGATCTAGAAAACATCAAGATTCTCTAGACAAGTCATAATTGAAAACATGTTACCAAATCACATTTGTTCCAGTTTATAGGATGTGATTTGGTTTTTTTCATTTATTGCTCGCTAACAATCCTCCCGCTCTATATTGACTGCTTTACCTCTACCCAATGACAAGGTAAATTCATCGCATCCACATTTAGTCAGGTATGCGTGATGTCTTCAAAAATTAAAGTGCTGATTTCAGACTCTACTAATCCATGGTTCAACCTTGCCGTTGAAGATGCAATTTTCCGTACAATGTCAACTCAACAGCGTGTATTATTCTTATGGCGTAATGATAATACTGTTGTGATTGGACGCGCTCAGAATCCATGGAAAGAGTGTAATACACTTAAAATGGAACAAGATGGTATTACGCTTGCGCGTCGTCAAAGTGGCGGTGGTGCAGTATTTCATGATCTCGGTAATACCAACTTTACCTTTATGGCTGGTAAACCCGAATATAATAAAACCATTTCAACTGATATTGTACTCACCGCACTTAAAAAACTAGGCATTGAGGGTAAAGCAACAGGCCGTAATGATTTGGTTGTAGAGGATACTGAAGGTGAACGTAAGTTTTCAGGTTCAGCCTACCGCGAAACAATGGATCGTGGTTTTCATCACGGCACTTTATTATTGAGTGCTGATTTAACTCAGCTTGCGAATTACCTTAATCCAGATAAAAAGAAATTAGCCGCTAAAGGGATCACTTCAGTACGCTCACGCGTAACCAATCTCAACCAAATAGTAAATAATATTGATCATAATATGGTCTGCAATGCCATTATTGAGGCATTTTGTCATTATTATGGTGAGTATGTTGACGCTGAACATATTTCTCCACAAGCGTTACCTGAATTAGCTGGCTTTAATGAAACCTTTGCAAAATTTAGTCGTTGGGATTGGAATTTTGGCAATACACCTCAGTTTACACACAGCCTAGATGAGCGTTTCATTTGGGGAGGAATAGAGCTACACCTTGATGTAAATAAAGGTAACATTACAGAAGTAAAACTATTTACTGATAGTTTAGATCCTGCGCCATTAGAATTATTAGAGCAACGATTAGTTAACCTACCTTATAATAGTGCGGCAATCAGTACAGCTATCGATAATTTAGCCATTGAATACCCACATTATAATGATGTTTTAATCGATATCAGTCATTGGCTACAAAATACGATTAATTAATGTCGTTCTAATAATCTAAAATAATAACAAGACTGTATTATTTATCGGTCTTGTTATTCATTTAACGTCATGAGTTATGCCTTGTTATTATCACAATCATCGCAGCACGGATTATTTATTCGCTCTTGGCAATTATATGGTTCAATATGAATAATAATATCGACAACTTCACTTAATTCATTTAATAAATGGGATTTGAAATTTTCAGTGATATTATGCGCACGCTCAACACTCATTTCAGGATCGACCAATAAATGAAAATCTAATAAAATAGTACTACCTGTACGGCGACTTCTTATAGCATGCACTTCTTTAATATCTTTATCTTCAGCTGCATATGCTTGAATTTGTTTTTCGATATCAGAATCCGCTTTGGCTTCAGTTAATTCTAAAATTGCAGGCCATAGTATTTCAAACGATGCTTTTAAAATCATTGCTGTAACAATTAATGCGGCAATTTGATCTAAATAATGAAAAGAAGGAAAAAAGTAGTTCGCAATAACGGCAATAGCGACAGGCAAAGAACTTAATGCATCTGAGCGATGATGCCAAGCATTAGCATATAATGCACGACTATTAATACTTTTAGCCTGAACTGCTGTCCAGCGATAAAGCACTTCTTTTACCACAATAGATACAACAGCAGCGATAAAAGCTAGCATACCTGGTTGAGAGTGTGACTGAGTACTGATTGAATGCAGTGAGTCCCAGCCAATACCAATACCAACAATTGCTAGAATAAAACCAATAAATATATTAGTTAAAGTCTCAAAACGACCATGACCGTAAGGATGTTCTTTATCTGCAGGGGCTGTCCAATACCGCGAACCGATTAAAATTGCTGTATCAGTGACCAAATCAGAAAAACTGTGCACACCGTCGGCTATCAATGCCTGACTACCAGTAAGTTTACCGACGGTAATTTTTATAAATGCCAAAGCAATGTTTGCAATAGACCCAACCCAGGTGACTTTCTGAATTAACTTAACAGCCGTCGTTGACATAACGCCCCATAAAACATAAAAAATGAATGTAATATGATAACGAATTTATCCTAATAAATGTGATCTTTTTTACATTTATAACGTCTCGTCTGTTATATCTGTAATACCATGATAACATTGACAATTAATCGTATGATCATTGACCATACCCACCGCTTGCATAAACGCATAACAGGTTATGTTACCAATAAATTTAAACCCATTATGTTTTAGAAATTGACTCATCGCCAATGATGCCGCAGTAGCTACAGGAACATCATCGCTTGATGACCAATGATTAATAACTGGCTTATTATTAACAAACTGCCACAAAGGTATCGCTAAATTGCCATATTGTATTTGCAATGCTTTTGCAGCCCGCGCATTAGTGAACACCGAACGCAATTTCCCACGGTGTCTAACTACATCATAATTATCAATAATGTCAGTTATACGTAATTCAATATCATGGTCACTATAGGCTGCAAGCTTATCGATATTATAAGCTTCAAAAGCATTTCTATAGTCAGGACGCTTTTTTAAAATAGTATACCAATTAAGCCCTGCTTGAGCGCCCTCTAGCGTTAAGAATTCAAATAAATAGTTATCATCTTTATGTGGCTGTCCCCACTCTTTATCATGATATTGACGCTCTAACTCTGAGTGAGTAGCCCAATCACAAACATTATTGGTAGCCATAAAATCAACCTTAACGAAAAGTATTATATTTTAGAATAATAACATTTATAAAATAAATTAATTTATTCAATAAGGTTATTTAAGAGTATATTAGCTTAACTTTAAGAACTTTTAATGTAAATAATCTTCATACAGCATTATTACTTAAAAAAACTCATCAATATCACATTATTTATATCAACTATAAATATATGGTTTTAGTTTTGTTAGTTTGCTGCATACTAATTAATGCCTATAGCATAGATGTATTCATTAAGGGATTAAATATGAAAAATATTGCGGAATTTATCGCAGAAATAGAAAATGACAACTGCAGCTATAGTATTTGGGTGTATGCACAACAAGGATACTATAAACAATTAAATAGTACGGCAGTTACCAAGAGCTATTCATACCTTAAAAAGATAGTTGAATCTCATATGCAAATAATTGTCGAGCTTAATAATGATAAACCCGCGCACTATTTGTTATTACCTGAAATAAATGTTGCCACACATATTGCATTTCAAGATCAAAAAGTAACAGCTATTGCCGCATAAAAATACTCTAAAATAAACAATAACTATTTAGGCTAGTTTACCTATAACTAAAAACAGATCATCAGATCTGTTTTTTTTGCATAACAAAGCTATTGTTATATCTTATAGTTAAAAGTTATTAAAAACATATGCTATCTATTTAGTATAGTACCGCGCTTAGATTATAAAACAATAACAACTTTATAAATAATAGACATATGTCAAACAATTATTGAGTATTTGATAATTTGTATAACATTTTTTCAATTCCAGATTCACAAGCCGAATAACCCTGTTGCCATCCACTCTTAAATCGCGTTGAAATATTGATTAATGTACTATCTTGGCTGTAGGTATGTTCGGCAACATTAACCTTTGCAAGTGCGGATTCACAACCTTGGTTATAGCCATAGTGATAGAGGCTATTATACTCAACCTTATTAACGTACTGATCAGGTAGAAAACGAATATCACCCTCATTGGTATGAGTACAGCCCGCAATTAACAGTGCCGCACTACAGATAAATATAATTCCTTTTGGCATGCTATCTCCTTTCACCATGCTTTATTTAACTTCTTTTTAGTCTAGCAACAAATACCGCTCTGTATTTAAAAAAACTGTATATCTTGAATTGACTGCAAAAAAAAACCGCCAACATTGCTATTGACGGTTTTTACTCAATCTCTACCGATTAAGGATCTTGTGACTCAGGTTTTGGTAAATAGTGCTCAGGCTTCAATCCTACGAATTCTGGCAGTAGTGTACCTACTGAAATCGATGACCATGTACCGGTTAACACACCAATAAACATCGCAATAGAGAATCCTTGCAGCGATGCACCGCCTAATAACCATAATGAACTGATTGTCATCAACGTTGTACCTGATGTCACCATCGTACGTGAGAACGTTGCAATGATCGCTTCATTGTTGGTTGCTTCGATGTTCTGTTTTGGTTTCGCAATCAGTAGCTCACGAATACGGTCAGCAATAACAATCGAGTCATTCAATGAATAACCTAAGATAGCCAAAATAGCTGCGAGTACCGTTAGGTTAAACTCCATTTGCGTCATTGCAAAGAAGCCCACAGCTAGAATCACATCGTGCATTAGTGCAAGTAATGCACCTGCAGCAAGGCGCCATTCAAAACGGTAGCTTAGGTAACCGAGAATACAAAGCATAGTAACAAGTAACGCTAAACCACCTTGAGATGCCATTTCAGCACCCACTTGTGGGCCAACAATGCTGGTGTTTAATACCTGTACTTGTGCATGCAGTGGATCAAGCACTTGTGTTATTGCAGGGTAAGTCTCGCCTTTCGCTGGCACTGCATAACGTAGGATCCAGCGCCCAGGCTCATCTGCAGCAATCACTACAACATCTTGCTTAAATCCCGCATCCATCAACGGTTCAATTTCACTGCTGGTGATTTGGCTATTCATCTGAACTTCACTAACAACACCGCCAGTAAAATCAAGACCCCAGTTTAGACCACGAATACAAATGAAGCTGATCGAGATAACCATTAGCGCAATTGACACAATACCGGTCATATAACGCAATTTAGTTAAGTTTGTAATAATCCAATTTTTCATTGCGTTAAACCCTTACATCTCGACGAGAATCACGACCCCAAACCAAGTTAATAATGGCGCGGGAAGTAAATATACCAGTAAACATACTGGTTAGAAGACCTAGACCTAACGTCAATGCAAAGCCTTGAATTGGACCGTTACCAATAGAGTAAAGTACTACTGCGGTGATCATCGTTGTAAAGTTAGCATCGAAAATAGTACCAAATGCGCTACTAAATCCACGATCAATCGCTTGAGCAAAACTGCGCCCTTCTCGAACCATATCGCGAATACGTTCAAAAATAAGCACGTTGGTATCAACAGCCATACCAACGGTTAATACCAGACCAGCAATACCCGGTAAGGTTAATACCGCTCCTGGAATCAATGCCAATAAACCAAATAGCATGATCATGTTAGTCAGCAATGCAATGTTCGCAACCCAACCAAGGCGACGGTACCACAATGCCATAAATAGCAATGTCACACCTAAACCTAGTGCTAAAGCAGCAAAACCATTCTTAATGTTTTCAGCGCCCAATGTTGGACCAATGGTACGCTCTTCAACAATTGTTACTGGCGCAGTTAATGAGCCTGCACGTAGTAATAACGCTAATTGTTGTGCGTCAGCCAGTGAACCAGCACCAGTAATACGGAAACGGCTACCTAACTGAGTTTGAATTGTTGCAACACTAATGATCTTATTAGTTTGCTCAGTCTGACCTTTAGCATTACGCGTATATTCGCTGTAAGACGTTGCCATTGGTTGACCCACGTTATGACGTGAGAACTCAGACATCATGCTACCACCAGCACTATCTAGGGTAATATTAACTTCAGGTGTGCCCATTTCACCCATGCTCGCACGAGCATCGATAATATGGTCACCAGTTAATACTGGCTTACGGCTTACACGTACCGGACGACCTTCTTTGTCGTCAATGATCATGGTGCTACCTGTACCTTCTTGCTTAACCGCATAGAAAGCAAGGCTTGCTGTCGCACCAATTACGTTCTTTGCCGCCGCCGGATCTTGAACACCTGGAAGCTCAATACGAATTCGGTTTTCACCTTGACGCTGTACTGATGCTTCAGTAATACCTAACTGTTCAATACGACCACGCATCGTTTGCAAGTTCTGCTGTACTGTTAAGTTACGCAGATTCGTTTGCTCATCTTCACGCATAGATAAGACTAAGTTATCGCCTTGGCCATCTTTCGCTTGCCACTGTGGGTATTGAGTACGGATATATTGACGTACTTTATTGTTCGCGTCTTCACTTGGCAGACGTACAATAACTTGATTGTTATTAGTCAGTTCTGAACGTGCCGCACGAATATCTTGCTTACGGAAATCAATACGAAGATCGTCAGTTAGCTGCTGTGCATGCTGCTTATAAACTTCCTTCATATCAACATCTAGCAAGAACTGAACACCACCACGTAAGTCAAGACCAAGCTTAATAGGTTCAAAACCTAGCCCTAATAGCCATTTAGGTGCTGCTGGTTCTAGTGCTAATGTTAAACGGCCTTCATTATGAACGATGCTGTTTAATGCTTCTTTAGTGTTGGTTTGTTCTTTGGTTGAATTAACCACCACAATTGTGCGAGTTGGCTGCTGTTCAATAGTCTTGGCTTCTATGCCATGGTCTTTTAGAACACGTTGAATCTCAAAAGGTGTTGGCATGGCGCCGCCTTTCGCACTGATTTGTACTGCCGCATTTTCGCCATACCAGGTTGGAATAGCACTAAGCAACATAATCGAGACCGTCACAATTAGCACAACATATTTCCATGCTGAGTAATGATTCAGAATCTGTTTATTATTCTTTTTTCTCATTATTTTAAGCCATATATCTAGCAACAAGTTCAGCTTGTTGCGACCGATAACACATCAATAATTATTATTCGTTTTTATCTTTAAAAGACAAAACACCGCGTTGTTATCATATTCACAGCCGATAACAATTAGCCTTAATAATAGTTATTGATAGATTTAATACATAAATTAATAGAACGTTTTATGTGTTGGTGAAAGCGACATCACTAAGTAAAGCACACCACGCCATAAATGACATAGAGGCTAGTAATATCTTATGCTGTAACGAACGAATGTCCGTAATGTGAATAGAGTTGATTTGATTCTTTCCAGCCGGATATACGCGATGATGTGGATTTTGTCGTTAATATCCAATCCGTTTGCGGGCTGAGGGGTTCTGCATACCCGATAGTAAGCAGTGGTATAGGCAATACTGGCAATTCAAACGCCAATTCAAATGTTGGTGCTATTTCATCAGCATTATGATGGAAACTATTGAGTGATCGAGTTGAAGTATTAATGATATTGTTTAAATCAATCACTTCTAAACGATGGTGTTTACCACTATGGTGTGGCGATTTGATGCTAGTTGGCGAGGGGAAATTCCACACTAACTTAGTGTTATAAACAGAAACCGGTAAACCATTATTACTAACATAGCGATCTGTTGGATGCTTTTGGGTCGGCGCTGACTCGCTCTGATGCTGCTGTAACGACTCACAATGGCGTGGCGTAATCAGAGCGTTAACGATTGGCGCTTCAATAACATCACTATATACAGGATGGGTCTGTGCAATATATACAGGATGGGTCTGTGCAATGTGGTCAATGTTCAGCTGTGACGATGCCGAAGCAAATGAACTTGCTCCTAAACATATCACTATAAACATAATCCGCAATACAGCTGACAGCATGGTGCTTATCTAAACCCATCCTAAAATAAAAGTGAGTGTTATGATAATTGGCAACACAATTTGTTACAAGCGATTAATCTCGAATAATTAATCCTATTGATAAACCTCACTCATTTGCACAAAACACACACAAAGGATGTCCATTTACGTAATAATGTTGTCTGTTATGATGTTACAAATTGATCACAATAATAATCAAGGAAGTATTAGCTATGACTGCAAACGTTGCTTTTTTAGGTCTGGGAACAATGGGTTACTCAATGGCAGGACACCTTGCTAAAGCAGGCTATCACGTAACAGTTTATAACCGCACCCAAGCCAAAGCAAACGCTTGGGTACAAGAATATCAGGGCACGATTGCGCTTACCCCTTGTGACGCAGTAAAAGATGCTGACATTGTATTTACCTGTGTTGGCAATGATGATGACGTCCGTGAAATTTATAAAGGCCAACACGGTATTCTTGTAACGGCGAAACCGGGCGCTATCTTGGTTGACCATACCACTGCCTCTGCCGATGTCGCACGAGAAATTGCCGATGCTGCGCATACTATCGGTTGTGACTTTTTAGATGCACCAGTATCAGGTGGTGAAGCTGGCGCTATTAATGGCTGTTTAACCGTCATGGTCGGCGGTAATCAAGCGGTATTTAACAAAGCCAAACCCGCGATCGAAAAATATGCTAAAGCAACCACACTAATGGGTGAAACAGGTTATGGCCAAATAACTAAAATGGCGAATCAACTTTGTATTGCGGGTGTATTGCAAGGGTTATCTGAAGCAGTCACACTCGCTAAAGCGGCTGGACTTGATATTCACACTATGACCGAAGTATTAAAACATGGGGCTGCTGGTTCATGGCAATTAGAAAATCGCGCTCAAACCATGGCTGCAGATTCATTTGATTTTGGTTTTGCTATAGATTGGATGCGTAAAGATCTGGCTATCTGCTTTGATGCCGCAGAGAAACTAAATGTTGAATTACCATTAGCAAAACAAGTTGATAGCGAATATGAAAAGTTGCAACAACGTGGATTTAATCGTGCTGACACCTCAGTATTAATTAAACAATTTGATAAATAGCCATTGTTAAAGCTACCCATAAAAAGCAGTATTAAAATAACAACAAAGCCGCAGTAAGGAACTTACTGCGGCTTCATTTTTTATCGTACTTGTTACCGAGTTAGTACTTATAGCGCAACAAAAATACCCGCTAATGTTGCACTCATTAAGTTAGCTAATGTCGCACCAATAACCGCTTTAAGGCCCAATCGAGCAACATCACTACGACGCTCTGGTGCCATTACACCAATTGAACCAATTTGAATCGCAATTGAGCCAATATTGGCAAAGCCACATAACGCAAACGTAATAATTACTTGGGTATGTGCTGATAAGGTCTGCTTAACCGATGCAAAATCCATAAAAGCGACAAATTCATTAAGGATCAATTTCTCACCAATAAAGGTACCTGCAGCCATCATTTCATTGGCAGGCACACCAACAACAAACGCTAATGGTGAAAAAATATAGCCCAGAATAAGTTGCATGCTCAGCGGTGTTGTTGCAAACCATTGTGATACCGTATCCATACCAACTGTAGCGGTTAGATTGGCTAAACCGTGACCTACTTGCTCAAGACCTGCATTTGCCATTGCTATCACACTCACAAATGCAATTAACATTGTACCGATAGCAACCGAGACTTTCATACCGTTCATTGCACCAGCAGCTAAAGCATCAATCGCATTACTGTGCTCACTGGTTGCCATTTCAATCTCAACTTGCTCTTCTGGCGTTTCTTGCTCAGGTACTAAAATTTTAGCCATTAGCAAACCACCAGGTGCAGCCATGAAACTCGCGGCAATCAAAAACTTCAGTTCAACCCCTAGCCCAGCATAACCACCAAGCACAGAGCCAGCAACAGATGCCATACCACATGTCATTACCACAAAAAGTTCTGAACGAGTCATTTTAGCTAAGAAAGGACGAATAAGTAGCGGAGACTCACCTTGTGACAGAAAGATATTTCCCGTTGCCACCAATGACTCTGCTCGGCTAGTGCCTAATAGCTTTTGAATACCACCACCAAGAACTTTAATTACCCACTGCATAACACCGAAATAGTACAGCAACGAAATTAACGCACTAATAAAAATCACTAGCGGCAGTACGCGAATTGCAAACACAAAGCCGCTTTTTTCAATATTGGCTAGGTCACCAAAAACAAAATTAATGCCCACATCGGCAAAGCTCAATAAACCAGCAACACCATCACTCATTGCACCAAGCATTTTCTGCCCTAGCGGAATATATAATACTAACGCGGCGAAACTTGCTTGTAACACTAATGCACCAATGACTGTACGCCAATTGATCGCTTTACGGTTATCTGATAGTAAAATCGCGCATAAAACCAGTATTGCTATACCGGCCAAACTAATTAACAACTGCATTATTTCGTCCTGTTGTATTCATAAATGGGTGTCGAATAATGAAGGTATTGAATGTATTGCAGCATCGAAGGAACATTTGCTGAAGGTTCAACAAAAGATGGGGATTACGTGAATATACGTAAACAACGAAAAGAGTGTTCGTCCAATGGTACAACATACAAGTCACCTAAATTAACAAGCTATAATTAACGCCGGTCCAACTCCGTGGGTCGTTCACATATCCTAGTGACAGCTTGTAATAAGGTGGCTGAACGTAATTGTTCTGGCCGAGGCGAGAGTATATAGAGATATTGGTCACATTAAAAATTTAGCATAGTGTTTTTTTACATTTATACATAAATAGCATAAATAATACGCAAAATAGTGCGCCTTATTGATATTTAGCCAACTTACATGTACAAAAAAGCCTAGTTACCTCTATTAATAACTAGGCTTTACTAATTAACATGCCACCAGCAAATAGTGCCATTTTATCTGCACATCACTGTGCGTTATTTTGTTAGGGCGTTATTTAACCACTCATCAAAAGCAGTTTTTGGCATAGCACCATTTAGCATGTCGATCATTTTACCACCTTTAAATACCATGATGGTTGGAATACTACGAATACGGTATTGACCTGCGAGTGCTTGTTGCGCTTCGGTATCAATTTTAACAAAACGCGCTGCGCCATTACGCTCAGTTGCAACATCAGCAAATACTGGTGCAAAACCAACACATGGGCTACACCAAGGGGCCCAGAAATCAACGACGACCGGTTTATCACCATTTATTAAACTAGCGAAGTTATCAGTAGTACCTTCAATCGGCATACCATCAAGTAATTTTTCTTTGCAAGAGCCACATGTCGCTTCGTCATTAATACGGTCAAGAGGTAAACGGTTCAATGCTTTACAATGTGGGCAACGCGTTGTCATGGTTGTCATAATGAATGTCCAGATCTTATTTTTAAATTAATTACAACTAATCTATCCCGCTAATCATAAAAACAAAAGCAGTTTTAACTGATTAATCTGATAGGAAAAATCTATCGACCTTGCTTCACAAACACGTCTATATATCACTGCTATATTGACCATTTTTATTTTTGTTGAGCACGCTATCATGACCACAATCATTAAAAACGGATCAAAAAAGCGCCCTTTCTTGATCCAAGAAAATAATTCCAATTGTTGATACTTATTACGTTAATGGCTGAGTAACTGCTGCTGTATCCACCTTCTGACAAGACCAACCAAACCCTGTTAACTTGGTCACAAACTGTTGTGCTTGGGCTTCGCAATAACCGATCTCATGTTTAGCATGCCATAAGATTTGACTGCCACTTGGCTTAGTATATTTAACCTCACAGGGCACCTTAGTATTAGGTTGGCTGTATATCACCTCGACAGTACGTTCGCTATGCCCTTTTTTACATACATATTGATCTTGAGCGTATGCCTGAAAAGAAAAAACAGTAACCATTAATAATAATAAAACCTTCATAATATCCTCAGAGTAATCGCTATCAAATTAAGTGTAGGTGGCTTTTAAACAAGCCACATAACTGCTTGCATCATCAACCCTAACATTTGTATGATGTATGCACGATTAACATAATAATAGAATATTCCAATGACCAACCCTATCTCTGTACCAATTAAACGTGTCCGTCGTATGCGCCGTAGCGCTAATATGCGTGATCTTGTGCGTGAACATGAATTTAAATTGGCTGATCTTATTCACCCGATCTTCATTGAAGAAAACTTAACTGAAGCGGTGCCTATTAGCACCATGCCGGGCATTTCACGTATTCCAGAAACTATGCTGGCTGATGAAATACATGCACTTTATAAATTGGGTGTACGTTATGTAATGCCATTTGGTATTTCACATACTAAAGATGAAATCGGTAGTGACACATGGAACGATAACGGTTTATTAGCACGTATGGTTAAAACCATCAAAGCTGCTTGTCCTGACATGATGGTGATCCCCGATATTTGCTTTTGCGAATACACGACTCATGGTCATTGCGGTGTCTACCATGATGAGCATGTATTAAACGATGAAACGCTTGAGTTATTAGTTAGACAAAGCGTTACAGCGGCAAAAGCGGGGGCTGATATGTTAGCGCCGTCAGCAATGATGGATGGTCAAGTTAAAGCCATTCGTGAAGGATTAGATGCCGCAGGTTTTGAACATGTGGCGATCCTTGCTCATGCAGTAAAATTTGCCTCTGCCTTCTATGGCCCTTTCCGCACCGCAGTTGACTGTGAATTAAGCGGCGATCGCAAAGCCTACCAAATGGATTGTGCTAACGGTCGTCAAGCCTTAGTAGAGGCTTTACTTGATGAGGAAGAAGGTGCAGATATTCTGATGGTAAAACCAGGTACACCTTACCTTGATGTGGTTGCCAATCTTCGTCGTAAAACCAACCTACCTGTGGCGGTTTATCAAGTCGGTGGCGAATATGCAGGGATCAAGTTTGCTGCATTAGCGGGCGCACTTGATGAAAAGCGCGTTGTGTATGAAACCTTAACCGGATTTAAACGCGCTGGTGCAGATCTTATTGTGAGCTACTACACCAAGCAAGTGGCAGAATGGTTAGCACAAGATAAAGCATAATTATCGCTATAATATCATCCCGTTTTTAAGCATCATTGTTGCAATAGCAATGATGCTTAATTACAAATAAATTCAACCTTTAGTCATTATCATGATGTTCGTCGTACAGTTTTAGTCGCTTCCCTAATCGAAAAAAATACCATATAAAACCACACCACAATAATGTTCAGTTATATACTGTAATTCTTTAAAAGTAAGAGTCATTTATATGTCTAATGTCGTGCAGTTATCTGCGTTTAATAACAAGAAAAATACTCCAGCTTCACAAGCTGCATCTCCAAAAGCATTGAGAGAACAAGCAGCATCGAAACAACAAAATCAGTGTTACTTTTGCGGTTTACGTAAAGACACCAACGATCTCAACTGGCTTAATCAGATTGGTTTTAAGCAAAAGACACATGTTGTCTGCAACAGCTGTAGTGCTGATGCTAAATCGCGTTCAATGGATGAACTACGCATAATTCTGGCGCTAAAGGCGATGGATTTTAGAACTGTTAAGCTCAAACAATACCTTGAATTAACAGAAAAAGGCATTCAAATAGACGGTGTGCGTAACTATAAATTTTATTTTGAAACAATTAAATGATCACAAATAACGGGTATCGCTAAACAAAACATGATGCGCTACCCTACTTACAACATAATTAACAATACGGTTGCTATTTGATAGCTAAATATATGTTATGGCTTTTCACCACTAAGTTTTAATGACACTCGCCAAAACTTAGGAATAATATTATTAAAAATAGTCACATCACACCAAGTAAGAGCACGATTAATTGATAAAAAAAGCGGTTTTATTCTAGATTTTTCACTCAATATACTTCGAATCGGAGTCATCAACCCTTGATCTATTATTGGTGATAAAAAACCTTCGGTAATGATCTTTGGTGCTTTAAAACCCTGTAATAATTGTTCTGCATCTTGTTGATTAAAATCATGCACATCAATATTGGCATGATCCCAACGCATTTGCTGCTGACGCTGATTAAAAAAGTAACGTCGTAAATTATTAATCCATACTAGTGGGGCTTTAATAATATCTATCAATTGTCCACCATGTGTTGTCGGCTCACCAATAATAATAAACTCACCACCGGGTTTTAAAATACGTAATACTTCCTGCATAAAGATTATCGGATTCGGAAGATGATGCAGAAAGGCACAACCGACGACCAAATCAACACTGTTATCATCAAAAGGCAATGTGGTCATATCTGAGGTAATGGTTTTAATCGTTGTTTTCATTTTACGGGCATTTTGATGCGCTACATCTAAACTACGCTCACTGATATCAACCGCTATTACCTGCCTATACCAATTAGTCGCTGCAAGCTTAACGGCTAAATTACCCGTTCCTGAAGCCACATCAACAACGGTTCCGCCTTTAGGTAGTGTATGCCCTAATACCGACTCTAGCTCTTTGATCGTCTGTTGTTGTGACTCATAATCATACTTTGCTCCCATACGAGAATCATAATTATATGCCTCTTCTTGATCGTGAAAGTGTTTGTTTAACTTATGAATATAATCTGCATCAATGTTTTGTCGCATGTTCAACTTCCTCTAATAAAACAAGCCAAGCAGCATATGACATCGTTATATGTTAATTATTAATATAGTTTGAAAGTACGATTTAGAAGGTAAGAACTCGCTTATAAATAATAAATACGAATATTTGAAGATAAAAGAGCTAACAACAATATAATTAGAAGCAAAAATATAGCCACCAATAACCATATTTATGCTTCTATAATTGTTATAGCAATAGAGGGCATGCTAATAATAAAAGGGGTTAATAATCCAATAATTACTCAGCTGCGTGATCATTTACCGCGTAGCAAGACCAGCCAAAACCAGCCAATTTTTCAGTAAATTGCTGTGCTTTCGTTTCGCAATAACCTACTTTATGCTTAGCGCTCCATAAAATTTCACTGTGATTATTTTTTGTATATTTAACTTCACACAAAGTATTACTGTTTGGTGCATGATAAATAACTTCAACATCACGCTCGACATGATCTTTAGTACACACATATTTTGCTTGGGCATATGTTTGAAAAGAAAGAACAGCAAGCACTAAAAGTAGAACGTGTTTCATGGTAAATCCAGAATAGAAAATTTGACGCTAATCTTACTCTTTTTCTCTACTCCTAACATTCAGCTTTGTGTCAAATTTATCCCTAAAAATCCCATTCACAACAACTGTATTCACCTTATAAATAACAACAACTTAACACATACACTCGGCACTATTAAACCTACTAATAAAACACCTTAAATTTTACGAAGCTATATAAACTCGATCGCAGATAGACAGTAGATTCCCTATCGCCCTCACGGGTACTCAATAACCGCAAACAAAAATTCTTATCAAATTGTTGTTTAAAAAAAGAACGAGATGTTAACTAAGTCGAATATTTTACATTTAGTCATAAAAAATATAATTCCTATTTGGAATTTAAACCATGATGAAATATCAACATCCATGGCAGTGAGTAAATATATTGACTCAGAATATTGATTAATTGTTTTTTTATTTATCTGATTATTTTATTAATAACTATGAAAGAATATTTTCACCCTTCCACAATGCTATTAAGGTATTGTTTTTTAAGTAACTATAATTATTAATAACCATAATAAATTTGTTAGAATTATTCCGAGACCTTTACTTCTAATAATTATGAAAAATTACCTAAGTTATTCACCTGTTTTATTTTCAGCACTTTACTTTTCGTGCTATGCCAATATTTCATTAGCATCTGAAATTGATGATTTAATGTCGATGGATTTAGATGAACTCACAACACAAAGCGTAACAGTGACCACAGCAGCCAAAAAAGAGCAACCCTTAAACGATGTACCTGCTGCGGTATATGTGATCACCAATGAACAAATTAAGCGCAGTGGTGTTCGCTCTATTGCAGAGGCCTTAGCATTAGCCCCTGGTGTGCAGGTCACTAAGATCAGTGAGTTTAACTGGCAAATATCACTGCGAGGTTTAAACGAAACCCTGTTTAATAAACTTTTAGTGATGGTGGATGGACGCAGTGTATTTAGCCCTTTAATGTCAGGTACCTTTTGGCACACGATTGACACCATTTTAGAAGATATTGATCGTATTGAAATTTTACGTGGTTCTGCAGGGACGATGTGGGGAGGCAATGCCACTAATGGTGTTATTAATATCATCACTAAAAATAGTAATGAAACCCTCGGTCAGTTTTTTGAAGTCGACGCGGGTGAATATAACTATAAAAAAGCCAGTTATCGTAACGGTTTTCAAATTAATGATATGACGACAGCAAGGTTATCGATAAAAGGTGTTCAATCTGATTATTACTCGTTTAATGATGATGAGTGGAATAATTATAATATTGACTTTCGTACGGATTATATCGAAGACGATCGCTTCGTAACGTGGCAAGTCGGTGGCTATCATACTAAATCTCAACATTCTGACTGGTATCGTTACTACGTTTTAGAGCAGCCTATTTACTCGAATTATCCAATGAGTGCAGTGATTGGTTATCAAACACAATTAAAAGATTTCTCTCGCGGTTTTTATAGTAACTTAAATTTGGGAAAAACGGTTGCTGATACTCACTATGAAGCAACATTATGGGTTGATAGTAATTCAAGAACAGAGCCAACTGCTAATGGTGAATACGACACCTTTAATGCTGATGCGTTAATAATAAAGCAAGTCAATCAATATAATGAACTGACATTAGGTTTAGGTACGCGCTTTACTAAAGTAAAAGTACCACAATCAAAAGAATACTTTTACGCTGATATGAATCCATACCAGCGTACAAGTAAGCAACAGACGCAACGAGAGCAAATTTATAATGCGTACTCACAACTAGAAACCCAACTAACGAATAAATTAACCTCAAGTTTAGGGGTTAAAGTCGAGCATTTTACGCGCAATAATACCACTGAATTACAGCCTCAAGCTCGATTGTTATACCGTGTATCTAATAATCATCAATTATGGGCTGGCGTTGGTCGAGCTGTTGTCACCCCTTCTGCGGTTGACTCAACAACAGATATATATGGATTAGGCGCAGTGGTTGCCCCATTTCCTAACTGTGATGTTACAAATCCAAACTGTTATACCCAATACCCAATGTTGGCGTTGACAACAGGCAATTTGGATATGAAGAATGAATCCGTTATAACATGGGATGTGGGCTATCGTGGTAAAATTTCAGACACATTTTCGATTGATACAACGATTTTCTTTAGTCAATATAAAAACCTACGCATGTTAGATAATGGACAATGGCTGTGCCGTTATGGCGTCTGTTCTGACGGTTCAGTGGAGCCTGGACAAATTGCTATTCATGAATTTAATTATGTTGATGCGTTAGATGCCCAGAGCTACGGTGCTGAGTTAGCCTTTTTCTGGCAACCAACCCATAAATTACATTTTAATGCATCATACAGTTATATAGATACACAGGCTCAATGTGATTCTATATATGCATCATGCAATAGCTATGATAGTGGCGGATACAAAGGGTTATATGATCACCAACCAAACCATTACGTTTCGTTACAAATGATGTGGACAATTAACGCTCAATGGCAAATTGACAGCTGGCTAAAACATAAAGGTTCGGTGTCATCGCCAATTGATTTTTATAACGTGCCCGAGATCACGACAATGGATATGCGTGTTGCGTGGCAATACAATCACGCTTGGCCTCTTGTCGAGTTTGTTGTTGATGGTTTAGGTAGTTCAACCTACCAAGATTTACCCAATAAGGCACCAATAGAGGAAACTGCGTTTTTACGTTTATCATGGACCAGATTGTAATGAGGCAGAATGCAAACTAGCGATTGTCCCACGAGTAAATTAACATCGAAATTATTGGTAGGTCTTATTAATAAGCCCTACCATTTTTGCCGCCTGTATTTTATATATGCCGTCGTTAGCTTGACGATTTGTATTCACGCTACAACCAATAAAGCGCATGCTGATAACATTGCTGACTATGAAATATCTGCGGTCTATATTTACCGTTTTTCTCAGTTTGTGACCTGGCCTCAACAAAATAACAAGTTAACATTTTGTACATTAGGTACAGATAATATCGCCTTAACGTTAAGTCGCTTACTCAAGGGCCAAAATAATAAAATTGTTACATTAACCAATATAAGCCAACTCGCTCAGTGCCAAATCGCCTATTTTTCTCGCCAGAAAGCAATTGGCTTATCTCAAATCCCTATTGAAAAAGGAGTATTAACCATAGGTACGGGTGACTCCTTTTTAGATAAAGGCGGAATGATTGAATTACGTTCAGTCAATAATAAAATACGTCCGGTTATTGCTTTATCAAGCATAAAAAAATCAGAAATAACGATAAGTTCGAAACTATTGAAAATAGCGATATTACCTTCAGTAAACACTCCACAACAGGGAGGGGAACATCATGCGAAATAATTGGATGCATTCTCTTTCTCTTAATCAGCGCCTATATTTGCCGTTGGTGTTCTTTGTTGTTGTACTTTTTATCGTCTTTCAAACGTTAAGCTCTTATCAATATATCGAGAGCGAAAAACAGAATTTAGTTAATCGGATCAATATTTTAAGTACAGGCATAGGTGCCAATTTAACCGCAGCTATTCAATTTGATGATGCAATTACAGGCCAAGAGATCTTATCTGCATTTTCTGCTGATCCTATGCTTGTTTCTGTTTCTGTATTAACGGCGGCTGACACTGTTTTCGCTAACTTTAACAATACAGATAAATTGCATACTTCAACCAATAATGCTGAAGAATTAACGCTAACAAAGCAAGGTCATGTTTTTAGCAAGCAACATTTATATATGCTAGTACCCATTTATATGGATGAAACAGAACTCGCAAAGATGAGGATTGTCGTATCATTAGATGGATTACACGCATTAAAATGGTCGCAACTAGAAATTAGTCTCTACTTATTAGTAATTTTAGTTTTATTAAGTAGCTTTGTTATTCATCGCTTACGGCATTGGATGATTAGCCCTATTCGTCAACTGAATGATGCGATGATTAATGTTATTCATTTTAATCAAACTGAAATGGTGCAGCAGCAATCAAATTCAAAAGATGAATTTAGTAAGTTGATTAATTATTTTAATACCATGATTATTAAGCTAAATCAGCGAGAATCTAAAATAAAGCATACTATTGTTCAGTTAGAATATGAGAAAGCGTTTGCTGATGATGTGATCAGTACAGTGCAACATGCATTATTAGTGGTTGATCATGCAGGCCATATTATTTTAGCCAATGATAGCTGCTCAAAATTATTTCACGATTCTCCACAAGCACTGTTATCTAAGCATATTTGTGATGTGATTAACCCGTCAGATCCTGAACTTTTTCAACAATCTCTACAAAATGCATTACTTGGTAAGAAACAGTTTAATCATGAGCTGATCAAAGCAGTAAACGCAAATGGAACAGCAATATACCAACTGGTGAGCCATCCGTTATCACATAAGCATCAAACGCTATTTGCGCTTGAAGATGTCACAGAAAAGAGCCTCGCTGAACGACAGCAACACTTAGCAGCAAAGATATTTGATAATAGCCGTGAAGCGATCTTATTACTTAATAGCCATGGTCATATAGAAATGGTAAACCGAGCATTTTGTCGTTTAATCGGGCAAGAAAGTGCTACGATTATTGGTAAATATTATCGTTCAGTATTGACTGACACTGACGATTTGCCGATGAAAAAAGACATTTTAATGGCCTTAGCGTTAGATCAGCAATGGCAAGGTGAATGCTTGTTTTATAATCGCAACAAGAAAGTCTCAACACCATTACATTTAAAAATTAATAAAATTATTGATAACGAAACCAATGACAGCCAAATTGTAGTGCTTGCTTCTGATATTAGCTCTGTAAAAGAAGCCCAGCGTTTAGCCTATATCGCTCAGCATGATACTTTAACACACTTACCTAATCGTGAGTTTTTACACCACTATTTAGTAGAAAAACTCGCATTACCACGTACTTATGTTATGGCTGTCTTATTTATTGATTTAGATGGCTTTAAATTTGTAAATGATTCTTATGGGCACGAAGTTGGTGATCATGTTCTGCAAATAGTTGCCAAGAAATTAATGCAAAGCGTACGCCAAAACGATATTGTGACACGCTTAGCTGGCGATGAATTTGTTGCGGTATTAAATCCAGTAAAAAACCGTGAGCCTATTATTAATATTGGCGAGCGTATTATCGCTAGCATTTCTCAGCCCATTCATATTAAAGAACACATTATCCATGTCGGTGCCAGTATTGGTTATTATTATATTGAACCAGAAGATGTTACTGGTATTGATAACGTATTGCATTGTGCAGATATGGCAATGTATCAATCCAAGATGCAAGGTAAAGGGTGTATTACAGAGTTTAACCCAGTTGAAGAGGTTGAATGTGTGTAATTACCGTTGAGAGTAACAATCATCCGCCCTGACAATAGCGTTAATGATTATCTGTTTTCTAAAAAGAAAGTTATGGCTAGCCTATGTTTATAAAGCAGACGACATATAGGATAGCCATATCTTTATTGATGCTTTTGTTAACTGTAGCTTAGGATCGGAAGCACCTCAGCGCTTTCATTATCGAGCATACTTAATACGCTCTCATAACCATATTTGGGCTGCCAACCGAGTTCTTGTTGTGCCAGCGTTGAATCATAAACCCGATCAAGTGATTGAGGTAAACGCCAACCTCGATTCGCAAAGCTTTCAGCAAGCTCTGGAGCAAACTCTCGTATAATATCATCAGCGTTTTGATACAGCCTGTCACAATTTGTTTTGCTAAACGGCGTTTGCCCAGAAATGATATAGCGTCTAAATCCCGGTAAACGTTTTTCTATAGCACAAGCATGAGCACTGGCAACATCTCGAGCATCAATACCACGAGTTAAACGATAAACAGCCATTACGTTTACTGGCTCTGGAAAACAGCGAGACATTTGCAGAACAGTGACAGGTAAATTGAACACGTTTGAGATGTTTTCAAGTATCTGTTCAGCCTCAATCTTTGATTTGTGGTAAATCGTTTTAGGGCTTGGCGTTACTGTTTCATTAACCCAACCCGCGACTCCCGCTGGCGTTGATGCAAAACCATAAAGGGCTGTCGTGCTCGTGAACACAAAATGTTTAATGCCCTTTTTTACCCCCAGTAAGGCTAATTGCTCGGTTGCTTTTATATTAATGTCTTCAAACTCATTGTCAGATACCAGTCCTACATGAGGGGCATGCAGAGCCGCGGTATGAATAATAACCTCGACACCTTCTAAAGCTTTAGTCAATAAAGCTGTATCACGAATATCCCCGACATAATCAGCGGTTGAACATGGCGTTCTATCTATTCCAACAACTTGATGTTTTTTCATTAGATTGATGTAGATTGCACGACCAACTCTACCCGCTGTGCCTGTAATTAAAATTTTCAACTTGACTGCCTATTTGAATACACGAAACCATTTTAAAGCGAATGAACATAGGACAGCCATATCTTTATTTTAAAAATTCAACCCACGGTGAGTAGATTCTCTATCTTTTGTTTTAAGATGTGATACAGACTCAGTCCCATACTCGTCATCTCGGAAGTGAGGCACGAACTATCCGTGATCTACTCAACGCGTGATCGAGCCTTAAAGACGCCAGTGAAACACGTTAAATTTTCAGGAAAACATAAATTCAACAACGCGCGGCTAGTAGATTCCCTATCGCCCTCGCGGGCATTCACTGTAGGGAATGACGGTAATCAGCACCGACAATAGCGTTAATTACTATCTGTTTTCTAAAGAGAAAGTTATGGGTGTCCTATGTTTTTACGAGGACATGAGAAAAAACAACTTCAACTGATCCAATATGCCTCTATGTTAGCAGGGCAACTGACGTTGCCCCCACAGCAAAAAATTGTCCGTTTAACGGCACAACCCTTTTGCCCCTGCTGCCAACATGTCATGCAATTAGCGGGGATTTTTCGACCCAGATAAAAACGTAAAATAATAAGGATAATGGCATTAACGCGTAATAATTAAAGAGGATTTCATTATAAATCAAAGTATTAAAATTATTGGTTCACGCCAAGGATAACGCTCGACTTCTTTTCAGTATCACCTTTCATGACATTCCCAATATTTACTTATATAAAGCCGCTCGGGCTTGTCCAACACTTCGAATAGGTGTCGGCTGCGCGACACATATCCTTATTTGTTAGGTTAATTTTGAGTTGCAGTTGAAAGCAAAGCTCCTGCACTAATAAAGACACCGCCAGTTAATCTATTAAATAACTTGGCTCGACCATTTTTATAGATCCAAGAAGACGACTTAGAGCCTAAGTAAGCATATAAACAAAGCCAAGACAACTCAAACACCAAAAATGTAACTGAAAAAACAATATATTGATGCATTAATGAGACAGAAGAATCAATGAATTGTGGAAATAAGGCAGTGAAAAACACAATGGCTTTCGGGTTGCTAGCCCCAACAACAAATCCACTTAAATAATGCTTATAAAAACTCTGATATGATAAAGAACGATCACTCGATATTTCATAAGATTGCTGTCGGGCAATAATTGACTTTACACCTAGATAAATAAGGTAAGCAGCGCCACTCCATTTAATAAAATTAAAAGCAACTTCTGATGATGCAATTACAACACCTAACCCAACAAATGAAAGTGTTAAAATACAAAAAATAGCACTTAAACTTCCCAAGGCTGTATATATGCCAGCCTTAAAACCAGAGCAAACACCTTTCGTCATACATAATAAAGAACTTGGTCCCGGTGATGCAGTTAAAACGAAAACAGCCAAAACATAATAAAACCATATATCTAACGTCATTAAACCTCCTTGTTAATATGTTCACTACTATAACATAATATAAACCTAACAACTTATTATATTAACAACTTGCCCGAATTTGTTCTTTGAACATACGCCCGTATTTATCTCTTAACAATATAAAAAACTTTATAAATCAGATGCATTTTTACTTATGGAACCCGATAGTAATCACAAAATCGGGCGCTTTCCTCAAAATATAAAACATAGGATAGCCATATTTTTACTTTAAATATTCAACCTGCGGCAAGTAGATTCCCTATCGCCCTCGCGGGCATTCACTGTAGGGAATGACGGTGGTTGTTTGGGGGGATTTAAACCAGAAAAAGGGACACCGCGATCGGCATCCCTATGGTGAGTTCAGAGTGCGAGCTATAACAGTAAACGTATCGCTCGCGTTAATCATGTAACGGCTGTTAGATTGGCTCTGACTATAATTTACGTCTAACATTTGTTGCGTTGTAATGCGGTTAACAAATAACTGATACATGCATCTTGCCTCTAATGGCTAATGCCCTGATTCACTCCATACTTAATGCAATAAACCTAACTCTCTAGCTTCGGCAAGGGTTAACCCACTTGCTTGAATATCGCGTAGCATCTCAATGCGTCGTCTTGCAGCACCTTGCTGCTTCTTGCTATCTGCGATGTTGGTCGCCGACTCGTCTTTGTGTTCCCACTTAGATGAAACGGAAGAAATTTCTGAATAATCGATAGAGTTAATAGACACAATACCCTCCTAAAGAAACCTGTGTCGACATGTAGTACTTAGTATCAAAGGTTTTTCATTGAAAAAAGCACATAACAACAAGTTTGTGAGCAACGCCATGTTCGTAATAAAATTACAAAAAAAGACTAGTCATTGATCTTTTTTTTGCGTAGTTTTAATCGTTCATGCCCTACAAATAAAGCATGCTTGAACGCAAATAATAATCGCCTCAATGTCGCTTTTTTGCCTCATGCATTTTGATGCTTTACTCGTTATCACTCACCATTTCGTTGTCATCTCGCGTTAATAAAATTAGAAGTAAAAAATATTAATGATATAACTCATTAGAACACTTCATAGTTTCACTATTAACAACAGATTAGGTATCATTTTACAGCCTAAAATGTGAAACTTTACATTACGCAAATTTACCTATAGCTCGCTATCTAAAAAGCGTACCGTTACAAGATAGCTTTAATTAAGGTCTACTATTATGAATGCAATGTTATCTGAACGCGCTCAACCAGGTGCTTTATCAAACCCAAATACTTTTGCTGAATACCTCACTTTTGTTTTTAAAGCTGATGTAAATGCTGAAGCGGTGAGCGATGCTTTTGCCAAAATTCAGATCATTGAAAAATCTATTGGTCAAAAAGATTCAACCGCAGACCTTAGCTTTACTGTTGCTGTATCTCGTCAAGGTTGGTCAACCGCATTCCCAACAGTCGCTGCACCCGCTTTACTGGAAGATTTTAAAGCCATGGTTGATGGCGAACGCCAATTCCCAAGTACTGCTGGTGATGTTTTCATTATGATTAAATCTGAACGTATGGATTTAAACTACCAAGCGGCTAAATATTTAGCATTAGCTTTTGCTGACGTTGCTACTTTAATTGAAGATATTCAAGGTTTTAAATACCTTGATAGCCGCGACATGATTGATTTTGTTGATGGCACAGAAAACCCGAAAAATGAAGCGCGTATGAAAGCAGTATTGGTTGCTGATGATATTGAGATCCACCAAGGTGGTAGCTACTTAACTGTTCAACGTTACATTGACCGTCAAGGTCTATGGGACAAGCAATCAACTGAATATCAAGAGCAAGTGATTGGTCGTACTAAACTTGATGACATTGAGTTTGAGGATGATGTCAAACCAGTTTGGGCTCATACGAATAAGAGTAAAGTGGTTGTTGAAGAAAAAGAAATCAAAATGCTGCGTCAAAACCGTCCTTACGGTAATGCGATGGAACATGGCACCATGTTTATCGGTTTAACCGCTTCGCCTGTTACGATGAGCACATCGTTGCAACAGATGGTTTTTGCCGATAGCGACGGTCATTATGATCGCCTACTTGATTTTGTAGAAGCGAAAACAGGTACTAACTACTTTATCATTTCACAAACATTACTTGATAGTTTTGCAGATTAATCTTATTTAGTTATCAATCACTTTACAGCCCATTGATGGCTCTCATCAATGGGCTGATTATATTGTAGCGCCGATAAAAACCACAATAACGACCCACCTCGTCTAATAAGCAAATCTTTGTCACCACTAACTCATTGAATCTATTAAAACTCATATTTTTTAACAGAATAATGGCTTGCTTCCTAACAATTTCTGTTGTCCCCTATAGACTTATTTATTATTAGCGTTTTTTGAATATCTATATCAAAAAGCATTTTCTCTGGGGGCTAGCATGTACAACACCCTTTTTACCCGTGTATCTCTTGCAGCAGTTATTGCTGTACTTGCGGGTTGTAGTTCGACACCACCACCACCAAAACCCGCACCTGATTACAGTTTTAAAACTGCGGCTAAAAAGTTTATTGGCGCCGATACCGTTCGTAGCAATGGCGTCGTTGTTGATAAAGGTTTGTTTTATCCCAAAGAAACGTTTTCTTATAGCTACCGTTATTGCTCAAATAGCGACCAACAAGCCCAGCAAGATATTGAACAGTTTAACCAATTAGCAGCCAAGACATGTAAGATCAACAAAGGCGCTATGGTCAATTTAGATACTGGCACATGGTGTGTTCAGCACCCTAATACCGATCAAGAAACACCTCTCTTTGCTGCTCGTATTTCTTCTATTGATCTGTGGGCTGATATTTGTGCTAACGGTCCTTTTGTGACCATGCGTATTATTGAAAACCGCGATATTCCTCAAACTGCGTGGGTTGATGGCGCGAAACTATTAGGTTATCAACCTTTTTCGGTTCATCGCCGACTAATGAGCACTAAAGCCATTGAGCATCTTGATGATGTAACACCAGCGCCAACAGAAGAAGCATGGACAGAAGAAACCACCTTCATTACTTCCCATGTCGGTGAAACGGTATGTATGTATAAAAAGTCAAAAGATGATGCTTACGGTGTTACTTACAAAGGCACTATCGAAAGCGTCAAGGATGGGCGTGTACGCGTGCTGGCAACACGTAAAATAAAAGGTGATGTGCGCATCGCACCCGTTTCAACACCGCTACCATGGCATAAAAAGGCCTTTATTGAAGCTGATGCTAAATCTTGGTTTATTTGCCAATAGATTTATTTCATTTGCTGTAAATAATTCACTTTCGCATTCAAACAACAACGGCGTATTTAATGATTAAATACGCCGTTGTTTTAACGCTAATGCAAAGAGCTAACAAAATCTATTTTTGATCAATTTACACTATAAATTGATTAAAGAAGGCCAATGTTTCACATAATGCTTGATTACGTATAACATCTTTTTCCATTAAAATTTCATGGCGCGCATCACGAATAACTTTAATGCTGCAATGTTTATTTTGGCCACAGAATCGACGATGGCTATTATTATCGACAATAGTATCGTTGCCTGCTTGCAGTAATAATACCGGAATATCTATTTTATCAACGTCTCGAATACAATGATCGGCTGCTTGAATTGCTTGCCATAACCAACGTGGGCTTGGTCCGCCAATACGTAATTCAGGATGAACTTGATATAAGTGCTTCGCCCAAATATAACGCAATTTACTTTGGCACAAGGCGTTATTTTCAAATGGCTCTTCGTGATACGGCTTTTGCCCTAAAACATACGAAGGTTCATGTTGATAGTGTTCCATAATTTTTGCAATCGATGATGCAACCAGTTTTAACGGCACTGGCATATGAATACCAAACATCGGTGCATTTAATACTACCGCATCAAAATGACTTTTATATTTTTCTAAATAGAGCGTTGTGATTGCTCCACCCATTGAATGCGCTAATAAAAAACGGTGTTGATAGGTTTTTTCTTTATCAACAATTTGAGATACAAAAGCTTGTAGATCATCGACATAATCATCAAAATTATCGACATGACCTAACTCTGGGTCTGATGTTAAGCGACCAGAAGCACCTTGACCTCGATGATCATAAGCATAAACATCATAACCTTGGCGCGAGAATTCAAAGAAAATTTCCTGGTACTTCCAAAAGCTTTCATTACGGCCATTTACAATCACAATACAGCGGGTGTTAATTGGATTAGTAACACTGATCCACTGTATCTGTACGCCACCTTTACCACTGAAAGCACTTTGTTTACGCTGCAACCACATACTATTAACGTCATTTTCCATTAACTGTGTAAATACCGACTCCTTGGTTGAAAATTCCACATTAGTTTGGTTCATTTATTCACAACTTCTTAGTAGTGCTCCTCATCAAATACATCACAATTGGCTATGATAATATTTGAATATTAAGCATATTTCATTAAATCAACATTGGTAGCATCATGTTTATAATCAGTTTTATATGGCGCATCTTTAATATTAATATGGCGACCAACAGTATTTAAAAAATACTTACCTGATTGATACCCCAAACGATAATCCATTTCTAATGATGCTAAATCACTACCTATCATTTTTGATCTCAATGGTTTTTGAGGATGAATTTCAAAAATAGTGACATCATCGGGTGGATTACTTAAAAACTCTTGGGTTTTTCTATAGTTATCTTCATGCTCTAATAGCATTTCAATCATACCCGCGGCTTTAGAATTACCAAGAGCACGACGAATATTTGTCATCCAGCAATGGTCAAACGAGGTATCGATAGGCACTGTTCGTATAACAACAATGTGTCGATAACCGCGTTCGTAAGCCTCTTGTACTGGAATCGGCGCACACAAACCACCATCAACCCAAAACTCATTTTGAGAGAAAATAGGCTGTTTATTTAACACAGGGACAGCACATGATGCTTTTAAGGCCAATGACCAATTATCACTGTTTAAATTAAAATACGATGCTTGATGGCTAGTCACACCACTTGCTGATGCTAGTACCGTTCGCGAACGCATATTTTCACGCCCTTGATGCCAATCAAGCTCAAAACTGGTTTGCGTTTGTTGCATTAGCCAATCTAAATCCAATCCTTCTCGGCCAAAAATAAAGCGGTAAACATCAAAAAAGTGATGATCCGTTGTCGCTTGAGTAATAACTTTATAAGCGTGTTTGTATTGGCCACAAATATAAGACGCTAAATTGAGTGATCCCGCAGATGTGCCAACCATTAAAGAAAAAGGATTAAACTCAGCTTCCAAAAAAGCATCTAACACTCCCGCAGTAAAAATACCACGTTGACCACCACCTTCGGTGACTAAAGCTATTTTTGATATATCGGAGGTATCAAAGGAAAGCCCTTCAATATTTTGTACTGCATAAGAGATGTGTTTACCAGTCATAGCGCGTTTACTTTTTAGTTGGCATTTGTCATACAAATTAATTCAAAAAATTATTATATCGGCTACTGTTGAAACTATAAATTAACCAAAATAATAACTGATATTCTAAATATGAAATCCTTGACTGATAGAAAATAACTCGATTTATATAATTATTCAGTCATATAGGGTAAAAATATTTTATTTATATCAACCCGTGCTTTTAGTTTTGCAGCTAACAAATATAGTCCGCCTAATTTTCGATGCAAAAAAATCGCATCTGCGGGTGGTGTGTGCCAATAGCCTTGTTTCATACTTAACTGACTGCCTGCATTACGAATGTTAGCCACCATGTCTGATTGACCAAAATCATACACACCTTGATGTTTCAATGGCTCACAAGCTTGCAAACATAATCCCAATAATGACTGCTGTGCTTGAGGCTCAATTGGCTGTGAAAAAAAGCCAATCTGTTTCAAAGCCGCTAACATTTGCGATTGGTCATCCTTCACAGCGCCGGTCATTAACTGCCGATAACCTTCTGCAATCTGCTCGGGATAAACCCGTGTTGCACCGAAATCAAGGAGCACTAATTTTTTACTTTCAATATCATAGCGATAATTAGCAAAGTTAGGATCTGTTTGCACTAACCTAAATTCAAACACTTCTCGAAACATCAACCTAAACGCTAATTCAATAATATGATCACGTACAGCTTGAGGTTGTTCGACTAATTTATCGATATCAACACCACCGACAAAGCTCATCGCGAGAATATGTTTAGTGGTGAGCTCATCGACAATATTCGGTAATAAATAATGCTCGTCAGAGGCTAATAATTGTCGGTATTGCTTCACATACTGTGCTTCTAGCAAATAATCAGCTTCTGCGTGCAATTGTTTTTTGGCCTCATTCAATAACTCAGAAACATCTAATGATTTTGGAATTAACCCGCTGATATTTAATAACGTCGCGACATTATCCACATCACTATCAATACTTTTATTAATACCTGGATATTGAATTTTCAGGGCCAATTGGCGCCCATCTTGAGTTATTGCTTTATGTACTTGTCCAATCGAAGCTGCAGCAATCGGATAAAATGAAAATTGACTAAACTGTTGTTGCCAATCGCTGCCCCATTGCTGTTCAAGTGAATGATTAAGCTGGCTAATAGGCATTGGTTTAGCATTCGCTTGTAAACGTGACAACAATTCGGTTAATTCTGGTGGTAATAAGTCGCCACCATCCATTGATAATAATTGGCCAACTTTCATGGCGGCGCCACGTAAATCTGCTAGTTGTTCCGCGACACGTTTTACGTTAGCCGGCGTTAAAATCAAATCACTGACTTTTGGTCGATGACCTGTTGCTAATTGTTTCGCACCTTCTGCTACAACACCAGAAGCAACACGCGTTGCCAATGAGCCAAGCTTCGCTAACCGTGATAATCGACCACTAGGTACTTTTGAATACTTTGTTTTATCATTCATTTAACGACTCTTTGCTATTAACAGTTATTTAAAACTCTAATTGCTGTTATTAATAATATCATAAAAATGCTAGCACCCTCTGACACAAAATCACTATAAACAGTCAAAAAAAAGGCCGATAATGTCTATTTAAACTAACTGACATTATCGACCTTTCTTTTTAAGCGTCTATATTAATCATATTCAGGCTGGTTACGGTTTTTAAAATTCACTAATAAACCCAGTACTAACACCACCACAGTAACAATAAGAATCGATTGAAATACATGGTGATATTGGGTTGCCGATGCGATTAAATCAGCTGTATTCGTCGCTTGTGTACCCGTTGAGGTAAGTTCGGCAATATTCGCAGCTAAATAGTTAGCAACAGACCCCCCCATGAGCATATAAATACCAGCAACAGTACCCGTTGCACCTTGCGGATTCATACGTGTAATTGCTGATAATGCCACTGGATCAATAAATAGTTCCGCAATACCAATTAAGAATAAACCAATAAATAACCATAGGAAGGTTGTATGACCACTCGCCATTGCAAGTTTAGATGATAAAGTGATCAAACTAAAACCTGCGGTTAGCAAAAATAACCCCATATTAAGTTTAGTCAAAGTACGCACTGAAATCTGACGTGATGCCAATACTTTCCATAGCCATGCAACAGCACCACCACCAACAATAACCGCAACAGGATTCACTGATTGGAAAAAGGCAGTTGGAATATGAAAACCAAAGATATCAGTATCTATATTACGTTCAATAAATAGGCTGATTGAGCTACCACCCTGCTGATCAAACGCCCAAAACACCATGCCAAATAGCATAAAATAGATAATGGCATTTAATTTTTTACGATCTTCAGTATTACTCTTACGGTATAGGCGTAACATCTGTAATGCAGAAAAAGCCAAAATAATCGCAAGAATATAACCAGCTAACAAATCCTGCAGTACAAATACTAAGCCAATAGCGCATACTATTACGCCAAGCAGAATCAACTGCCAGTGACTGAAACCCGCCGTTTTCTTACGTAATGCAGGAATATTCGCTTTTTGTACATGAGTAAAGTGCTTACGGCCAGTACTAAAGATAATTAAGCCAATCAGCATGCCGATACCAGCCAACGCAAAACCAACGTTCCAGCCCCAACGGCTAGCAGCATAGCCACAAAAGATTGGCGCTAGTGCTGAGCCGACATTACCGCCAATATAAGAAATCGAAAAGCCAGATTCACGTGCATCTTCATGACCTTTATATAACTCACCCAATAAACAGCTTGAGTTAGTTTTAAAGAAACCGTAACCACAGATAATCAATGCTAATGCAGCATATAACACCGTATTATCATGACTAGGAATACTCAATACAGCATGCCCTGCCACCATTAAAGAGCCACCAATGATCACTGACCAATAGTTACCTAAATAACGGTCAGCTAAATAGCCGCCTAAGATCGGAGTAACATAAACCAACGATGTATAAGCACCGTATAAAGCATATGCATGGTCGTCAGACATTAAAAGTTTTTGCGTTAAAAAGAGAATTAATAACGACCGCATGCCGTAATAACTGAAGAATTCCCACATTTGAATAGCAATGAGGTGAAAAAGCCCTTTAGGCTGAGAGGATAATTGCATATTGTTTCCTAGGTAAAGGGGCCATAAAGGCTAACGGTAATAATTGTTATTTAATTTGAAATACCGCTGGTATTTAATACTGAAAATACACTGAACATCGATAAGCTCAAGCTTAATCTTGCTCCATATTTAGTATCTTAATTTTCACACAAATAAAGAGGGCTTTATCGTATATAAAAAATGACGCCAAACTATATACCATATAGCGATATTTTCCAATTTTAGTTATATAGCACCACAAACACTACATAACTATTCAATATGTTTTCAAATAACGACTTAATATTCACTGAAAAGAAAACGAAAAAAGCCGCTAAGCTGTGTGTTGAAGAATCAACCACCACTTAACGGCTCTTTATTTATTTGTTAAATACTAAGCAATTATATTGTTAAATCTAACTCATTATGTATAAGTACAATACACTGAGAAGCAAATAACATTTTAGGCCCTAAACTGATTTTTTCGGCACCTAAGCGTTTTAAACTATTAAAACTTTTCTTTGGCATTGGCATATGATCAGTCAATAAAAAACAAGGATTAGCAGCTAACTCGATATCTCGAATAAAATCACCTTTTTTATCAAGCATATATAGTTGATAATCTTCAGCTAATTCGCCAACTAATTTTTCAAAGCTAATAGTACGTACGCTAATACCTGGTTCAACATTACGTAATTGCTCTTTATTCATACCAACAGATTTATCTAACGCATGCGCTATTTTATCTAACCAAGCCTGCTCATGGAACCCAGATAAATTACTGATTTCATTTGAATTAAAACTAATGGTACGTGAGAAGTCTTGTGTGCTTTCAAGTACTAAATGCACCATAATATCTTCACGATGCGATTGTGCTACAAAAATAGCATTCATTAAAACGTGAGCTAAAATCTCAGTGTGGGCATCTTGTCCAACTGATGCGATTAACAATTTACTATCAGTTGGGGCAGAACGAGCTCGTAATACGAAAGCGCGCATAATCAATATCCTAGACGTTTGAATTTTCTCGTTAATCATTCATAGCAGAAAATTAACGATAGATAGCTGTTATTATCCTCGGTTTTTTCGTCGATGTAACCTTAAATAATAAAATCAGCAAAAGAATACCGATTAGTCACTATTATTAATAGATATTAGGAGGATATTATGAAATTAATCATATTCTATGACAGTAGCTGTCCATTGTGTGTCGCCGAAATGCATCAACTACAAGCCGACAATACTCATCAACAACTACTGTTTGAAGATATTCTTGCACCTGATTTTAATCACCGCTTCCCTTATATAAAGATTAGTGATGCTTCTGCTGTATTACACGGCTTATATTTCCCAAGTCCTCAACAATCACCACAATTATTACTTGGACTAGATGTCACTTACCTTGCTTGGAAAACAATTGGTAAAAAGAAATGGTTGGCGATACTACGCTGGCCTATCATTCGGTTTTTCGCCGATAAATGTTATTTATTTTTTGCTCGAAATCGCTACAAAATATCTTATCTATTTACAGGAAAATCACGCTGTAAAAACTGCAAAATTGATTAGCGCCGTTGCCGCCGGCAACGCTCAGAGCAATATTTGACATCATTCCAACATCGTTGCCATTTTTTTCTCCATGAAAAAGGACGTCGGCACACGACGCAAATTTTTTGTGGTAACACTGACTTCTTCATAAAATCGCCCCATCGTTAAACACTAATTTGTAAGCTCTTCACGATATAAGATCCTACTGAGCTCACAAAACCCTATGTTCATCTTAGTAATTATCTTGTTAATAGCGATAAATAATGGAATATTCACCCTCATTATGAGTGCTTAGAAACACCACTCTCAATAATGTCTTCTTCAGGATGAATATAATGAATATTGTTGATCGGTTTATAAATTACACTCGCGTAAATACCACTACCAACCGCGAAAATGGGGCTGCAGGCATTATGCCGTCGTCATTAGGGCAAATGGAATTAGCGACAATCTTAGCCGCTGAATTAACCGAGCTTGGTCTACAAGATGTGGTATTACGCGACAGTGCAATTGTGACGGCAACCTTGCCAAGCAATAGCTCTAAAACCATTCCTACGGTCTCTTTTTTTGGTCACTTAGACACCAGTGCTGAGCAAAGCAATGATACTCATGCGCACATTGTTCATTACACTGGTGGTGATATTGTTCTTAACCCTGCTTTAAATATTATTCTTAAACAGAGTGAATTTCCTGAGCTTTCTCAATATCAACACCAAGATATTATTGTCACCGATGGCACCAGTTTATTAGGGGCTGATGATAAAGCTGCGATTGCTGCCATTATGCACGCTCTGACGGTTCTGATTGATAATCCTGACATTGAGCATGGTGATGTAAAAGTGGCATTTGTACCGGATGAAGAGCAAGGCTTACGTGGTGCTAAAGCCTTTGATGTAGAATCTTTTGGTGCTGATTTTGGTTACACATTAGATTGTTGTGGCATTGGTGAGTTTGTCGATGAAAACTGGAATGCAGGCGATGTGGTAGTGACTTTTATTGGTCAATCAGCCCACCCGATGTCAGCCAAAGGTAAGCTTAAAAACTCATTGCTAATGGCACACAAGTTTATTGCGATGTTACCTCCAGGAGAAGCCCCTGAATATACTGACGGTCGCGAAGGTTATTATTGGGTTAAAGATCTGAGCGGTAACAGTGCTAAAACAGTCTTAAAAATGGATGTCAGAGATTTCACTCAACAAGGTTATCAATATCGCATGCAATTTCTCGCGACACTCGCCAGTAACTGCCAAGCGTTATGGGGCGAAAATGCGGTAACGATTACCCTTGCCGATCGCTATCAAAATGTGGCGAACAGTTTGCAAGGAGATGCCAGTTTCCCAATTGAAATCGCCAAACAAGCTTACGCGCGTAATAACATTAAAATGAAAACGACCCCAATGCGTGGCGGTTATGATGGTGCGGTGTTATCTCAAAAAGGCTTACCTTGCCCAAATATTTTTACTGGCGCACATAACTTTCACTCTATTTACGAATATTTACCCGTACCTTCATTGCAAGCAGCAAGTGCTGTAGTGGTTGATGTGATTCGAATTACTGCGGAGCAATATGGGAGATAGGTTCGAGGGTTCGAGGGTTCGAGGGTTCGAGGGTTCGAGGGTTCGAGGGTTCGAGGGTTCGAGGGTTCGAGGGTTCGAGGGTTCGAGGGTAATTGTGTGTCATTCTAATAAATAAACAAATAAAAAACGGGCGAGTTACTGAGTCACTCGCCCGTTATAATTTTTGATTACGCTACGATTAACGTAGGATCATTTGGTCACGCTCAGGGCCTACTGATACCATTTTCACTGGCACACCCATTAGTTCTTCAATACGAAGTATGTATTGTTGTGCGCCTTGTGGTAATTCTTCAAACTTACGGCAACCAGTAATGTCTTCATCCCAACCCATCATTTGCTCGTAAACTGCTGTTAGTGATGCAGTTTGAGGCCAAATTGGGTTTTCAGTGTGATCACCGTTGTAAGCAACACAAATTTTAAGATCTTTCATACCGCTTAGGCAGTCAATCTTAGTTAATGCGATTTCTGTTGCTGCTTGCAATTCAATACCATTACGGGTTGCAACTGCATCAAAGTAACCCATATCACGTGGACGACCCGTTGTTGCACCAAACTCTTTAGCATCTTCACGGAATTGGTCTTGATCTTCCATTGCGGTAATCAAAGTACCAGTACCTACTGAAGAACTAAATGATTTAGCAACAGCGATAACACGCTCAGGGTGCAGTGCTGGTAAACCACTACCGATACCTGCATAAGCTGCAGTTACGTTAGATGATGTTGTCCATGGGTACTCACCGTAAACTAGATCACGGCCTGCACCTAACTGCGCTTCAAACAATAATGTTTTATCTTCTTTTTGCAGCGCTTTTAGTGGCTCAGTAACGTTACAAATGCTGTCACGCCAAGGTTGAGACACTTCAAGCAACCACTCTGTCATTTCTTCAGCTGTTTGCGTGAACGCCATTGATGGGTATAACGCTTTAAGCTGTGGCAATTTCCAATCCATCATGAATTGAATACGCTCACGAAGTACTTCAGGTTGTTTTAACCAACCAACAAGAATACCTTTCTTCATTACACGGTCGCCGTACGCAGGTGCAATACCTTGACGTGTTGAACCGTATGCACCTTCACCTAGACGTTCTTCTTCTAGTGTGTCTTCTAGTGCGTGTAAAGGCAGACATAGTGTTGCACGATCTGAGATGCAAAGTTTAACCTCAACACCTGATGTCGCTACTTCTGCAATTTCTAGGCTTAGTTTCTCTGGGCTAATAACCATACCAGGGCCTAAAACAGCAATACAGTCAGGGTTAAATACGCCGCTTGGTAATTGGTGTAGTTTAAATGTGCCAAAATCGTTAACAACAGTGTGACCTGCGTTATTACCACCTTGGAAACGAATACTCGCTGAAGCTTGGTCTGCTAAATAATCAACAATACGACCTTTACCTTCATCACCCCAGTTTGCACCAACAACAACAATAGACGACATAATTAACACTCCTCAAAAGCAAGACCTCTATCCTATGATCAATGACGCAATAAAAATAATTAATAATCGTTATTAACTTGATAAGAATCTCTTATGTGGCGTACATTAGTCATTGCATTTTTTCAGGTAACATTACTACCAATAATAGCGTCTGCTACAAAATAAGAAGGTAAACATGATAGATTTGCATTGGCTTAATACATTCGTTGCCCTTTCTAAACATCAACATTTTGGAAAAACAGCCGCAGCACTACATATGACACAACCAAATGTCAGTCTTCACATTAAACAGCTCGAGCAAACCACTCGAGTAAAGTTAATTGAAAGGAATCCATTTCGATTAACCCAAGCAGGTGAAAGATTACTTAAAAGTGCTGAGAACACCTTAATGGAATTGCAAGTTTGCCAAGCAGATCTTAATGCGATTAACGAACTTAACCAAGGCACACTGACCATTGCTGCCAGTGATATCATTTCACGCTTATTACTTATTAGTCCATTTCAAGCCTTCAAAAAAGAATATCCGGGCATTGATTTATCGCTATTTAATACCACCTCATCACAAGCCACAGAGCTAGTAAAAAGTGCAAAAGCTGATTTAGGGTTTGTTATTGCTCAAAAAGAAAGCCAACCATTGCATTTCATGGAGTTACGCCAAGTTAAATGGTGTGCATTAGGTAATGGCTTAGAGCGTTGGCAGCAATTATCTCTTGATCCTGACGCAATTATTGAACCGCAACCACTTGCGGCAGAAGAACCAACATTAATATTATTAGGCCATGATACTCGAACTCGTGAATTGATTGATTTAGCCTTACCAAGTTTACAATTAGCGAAATACCATGTGATGGAAGTGGGCAGTGTTGATGCGCAAATAGATTGGGCAGAAGCTGGATTTGGGGTCGCGATTGTGCCAAGTTTTTCATTACATTCAAAGTTACATCTACAAACTACGATCACGCCATTACCACATTTTCCGACCACCAGCCTAGGCTATATAGTGCGTCAAAATCAGGTGCTATCACGGGCGATAAAACAATTATTACGCTGGGTTGATGATGAAATTCAGCGTTCACAATAAAATTAATTGTTGTTCAAAAAAACATCAGTGATAATCACCAGACAAAAAAATGCCCTCACATCACGTTACCTTAGTAAACAAATGTCAGGGCATTTTCTCAGAAATTAATTAGCGTCGTCTTTTGTAAGCGTATAAGCATCTGCTAAATCGCCAGTGATCCGTTGACCTTGTTGATCTAATCGGAAAATACGATGCTCACCAACAAAATACTTCACTGACTGACTGCCGGTAAGGTTTAACGTGATGGTATCACCACGATCATTCCACTTAAACTTACCTTTATTGATAAATGGTTTAGTGTCTTTTCCTTGATAGGTTTCATTTAACACGTAACTACCATCTTTATTTAAGGTTAAGCTGGTTTCAATGCCTGCACAGTCACCACAAGGCTGAATACCAGTATATTCACCCATCCAGGTTAAGGAATTTTGCGCATTATGGGTATCTGCTTGTTTTGCTGTCGCATCACTTGCACCATTTTTTGCTTGATCACATCCAGCGAGCGCCAATACGACCATTGCAGCAAATAAACATTTTTTTTTCACCGTAAACTCCTTGTGAAAAAAAGAATAACCGAGCATGAATAATGCTCGGCATCTTAATGTTAGTATCAATAGTTTTATTATTGATTATTTTGTTAGATCAGCTACTTTTTTTTCTGCAGAATCAACTGATTTATCTACCATATTAGCCGCGTTATCGGCTACTTCTTTCGTTTTATCAACTGTTGCATCTTTTACTTCTGTTGCAGTATCTACAGCATCAGTTGTTGCATTTTTCATCGCATCTTTGGTTTCTTTAGCTGCATCTTTAGAGGCATCAACAGCACCTGCTGTTGCATTCTCAGCACTATTTTTTAGTTCAGATACTTTATCTTCAACAGCATTTGCTGAATCAGAAACCGCTTGTTTAGAATTCTCAACGGCTGCAGCGGTAGTATCTGCAACATTGTGTTTAACTTCCGTTGCTTTATCCATCGCTTTGTCTGCAGTGTCTTTAACAGCATTTGCTGAATCATCAACTGCTTTTTTAGTTGAGTCTAGCGCTGAATCCGTTGCTGTTACGGCATCATCTTTTACTTGGGTTGCTGTTGCTTTTACTGAAGCCGCAGATTCTTTTGCTGAATCATGACTTGCTTGATCACAACCAACAAGGACTAAACCAGCGATTGCTATAGCAATAATACTCTTCTTCATATCAACTCCTGTAAAAATCTTAATAAAATATAACCTTAACAGTATCCACTATTAGCATGAAAAATTTATCTCGTTAACGTCATGTCAAAGTCAATAATAGGTCATTTTTTTTCATTATGCGGTATTAAATCTGTTTTATTTATGCAGAAAATATTTTTCCCTACAATAAAAAACCATTAACCTGATATAAATATGAGTACTAAACTTAAAAACTAATAAGAAGGTAAATATGAAAAATCACACGAAATAAACTCGTACGCATCATCGCCAAATAGCATGCATGTTTTTTGTACAAATACGACTTGAGAACCAATCGGACAATACAAACCATCTTTTATATCAATATTGATCATTCTATCGGTTTGATCAGACATTACCTGTAAATAAAACTTACCGTCATATAAAAAAGAATCAGAATTAATATTTACCACTCTTCCGACTACCGCTTCAGTTTTATAAGTTCGCCCTGCAACAATAATTAACAAAACAGTAAGTATTAGCAAAGAACCGCCTAAGGTTAAACCTACCTTCTGTGAAAACCGCATATGAACCTCACTTACAGCAAACAAACAACGCTCACTATTAACAATGCTGTCACAACCATATTACAGTGATGCGTTTGTCATTTACAAGTAAAAATAACATTATTCCCTTATAGGAATACATTTATCGCCAACAGCATTAATACGCCATCTATTGTTAATTATGTTGAGCAAACATAGTCTTAAGTTCTTGATACATCCAACGTAAAACGGGGCCATTACCTTGATCACGCCGCTTAACTAATCCCATATCAATCCACGGTGAGGTAGGAATATTTTCTATTGATAACCGCACCACCCCATCTTTAAAGATTGAATAATTAAACACATGGTCAGGTACAAATGCCCAGCCCATGTTTCTCAGCACAAACGCAGTAATTGAATAATAACTATCAATATGCCAATAATTCGCAGACAACGCATCGGTATGGTAATAACCCATCCGATCACAAATTAATAATTGTCGATATTGACTAAGCTGCTGCATCGTCGGTGCTGATATTTTTGCTAGCGGGTGATTTTTAGCAACAATAAGGGATGAATTAAACTCACAAATAGGCGTAAACTCTAAGCTACTAGGTAGGGTTTTACTAAAAAATAAAATCCCAAGATCAGCTGTCAGATCATCAACTTGGCTTGCAATATCATCTTTTGAACCACTGATAATTGTTAGCTTTAGTAATGGAAAAGTTGTCGCTACCCGCTCAAAAAATTCCTCAAATACTGTGGTTGGGGTCGCTTCATCCATTGCAATTGTCAGTGACACTTCTTCGCCTTTAGTTAACGTCAATGCGCGGGATTGCAACCGGTCACATTGGGCGAGAACAACTTTCGCTTCTTCATACATTTGCTCTCCAGCCTGTGTCAGTACCGGTAGACGAGCACTACGATCAAACAGATCAAAGCCTAAATCGGCTTCAAGATTACTGATTGCAGTACTTATACGTGATTGTGCCTTACCTATTCGGCGTGCCGCACCTGAAAATGAGCCTTGTTCTACTGAAATAACAAAGGCATTAAGCTGATCTAATGTCCAATCCATCATTGTTAAAACCATCCGAAAAAAAGATAGATATTATCTTTGAACAATCCAATAAACAAGGATAATACCGCTACCAATATCGACCAACAGATTGAGATTTTTTATGTCATTGACCCACTCACCACCGCCAACACTGTCGATCAGCCAAAATTTTTGGCGCTATGCAATTCCATCAATTGCTGCAATGATGGTCACTGGACTATATCAAATAGTGGATGGTATTTTTGTTGGCCATTATGTCGGTTATCAAGGATTAGCCGCAATTAATATGGCGTGGCCAATTACCTATTTGTTATCAGGCCTAGGTTTGATGATCGGCATTGGTGGCGGCACACTAATTTCTATTGCCCGTGGCGAAAAAAATGCCCACCATGCACAGCGTGCGTTAGATCATGTGGTGCTATTAATTGTCGCTGTCAGTGTGATTGCATTCGTTTTTTTTGCTCTCTTTGGTGAGAGATTATTAACAATTCAAGGTGCAGACCACACCATAAAAGCATTAGCACTACAATATGTACAAAGTTTTGGTTGGGCAGCATTTATTACTATCTTTGCCGGTGCAATTCCAATGCTTATTCGTAATGATGACAGCCCTAAGATAGCGACTGGATTATTGATGGCAGGTGCTTTAACTAATATTGTGCTTGATTATATCTTCATTGGTCTTTTCCAATGGCAATTACAAGGGGCCGCAGTCGCAACCATTATTGCTCAAGCTGTGACGGTTACTGGCGGTATCATCTATTTTTACTCATCTCGTTCACCATTGACGATACATTTCACGATTAAAAATATTCAATTAAGCCACTGCTGGAAAATAATGAGTTTAGGCTCATCGGTACTGATCATGTATCTCTATACAAGTTTTGTGGTCGCTTTGCATAATTATCAATTTATGCAATATGGCACAGAATTAACCGTAAGTGCCTTTGCTATTGTTGGCTATATGATGACGTTATATTATTTAGTTGCTGAAGGGATAGCAGAAGGTATGCAGCCACCTGTAAGTTATTACTATGGTGCTAAACAATCACAAAATATCAGTAAAACAACTTATTTAGCGATTAAAGTCACTATTATTGCAGGTATTTCATGGTTCGCATTATTATATAGCTTTCCACAAACACTAATTGGGCTATTTAATAGCGCAAATACAGCGCTGATTTCAGAAGCCGTTGGTGGTATTAAATTACACCTATTTGCGATGTTCTTAGACGGGCTAATTGTACTGGCAACAGTCTATTTTATGTCGGTTGATAAAGCCGGAAAAGCGTTAACGATTTCAGTCAGTAACATGTTAGTACAATTGCCATTCTTGTACTTTTTACCTCAATGGTTAGGTGTTAATGGCGTCTGGTTGTCAATGCCGTTATCTACCATCTTATTGAGCTTATTTGTGTTACCAATGGTATGGCATGACTTACAACAACGCAACAAAGTTACACCGTCAATACCACAAACTGCCCTCTAGCGTATTCGCTTACCCTACATTCAACACAGCGGATAAGAATCTCTTATCCGCTGTCATGTTGTCAGTCTCAGTTTATAGCTTAAGCTGAGTCGTTATCCATGCCGCAATATCTTGAATTTGTGGCAAACACACATGATGTTCCATCGAATACATACGCCATTGCGGATGATATCCCGCTGCAATTAAATCATTACGCGCCATTTCACCAAGTTTAGGTACCACCACCGGATCATAGCGACCATGCATGATCTCAATATCAATATTACGGTTAGCCTCGCTATATTGAATCACATTGGCAGTTGGAAAATAGGTTGATAATGCCAATAACCCAGCCAATGGTTTTGAATAACATAACGCCGCATGATAAACCACTGCGCCACCTTGAGAAAACCCAGCCAAAATAATTCGATCAGATGCGATACCACGACTAATTTCACGTTCAACAAGGTCAATAACACGTTGAGCAGAATGCATCAATTGATCAACATTGAGCTTACGTTCCACATCCAATGACATAATATCATACCAAGCTGGCATTACAGCGCCGCCATTGATGGTAACTGGAATAGATGCAGCATGCGGAAAAATAAATCGCACTGGCATATCACAAGGCAACTGTAATTGTGGCAGTATTGCTTCAAAGTCATGGCCATTAGAGCCTAACCCATGCAGCCAGATAACTGTCGCCGTTGCACTCACCGTTGGCTCTACTTCAACACAAGGTAAATAGGTTATCGTCATTTTTTTATCCTTTATAAACCTTACTCACTATATCGCTGATTTTATTGCTCGTGCAAGTCTAGAAGGGGCTAATGTAGGGTTCGCATCAGCTTGATTAAAAAACTCACTCACTACATCAACAATGGCAGATTGCACATCAGCAGTTGTTGCTAAGTTCTGTGAAAAACTTGGTACTAAATCTCCCGATAGTGACGCTTGTTTAAACGCGTTCATCGAATCTAATGCACATTGATCAAATGCCGACATATCCATATCTAATCGAACCGGAATCGAGCCTTTATTTAAATTAAATACTCGCTGAAAAGACGGCATCAATAATGTTTTTGCTAAATCATGCTGCGCAATATTATCAGCCTCTGTGCCTTTTAATTTAAAAAAAGCCAAACTATCAATATTAAATGTAAATTGATGTTGCGTACCTGGTGCTGGCACACATAAATAATCTTTACCTGGCTGTTGACCTGCTTGGGCAAACTCCCCTTTTGCCCAATCCCCCATAAACTGCATTGCAGCTTGACCATCAATCACCATTTCAGTGGCAGCATTCCAATGCCGTCCTTTGGCTTGCGGATCAATGTAGGCTTTCATGCGTTTAAATTGGCGAAAAACATTGACCATTTTATCGCTATTAATCACCGTCATATCAAGATCAACAAACGCTTTACGATAATCTGTAGAGCCTAGTACAGCTAGCGCAATACTTTCAAATAAAGTCGTATCTTGCCAAGGCTGTCCACCATGAGCCAATACAACAAACCCAGCTGCTTTGATTTTATCTGCCGCACTAAAAAACTCATCTAACGTTGTGGGCACCTTAACTCCCACCGTTTTTAACACTTTTGAATTAACCCATAACCAATTAACTCGATGCACGTTAATCGGTACTGCAACATAATGGCCATTATATTTCATGATATTCGCCACTACCGGAGACAACACTCGATCCCAATTCTCTTGTAAGGCGACACTATCGAGTGAGGTTAAAAAGCCAAGTCGCCCCCACTCTTGAATATCATGCCCTTTAAGTTGTGCAGCAGTAGGAGGGTTGCCCGAAACTGCCCGCATTTTTAGCACTGTCATCGCGCTTTCACCACCGCCACCAGCGACAGCAAAATCTTTCCAACTATGGCCTTGTTGCTCCATCATTTGTTTAAGAACTTTAACTGACTTTGCTTCACCACTTGATGTCCACCAATGAAGCACCTCAACTTGACCTGCTGCCATTGCTGATGTGATTGGTAACCAGCCTAAAACTGCTGACAATAGAAAATATTTTAATTTCATAGAGGCTCTTTATTTATGTCAATGCCACGGGCAGTACGCGTGGTAAGGCAACCACAACGATTAACCCTTGGGTGAGACCATTTTTAATCACTAACTTACCACCATGAGCATGAATAATATTGCGCGCAATTCCCATGCCGAGGCCATGACCATCACCATCTGTCGCGAGACGGAAATAGGGTTCAAACACCGCCGATAATGACGATTCAGGAATACCTTTGCCTTGATCGGTAATAGTCAAAATAATTTTATCGGGCTTATCTATCACAGCGACCGTCACTTTGTGACCATATTTAACGCCATTATCAATTAAATTACTTAAACAGCGCTTTAGGCCTAATTCTTTACCCATCATCGGCGCAATCGTCAGTGTCGGCAATGTCACTTTAATGGCATGATGATTATGTCGTTCGGCAATACTTGCTAATAATAAATTTAAATCAATCGGCACAATATTTTCATGCAAATCTGTATCTTTTACACATTGTAATGCCCCTTTAACCATCATCTCTAATTCATCAAGATCACGATTAAATTTATCAATCTTGTTATCATCATCAATTAATTCAACCCGTAATCGTAAGCGCGTGATCGGCGTTTTTAGATCATGAGAAATAGATGAAAATAGTTGCTCACGATCTTCTATATAACGTCGTAATCGCAATTGCATTCGATTAAAGGCCTGAGTGGCCATCACTAACTCTGTTGCACCTTGTTCTTTAAGTGGCGGCTGATAGATATCAAGACTTAATGCGTTAGCTGCATCTGCCAGCTGTTTTAAGGGCTTGGTTTGGCGACGTACCATAATATAAGTAAACACCAATAATAAACTGGTGATAAAGACTAAAAATAGAATTTGCTGGCGCGTGATCACCTCATCTTTTAGATTCATATAAGGTGCTGGTAGCAAAGCTGCAATATAAAGCCATTGATTTTTTTCTAATTCAATTTGGACCACTAAAATCGGCGGATTTAATGGCTCTAAACTTAAAGTATTATGCACCCACGATCGCGGCAGATCGCTTAATAAAATATCATTTTTAAGTACATGCAATGTTTCAGGACGAGAAAATTCAACTTTAATCGTTGGTAAACCTGGTAATTTTTGATGTAGCACTTTTTCAAAAACAGACACTGCCATCTGTTTTTGCTCTGAATTAGCAATGGGCTCAATACGGATTTCTTCATCATTAAAAGAGACAAAAAAACGAGTCCCCCCCATATTACGCAATTGATCTAATACAATGTGTCGATATTGCATTGGTAATGATTGGAAAAAAGTCACCGTTGAGGCAAACATGGTCGCCATACTCGCCGATGTTGATTGCAATCCATCCAAATCTCGCTGTTTTGATTGGCTATACCAAATCGCAGTTGCTATCACTTGTGCTAAAAATACTGCTAATAATGTTAACCACAATGTCCTTGAAACCAATGACTTTGGGTATAGCATTTTCCACTTCATTAACCATTATCCATATAGTAAAAAAGTGTGACGCTCATACAAGCAATCACACTTTATTCGACGCCATTATTTAAATATTATGCGTCTTCGTAAACCACATCAGCCGTGAAAATATAACCATTACCGCGACTAGTTTTGATTAAGCGTTGCGTACGTCCTTTATCACCTAATCGTTGCCGTAAGCGACTTAAAGCAACATCAATTCCACGCTCTGAAGGTAAAGTATCACGCCCTCGAGTTGCATACGAAATCGTATCGCGATCTAATATCTCTTGTGGACGCGATAAAAACAGCATCAGCAACGAGTAATCCCCCCCGGTCAATTCAAAATCTTGCTTGGTTTCAAGATCAAATAAGCAATGGGTAGTGGTATCAAGTCGCCAATTAGAAAATCGAATAAATTTAGCTTCTGCTGGTAACGTCTGACTTTCGGTTGGCTTTATTCGTCTTAATAAAGCTTTAATACGTGCCAATAGCTGCCGAGGACTAAACGGCTTAGCAATATAATCATCGGCTCCAATTTCAAGGCCAATGATCTGATCCATTTCATCAGAAACTGCTGTTAACATGATAATAGGCACATTTGAAGTTTTACGAATATGCTGGCAAAGTGTGAAACCATCATCTCCTGGCATCATAACGTCTAATAAAATCAGATCGGGATAACCCGCCGCCAACCGGCGTTTCATCTCTAGGCCTTCTGCTGCTGTTATCACTTCAAAGCCATTTTTGGTTAAATACTCGTCCAATAACTCGCGGATCTCTTGATCATCATCAACAACGAGTACTGTCTTAGTTACCCCCATATTATTCATCCTTCACTGGTACATATCTTATTATTATTTTTAAACATAAATGTTTGCATTTGATAGCTACAACCTTTATTAACTAAACATAAGGTTGGCTAACTTTGTGCCATTAGACACATATTCATCTGGCTTATCGTTCATTGCTATACAACATTTGACCATCAACAACCATAAAAGTCAGTAAATGCCGTTATTTTGATGACAAAATCGTTACCTTACTAGCAAATTACGCTATTAATAGTGGACGAAAATAGCATTATAACTTAGTCAGTGCACGGCGTATTTTATTTGCGACAGGCGGCGCTACCCATTGTGTCCATATGGTTTCATAATGCGTCAGAAATTCCATCATTGTTTGTTTACCGTCTGCATTATGATTGACTTTCCACGCCATTAAATTGTTCATGTCTTGGTTTGTAAAGCTACGGGATGATAGGTACATCATTACAGCAGGTGCGCGTTGAGAAAACTTGAGGGTTACAATGGTATCAACAGCACGTGAAGGAAACATTGTTACTCGCGGATTTTTGCAGCGTTTTTTTTCAATACATTCTTGAAAATATTCACGATCAACGCCAGCATTAAAATCAACCCGCACCATTTTATAATTACCCAAAACTGCTGTTGGCGACCAATAATAGCCTATCCAAGGTAATTTTTTTGCATAAGCATGCGCGATAGAGCCCGATAATCCAGTGACTTCATCTGTCGGTGTCAGTTCAAAACCTGCTTGTTTAAGATCAAGGGCTTTAAATAAGTTGGTCACTGTATTTTGGCAACGCCAATCAGGCGCGCAACTAAAAAAGGGCTGCGTATTACCCAAATCTGGACGTTTAAATAAATAACTGTGTTGCTTAACACCGGCTATTGTCGCCAATGATGGCTCTTTTTCTACCATATAAGCTGGTACCCAAAAGCCTTCTAAACCACCTTCATACAATACCTTACCAACAAATTTAATTTTATCTTTTTCAATACCGTACTCAAGCCCGCCTTGTAAGGCATTACGCCACATTTCCGGAATAATATCAGGCTTACCTTGTAAAAGAATAGATTTAGCTGCACCAATGGTTTCACTTGGTACCAGTTCTGTCTCACAACCAAATCCATGTTGTAAAATAAAACTGTCAACATTTGCAACGAACGTCGCTGAGTCCCAATTCATATCAGCAATAGTGACCTTGCCACATTCAGTTGCTTGCACCTTGTGTGTCAGTGCAAACAATACGATCAACACTGTCAGTTGCTTTAGCATCATACTCTCCTTTTATTGCCGCCTGATGAGTGCACTTTATTGCTTCCACTTTAAACAACCGTAATATCAAATACAAAAAAATAAACCACAAACAAAAAACACTCTCAACCATAATGGAGAGAGTGTTTATGTCTATCATCCTAAAAATCGATGTATAACATCATCTTATTGTCGTGATACTGCTTGATCGCTTAATGCTTCAGCCAATGTTGAACGCGATAATCGCCCAGTCACATCACCTGCTTCATTGATCACGGGTAAAGGGTGGTCACTATCAAGTGTTTCTGGAATAACGGTTTCAAGTAACGCATCGGTTGTTATCGCTGGTACTGTTTCTAGCATCGATTGATCAATAGCTTTGTTATAATCAGCTTCATTAACATCTTCTAGGGTTTGTTGGGTAATAACCCCTTGATAACCATCATCATCAATAAAATAGCCGTAATCATCTTTAGCATTACGCATTTCAGCTACCGCTTCACCAATTGTCTCGGCTGAAATTCTTACACCTTGCGGCTTCATAACAGTTGCAACGGTTAATGCACGTGCACGATTAACATCTTTGACAAACGCTTCGACATAATCGTCAGCAGGATTAAGTAAAATATCAACAGGCTTACCTTGTTGAATCAATTTACCATCACGTAAGATAGCAATGCGATCACCGAGCCGTAATGCTTCATCAAGATCATGAGTAATAAAAATAATCGTTTTATGGAGCTGCTCTTGTAATTCAATCAGCTGATCTTGCATCTCACTTCGAATTAATGGGTCTAATGCAGAAAAAGCCTCATCCATTAATAATACTTCAGCATTAGTACATAACGCACGAGCAAGTCCAACCCGTTGCTGTTGTCCCCCCGATAGATTGACAGGATAGCTTTGCTCATATCCAGCCAGCCCCACCGTCGTTAACCATTGCTGCGCTTGTTGTTGCCACTGTGCAGGTTTTGCCCCTTGAACAGATAAGCCATACCCGACGTTTTGTAATACTGTTCGATGCGGCATTAAACCAAAGCGTTGAAAAACCATCGACATTTTATGACGCCGAAAGTTTTGTAATTGGCTAGCATTTAGGGTCATTACATCGGTATCTTCAATAATAATACTGCCTTCTGTCGGTTCAATTAAGCGATTAAAGTGCCGTATTAATGTTGATTTACCCGATCCTGACAGCCCCATAATGACAAAGATTTCACCTGCATAAATATTGAGATTAATATCACTAAGCCCAACAGTATGGCCTGTTTCCGCTAATATAGCGTCTTTTGACTGCCCTGCTTTAACTTTGGTAAGCACTTGCTTATCTTTAGGACCAAAGATCTTATACAAATTTTTAACTTGAATAAGTGGTGCACTGTTTGGTTGCTGACTCATTTAGGTGTCCCTCCTAGATGCTGCTGACTGCGTTGAGCATAGCTTTGAGAGATGCGGTCAAAAATAATCGCTAATGCCACAATGGCTAATCCGTTTAGCAAACCTAAGGTGAAATACTGATTAGTGATCGATTTTAATACTGGTTGACCTAGCCCTTTGACACCAATCATAGATGCAATAACTACCATCGCTAGTGCCATCATAATGGTCTGGTTAATACCTGCCATAATGTTGGGCATCGCTAACGGTATTTGCACGCCAAACAAACGTTGCATCGGACTTGCACCGTAAGCCGTCGCTGCTTCTAATACTTCTTCATCGACTAAACGAATCCCTAAATTGGTTAAACGAATAACCGGTGGAACCGCGTAAATAACGACGGCAATTACACCTGGAATTTTACCGATACCCAGTAACATCACCACCGGAATTAAATATACAAACGCAGGCATGGTTTGCATGACATCAAGCAATGGCGTCACAAGCCGTTGAACACGATCAGATCTTGCCATTGCGATACCTGTGGGTATGCCGATGGCAATGGCGACCAAGGTTGAAACTAAAATAATACTCATGGTGCGCATGGTATTATCCCACATACCAAAAACACCAATCAGAACAAAAGAAATAACAACACCTAGTGATAGCTTCCAAGAGCGACTAGCCATATAAGCTATCGCCGCTAATACCGCAATAACTAACCACCATGGTGTTGCGAGTAATAATTTTTCAAACCAAATTAAAAAAGCCAGTAATGGATCAAAAAAGCGCTCAATGGTATCACCGTACTCTCGAGAAAATGCGCGATAACTTCCATCGAGAGTTTTCCTTATTTCAACTAGCTGCGCACGTTCAAGTTGAGGAAACTCTGTTATCCATGAATCATTTGACATAAGTATCATCCATTTACTTATTTTACTTATAAATCTTGTAATGCACCTTTCACTTTAATAGCCACATCCTTTGATACCCATTGCGTCCACACAGCCTCATGATTGGTGAGAAACTCAACCATTACAGCTTCACCATCGGCTTGGTTATCTTCCATCCATGCTAATAATCCATTCATTTCAGCATTCGTAAATGAACGCGCAGCAAGGTATTTAACCGCGGCATCTGACCGTTCTGCAAATGAGGTTGTGATCACGGTATCAACCGCTGATGGTGGATACATAGTAACTTTAGGATCTGTACATTCAGGATTGGTAATACATGATGAAAAGTATTTCGCATCAACTCCAGAACCAAAATCAACCTTCACCATTTTATATTTACCTAATACTGCTGTTGGTGCCCAGTAATAGCCAAACCACGGTTGCTGACGTTCGTAAGCTTTAGCGATTGAGCCAGATAGACCCGCGCCAGAACCTGGATCAATTAAATCAAAGCCAAATTTTTCTAAATCAAGCGCTTTAAATAAATTACCAGCGGAAATCTGGCAATTCCAACCGGCAGGACAGCCGTAAAATGCAGATTGTTCAGGATCTTCTGGGTGGGAAAACAGCTTGGCATGTTTCTTAATGCCAGCAATAGTGGCCAGTTCCGGTGTTTTTTCTACCATATATTCAGGTACCCAAAACCCCTCCTCACCGCCATCAGAGAATGTTGGTCCAGCAAATTGTAAACGGCCTTCTTTAACACCACGATCAAGCGCAACTTTAAGTGAATTACTCCACATTTCAGGCGCAATATCTGGCTCGCCTTTTTCGATCATTGATGTTCCTGTCGGCATAGTGTCACCCGGAACCAACTCAGTATCACAGCCGTAACCATGCTGAAGAATAAAACTATCAACGTTGGCAATAAAGGTTGCTGAGTTCCAATTCATATCAGCAATTGTCACTTTGCCACATTTTTCATCACTGTCTGCTTGTGCTGAAAAACTTGCTATAAATAGTGATGCGATAACTAATTTGTGCATAAATAATGTCCCTTTATTTATTTACTACCAAACATACATAATAGTTAGTAGTCTAAACAAATAGTCACCATAACACAAAGAAATGCAACAAATTAATCACAAATTAACAATGAAAAACACTCATTAATCTTACTTTTCACCACCGCGATTGGCTTTTTTTTGCTAAATATAAATACCACTTTTTATCGTTTTTAACGCTAATTTTGCTTATCATTACGCCTGTATTTTATTAGTGATGGACAATAACAATGTATAAATTAGTTGCACTTGATATGGACGGTACATTACTTAATTCAAACGGTGCTATTTCAGATTTAAATAAACAAGCTATCGCTGCGGCTCGCGCACAAGGCGTTTGTGTTGTATTAGCTTCTGGGCGCCCAATTGAAGGGATGGAGTGGGCTTTAAAAGAACTCAATATGGATAGCGATAATGATTTTGTATTGTCTTATAACGCCTCTTTAGTACAACGCGTTGCAAGCAAAGAAATCGTTAGAAGCCAAACCTTAATTGGCCGCGATGCAAAAGCAATTGCAGCCATTGCTCACGATCTTGGTGTTCATGTTCATGCATTTTCTCGTCGTCAGGGACTCATTACACCTGCACATAATTATTACACCGATCATGAAGCTAAAATTAATGGCTTAACAATTACGTTAGCTGATTTTTCCGAACTTGATGACAACGAAGAAATCATGAAAGTCATGATCATTGATGAGGCTGAACGCCTTGAAGCAGCCATTGCGCAATTATCCCCAACGCTATATCAACAATATACGATAGTAAGAAGTGCACCCTTCTTCCTTGAATTTATGCACACTAATAGTAATAAAGGTGTCGGTGTTAAAGCACTAGCTGATTTCTTAAATATTAAACAAGATGAAGTTATTGCGATGGGTGATGCCGGCAATGATCACCACATGATTGAATTTGCAGGTTTAGGTGTTGCTATGGGAAATGCAACAGAGGAAACCAAAGCGATCGCCAACTATGTTACTGACACTAATAATAATAGTGGTGTTGCTCAAGTTATTGAAAAATTCATTCTTAATGCTTAAATCACTTCAAACAAAAAAAGCCAGCAATGCTGGCTTTTTTATCAATACTGTTAATTATTTAGCAATTGTCACAGTATCAACATCAACAGTACGAACTGTCCAATCTTTATCTACTTCACCACGAATAATAACTTTAGTGGTTGGTGTTACGGTAACGCCACGCCAATCTTTATTATCAATTTCTACTTTAATTTCGCCCGTCACATCTTTGAACATATAATCTTCTTTGCCTACTGAAGATATAATGTGACCTGTCAGCTCTACAGCTGCATTATCATCAGCGTGAGAGGCTGCTTTCACTGTCGTTAATACAGGCACAGCACTTGGTCCATTGAAACCACCTTGTGGTTGAACAAGCGGCGCCGCTTCTGTTGGACCATTAAATCCACCTTGAGTCGCCTGTGGTGCAGCCATAACTGACATTGATGAAAGCATTAAAACTGAAACAGCGAGTAATTTTTTCATTGGCCTATGATTCCAAAAAGTGATTAATTACGATTAAAACATCGCTTATTTAATAACAAATAAGTGCATATCAGGCCAATAATTATAGTCTCTAAAACACCAACTGCAACAATACAGTGTTCTTTATTTAAAATAATAAACAATATCAATACGTTAAAAAGTTTACTATTGTGTTTCTTTAATCATATACGACGCTAAAAATACCGCAACTATTGATTTGATATGTTCCTCTAACACTTGGCCTTCACTGTTAGGTAAAACATTCATAACTTGAGGCCAAAACAATAGCCCTTGAAATAAGCTGATATAAATGTTGGTCATTGCCGTTAAATTTTTATTCGCTAAACATCCAGCATTAATCGCTTGTTGAAACCAATCTGTTACCGCTTTTGTGCTATATAAATCTTTAACCAGATTCGCCGCTAACTCAGGTTGACGCAAAAACTCCATCACAATCGTCCGTGACAGCGGAATACCATATGTCGAATATAATATATCAGCCTCACGACGTGTGATCAGCGTTAACTGCTCGGTTAATGTCATTGCTGAATCAAACTCATACTTTACATTTTCTGTCACGGATTCCTGAATAATAGTGAGAACTGAAACAAATAACACTTCTTTGCTTTCAAAGTGACGGTATAACGTTCGCTTAGACACACCCGCTTCGGTTGATATACGATCCATATTCGCTGCTAAAAAACCGTGAGTAATAAATTCTTCTTTTGCCGCTTCAATAATCGCTAAGTGTTTGAGTTCCGTTTGTTTCATCTGTAATCCATTCCTAATTTAACAGTACTTTTATTTCATTTTATGACCGCAGTCTAACAATCTGCAACAAAAAAGTACACTCAATAGTTTACAATCCGTTTTTTACCACTAAAATGCACTCTAAGTTTACCTTAATGGTGACTCATCATGATTAATCAACGTTAATCATCAACCTAATGATAGTGGAGAACACGGTGAAAACTCATTCAGCAATGTCCAATGTGACATCGTTAACAATCAATAAACTTGCAATGGCGGTTAGTTTATCTTTAGCGGTAGTGATGTTGTCGGGGTGTGACAGTGAAAAAGAAGTAACAGTCACCGCGCCTATCATTAGCCCAGCCCTTACTCAAATTGTGATGCCAAAAGCTGACAGCAGCTTAAGCTTTAATGGCGTAATTCGCTCTGCTCAGCGTGCTGATTTATCATTTCAAGTCAGTGGCCGCGTCAGCCATATTTTTGTAAATGAAGGTGATAAAGTTCATAAAGGTCAGCTACTTGCAAAACTTGATCCTAAAGATGCACAAACAGCTTTTGCAGCAGCACAACTTGAATTAAATAACACTAAAAAAGATTATTTACGTGGTAAATCAATTTATGAAAACTCACAAGCGATTGCGAAAAGTGATCTTGATGAGTTAATGACCCGTTATAATTTGGCTCAAAACCGCCTAGAAGAAGCCAAAAACCAACTAACTTATACTCAATTAAAAGCGCCATTTGATGGCATCATTGGCCGTAAATTAATTGATAACCATGTTCAAATCCAAGCAAATACTTCAGTACTGACACTGCATAACCTCGATAACCTCGAAGTAGTCGTCAATATTCCAGATACCGTGATGTTAAGTGGTTTGAAATGCAAAAAAGCGGATGCTGAAATCACAACGATTCCTGGTCATTTATTGCCATTGAGTTTACGTACCTACTCAACCCAAGCAGATCCTATAACGCAAACATTCTCGATTGTGTTGGGGCTTGATGATTCTAAAGGATTAAATATTCTGCCGGGTATGCCTGTAAAAGTAACCCCAAGTGTTGAACAGTGTCCTGAAGACTATGTCGATAATAAAAACAATCCGCTAATTGTTCCGTTAACGGCTGTTGTTCCTGATAACCAAAACAAACAATTTGTGTGGATTGTTGGTGAAAACAACATTGTCGAAAAACGTTACATAAAAGTTGGCACCATCAACAAAAATTGCATTACGGTGCCTTCAGGCCTCAAAGCTGGTGAACGCATTGTCATTGCCGGTGTATCAAAACTTAAAACGGGTATGGAAATTCGTCCATACACAGATAACACCCAAGACGGAGCATAATAACAAATGGATATCGCTCGCTATACCATAGCTAAGCGCACCAGTGTGTGGGTAATGATTGCTCTCATTCTCATTGGTGGCTATATCAGCTATCTAAAGCTGGGTCGTTTTGAAGATCCAGAGTTTGTGATCCGTCAAGCAGTAGTCATCACGCCTTATGCGGGTGCAACGGCACAAGAAGTATCAGATGAAGTTACTGATATTATTGAAGGAGCCGTGCAATCATTGCAGGAACTGAAAGAAGTTAAATCAGTTTCAAAGCAAGGAATGTCTGAAGTTACAGTTGAGATCAAACTTGAATTTGCCAAAAACCAAGCTGATCTACAGCAAGTGTGGGACAAATTACGCCGTAAAATAAATGATGCACAACGTCAATTACCCCCCGGTGCAGGCCCATCTATTGTTAATGATGACTTCTCCGATGTATATGCGTTGTTCTTTGCCGTCACTGGTGAAGGGTTTACTGATAAACAGCTATCTGACTATGTAGATAGCCTGCGACGTGAACTGGTTTTGGTTCCTGGTGTTGCTAAAACAGCTACCTTAGCAGAACAACAAGAAACCATTTTTGTTGAATTTACCAGTGAGCGTTTAGCTAAGTTTGGTTTATCGGTTGATAATGTACTATCCGTTTTACAAAAGCAGAATATTGTTAATGTCGCTGGTAGTCTAACCTCTAATGGCATGCGTATTCCGGTTATTCCAGCAGCTGATGTAAATTCATTTAATGACCTACGTAACTTACAAGTGGGTATTGGTGAAAATCATACGGTTTTACATTTAAAAGACATTGCGAATGTAAAACGTGGTTATCAAGAACCAGCTTCAATGTTAATGCGCTACAACGGCGAACGTGCGATCGGTTTTGGCATTTCTAATGTTACTGGCGGTAACGTAGTTGACATGGGTGATGCAGTTAAAGCCCGTATTGCTGAATTAGAAAGCCAACGCCCATTAGGGATGGAATTGCATGTTATTTCGATGCAATCAGACTCAGTACGTGACTCGGTGACCAATTTCATCGATAACCTTATTGCAGCTGTTGTCATTGTATTTATCGTTCTATTGCTGTTTATGGGTATTCGCTCAGGGATCATTATCGGTTTTGTATTAGTCCTAACCGTTGCTGGTACCTTGTGTATTATGTTAATTGACAATATCGCTATGCAGCGTATCTCTTTAGGTGCACTGATTATTGCCCTAGGTATGTTGGTTGATAACGCAATAGTGGTTACTGACGGTATTTTAGTCCGTCTACAAAATAATGAAGATCGTGAAGTTGTAATACCAGAAGTGGTCAATGCAACTAAGTGGCCATTGTTAGGCGGTACCGTTGTCGGTATTTGTGCCTTTAGTGCTATCGGCCTTTCACCATCAGATATGGGTGAATACGCAGGTTCATTATTCTGGGTAATTCTTTACTCAATGCTTTTAAGCTGGCTATTTGCGGTCACGGTTACGCCGTTACTGTGTCACCAGTTCTTAAAAGTAAAACTGAAATCAGGTGATGAAAAACCAAGTAAAATAGTTAACAGCTATAAAGGCTTATTAACTTGGGTGCTTATTCATCGCAAGACCACGGGGTTACTATTAGTTGCTACCCTATTAGGCGCTGTTTGGGGCGTAAAATACGTTCCGCCAGGCTTTATGCCTGAATCACAACGCGCACAATTTGTCGTTGACGTGTATTTACCACAAGGCACTGATATCAAAAATACTGAAGCGGTTGTGGCAGACATCGAACAAGATGTTAAGCAAAAGCAAGGTATCAGTAATATTTCCAGCTTCATCGGTGGTGGCGGTTTACGCTTTATGCTGACCTATGCACCTGAAGCACGTAATCCAAGTTATGGTCAATTACTGATCGATATTGATGATTACCGTAACATTGCACCTTTATTGGTCGAGCTTCAAACCGAGCTTGATAAGAAATACCCAGAAGCTTCAATCAAAGTATGGAAGTTTATGCTTGGTCGCGGTGGCGGTAAGAAAATCGAAGCTGGCTTTAAAGGTCCTGATAGCAAAGTATTACGTGAACTTGCGGAACAAGCTAAAGCTATCATGCTAAGCGATCCAAACTTAATCGCGGTACAAGATGATTGGCGTCAGCAAGTACCCGTGATCAAGCCGGTATATTCAACAGAGAAAGCACAGCGTTTTGGTTTAACCAACCACGATATCAGTCAAGCCATTGCGCAAACATTGAACGGTCGTAACATTGGTGTGTATCGTGAAGGTAATGATTTGATCCCTATCGTCGTGCGTGCGCCAGATAACGAGCGTACTCATGAACGTGCGATTGAAAATACTGACGTTTACAGCCGTATGGTGAATGGGTTAATTCCGGTTAGCCAATTGGTTGAATCGGTAAATGTTGGCTGGGAAGATGCAATCTTACGTCGAATTAACCGTATTCCAACGATTTTGGTTCAAGCAGATCCAGCGCCAGGAGTATTCACTGCTGATGCGTTTAATGATCTACGGGGCAAAATTGAAGCTATCGAACTACCACCAGGTTATGAATTAACATGGTATGGCGAGTACAAAGCATCAAAAGACGCTAATGTTGGTCTTGCTATCTCAGCCCCTTATGGCTTTGCGGCAATGATTTTAGCGGTAATCTTTATGTTTAACGCTATTCGTCAGCCTTTAGTGATTTGGTTAACAGTACCGTTAGCATTAGTTGGTGTTACCGTTGGGTTGGTGATTTTCCAAACTCCGTTTGAGTTTATGGCGATTCTTGGCTTCTTAAGTTTGATCGGTATGATGGTTAAAAATGCAATTGTATTAGTAGACCAAACTGACGTTGAAATAGCAGAAGGTAAAACGCCGTATCAAGCAATTATCGACTCAGCACTTAGTCGTGCTCGACCTGTATTACTTGGTGCCTTTACGACAATTTTAGGTGTTGCACCGTTACTAATAGATCCATTCTTTAAGAGTATGGCAGTAACGATTATGTTTGGTTTGTTGTTTGCAACTATTCTAACATTGGTGGTGATCCCACTGCTTTATGCGGTCCTATTTCGCGTTAAAGTAGAATAACGACCAGCATAACCCATAAACAAAAAGGGAGTAACATCATTGATGTGACTCCCTTTTTTATGCGGTATTTTTAGTCGTTATTGCTCTCATAGCTATTGTTGCAGGTAATCCATAAGATCAGTTGCTAAACGTCGTAATACGCCAGGTTCTGGTCGTGTATGAGAAAAAGTACGTAAACCATAAATTCCCATCACTAAAAACTCTGCTAACTGCTGACTATCACGCTGAACATTAATTTCATTCGCTTGCTGTGCCAATGCGATTTGTTCTGCCAATGTCTGTTGCCATTGTTTTAACATCTGGCTAATAATATCAGCGACTTCAATATCTTGTTGTGCTAGCTCACTCAACGCTTTTTGTAGCAGACAATCTTTAATCTGTTCACGCTCACACTCATCAACCACCTGTTCAAGATAGGTCTTAAGCGCACCAATCACCGACTCTGACTGAGAAAATAACGCGATAAATTGTGCAGAACGCTGATCACGATAATGCACTAATGCGGCAATTAACAACCCGCGTTTATTAGTAAATGCGCAATAAATTGAACCGGGGTGAAGCCCAGTCGCTTGTTTTAAATCTTGCATACTGGTGTTGCTATAACCTTTAGTTATAAAAACATCCATTGCCGATCGTAATACTCGATCGCGATCAAATTCAGCACTACGCATAATAACTCTCATTAACTTTGATTAGGCTTAGTTTACTTAAATTTGAACAATCATTCAAAAACCTCTTGAATGATTGTTCAAATAAGTCTAACTTGAATGAGCATTCAAATTAGAGGCAACAATCATGCTTGATACCCTATTCCATCCTTTCAAACTTAATGACACGCTAACGTTAAACAATCGTATCGTTATGGCACCATTAACACGTTGCATGGCGGATGATGATTTAATTCCAACCCAAGCAATGGTCGATTATTATGCACGCCGTGCTGATACTGGATTGATTATCACAGAAGCCGTCTTAATTCGCGCCGACGGTCAAGGTTATCCGCATACTCCTGGCCTATTTACACCACAACAAATTGATGGCTGGCGTAAAGTCACTGATGCTGTACACAAAAATGGCGGTAAAATTTTTGCTCAGCTATGGCACACAGGTCGCGTTGCTCACCCGTTCTTCTTTGGTGGTGAGTATGTACTTGCACCTTCTGCTATCGCACTTGAAGGTACATTGCCAAGAATGCGAGAGCTGACTTATACAATGCCAAAACCTGCAACAACAGCAGAAATCGAACAACTGGTTGCTGATTTTGGTCAGGCTGCAGCGAATGCCATTGATGCAGGTTTTGATGGTGTAGAAATTCATGGCGCAAATGGTTATTTGATCGATCAATTTCTACATTTCAGCACTAACGAACGTGATGATGAATTTGGTGGCACAGCTGAAAATATGGCGCGTTTCCCACTTGCTGTTATTGATGCTATTAGTCAGCGCATTGGCCGAGATCGTACTGGGTTACGTTTATCACCAGGCGGTTATTTTAATCTTGAAGGCGATGCTCGCGATCGAGCAGTGTTTGATTATTTATTGCCAGAAGTTGAAAAACGTTGTTTAGCGTACCTGCATGTGGGTATTTTCGATGACAGTATGAACTTTGACTATCTTGATGGTAGCGCATCCCAGTATATGCGCAGTCATTATCAAGGTACCTTAATTGGTGTTGGCTGTTACAGTCCTCAAACAGGCAGTGAAGCTATTGAAGCTGGAAAATTTGATTTACTGGCGATTGGGCGTCCTTTAATTGCCAACCCTGATTACGTTAGTAAACTACAAACCAAGCAAACATTGGTTGCTTATGACGACACCATGCTTGCTCAATTGATTTAACCCATTATTTTACGCCTTGATATCCTATTATTAAGGCGTTTATTTTAGTTATTTCAACAATTCAGAGATAAATAACGAAAAATCATTGTTTGCATTTGTATCGATAGACAAAAGCCTTGTTTAGCTTTTATGATAACAAGAGCTAACATAATAATGATAGATAATAATGAAGAATATCAAGCAGAAACAATGTAATTCCAGCCTACTTTTTGCGAGTTTATTTATCGCAGCTAGCGGTTATGCTTCTCATGCGTATGCTGATGACTCAACCCCAGCACCAATAAATAACGCGCTAAATTACAGTAGCGACAATGCGTTACTTCTTGAACAATATAAAGATAACTTTGTTCTACCTTTTTATTATACTCAATCTCCAAATTACAAAGAATATCAATCAGTTGTACCTGAAGACGGCAAATTAAGTAAGTATAATGTCAATTTCCAAATCAGTTTAAAATATCGTCTATTATCAGGTATTTTATATGATAATGATCAACTCTATTTTGCCTATACTCAACGTTCAAATTGGCAGGCTTATGCATCATCAGCCTTCTTTAGAGACACTGAATATGAGCCTTCTGTTTTTTGGACATTCCCTGCCAAAACCACATACAGCAATAATTTTCACTACACCGGTAGTACATTAGGTTTAGTGCATCAATCAAATGGTCGTGGTGGTGAACAAGAACGTAGTTGGAACCGTGCATTTGTTGACATGACGTTCAAAAAAGATAACGTAACCTTAAGCATTAAACCTTGGGCACGACTCGATTTTGGTGCAAAAGACTATAATAAAGATATCAATAATTACCTTGGCTATGGTCGCATCAGTATGAATTGGAATATTGATGGTAAAACAATGATCAGCTTTACCGTTAGGAATGCATTAGAAAGTGGTTTCTCTCGTGGTTACGAAAAAGTCACGCTCAATTTCCCTATCTATAAACGTTTACGCGGTTATTTAATGTTTGAAAGCGGTTATGGCATTTCTATTTCAGACTATAATCATTATGATAATGCTGGCGGTATTGGTTTCTCATTTTAATTAGAGAGTTTAATTATATTTATCTCTAGCTTTAATTGCATATAAACAACATGCATAAACTAACTAGAGATAATCCTTTCTTTCTTTGTCATATATTTATTACACTATTTCATCATATATAAAATTTAAAATATTCTTGTCTCAACAATACATAATAATGCCTTTACTCATCGAATATTATATGTTCTTAATAGTTTTGTCATAAAACGGGGAATAAACCCTACTTATAAATATTACGATTAAAATAATTTATTGATAGAATGAAGTTGTGAATATTAATCAATCAACGTACTTATCTGTACTTATTCACATGTTATCGTTATCTCCCTATCCAGCAGGCTTAAAGTCGAAAGAAGGCGTTTTTGAATATGCCAATGATGCTTATCGAGCTCTTGTTAATGCCCCGCCAGATATCAAAGGGTTAAAAGATAGTGACTTTCCATGTGATACCGCGGCATTTGCTGACATTTTTATGGAACAAGATAGATTATCATTAACGCAAAATAAAACGATAATCACCATTGATGTACATAATTACTCTCATGGCACAGATGCATATACGTTTACAAAACAGCCAGTTATTATTAATGGTGAACCTTGGGGGATTCAATTTACTGCCAGTAAAATAAAAGATTGGATAAATATGACTTCTTTTGCAGAGGTACTTGCTGCAGATAAATCAAATTTATCATTTAGTACCACGCGTCCCTCAGAACCAAAATTAACACCAGCACAAGAAATTGTTTTATTTTGGTTATTACGAGGTCGACAAACTAAACAAATAGCACAACTTATTCATCGCACACCAAAAGCAGTAGAAAAGCAAATAGCAAACTTAGTCACTCGATTTTCTTGCTATGGTATTTCTAGTCGAGCTGGATTAATTGAATATGCACGTGGTAATGGCTGGCTATCATTAATACCAGCACAATTATTTAAAACACCAATGTCTATTATTGTTAATAATGATGATAAACAGATGGATTAAGATCACAAAAATCATCGTAACCTAAGCAAAGGATTGTTTAGTTACATTCGTTTGCCCCTATAATCCTGCCAATTATTTATCTTCTTATTTCTTGGCTTATCATGCGCATAAAAATCAGTTTAATAACCACCTTGTTGCTTATTTCTGGGTGTAGTTCATTTACAAGTAAAGATCCACTTCCACCAGCAAGTTTAATCATTAAAAATGGGCAAGTGATCACCATGAATGATAATAAACAGCTGATTGAAAATGGGGTTGTTGTTATCAATAACGACACTATTGTTGCTGTTGGCGATCATTCCTTGTTATCTCAATATGATGCTCAACGCATTATTGATGCTCAAAATGGTATTGTGATGCCTGGCATGGTAAATACCCATAATCACTTACCGATGATTGCTTTTCGAGGCTTAGGTGAAGAAGGCATTGAAAACCGTTTATTTGCTTACTTTTTCCCTCTTGAAAGCAAAAAATTAAGCCGTGAACTGATTTATCAAGCCACACGTCTTGGCGCAATTGATCTTGCTCAAAGCGGAGTGACAACCTTCGCTGACATGTATTACCACGTAGATGAAATGGCTAAAGCTACCAAAGAAGTCGGTTTACGGGCAGTCTTAGGTGAAACGGTGATTAAGTTTCCCGTCGTCGATGCAAAACAACCCTATGGTGGTCTTGAATACGGCCAACAATTTATCAATGACTACCAAAATGACCCTTTAATTACACCTGCTTTTGCACCACATGCTGCGTATACGGTTTCAAAACAGAAGCTACAACAAATCAATGCCATCTCTAAAAAACTCAACGTTCCTGTATTAATTCATGTCGGTGAGTTTGGTAATGAATCTGCGCGTATTAGTGATAATCCTAAACAACTAAGCCCTGTGGCTTGGCTACATGATATCGGCGTGCTTGATAACCGTATGGTACTTGCTCATGCTATTCATGTTGATCAAGCTGATATTGATTTAATCAAACAATCAGGCGCAGGTGTCGCCTACAACCCAATGGCTAACGCAAAAGGCGCTACTGGCATTGCACCTGCTTGGGAAATGTATCAACAACAACTGCCGATGGGTTTAGGTACTGATGGACCGATGAGCTCAAATCAGGTCGATCTATGGCGCACACTGAGTTATGCCGCCAACATGCAACGTTTAAAACATAATGATCGAACCATTATGATCCCAGAGCAAGTGATTGAACTTGCAACCATCGGTGGTGCTCGAGCACTGCATATGGAAGATAAAATTGGTTCATTAGAAGTCGGTAAAAAAGCCGATATTATCATCGTTGAAACTCAATCAGCGAACATGATGCCTAATTATAATCCTTATGCAACTTTGGTTTATCAAGCCAATCCAAGCAATGTCAGCACAACCATTGTTAATGGCAATATTGTTATGGAACAACGCCAAATGACACAAGTTGATAGCGCCGATGTCACCAAAAACATTCGTGCTATTGAAGCTGATATCGCTAAATTTGCCAAAGAACTCGCAAAGCAAGCCATTACCTCTCCAAGTCTAATGAAATAGCTGATCTTAAAAAATAAGTTTACAGCCCTCAACAATCAATGCCGTTATTGAGGGCTCTTTTGCTTGTATCTATTTAGCAATTCTCACTGCAACAATGCACCACCGCTTATCAAAGTGAGAATAACCGCACCAAAAACCGACTAACGTTGACCATGCTTTTTATCTTTCCGCAAATCAATACGGTATGATAGTGACCAATCAATGATCAGCGGGTATGAATACATGTATCATCAAACACTTAAAAAATATTTTGGCTTTGATTCTTTACGGCTCGGGCAAGAAGAAGTGATCACTCGTGTTCTTAACGGTCAATCTGCTGCGGCAATATTTCCCACAGGATCCGGAAAATCATTATGCTATCAATTACCCGCAATTGAATTACCCCATCTCACCTTGGTTATTTCGCCACTATTAGCATTAATGAAAGATCAATTAGAGTTTTTAGCTGCCAAAGGCATTCCAGCGGCTTCAATTGACTCGAGCCAAACGTGGCAACAAACTCAGCAAGTCATGCACCAAATTCGTCAAGGTGAAATCAAAGTATTAATGATTTCAGTTGAACGCCTAAAAAATGAACGTTTTCGCCATTTTATTAGTCAAATCCAAATTTCATTGCTGGTAGTAGATGAGGCACACTGTATTTCAGAATGGGGCCATAACTTCCGTCCCGATTACCTCAAATTGCCTCATTATCAACAGGCTTTAAATATTCCTCAGGTATTACTGCTTACAGCAACTGCCACCCCTGCTGTTATTCAAGATATGCAGGATAAATTTGCTATCGATAAAAATAATATTATCGTGACCGGGTTTTACCGTAATAATCTTGATTTAACAGTACTCGCGGCTGATGAAGATGAGAAAATAGACACTCTCAAGCATCAACTGTCACAACGTAGTAATGAGCCCGCGATTGTTTATGTCACCTTACAGCACACAGCAGAACAAGTAGCAGAGGTACTTACTCGAAGTCATATACCAGCGCAAGCCTATCACGCAGGTATGGATTCAGAGCATCGCCACAGCATTCAACAACAATTTATGCATGGTGAGATTAACTGTATTGTGGCAACAATCGCTTTTGGTATGGGAATTGATAAATCGAATATACGCCAAGTTATTCATTTTGATTTACCTAAATCTATTGAAAATTATAGCCAAGAAATAGGTCGTGCTGGACGCGATGGCGAAACATCGCATTGTACGGTTATCGCCAACAAATCGGGGTTAAATGTATTAGAAAACTTTGTTTTTGGTGATACACCAGATCGTAATGCTATTGCTTATGTTTTAGGCGAAATACAAGCACAAGATCAGCAATGGGAAATAATGAGTGGTCGGTTATCAAAAGACAGTAATATTCGTTTATTGCCACTAAAAACCCTTTTAGTCTACCTTGAGATACGGCAAATCATTGAGCCAATGTTCACTTATTTTGCGGATTATCGCTATAAAATGAATGTTTCTCAGTATGACATTATTCAACGCTTTCAAGGTGAACGGCGTCAATTTATTGAAACAATTTTTGCGTGTTCACCTAAAGCACGGGTTTGGCATACTTTAGATATGGATGCGCTATGGCAAGGCTACCAAGTCGATAGAAAGCGCGTTGTCGCAGCGATTGATTATTTTCATGAGCAAGGTTGGATCACTCTTGAAAGTAAACAAATGACCGATGTTTACCGTATTAATCAGCATCATTTTGATATTGAAACTGAAACCGCAGCGCTCTACCAACTGTTTCAGCAAAAAGAACACAGTGAAATTCACCGTATTGAAAATATGATCGCCTTTTTTGAAAGTAAAAGCTGTTTAAGCCATAAGTTAGCCAACTATTTTGCCGATCATCATGCTCCCGAGCAATGTGGTCATTGTTCAGTCTGTCGCGGCAAAACTGTCACTTTACCTGTTTTACCTCCTCTACCTGAGATCAGTGATCAACAAATCACACTCTGGAGTGATAGCTTTATTGAACGTAATGATAGCTCACCATCAATGGCGGCTATAACGCGTTTTTTACATGGTATGAGTACACCATTAAATAGCAAAATAAAAGCCAAACAACTCGAAGGATTTGGAGTATTAGAAGCCTATCCTTTTCAACAAACTTTCGCCCATATTTGCCGCTTATATGGCAGAAGCAGTTGAATAAATAGCCATTATCACTATTGGTTCAGCACTTAAATAGCTAAAAACTGACTTTTCAGATTAATCAATGGCGATCTGGCTCACATCGTTTTAAAATACGACGACTAACTAATAGGAAGTAAAGTTATGACTACAGAAAAACAAGAATACCAACCATGTGATGCTTGTGGTGTTTCAGCTGAAATGGGCTTTATGATCAATGAAAATGATGATATCGCTGACGTACAAATTTTCGCTAACGGCAAAGCAGCATTAGAATCAGAGCTTGCAAACTACCTAGCGTTAGCAAAAGAAGTGAATGCTAACTTTAAAGTAGAAACAACACCGATTGATGAAACAAGTACAGAATTAACAGCACGTATTCAGTTTGAATGTAGCGCTGAAAAGTTAATTTTTGAACTTAAAAGCCGCTCTCTAGCGAAGTAATTTATCAACAAGGCATAAGTAGCCTTGCTGATAGTCAATGAAGCCAGTAGCCAGTTTTATTCGATTATTTTTGAATAAAATCTGACGCTGGCTTTATTATTTATTGATAGTAATACTGTTTGATAGATCAGTGTTGTCAGGCTTATGTGTCCGCTCAATCCATTTTAAAGCACCATTTAGTTCAATAGCAGATGCAGGACGACACTCTAAGACAATATTAGCCGTCGTAATCATCGCACCTTCAGAGTATGATTTTCCCGCATATAAACAATGACGCTGCTGTAAATCACCCACCTCTAACGCTACAACAGGCGCAATACTGCCAACATCTTTAGTACTATATTGTGCAGCATGACTGTAAGTACCGCTAGCCATAACGCCAATAATGGCCAGCCAGCCTAACTTTAAAAAGCGCATCATTGATCCCTAATAACAACCATTCATCTCTATCATTTAAATACTATTAATATTCAATTGCACGTGGTAAAAGTTTAGCTTGTGCTACCCAATCTTCCACCGCTGACAATGGTGGTAATTGACGCACTAATGATTTCGCTTCATTCACTTCAACCATTTTGGTGTGTAAATTCTCAGCATTACGTTGCGCAAGTTCAGGTACAGTATCCACTCCTGCCGACTCTAATAAGTCTGCATATTGCGTGCTAACTCCTTTAATTCGTGCTAAGTCAGCACGATTAATCCATTTCAATATTAGCTTACTACTGATTGCTGTTTTTTCAGCCAGCATTTTTCGACCGCTTGGTTTTGCGCCTTGCTCTAATAAATGAGCAACAGTGCTAACACCAATCGCTTCTAGCTTTGCAGCGTAAGTTTCACCTATCCCTTCAACACTCACGAGCTTTGTCATTGCTTTCTCCTACTATTTTTCAGCTATACCTATTTGAAAAATATAGCCAATAAAAACTAGAACGCCGCATGATTTACACACAAACCACAAAATTAAATATAATTCTTCTAAAACAAAGATAAAATCATCACAATAATAATGTTAAAAAATACAAGCCAAAAAAAACCCAGAATAATCTGGGTTTTAAAATAATAAATATAATCAAGAGATTGGTAAGACTTGCTTCACATAATCGCCCGGTGCAACATACAACGGAGCATAAGTTTCGCTCCCCATCACACGTGGTGGCACTTGCTCTGCAGGGCTAAATCCCGTTAACCATACATTCCAATGTGTCCACCAAGAACCATCTTGACGTTTAGCACCAGCTAACCAAGCTTCAGCACTTTCTTCTTTGCTGTCGTTAACCCAGAAACCATATTTATTCTTTTGAGGATGGTTCACAATACCTGCAATATGGCCAGACTCGCCTAAAACAAATGTTGATTTTCCACCTAATTGATTAGCGCCGCGATAAGTACCTTGCCATAAAGCAATATGATCTTCTTGAGTCGAAATAAAGTATGTAGGCACTTTAATCTTACTCAAATCAATGTATACACCACCAACTTTATAGCCTTTATTGGCAACTAATTTATTCTCTAAATAGAATTGACGTAACAAAGTATTGTGACATTTCGCCGCAACATTAGTGCTATCACCATTCCAGTAGAGTAAATCAAAATCAATTGGACTATTACCTTTCAAATAATTATTAACGTAATAGTTCCAGTACAAACTATTTTCACGTAATAAACTGAAAGTAACGCTCAATGAACGTCCATCCATATAACCATTTTCAATATTTTGTGCTTCTATCGCCGTAATAATTGGATCATTGATATAAGCACCAATTTCACCAGGCTGAGAGAAGTCTAATAATGTGGTAAAGAATGTCGCTGATTTAATACGATTACGCATACGCTTAGCAGCATAGTACGCTAACGTTGTTGCTAATAATGTACCACCAATACAGTAACCAACTGTGTTGATTTGTTTTTGAGCAGTAATATCTTCAACGGCATCAACTGCTTTTACGACACCATCTAAAACATAATTTTCAAAATCAACATCTTTCAATGATGCGTCCGGATTACGCCACGACATCATAAATACAGTATGGCCTTGCTCAACCAGCCAACGTACCATTGAATTATGCTCACGCAAATCCAAAATATAGTATTTATTAATAAATGGCGGCACAATCAAGAGAGGTGTTTTATTAACAGCTTCAGTGAGAGGCTTATACTGAATTAATTCAAATAATTCATTTTTAAAAACCACGTCACCTTCAGTATTGGCGATATTAACACCAAGCTCAAATGCGCCACTATTTGTCATGCGAATTTTGAGTACATCAGCACTGCTTTGTATGTCTTCTTGTAGCAGTTCCATTCCTTTAATTAGATTTTCACCGTTAGTTTCAACAGTTAACTTAGCTAATTCAGGATTGGTTGTAACAAAATTGGTTGGAGACATTGCGTTGATAGCTTGACGTGAAAAAAAGCTTAAACGCTCTTTTGCTTTATCATCAAGTCCATCAATTGATTCAATTGTTTCACGCATAGTGTTACTGAATAATAAATATGACTGCTTAATATAATTATAAAAAGCTTCATTTTCCCATGCAGGATCACTAAAACGCTTGTCATCTTTTGCAGGCTTAATAAAGGCACTTTCTGCTGTCGTATTACCGATTGCAACATTCTGCCAAATTTTTACTTGATTATCCCACCAGTCCATTTGGACTTTAGCTAAAGCACCAGGCTGAGCAGCCGCTTTCTCTAAAAATTCAGTGGCATCTTCCAAGTTAATATCATTAAGCGCTTTTGTTACTGGGGTATTCATGGCTGCCTTGCCGGAGTCTAACTCCTTCCACCATAACTGGTTCATATCTTGGAGCTTGGCAAAGTAGTCCGAAAAAAAGTGATTGTTCATAACAAAAACCCTGTACTTGGACTAAGTAATCAGCCATATAATCATCTTATATGGCTGATTTATATAAGTATCAGATAATTACACGCCCATTAGAGTCGTGTAATTGACCATCACTTAAATAGCTGGTGTTGCTTGCTTCACGTTATCGGCAACAAGCTCTTCAACTTCAGTTTTGAAGCTTTGCGCTACAGAAGAAAACTTATTGCTATCTTCTAAAAGCTGCTGTGAAAGCTTAGTTAGCGTTTCAAGCTGCTGGCTATTAAATGCAGTTAGAGATTGAATATCTTTCACTTCACTTACTGCTTTAAGTTGCTTTAAACCAAGATCGCTGTAAGCACGAACTGCAGACAATTGAAGCTCAGTTAATTGCTCAACATTTTTAGCAAATACTTTGTTGAATTTTGCGTATGGTGCTAGTGTTTTCTCTGTTTGCTCAGAAAAAGATTTAAACATTTCCGTATACATAGAACATTCCTCATTGATAGTAATAAAGTGTGACAAACATCCATATCACACTGATTGTATTAGTTTATTTACTTAAACACGTTTTAAAATAACTGCAGTACCCATACCACCACCAACACATAATGTTGCCATACCGTATTTATCATCACGACGACACATTTCATGTAGCAAGCTAACCAGAATACGGCTACCAGATGCACCAAGAGGGTGACCTAGTGCAATTGCACCACCATTTACGTTCGCACGTTCAACTAAATCTTCCACCTTAGTGCCTGTTGCTTTAGCAACTTCGTGGAAGACACCTAATGCTTGACCTGCAAATGCTTCATTAAATTCAAGAAGATCGATATCTTCAATTGAAAGATTTGCTTTTTCTAATGCTTTAAGTACTGCAGGAACAGGACCTAACCCCATAATCTCAGGAGCAACACCTGCTTGAGCGTAGCTTTCAACTTCAGCTAATGGTGTTAGATTATATTTAGCAACCGCTGCTTCAGAAGCAACAATAATTGCACTTGCGCCGTCATTGATACCAGAAGCATTGCCCGCCGTAACCGAACCATCACGACTAAATGCAGGACGTAACTTCGCCAAATCTTCAATCGAAGCATTGGGTTTTGGGTATTCGTCAGTATCAACAATCACAGTTTCACGACGACTAACGACTTCCACAGGGCAAATTTCATCAACAAAGCGTCCTTGTTCAATTGCTGCAACGGCTTTTTGCTGACTCGAAAGCGCAAAATTATCTTGCTGCTCACGTGTTAAACCCACTTTTTCTACTACATTCTCAGCAGTTACGCCCATGTGATAGTTATTGAAAACATCCGTTAAGCCATCAGCAATTAAAAGATCTGTTAGCTCAAGGTTACCCATTTTCTGGCCATCACGAATTTTTGATGAAGCACAAAATGGAATCTGTGACATGTTCTCAGCACCAGCAGCAACCACAAGATCTGCATCACCAGCTTTAATATGCGCAGCAGCATCCATTAATGCTTTCATGCCACTACCACAGACCATATTCAATGAATAAGCTGGAACTTCATTAGGCAATCCAGCATAGATAGCTGCTTGACGACCAGGCCCCATACCTTGACCTGCGCCAACTACGTTTCCTAAAATAACTTCATCAATAGCATCAGCAGGCACGGTGATTTGTGCTAATGCACCTTTAATTGCAACCGCGCCGAGTTGTGCTGCAGACACTGATTTTAACGCACCATTAAAACTACCAATTGGAGTACGTTTTGCAGCAACGATGTAAACCTTAGCCATATTTTGCATCCTTTCTATAATATGATTTATTTTGTCTTTGTTATAAACAGCACCATTAGTGCATGTATAAACCGCCATTTACTGATAATGTTTCACCAGTAATATAGGCCGCAGCATCACTTGCTAAAAAGACAACCGCTGCCGCAACTTCTTGTGGTTGCGCTAAGCGTTTCATTGGAATTTCTGCTTTAATTGACTCAAGTACTTCAGGTTTAATTGCTTCAACCATTGCTGTACCTGTGTAACCTGGGGCAATCGCATTTACCGTTACACCTGCACGAGCACCTTCAGCAGCAAGTGCTTTAGTAAAACCAATCATTCCCGCTTTTGCCGCTGAATAATTCGTTTGACCAAATTGACCTTTCAAACCGTTAACCGAAGTAATGTTAATAATGCGTGCATTACCGTGTTGGCACATTGAGTCAAACAACGGCTGAGTAACATTAAATAAGCTATTAAGGTTAGTGTTAATCACATCGTTCCACTGCTCGGCAGTCATGCGTTTAAAAGTCGTATCTTTGGTAATTCCTGCGTTATTAACAAGAACATCAATATGACCTTCTTGCTCAAGTAGAGCAGTTAATGACTCTTTACAAAATGCAGTATCAACAACATCTAATGGCAATAATTTTACACATTCATCTGAATATTTATTTTCTTTCATCCACTCTTTCGCTGATTGCTCACTCTCTGGGTGATGAGTGGCAATAACACGAAAGCCAGCGTCAACTAAAGCCTGAGTAATTGAAGAACCGATACCACCTTTAGCGCCTGTCACTAATGCTACTTTTTTCATTTCTAAGGCTCCTTCCTTTGATCTTGCCGTACTTATATAAATAAACGTTTTATCTGATATTTGTTCACACTAGCCTTACATTCTTAGAGCTGCTGTTTTACAGTCACTTCAATATAATACGTGATTATTACAAACACATTGCATATGGTGAACATAACAACACAGATGCATATTTATGGCAAGCAAAGGAATTAACATTTTCAGCGTTATCCCCCACCTTAATTAACAACTCAATCAATAACAGTGAGAATAATTCATTTTATTAACATAAGTTTTTATTATTAAATGAATAAAAAAACCTAACAATACGAGTAATATCATGATCTTATACAGATGCATGCATATTACCCTTTATGAGGAGTTAATAGAATGTTAACCAAAGGTTGCAGTTAAAAAATTCGCAGTAAGGAAGTGGTCGGATGACATAAAAAAAATAGAGCGATTGCTATATCGGTACTTTATTTTGAAAAAATCGCAAAAATAGTAATAAATTATAAATTACCTCTCGAATATTGAATCTACTAATATTGCCCAAATAATATTAACGGTAAGGATTTTGCAGTAATAAACATCGCTTTCACGCTGATTTTTTAAAAATTGTGGCGATAAAATGTGAACTTAATCAACTTTTAGCAGTCCGAAAAAAATTGTTTCATCGTAAGTATTTTGAATTTCAAAGGAAGTCTCGGTATGTTAGCTAGTACATTTCAACGTCTAAATGGTTATCTTCAAAGCCAGGTTATCGGTCAGCCTAATTTAGTAAAACAACTCCTAATTGCTTTACTTGCTGATGGTCATATTCTTGTTGAAGGTCCTCCAGGATTAGCAAAAACACGTGCTGTAAAAGTACTTGCTGATTGTATTGAAGGGGATTTTCATCGGATTCAATTTACGCCCGATCTATTACCTTCTGATTTAACAGGTACAGATATTTTCCGCCCAGAAACAGCTGAGTTTACTTTTCAACCAGGACCTATCTTTAATTCATTAGTACTTGCTGATGAAATTAACCGTGCGCCAGCAAAAGTGCAGGCTGCGATGCTAGAAGCAATGGCTGAAAAGCAAATTACAGCAGGCCGTAAAACCTATCCTTTGCCTGAATTATTTTTGGTAATGGCAACCCAAAACCCGATAGAGCAAGAAGGAACTTACCCATTACCTGAAGCACAATTAGATCGGTTTTTATTACAGCTCAATGTTGATTACCCAAATGCAGAAAGCGAACTTGAAATTCTTCGTCTTAATCGGGGTGAAGCATTAGGTGTTGCAGCTGCGGAACAAATTCATATAAGTCAAAAGGATATTTTTGCTGCACGTAAAGAAATCCTCAATATCCATATGGCTGATGATGTTGAGCATTATATTATTCGCTTAGTCATGGCGACCCGTGAGCCACATCGCTTTGGAGAGCAATTACAGTCTTGGTTACAGATGGGGGTGAGTCCACGTGCAACCTTAGCACTTGATCGTTGTGCACGTGCGCATGCTTGGTTAAGTGGCCGAGATTTTGTAACACCTGAAGATGTTCAAGTAATGGCATATCCAGTACTACGTCACCGATTACTATTAAGCTATGAAGCACAAGCAGAAGGGATTGCTGCAGATCGTGTTATTGATACGCTTATTTCGCAGGTTGCTAGCTTATGAAATCAGCACACATCAACGTAGCGCTGCCACCCCATAGCGATGGCGTCAATGTGTGTCTTGCAGAGCTACTGCAATATAAAAATCAAGCTGTAAGATGGTTAGCACCTGCAAAAAGTATTTGGTCGCAGCTTAATGGACACCATCAAAGTCGCCATAAAGGGCGAGGAATGAATTTTTCAGAAGTTCGCCCTTATCAAGCGGGAGATGATATTCGTTCTATTGACTGGCGAGTGACGGCACGTACCGGAAAAACACATACTAAGCTGTTCACAGAAGAACGTGAACAGCCAATTATGCTGTTTATTGATATTAGCGCTAGTATGCAATTTGGCTCGCAGCTAATGCTTAAATCAGTCCAAGCTGCACATTTTGCCAGTTTACTCAGTTGGTTAGCTATCGATGAGCAAGATCGTATAGGCGCTGTTATTTATAACGGCATAAATACCATTGAATGCAAACCAACAGCGCGCCAACGAGGGCCATTACATATTATAAACGCGTTAATTTCAGCCCAGCAGGATGCATTAAAAGCACTTGATCATTGTAATAATGACGGCTTCTCAACGGCATTAAAACGCTTACATTATCTTTGTCCTAAAGGCAGTGAAATTATTGTTATCAGTGATTTTTATCCTTTAAAAGCAACAGATAAACGCCGTTTAAGCCAACTTCGTCAGCATAATCGAATCCAATTTGTCCAAATTTATGATCCACTTGAACAAGGGCAAACACAATTTCGAGGCTATGAACATGTTACCGATAACCAACAATCAGCATGGCTGGACTTTTCGGCTAAAAAAACGCGTGACTCATTAAGCGCACAATATCAACACCACCAGAATTTTATTACTGAAATGGCAACTTCACTTGCTATACCATTGCATACGCTGTCAGCGGCGCAACCGTTATTGCAGCAGCTTGGCGCTCACTCTCAAGGGATAAGGTAATGACACAACCGACTTCACCCACATTACCATTAGCTGATATTCACCTTCACTCTGCCCCAAGTTATTGGCCACTGCCATGGGGATGGTGGGTTGTGGTTATTTTGACCCTTGTCGTCATTGCTGGTGCGATCTATCAATATCGCCGCCATCATCAGCGCTCAGCAGCAAAGCAAGAAGCAATAAACATTCTAAAAACCTTGCAACCACAAGCAGGTTTGACAGCAATCAACACCTTATTGAAACAAGCAGCATTGAGCTATTTTCCTCGTTCAGCAGTTGCTCCATTAACAGGCATGCAATGGTTAGCATTTCTTGACCACTGTTTACCTGCTAAATTTCAAGGATTTGTTGATAAACAGCCGCTATGGCAACAAGGGCTATTCTCCCCTACACCATTAACTGCGGAGCAATTTAACGATTGTCGACAGCAAGCATTATTATGGCTACAACATGCGCTGCCAACTAAAGCCAACAGTCATGATGGCAATAGTATGATCACCAAGGAGTCATCCCATGTTTGAGTTTGTATGGCTATGGGCCTGGGCTTTATTACCCTTAGCATGGTTAGTGTATCGATTTAGTAAACCTGTCGCGCAACCTGCAGCCATTCATCTGCCACAGTTGCCACAAGGTGTAGGTCAGCAACAGCCGAGTTCGATTATTCGTAAAGTGCTAATGACATTGGTCTGGGTAAGTTTAGTTTGTGCGGTTGCACGTCCAGTGTGGTATGGCGATCCGATTGAAATCAAACCTGAACACCGCGATATGTTATTGGCGGTTGATCTATCAGGATCGATGGCGATCCCCGATATGGTGACGAAAGATGGTCAAAGTATCGATCGTCTGACAGCGGTAAAACATGTGTTATCTGATTTTATTGCTAAACGTAAAGGTGACCGACTCGGGCTGGTCGTTTTTGCGGATCATGGTTACTTACAAACACCGTTAACCTTTGATCGTAAAACCGTTGAACAGCAACTTAATCGCACCGTATTAGGCTTAATTGGTCAAAGTACTGCGATTGGCGAAGGGCTCGGTGTTGCTACCAAAACCTTTATTGATAGCAAAGCACCACAACGCGTGATTATTTTACTCAGTGATGGCGGTAATACCTCCGGTGTTATTGGGCCGATTGAAGCTGCAAAACTGGCAAAAGAAAGCGGGGTTAAGATTTATACTGTCGGCATTGGTGCAGATAAAATGATCCAAAAAGGTTTCTTTGGCGATCGAGTGGTGAACCCGTCTTCTGATCTGGATGAAAAGACATTAAGTAAAATCGCCTCAATGACAGGTGGTGAATATTTCCGTGCTCGAAACCCACAACAACTTGCAAAAATTTATGATGTTATTAACAAGCTTCAACCAGTGAATAATGCCCAACAAACTTGGCGACCACGTGATGAATTATTCCGTTATCCATTGGCATTTGCATTACTGTTATCTGTTGTTATCGCTTTCATGAGGAAACGTCATGGCTGATTTTACCTTTATGCACCCGCAATGGTTTGCAGCGTTAATTCCCTTGATCATTGTTCTGCCGTGGTTAAAAGGCAAAGCACAACATTCAGGCTTAATTGCGCCTCACCTTGCTCAAAAATTGGGGCTGGCTCAACAGCAACCGAAACGATGGCCGCTCGCTTTATTAGCGCTCGGTTGGTTGATTGCCGTTATTGCAATGGCTGGACCGAGCTGGCAAAAAGTCAAACTCCCCGCCTATAACCTTAGTGGTGCACGGGTACTTGTGATGAATATGTCGCAGTCAATGTATGCCACTGACATTAAGCCTAATCGCTTAACTCAAGAAAGGTTTAAGGCATTAGATATGTTACCAGGCTGGAAAGAAGGCAGTACCGGATTAGTCGCTTTCGCAGGTGATGGCTATGAAGTAAGCCCGTTAACCACTGATAGCAGTACCCTACGTAATTTGATTCCAAGCTTATCACCCGATGTGATGCCTATCGCCGGTAATAATGCAGCTAAGGGGATCGCAGAAGCAATACGGTTACTCAAGCAAGCAGGTCATAATAGCGGTGACATTATATTAATGACTGACGGTATGACCAAAGCTGTTGCTCAACAAGCATTGGCAGAGTTGAAAGGGACTCATTACCGCGTTTCTATTCTTGCCATGGGAACCGTTGAAGGTGCGCCGATCATGCTTCCCAATGGCAGCTTGCTGTCTGAAAATGGCACTCCAGTAATGAATAAAATTGATATCAATACCCTGATGTCGATTACTGATAGTACTGGTGGCATCTTACAAATGGCACAAACGACCGATAATGATGTTAATGCGATTGTGAGCTTCACCGCTAAACCATTAGCAAGCGGTCAAAAAGGCCATGAAAAAGAGTTACAAGAACGCTTAAATGGTGGCTTTTGGTTAATTCTACCTTTGTTATTATTAGCGCTACTTGGGTTTCGTCGTGGCATTGTTTTAGCTGCGATGTTTGTTTTATTGCCAATTGATCATGCTCAAGCAAGCCCATGGGTCAATACTAACCGTCAAGCTTATGAAACCTTCACTGATGGTAACTTTAAAAAAGCAGCGCAAGATTTTACCGCGCCACAATGGAAAGGTATTGCTGAATATAAAGCCCAGCAATATGACCAAGCAATAGCGACATTAAAACCGCTCAAAGATCCAACATCACAATACAACTTAGGTAATGCCTATGCTCAAAAAGGTGATTATAAACAAGCTATTGAAACTTATCAGGCAGTGTTAAAGCAGCAACCTGATTTTGCTGATGCGAAAAAAAACTTAGCCATTGTTGAACAAGCTCAAAAGCAGCAGCAAAAAAAGGACAAATCAGGAAAGCAAGGCAACAAAGACCAGCAGCAACAAGGTCAGCAAGGCAACAAAGACCAGCAACAACAAGGTCAGCAAGGCAACAAAGACCAGCAGCAACAAGGTCAGCAAGGTAACAAAGACCAGCAGCAACAAGGTCAGCAAGGTAACAAAGACCAGCAGCAACAAGGTCAGCAAGGTAACAAAGACCAGCAGCAACAAGGTCAGCAAGGTAACAAAGACCAGCAGCAACAAGGTCAGCAAGGTAACAAAGACCAGCAGCAACAAGGTCAGCAAGGTAACAAAGACCAGCAGCAACAAGGTCAGCAAGGTAACAAAGACCAGCAGCAACAAGGTCAGCAAGGTAACAAAGACCAGCAACAATCAATGAGTCAAGCTGAGAAAAAACAGCAAGCGAAGGATAATGTACAACAGGCATTGAGCCAGCAAGCGCAACAGCAAAAACAAGATCAGCAAGACGGTAACAAAGACGGTAACCAACCGTCAGCAGTAACAATGCAGCAAGGAAAGCCAAATGGTGACCAGCAACAAGTGCTTTCAGTAAGTAACCCTATATTGAAAAAACTTGAGCAAGTTCCAGACGATACAGCAGAGTTAATTCGCGCTCAATTAATGTTGCAAGCACAGCAAAGAGCTGAACAGCAACAAAGTAATAAATCATGGTAATAGAGAAATGAGAATGTCAGTAAATCAAACAAATTGGGCTAAAAAGTGCCTCTCGCCATGGTTATTACTTCTAACCATGGCGATGGCATTATTGCCACTACAAGCAATGGCTGCCCAAGCAGAAGCGACGGTGTCTAAAAATGTTGTCGCTGTAAATCAAGTGTTTCAATTATCAGTATCCGTTGATACTGCTATCAACCCTGATAGCGTCGATTTTAGTGTATTGAGCCCTGATTTTGCCTATGGTCAACCAAGTGTCAGTAGCTCGACATCATTAATTAACGGCACTATGTCACGTAGCACTACTTGGACAATCGCTATTGCGGCTAAAAAGGTTGGTACTACAACAATACCTGCTTTTAAGATTGGTAGTTCGCAAACAACACCAATTACCATTACAGTCCTCAAAGGTAGTCAAAAAAATAATGCTGCCAATACCGATCAATCTAATGTTCGTATAACGGCTGAAATTGATAAAAATACGCTCTATGTCGGCGAAAGTATTAATTATCGAGTTAAGATTTTCATTGGTGAGCAACTGTCTCAGGCTTCATTAAGCGCACCTTCTGGTGATGGATTAGCGGTTTCACAAGTAGGACAAGATGCGCAAAATAATATCGTCCAAAATGGTCGTCGATATTTAGTGATCACTCGTAACTATCAACTTACGGCGCAAAAAGCAGGTAACATCGTTATTCATGGGTCAACGTTCAGTGGCAGTGCTGTTCGTGGAGCCAACGGTTTTAGCTCTGGCATTACAGTACCCGTCAATAAAAATGCAAGAGATATTAGCTTAACGATCAAGCCAAAACCTGCAGATTACAAAGGGCTATGGCTACCTACGCCTGATTTACAATTACAACAAACATGGCAACCTCAGGTTTCTAACCAAAACGAAATTACCACAAAGGTCGGTGAGCCAATAACACGTACTATTACCTTGCGCATTAAAGATGTCGCTCAAAGTAATATACCAAATATCAACCTTACCTATCCTGATACGGTACGTATTTACAATGAAAAACCTGAATACCGTACTGAAAATGGCTACAGTGTGATGATCTTAAAACAAGTCATTATTCCTCGCCAAGCGGGTAATGTAGCCCTACCACCACTTGCAATTAATTGGTGGAATACTACTACAGCTAAGCAGCAGCAAAGTGAAATAAAAGGCTTAACACTAAATGTAACGGCTGATCCAACCGCAAATAGTCACTTTGCACCACCAGCAGCCACGGCTACGCCACCAACGACGGCTGCTACCCAGCCAATAAAAACGTTAGTCTCTGCCGGTATATGGCCATGGACAACACTGGTGTTTGCTATTTTATGGCTAATCACATTGGTATTATTGGTTAAAAAGCGTCAGCAACCCATGGTTACAACTGCAATCGCTACAACGCAAAATCCAGATATCGCTACTGCACTTGAAACAGCGATTAATAATAACGATCCAATTAAAGTTCAAACTTATTATCAGCAATGGCGCCAACAGCAACAGTCGCAGCTTACGAGCCAACCACAATTGTTACAGCAGCTTGATAATGAAGTAAAAGCAATGATGGCAACGCATTATTCACCACTTGAGAATCAGTGGAATAATCAAACATTGTTGACATTATTAGCCCAAGCCAAACAATTAAAGACAATAAAACATACGTCAAAAACATTGACGAGCCTAGATCCTCAATAACACCACGGCTGATGAGGCTATATTAATAGCCTCATCAATCCCGCCATCATTCATCACTCATTCCCGCAAAAGTCCCCCCAATATTCACCCACCACCTGTAACAAAATGTAACCAAACCTTACATTGGTTACTATTTAGAATAAAAATCCCCTCTCAGTCAGATCACAGTTGTACCTTGCATCTTTATTCATATTTTTTATTTACGTGACACATCGCAATAAAAATGCTCATTTTGATATTTAAATGTGACCGTAACGTAATAATATTTGTTAAAAAATAGCAATAACTATGCTTATTAAAAGAATACTGGCTATTTGAAACAGATCCTGTTAAAAAATGTTTCTGTTACAAAATATAAAACTCTAAACACAACAATAAAAATGCAGGATCAACTATGAGTCAATCACAACCATTTCTTGCCAGGGTCGCTAATGGCAGCTTAGTTATACAAATATTAATCGGTATTGTGGCGGGTGTTGCTTTAGCCGTTATTTCTCCCTCTTCAGCACTAAATATTAGTTTTTTAGGTGGGTTATTTGTTGCCGCATTAAAAGCGGTTGCCCCTATATTGGTATTTATTTTGGTGGCATCATCGATTGCTAATCAAAAAAAAGGGACTCATACCAATATGAAGCCAATTATTTTCCTTTATTTATTAGGAACATTATTGGCAGCTTTTACCGCTGTAGCAATGAGCTTTCTTTTTCCAACCACTTTAACGCTCGTTACTAATACAACCTCAATTGCACCACCGGAAGGGATTGCTGAAGTTATTAATTCCTTGTTTTTTAAGATTGTTGATAATCCAATCAATGCCTTAATGACAGGTAACTTTATTGGTATTTTAGCCTGGGCTATCGCACTTGGTTTTTCGTTACACCAAGCAAGCGATGCAACGAAGCAAGTTTTCCAAGATATGTCTGATGGCGTAACACTGATAGTACGCTTCATTATTCGTCTTGCACCCATTGGTATTTTTGGTCTTGTTGCTCATACCTTTGCTCAAACAGGCTTTACGGCATTATTAGGTTATGCGCATTTATTAGCTGTATTACTTGGTTCAATGGCAATTATCGCATTAGTTGTTAACCCTATTATTGTATTTGCTAAAATCAAAGCTAACCCTTACCCACTGGTTTTCCGCTGTATTCGTGAAAGTGGTATTACTGCCTTCTTTACCCGTAGCTCAGCGGCAAATATTCCAGTCAACATGCGCTTATGTAAAGATCTGAATCTACACGAAGATACTTACTCAGTTTCGATCCCTTTAGGGGCGACGATTAATATGGGTGGTGCGGCAATTACCATCACTATTTTAACTTTGGCAGCTGTGCATACATTAGGCATTGAAGTTGATCTTGCAACAGCAGTATTACTGAGTGTGGTTGCAGCCGTTTCTGCATGTGGTGCATCAGGCGTTGCCGGTGGCTCATTGCTATTAATTCCATTAGCAGCAAGCTTATTCGGTATTCCAAATGAAGTTGCGATGCAAGTTGTTGCGGTAGGCTTTATTATTGGTGTTATTCAAGACTCAGCAGAAACAGCGCTTAACAGTTCAACGGATGTGGTATTTACTGCCGCAGCATGCCTTGCAGCAGAGCGTAAACAAGCAAAAGTACTCCTACAAAAATCATAAGTACATTGCTAACAATATAACAACACAACATAACAATGCGGCCATCATTAGATGGCCGCATTTTTTATAACACCGTGGTAACTAATTGCTATTGGTTGCTTTACGAATAACGTTATTGGAATGATTAATCAGACTGTTTACTGCTTTTCTCTTCTTCCTTTTCACTGCTCGCTCAACACTTTTCTCAGCATAAGTACCATTTTTAATTTCTTTAATCGTTCTTTGAGTATTGTGATATTTCTTCTGAGTACCATTGACCGCATTTTCAATATGAGACAACTGGTTATTTACTTGATGCAATTGTTTTAGAGCGCTTTCAGCATGTGCAACTGTCGAGGTTGCAAGTAATACAATTAACGGGATGAAGCAAAAAATTCTTTGTCGCATTGTTAATCACTCTCAATATAATATTCATTCTTATAATGCAAATATTACCTACCAAAGTATCTATTTCAGACTAAAATGTAATAATAAAAACCCAAAAGGCTATTATTATTACATTTTCATACTTAATCTGGTCGTTATTTAAATAAATGAAACAAATATCGAAATTACAATATTGATGAAAAAATCTAATGACGATGATTGAATTATTTAGTTGGTAACTCTATGTCTGCACCCGATAAAATCGGCTGACATAGACAAACGTTACCCCTAACGTCCTATCCTCAACATCGTTAAAAGAGGGCTTCGTCATGGCGACTATCACTGCACACCATACTGGTTATACCATCGCAAAATCAGCCGTAACTAAAGCAAGTAAACAGCTTTCAGCCGCGGGGTATTTTACTGATATTTTCTGTATTGATCGTCGATTTAGATTAGTGATAGCTAACGACAAGCAATTACCTTATGAATACGCCATTCATTTTATTCCCAGTGTCGATGGTGATAACACCCATCTTGAAGTCTTTATCAAAAACGACCAGCAGCGCTATTTTGTCGACGATTTCTCAGAGCCTGAACTCATCGCTGATATTATCAACCACTACCAACATTACAGCCGTAGCGAGTTTTAACGTAACAACAATAAAATAATAGAGGTCATATGCTTGAACAACTAACCAGCATAATCACTGAACTCTGTAGCATTATTATTGTCACTGCTATTTTTAGTAGTCTGTTCCTTTATACTCGCCAACCTATTATTCTTGCTTACATTTTTACAGGAATGGTTATTGGTCCATATGGACTACAGCTGGTAACAAATGCCACCAGTATTAGTCAAATGGGCCACCTTGGCGTTATTCTATTGCTGTTTATTCTCGGCTTAAATCTTCAACCTCAGCGACTATTACATCTCTTTAAACAAAGTGCAGTCATCACCCTGGTAAGCTGTTTATTATTTTTTATTAGTGGGTTTTTATTTGCGCTGTTAATCAACCTTAGCGTTAATGACGCGTTAATTACTGCAGCTGCAATGATGTTTTCTAGTACCGTAATTGGGCTCAAATTAATTCCAACCACAACCCTTCACCATTTACGTATGGGGGAGATAATGACCAGCATTTTGCTGATGCAAGACATTATTGCCATCAGCGTATTGTTGCTGCTTAATATTGATAATCACCATAGCCTTGCCCTCAGCTTAAGCGTATTAATCATTAAATTACTCGCTATCATCATCAGTGCTTACTTTGCGGTTAAATACCTTATGCTGCCGCTATTAAAGCGGTTTGATGTAATTCAAGAATACAGTTTTATCGCAACATTGGCGTGGTGCTTTTTGTGGGCGGTTTTAAGTAACAGTATTGGACTCTCTTATGAAACCGGAGCATTTATTGCAGGCATTACCCTCGCTGTCAGCCCTGTATCACAAGCAATTGCGGTACACCTCAAACCCTTGCGCGAGTTTTTTTTGATCTTATTTTTCTTTGCGATTGGTGCCAATATAAATCTATGGGACAGTAATATTTATACGGTTTTGGGGATTATTTTTGGTCTCTGTTTAATTCGCATAAAAGCATGGGGATTTAAAATAGCGTTAATATTAGCCCATGAAAACCAGTTTAAAAATGTTGAATTACGGGCACGATTAAGTCAAGCCAGCGAATTTTCATTACTATTAGTGTATGCCGCTGTCACCCACGGTTTATTGTCAGATCAAGGAAAAACCTTCATTGAAACCGTCACCATTACCACCTTTGTTATTTCAACCTATTGGATTGTACGTCGCTACCCAACTCCGATATCAATGGTGAATAATTTACGTAAAGATTAACCCCAATGCTTGCTCTCCTTGAGATATAAAAAAACCTGCCACTGAATAAACAATGGCAGGTGAACCGGAATACAAACTCTATTATTATAATATTTTACTTACAGTTACATTGACCAAACATAGAATACTTGTGCTTTCATTCGAATAATAATGCCACGAATAACATCGAGAAAACCCAGAAAACTAATCGGTTTTTCAGCACTCACCCACGCTAAGCCAACCGAGCCAACAGGAATATCATAATCTTCTGTTTCATATAGCTTTAAACGCACAAAGTGATGTTTATTAGCAATATTTGCCCCTGTTGTTTGGCGTACATTGGTTTCACGGCCAATTAAATTACCTTGTGACTCACCCGTTGCTTCAACAATGCCCTCAACTTCAGCAGCAAACACCTTACCTGGATAAACAGCAGAGGCAAACTCTGCCATCTGTCCGGGTTTAACATTTCGAATAGCTTGATGGTTAACGCGCATCAACACATATTTTTCATCGGTATACATCTGGATCCTCGGCACAGAGCCAACAAACTGTCCTTCACGCATAATAAAGTTAGTGACAAATCCATCCGCTGGCGCATACACCTTAGTATTGTTTAAATCCCATTGTGCTTTGGCGACATTTTCTTGTGCTGTCACCACATCAACATCGCGACTATTCACTGTTAATTGTGCTTTTTCTATGCTTAATTGTGCTTTTTTAACGGCAATATGCGCTTTTTCAATTTGCGACTCCAGCATCACTTGTTGAGATTTTGCCACAGCAACCGCGGTACGCTGCTCATCTAACATACTGGCTGTGACCGTATGTTTTACAACATTATTTTGTTTTACATAGCGAGCAAGCATCGCATTTTTTAACTGGTGATCAGCCTTTGCCGCTGCTAATTGCTTGGTTGCAATATCAATATCTTTGACAGCAGCCGTTGCTGAAGCTTGTGCCATTTCAATATCTTGCTTTGCCATTTTGCGTGCAACTTTGGCTGCATTCAGGCTCGCTTGAGCTTTGTTAAGGGCAATCTCATAGGGCTCAGGCTCTAACTCATACACTAATTGGCCTTGAGTCACTTTGCTATTTGGTTCGACATAAATCGCTTTCACACGACCATTAATCGATGTCGATGCTGGTCGTAACTGCACATGAGGTGATTGCACTAACGAACCACCAGATAAGTCCATCGGCGCATAAGTAATTAATCCAAACCACACAAACACTAACCAACTACCACCGCCAATATACGCAAAAGATTGGGTAAATTTATTCCAAGGCATGCCCACTAAACGCAGTAAATAAATAAACAAAGCCCATACAGCTAAACCTTCTAACATGCTATTTCTCCTCAGTATTAGTCGATTCAACAACAGATGCAGGAATACGATCACCATGCCAAATATCACGCAGACGACGCAATGCTTGCTCACCGTCAACAAAAGCAATAATCACCGCTAATACCCATACCCAATGCCAGACAAAGCCTATCCACGTTAATGCGGTTATTAAGCCTATTTGATGATGCTCTTTGGTCGACGCTTTATGGATCGGTAACTCATGTATTTTCCAAAATCCAATCGCTACTGCAGCAACAGTGGCAATTAATACCACCCCCGCAAAGACACTTAATACCGTATCAACATTGGTACCAACAAAAGGCATACTCAATAAACTCATCTACATCTCCGATTCAAAAGCCATCACTCATACAGTGATGAATACAGCCATTGTGGAGACAGATCACACTAACAACACAATTAGAGTCTGATTAAATTAAAAATAGCTACTTTTTGATACAATCAATCCACAACTGGCCGCTTTCGATAATGAATACTCACTCAATATCGTTATTGCGATGAGGATACTAATGATAAATATTGCCTTTATTCGTACCGCTTACCTCAAACCATTAGAACTCGGCTTGCAAAAGCACTATGGCATCCGTCTTACTGAGTTAGGCATTCCAGCCCAACTGCTCAAAGAGCCAACATCGCTCATTCCTTTTAATGATTATTTACATTGGCTAGAACAGATTGAAACATTAACCGGCGATCGCGCTTATATGATCAAAATGGCCGCAGATCTTAGCTTTGAAAATATCGGACCAATGGGGAATTGGTATGTGAGTTGTCCAGATCTTGCACTGGCCTTTCGCCGCATTAACTATGGCATTTCGTGCTTACAAGGAGGAGCGTCTTATCATGGTGAGCAATCAGGGAAAATAGTTAAGTGGGTATATAACAACAGTTATGCACATGGTAATGGCGCCAGCTTTGATAGTCTCAAAGTCGCTATTTTATTCACTCAAGTTAGCCGTAATTATATGGGAGATGATTATGTGCCGATAAAAGTAGAGCTATACGGCCCTGAAATCCCCGATCCTGCCATTCAACAGTTTTTTGGCTGTCCTATTACATGGCAAGCAGCAGCAACCAAGGTATGGCTTAATGTGTCGATATTAGAGCATGGTAATCAACGTCCATTACCAATAACCAAACCTATCTTAGTGTCAAATTTGCAACTTGATGATTTACTTAATATGCCACAGCCACAAGATATCGCTAAAGTTATGTTTGAAATCATTAACTATTCACGTTACTACGGCTATCCAACTCTTGATTTTGCGGCAGAAAAAGTCGGCTTATCGCGGCAACAATTACAACGCCAATTGCATGATTATGGTTGGACCTTCACCGGCACTACTAATTATATTTTATGCAATGTCGCCATCAAATATATGCTATCAGGTATGAGTATTCCCGCGATAGCGACACTCTTGGGTTACAGTAATGTCCAAAGTTTTAATAAAGCCTTTAAACGTAATCGAGGCTTAACCCCAACCCAATATCAACATCAACTCTTAGAACGTAGTCTCAATTAAGGATTATATAACTTAAAAAATATAAAAAAACGCTAAATAATATCGATTATTTAGCGTTTTTTTATGTCCATATAGTCACATTTTATGCCATTGCGTGAACTAATTTAGTTGATGTCGATTGTTGAGGTTGAGGTTTTATTTCTACATCACCAAAACGTTCTTTGATCGTCGACAGCAATACAATCGGCCCCATCATGGTCACTTTAAGCGGCGTACCACTTAAACCAAATTGAAGATCTGAAGGATCTGATGTTGAGTAATTATAACGACAATCAAATTTATCACTCGCCATATGGAGTAAATCATAGTCTTTTCGATGACATGAAATATGTGCACACCAATACATGGCATCAATAATTTCATCTTGACGCATCGCACGGATCACAAACCGCCAGCTTCCTTCTTCACCATAAAAATCAACAGGAAACTGATTCTTTTTCTTTCTTCTTCTCAACAACAAGTCAAACCTTCCACAGCCCAGTTAATGCTTTAAGTTATCCCAAAATTCAATCATAGACCTTAAAAAAAGAGATACCAATAACAATTTGAATTATTTCAAACTCATCAATTACATAAATTATGCAGTCCTTATGGACAGTTTAAAATTAAAATATGATAAAAAATAAGGGATTAATAATAAAAAAGTGAGGATTATGAATAAATCTATTCTCATTGAGATATATTTATTTACATTTTAGGGGTTGTGTTTGAAAAATCTCTGCCTATAATGCTGAAAACCGGAGCGTCTGCCAACGCTCCGGTTTTTTTGCGCCCGCTAAACAGCAAAAAAAGTTACCTGCCAGTAACGTTTTTTACCTGGGCTGCATTCTATTAATTTGTAAGGAATACAAATCATGCGTATCGAACAAGATCTAAAGTTAGGCTTTAAAGATGTTTTATTTCGTCCAAAACGCTCAACATTGAAAAGTCGCTCTCAAGTTGATTTAACCCGTGATTTTACATTCAAACATAGTGGCCGTCAATGGTCAGGCGTGCCAATTATTGCTGCTAATATGGATTCAGTTGGTAGTTTTGATATGGCAATCGCGTTATCACAGCATAAAGTGATGACAGCTATTCATAAGCATTACACTGTTGAACAATGGGCAGAGTTCATTAGTGCTAACGATGCATCAGTATTAAACAACGTAATGGTATCAACCGGTACGTCTGAAGCTGACTTCCAAAAAACTAAAGATATCATGGCGCTTACCAACGACATTATCTTTATCTGTATTGATATTGCCAATGGTTACTCTGAGCACCTTGTTGAGTACGTTGAACGTGTTCGCGCACAGTTCCCAGATAAAGTCATCAGTGCGGGTAACGTTGTTACTGGTGATATGGTTGAAGAGTTAATTCTTGCTGGTGCTGATATTGTTAAAGTTGGTATTGGCCCAGGTTCTGTATGTACTACTCGCGTTAAAACTGGCGTAGGTTACCCTCAGCTTTCAGCTATCATTGAATGTGCTGATGCTGCTCACGGTCTTGGTGGTCGTATTGTTGGTGACGGTGGTTGTGCTTGTGCTGGCGATGTAGCAAAAGCGTTTGGTGGCGGTGCTGATTTTGTAATGCTTGGCGGTATGCTTGCAGGTCACACTGAAAGCAACGGTGAAGTTATCGAGCAAGACGGTAAGCAATTCATGAAGTTCTACGGCATGTCGAGCCAGAGCGCAATGGACAAGCACTCAGGTGGCGTTGCAACATACCGCGCCGCTGAAGGTAAAACAGTATTATTGCCTTTCCGTGGTTCAGTTGAACACACGATTCAAGACATCATGGGCGGTGTACGTTCTACTTGTACTTATGTTGGTGCAGCGCAGCTTAAAGAGCTAACAAAACGCACCACATTTATCCGTGTACAAGAGCAAGAAAACAACGTTTACGGTAAAGAATAAGCTTACTTGATATTGAGCAATTACTTGCATATCAAGTTTTAAAAGCTATATTAAGCCAGAGAAAGACACGGTTCTTACTCTGGCTTTTTTTATTCTTTTTAAACAACAACTGTTATTGATGATAGTGAAAGATCGCAAGGGTGATAGAGCAATCAAGTTAGCACGTTTTGGGTACATTTGAGCATATTTGAGCTAGCTCACTTTTGTCGAGTAGACGACACTTGTTACCAAGTGCCGCCCCTCTAAGAACCGTACGTGCAACTTTCACTGCGCGGGCATTCGGGTATTGGACAGCGGGTATTGGACAGCCATATCTTTCAACGCGTATCGCCAAGCGGGCATTGGACAGCCATATCTTTCAACGTGTATCGCCATCCCCCTCACGAGAGCATTCACTGTAAATACATGAGAATAACCAGTCCAGACAATAACGTTAATTCTTGTCTGTTTCTAAGGGGAAAGTTATGGGGGTCCTTTGCTTTTTGTCCTTTGCTTTTTGCTTTCTTCAAGGCTGTCTCAGTTACCCCTCTGTTATTTCTTGCTTATTGTTTCTCTCAATAAAAGTGACAGTGTCACAAAGACCCCGATGGTATTTAAATCAATACATGTCATGCTTGGCAGGCACAATATGGGGGATATGAAATATTGAGAGAGCATGAATATTGAACATCCATATCTTCATTTCAGGAACGACAAAATCCACAACCCTCATAGCTATTGCGGTATATTCATTCGATTATAAAAAACTGTCTCTAGCTAGGATGCAACTGATGACTTGCCGACTTTCCTTTACACCAATGTCCACCAGCATGCTGCTTGAAGGCACACATTCGGGACCACTTACCGCTTACATTAGTGTAACGCTCCATAAATTGTTCACTATGCTCAAGCCAAGCATTCGCTGATATTCCCAATTGCTGTAAAATCTTTGGCTGACTAGATGATATAAAGCCTTTTTTATCATTGCGAATACAGCGGCCAGTCCAGTCGATAAGTTCAAGATAGTCGGCAAAGGCAAAGTTTATTCCTGCCGTTTTCGCTTGATGTTCAGCACCAACAAAAGGTAATAATTGAAAATGACTTTTCTTTGATGGTGGTGGTTTAGTGGTGGTTTTAGGTTGCTGATATTCACGAATGCGTTGCTGAATCGAGGTGAAATCTGATTGCTCTAATGACGGCGTAATGCCAGCCCTGATCGGATTTAAATCAACATACATCATGCACGACAGTAACGCTTGTTCATCTAACAATGCTTGAGACTTAAATCGCCCTTCCCAAAACGCGCCTTTACATTGATCTTCTTTATTGGCTTTGCGTGCTATTTCCTCATTAAGACAGCGCATAAACCAACTGATACTGCCTAATCGTTGTTGCCATTCAGTGACTAAATTTGATAACGCCTGCTGTTTTTCTGCGCCTACTTGTCCTTCTTTTAAGAAATCGACCGCAATAGGATGACCATTAAATAGCTGCAACCAGCGCGATATTACCGCTTTTGGCGTTAGCTTTTGTTGCTGCTCAGTATCTATTTTCAGTACCAAATGATAATGATTACTCATCACTGCATAAGCGCAAACGTCGATACAAAAAACAGTGGCTAATTGTTTGATTTTATTTACTATCCAACCTCGACGATGATGATAGTTTTTACCGTTATAGGGATCGTCACCACATAAATATGCCCGCCGTACACAACGATTAATTACATGATAAAAAGGTGTGATTTGCGGCTCTATCAATTTTCGTCTTGAGATTGTCATTGGTTTCACCATAAGCAACTTGAAGCTTAAGTGTAGGCGCTCATGGTTGATGTGCAAGGATATGGCTGTCCTCCGCTAATATAAAACATGTTGCCTATATGGCTTTAAAAGTGATATAAAACAGAAAATATACAGTTATTACTTCGCTTTTTTGTATTCTTTAGTGTATTTAAATGTAAAATTGGTGTTGGACTTAGGTTGCTTTAATGTTTTTACAACCTCTCCATTATTATAGGGCTCATAAATGCAGGAAGAGCATGCTAATTTGTTAAGTGGCTTATATGCGGCGTTAGATCACGTACACTCTTTTGTTTATATCAAAAATCAAAAGTTAGAATATGTATATGCAAATATACATACGCTTAAACTTTTTGAGTGTACTGCTGAAGAGCTTTATTTTGCTACTGATAGTAAATTTTTCCCCTCTGATGTAGTAAATGAACTTCGAGCGGTTGATTTAAAAGTATTATCTGGTGAATCAACAGAAGAAGAGATCATTGTAAATGGAGAAACCTCTAAAAGACGAATCTATCTAAATGTAAAAACACCCATCTATTCAAATACAACTCCTCACGAAATTATCGGTATTCTTGGAATATCTACTGATATCACGACTCAAAAATCACTTGAAGAAAAAGCGTTGAGATTGGCTAAGACAGATGTGCTAACAGGGTTAGCTAATAGGTTAGAACTTGATGCGAGGCTTAATCATGAAATTGAGAGATACAAGCGCTTTAAATACCCTCTAAGTGTCATTTTAGCTGATCTCGATCACTTTAAAAATGTGAATGACAATTATGGACACCTTTTAGGTGATAAATGTTTAGTTCAAGTTTCTGATATTTTAAATGACTGTTCTCGTGTTGTGGATACAGTTGGACGCTGGGGAGGGGAAGAATTTTTAATATTATGTCCTGAAACTGATTTAGATGGAGCAATAACCCTCGCAGAGGCTTGTCGCATGACTATTGCTCAACATTATTTTCCAGAAGTAAAGCACGTTACGATCAGCCTTGGTGTAACGACATTTATAGCTGGTGATACTCTTGAGATGTTAATAAACCGAGCAGATCAAGCTTTATATCACGCCAAGACCAATGGCAGAAATCGAGTTGAAGCTTTAATAGGATAGTAAGAAAAAGCCACTCATATAAAGTGGCTTGAAATTACACACTATCAAACATCGTTTCATCATCAGGAATTGATTGAATATGACCGCAAATACAAATAATCGTATGCTCACCTTCAAGGTATTCTGATTCACCACAGACTTCACAGACATAAATTGGTTTTATTTCTGACATAGGCGGCCTCCTTTGTATTGCCCTATTTTCAGCAAAACATACCAACCAGCAATATATTCTTATTCAGCCCGCGACTTATCTCTAAATATATTTATGTGATACACATAATAATTACATTTACATTAATATGTTACTCGCATAAGCAGCACAAAAAACTCATCCATTATGCGATAAAATCATACCAATACTAGCCATAATATTCAGTTTACAAATCGTCACCACCACCATTAACCATCGCAATAAACTTATAGCAGCGCACATTCAAATTATAAGGTATTAACTATTGGACAACTTATCAATGGTGCCTGTTCTACACTCTGGAGAGATCGAATTTGGAGGGTAAGATTATGGATGCTATCGATCCGGTATTGCTCACTTTACTGCCGCAGGATATTAAAAACCTGTTTTTTCCTTATGCTAGTGTGCAGTTGTGGGCGCTGTTACTTAACTTATTATTAGGTTTTGGATTGGCATCTATTATTGGTATCCACTTTCGGCATTACTCTTCTGCTTTTTGTAACCGCCAAGACTTCTCGCGTTTATTTCCGCTGCTAATGTTAACCGTTATTTTAATTATTACTGTTGTTAAAGCATCACTGGCTTTAGCTTTAGGGCTTGTTGGCGCACTGTCAATTGTGCGTTTTCGAACCCCAATTAAAGAGCCAGAAGAATTAATCTATTTGTTTTTAAATATTGGGGTTGCGGTAGCTTTAGGTGCAGGACAAACATTAGCGGCCTTATTAGCCTGCGCCGTCACCTTAGTATTAGTCACATGGGCTAAACGTCGCAATATCGCAGTTGCGCAAGAACAAGGGTTATTCTTGTCGATAAACGATCATAGCAAAGATGAAATCACGGTATCAGTTAATGAACTCAAACACTTACTTGGCAGCCATAGTGAGCGCTTAGAGCTAAGGCGTTTTGATTGTGATAAACACAGCTTTAGTGCGACGTTTTTTATTACCGCCACAGAAGTAGAACAACTAGACCACTGCCTAGCATTATTAAAGCAACGCTTTCCTACGATTAGGATCTCATTGCTTGAACAACACAATATTGCTGGAGTATAACGGTGAAGCTTACGCCGAATAAACACGGGTTAACCGCTACCGAACGGATTGTAATTACTGTTGTGAGTATTATGATCCTTGTTCTCGCATTGCCCTCTATTAGCTATTTTAAAACCCAATTAATCCACTCAGGTTATGTTGCCCTCTCGAGTACACCAACGACTAAAATCCACCAGCTAGCAACGGATATATTACATGCTCCTATACGTTGGCTGTATGCCAATCATCAGTTACCCGTGATCATGGTTGATATTGATTATCCTGAATGGAAAAAACTGGCAGATAACCGTCAGCAAGCCATTGAGCAAGGTGCGATCCCTGCCATAAGAGCGCAAGTAAACGCTAAAATAACCTTTAATAATAAGAGCTTTAATGCTGATGTTCGCTTACAAGGTGATCTGCTTGATCATGTCAGTAGTCATCAGCGGTGGTCGCTAAAAGTTGATCTTAAAAAACAACATGCCATCTTAGATTCACAACGTTTTGCGCTTATTAGCCCTCATGTACGGGTACATCAAGGGCCAGTACTTTTTGCACAAACGCTACGCTTAGCCAAGTTTAATATTATTTCTCCGCAATACACCCCCGTTAAGGTGATCGTTAATGGTGATGATTGGGGAGTGATGTACCACGAGCAAGGATTTGGCCAAGATTTACTCGCGACCTATAACAGAACTGAAGGGATGATCTTACGCCTCGATCTTAATTCACAACAGATTGAAAATAATCACGTAAGTCGCCAATTAACACCTCGAGTTATCCAACAGAAACGTATCAGCCGTAAATTAGAGCTTAATTATCAACGTCAATTAGCATTAACTCTACTAAGTGGTTTTATTAACGGTGATCGCAGTGCCAGTGATGTTTTTGACAGCCAGTTGTTAGGTCAATATCTGGCAACGGTTGATGTTTGGGGCGCATGGCATGCACTGACATGGAATAATTGGCGTTGGTATTATAATCCACATACAGCAAAACTAGAGCCAATTCAAAGTGATGTTGCAATATCACCGAGTCGCCACCAATTGTTAATCCGCCCCCCCAGTAAAACATTATTAATCAGCAAAACAATGCGTGCTGATCCTGAAGTTGAGCGCCATTATCAAGCGGCATTGCAAAGATTAGCAGCCCTAATCAAATCTGGTGACTTACAACAACATTTAAATACCATTCAGCGCGCTCAACGGGCGATGCTAGACGGCAGTGCCCCACTGACACCGTGGTTTGATAGCTCACTGTTAATCACTCAAATTACTTGCTTACAACAGCAATATCACAGCCATGATTGCGACTCAATAAAGCCACTCGCGGCTGCATACCACCTTAATATGACCGCGATGCAAGCAACACCGTTATGGGAGTTAGCAAGCTTTTATAACCATCAACAACAGTTAACCATTACTAACCCGACTCAAACACCGTTATATGTGCAGCAGCTGGTCGGTTTTAATTCAGCGAATCAACCCATTGCTATAGAAGAGGCCAATAGTCAGTTGCCTTTAGAGCTACAGCCAGAGCAAACACTTACTCTTAAGCTTCCCCACAGCATAGATTCAGTTGAAGTTAGCACCGCGACCCCCACGGCAACCTTAGCTAAAGTGCGCTTAATTCCACATCAGTTCCAAGCACCGTTTTTGCCACGGCCTATAAAACAACCCAATCTGAGTGACTACCCGTTTATTGAAGTTGGTGATGATTATTGGAAAATCCCTGCTGGTCGATGGCATATCAAACATCGATTACGCACTCCAGCCAACTGGCAACTGATGATTGACGCTGGCACGGAGTTAGTGTTTGAACCGCAAGCTGGCATCATGGTATTTGGACAGCTGACCATTAACGGAACCGCAGCATCACCAGTTGAACTAAGTGCGAGCAATCATCAACCTTGGGGGGGAGTCGTGGTTTTCTCAACGCCAACGGCAGTACCGAGCGTATTAAATCATGTCAATATTGCTGATGTTGGTAGCCCAAAACAAGGGCTTTGGCGTCCACGTGGAGCGATAAGTTTTATTAACACTAAGATTGAGATCAACCAGATGCAAATACACCATAACCACACTGAGGATGCATTAAATATTGTTAACAGTGAAATTAACATTAACCACTTAACCTTAAGTCACATTCTATCTGATGGTTTTGATTGCGACTTCTGCCGTGGCAGCATTAGCAATAGCCGCTTTGATCGCATTGGCGCTCGATCTGGTGGGGATGGGATTGATGTCAGCGGCTCGACACTAACGTTAACTAAGCTTGAGTTTAGCCATATTCGCGATAAAGCCATTTCAGTGGGAGAACAGAGCCAGCTCACCGCGACTAATATTGCTATAAGTGATGCAAATATTGGCTTAGTCGGTAAAGATGGCTCCCAGATCAACGCCTTCAATATCCGTGGCCGCAACATTCACTATTATGGCTTAATGAGTTACCGCAAAAAGAACCTCTTTGGCGGTACAACTGTCAAGGTCAATAACTGGCAATGTACTGATTGTAAAAATAAAGTTATGGCAGCAACAGGTAATAGTTTAGTCATTGACGGTCAGGTGGTTACGCCACAAAAACTCAATGTCAGCCAGCTTTACAACACCATTATGAAACCGGACAAACCGCAATGAATTCACGTTTTGAAGTTAAAATACCGATTCCATTAAATCGCTTACAACAGCTAGAGAATTGGTTAACCTTGCATCCGTTGCTGTTTCGCCGTCACTATGAAACACGTTATATTAATAGTTTATACCTTGATAATCCGTTTTTAGATCGTTACCAAGAAAACTTAAGTGGCATCAGCGCACGTAAGAAAACCCGCCTGCGTTGGTACCATCACCTCGCGAGCCCTACCAATGCCATGCTTGAACACAAATACCGCCGTGGTGGTAAAGGCTGGAAAATACAGCACCCGGTTAGCTTTGATTGGCAACCAGATACCCCTTGCTGGTCGCACGTATTACAGCAATACTTTGTTACCCTTCCTGCTGATATTCAAGCCACTATCGGTAACGAACAAAGCCCAATCGTGATCATTCGTTATCAGCGCGATTATTATATTTCAGCGGATGGTAAATTACGGCTAACGTTTGATCGTAATATGGAATGTTATGACCAACGCTATTTTGATGTCGCTAATTTTAGCCATGGCACTCGCTTAGGCGAATATGTACTACTTGAAATAAAAACCGCTGCCGACAACGAACAGGCATTATCACGTTTAGTTGGATCATGCCCGCTACGCCCTTCACGTCATTCAAAATATGTGAATGCTATTCGACAGCTAATTTGGTTATAAATCAGTTAATCTTACTCGTAAGACTATGATTTAGGCTAATTCAAGCTTTAACACTCCACTTTTAGCTCGTGAAACACAAGGGGTCATATAGGTTTGCCGCTCTCGTGCTGATAACACCGTATCTCGATGATCAACATCACCACTATATTTTACCTTACAGCGACCACAAGTGCCGGTTTCACAAGCTGAATCAAGACGTAATCCCTGCGCTCTTATGGCATCAAGCAATGACTGTTTGGCGCTCACGCTAAATTCAACGTCAGAGCCAGCCTGCGAGACGATAGCTGTAAATACACTGTCATCGCTATGTTCAGTAGCACTAAAATTTTCAAAATGAACATTATTGTCATGCCAATGGCTGGCATTATCACGCACTAACTGCACGAAAGCTGGGCTACCACAGCTATAAACATGTGTACCACGCTGATGAGTATTCAACAGTTGCGCTAAATCAAGTCGCTGAGCCGACGTATAAAGGTGAATATTAGCGGCATAGGCTGATAACTCACGTTTAAACGGATAATCATCAAGGTTATCAACACAATAATGCAACTCAAACTGTTCTTGGTGTGCTATCGCTTCATCGATCATCGAAAGAAACGGCGTGATCCCAATCCCTGCGGCAACAAAGAGATGCTGTTTATCACGTGCCATTTCAAAGAAGTTAGCCGGTTCATACACCGATAATACGTCACCGACCTTTAGTTGTTGGTGCATATATTGTGAACCACCTTGGCTATCTCGCGCTTGCTGCACTGCAATTTGATAGACCCCTGCAACAGCTGAATCACATAATGAATAACTGCGTTTTAATCCATTGGGTAATTTAAGCGTGATGTGAGCGCCAGCAGTAAATGGAGGCAGAGCGCCAAGATCCGTTCGACTTAAATAAAAGCGTTTAATAGTGGCAGATTCTTCAACTATTTTAACGACTCGCATTTCAAGCTTAATTAAACTTTCAAGCCGCGAGTGCCAGTCTTCAACCTCGTTAGTTTCAAGACGATGTTGAAATACGCCTTTCACTTCCGCACCTAATTCAGGCAAGGCAGCCAGTTCAGTAGTAGCGGCTAAATTATCAGTTTCAACATATAAATAATGCTGCACTTTTGCAATTGTCCACTGTGGATAAGGACGTTCAATGACGCGTATTTGATCGTTTACGCGAATTTCACCTTCTTGCAATACACGATAAAACCAACCTGTTTTATTATTATTCTGTGAATAACGCGAAATAGTCGGCTCATTAAAACGGTGATTAAGCTTAAAACAAGGCTGTCTTGGCTGCGCAACTTCTAACACCACTGTACCTACCGCAATTTTATCGCCAATACAGATATTATGCTCATTCATACCAGCAACAACTAGATTTTCACCATAGCCACCACTAACAAACAAAGACGCAGACTCAGGAAACATGTGCTGCAGCTGGGCATAATAATCACAATCAAATTGCAGCACTGCGCGATCAGCTCCACCGTGAAAGGATTCTGCTTGCTCATCCCCCTCTAATCCCAATAAGGTAACACTGACGGTATTCGCAGGTGTTTTTTCAATCGCGGTTTTAAAGAAGTAAACTTGGTTACTCACACGACCATAACGCAATTGTGCAATGGTTGAATATGGCAGCATGGGGCTCCTTTAAGCTATTAATATATTACGGTTATAAATAATATTTATTACAGCCAAAAAAAGGCCGCTCAGCCCTATTATAAAAGCTTTATGCGGCCTTACGTATGCAGTTATTAGCAAACTTATTTTTGAAGTTGCTCTTTTGCTGCTTCTACTTTTGAAAAGTCTAATCCTAGCTCTTCAACTGCTTCTTTAATCAGCGCCGGATTTTGCATAACTTGTGCCATTAGCAGCTGCAATTTATCTTGCGGTAAACCTAACTGGCTTATGGTTGCCATTGCAGCAAGAGGGTTTTGAGTTAATGTTTGGAAAATACTGTTGATCTGCTCATCACTAATATTATTCTCTTTCAACAACGCAATAATCGGGTTCATGACACTACCTTTTTTTGTAATCACTCAATAGAATAGGATCAGTTTACCATTTGCGGCCCCCTTGTTGCACCATCAATAAAAAAACCGTAAATAACAACGTTAAACGATGCTAAATACGGTTTTATCATGATCTTACTCAGCCGTTATCACGGTTAGTAATGGCTAATGTATTGCCAATGACCATTACTTGGATCTGGTGATTCAGATGGCCAAGGGAAGTAACCATAACTGGTGGTCTTTAAGCGGTAATAATGGGTTTTTCCATCATGGAAGTGATAATCATAAATATCACCAACATTGCCTTTTTTGCCATTGTCACCCCAATTACCAAAACTGTCTTGTTTATACCAATCCAGTGCTAATTGCTCAAATACCGCTTGGTTAGTACTCATCTCAAGTATTAACTGATTAAGCGAATTATCATCAGCTAAATATATCCAATCACGATTTGAGGCTTTATTGGTTGGGAACTCATCACCTTGTGCTGGCGTTCTTTGAATAAAGTATTCATTAACACCTTCTGCAGTTGGATTAATGAACACTGCACTGCTTGATGTATCCCACGAGGTGGTCGCTCGTTGATCCCATGTAAATAACGCTGACTGTTCAAAGTAATTTTTAATACGTTCAATATTTGACAAGTTTTGACGATTCAATTTCAGTGGATTGAAATCAAAATTGACATAAGCTTCAGCTGAACCTAAATATTTCCAATCATGATTACTATGATGATCAGTTGGGAACTCACCTGCTGTGATTGTTTTCATTAAGAAATAATCACGGGTATTGAGTTCAGTATTTACATGAACATAAACAGCACCAGCACGTTTACGTTTATGAGTCACACCGTTATTAAGTTCACCCTTGCCATAACGATCAGCAACCCAGAGGTCAAACTGATTCATCGTTTCAAAGTCAAGGTTTTCTAAATCGCTTTGTTCAGTAAATAATGGTTGTGATTCAATGGCTAAATCATAGCCCAGACCTTTACCTATTGTTACTGCTTTAGCTGGGTATTCGGTATTGGCTACAAAAGTACGGCTATCAACAGTCACACGGCCTAATGCATCAAAGTCGACTGTAGGTTGCTTATCGGCAATGATTTGATCAAGATAACCAATAAATGCCCATTGATGATTAGAATCACCTGATTCAGGGAAATACCAATAGCTTTGAGTTTTTAAAGCAAACAGCTCTACACGCCCATTACGATGATATTCAAATACATCGCCAATCTCACCCCAACGGTTATTCTCCCCCCACGCATAAAAACGTTCTTGATCGTAGTGAGCTAATAACTCATCACGTACTATTGTTTCGAGGCTAATTTGAGGACACTCTACGGTTACTGTCTGTGGGTTGCGATCACGCGCTAAGTTAAAATGAAGTTTATTACTTAAACCGCCATTTTTACGTGTACCTTCAAGACCAATGATCTGCTGCGTATTATCGCCATAGGTAACTGTTGCCCAACATTGACCAGCAACAGGTTGTGGCAAATCATACACATTGCCAGAACTACCATATAGCGCCGGATAAATATAACTGGTATTAGTCTGCTGTGGATCATAAAAGCCCACCACAGTCATCACATCAACACCTTGCTGAACCGGTGTTAGCTTGGTTGTGGTTGCCACCGCTTCAAACTGTTGAGTCACAGCATTCCAATGGCTATAACCACTGGCTGATGTCGCATCAAGATAATCTTTACTCTCTAAATAGTGTTGAATACGCTTTGATGAGTAGCCGGTAAATAATGGATAACTTGAGGTTGATGAATCAAAACCACCGCCACCCATTGGATCTGTGCCATAACCATAATGGGTTTTATACGGTGTAACCATGATATCGCCATAGCCATATTCACCCTCTACATTTGACCACCAATTAAGGTTGTCAGCCATATACCCACGGTAGGCATCATAGCCCCAACCTGTGGTTGCACCATGAGTTGCATTTGCATAACCACCAGGATAATGCCCCATACTTAGCGCATGACCAATTTCATGGGTTACTTCATTGCCGGTGGTATCAGCAAGTAATACCATGCCATTACCACCTGATAAGCCGTGAGTGTAATTCCCCACCTCACCTTTATCATTTTTATAACGACCAATAGAGTGACCAATAACAATTGCTGGATAATTATCTGCTTGCCATTGGCTTGCACCTGAACTTGCTACGCCATAGTTAGCATTGGCAATACCAAGCTGAATCAGAGACTTGGTAATATCTTCTCGCATATCACCACTGTGAACACCTGGTGATGCATAGTCGCTATATTCGGTTTTTATATCACCATTAGACATCACAATTTTATCGAGTTTAATCGGCAAATAATGGCTGAACGTCATCGATGCAAGTGGAAAACGTTGAAATAACTCCGAGCCATAATGCGCTGTTTTGAGTTCAAGCGGTTTTGCAGCTGGCGGCTCAGTTAACATACCAATTCGAATCATTGGCAAATCAAGATGAGCTGGCGCTGCAAAATCAATATCATCAGCAGCTAATTCACCTATTAACCCATTATAGGTTTCAAACTGTAAACTCAGTCCTTGCTCAACCCAATTCCACGGTAATACTGTTGTAAATGATCGTTTTGAATAAACAACATCTTTACGATCATCTTGTTTAGCACGGTCTGATTCTAAAATTTGAAGAGGATTCGTCATTTGACGACTTTCAAGTAACACGCCATCTTTATAAATTTTTAACTCAATGCTTTTTGGCTCGTGATTAAGCATTGGTGTTAAAACTAACAAGGCTTCACGTTGAGAGACAATACGCTGTTGATCTTTTTCATCATTGCCTGAAGGCTCAGCCGTTTGGTTTTGAATAAAGCGTATTTGTGCCGCCAAATCACCATTAAGATGATTAACAATAGGTTGATCATCAATAAAGCCATGGGCATCAATTAAAGCAGCATTATAAGGCAAACAATCTTTAGTCGCAGTACTGACTAAATCCTTATCACCGACAAGATATTGCACATTACACTGTTTATCTTTATCCATATGCTCCATATAGTTATAACCAAATTGGTCGTTATAAATATAAACACCGTCCATCTGGTTGACTAACTTCCACGGAGCTTGAATAAAATCAAACATTGCCTCAGCTGACCGATCTGCATAATCAAAACCATCCACAAAAGGCATAAAAGAAGGTAAATCATTGGATGTTATTGAATATAAATAGCCATTGTACTTAAGAAAACGCTTGCCATCACGAATCTCAATATTAGTTGGATCTTCAATCAGTGTTTTAGTTTCAGCGACCCGCTGCAATACTTTTGCTTTCATTTGCTCGAGTTGTTGCACAGCTTCCATCTGTGTACTCGAGGTCGCAAAGCTTGCGCTAGAATAACCGCATAACAATGCACTCACAGCTACAGCAATAGGTTTAATATTCATATATAAGCCTTAATTATGATAACCATAATAAATATACATATGAAAGCATTTTAATGCCAAGCTGAATCATTGAACCCTATTCATAACTCTTACGAATATTATGATTTTTGGACTCAATGTCACATTTGAGTATTCGTTATAAGCAAAATAATTCACTATTCCGATATTGCATCTCAATATCGGTGGTGTAAAAACTAGTAGTGATAATACTGCTTAGCATCTCTTACAACAGAAAAAGGAATAAAAGCACAACGCAGATAGCCAACAACAACATGATCTTTATAGAGGGTATTAATTTTATATTTAATGGACACAATATTAGCCATCATAAACCAACTAAAAATTAGTGCTAACATGCTGCCATATAATATAAAAAAACTAAAATCAGAAATTAATAAAAACAGATTAATTATCAAAAGTGTTTTTGAAAGAGTAGATAATTTAGCTGTTACGGAAGGAGATACTTTTTTCATAGAATAGAATTTATCGTTACTTAAGTAGTCGTTAATAATAAACCTATTCCTATAAGGCATAACGCGTATTTAATAAAAACATTTTTACCAACAAGTTATAATTTTCGATGCATATTCGCCCAGCCAGTATTCTTAACCTGCTGCCTTCAAACTCAGTTTCAACTACTGAACTATCACCTTTATGGAAATCTCCAATATTGAGATAAAAAAAGCCGCTACACAATGAGCGGCTCAACAGAAATGGCTGGATTATTTATTGACTGGCGCTAATTTTAGCTCACCATTAGCAACCGCAATTCGATAAAGTTGGCCATTCACTTCATCGCGAATAACAACACCGGCGCCTGCTTTATTGATTTTTATATCATCTTGCATCCAGCATGAACCATCAGCAGTCATCACACCTTGCGCTGCATTTCGATTGTATGTTTGACCATAAATAGAACTGATATTAAGTTTACCGTCGCGATCAAAGCCACTGTAAGTAATAACAATCGTTTTAATATTAGCAGCATTCATAAATCCAGTAACATTAGCTGTTTTTAATGTCTGCCGTGATGAATACACTGATTTCTTATGTCGATCATGTAAATCAATATCAATTTTAATCTTATCTGAGGTTAAATTATTATAACCAAGCGTACTACCAACCATATTAAAATGGTTAATCGCATTTTCTAGCGAAATCACCACCTTGTATTCATCACCTGCTTTCACTGTCAATCGCACAGCGGATTCAGGATTAAAATCAAACATCGGTGCGAGATCGACTTTCGTATGAATATGACCATTTTTAAATAGCTTTACACGGCAACCGGGACGATCGTTAATAAACGCTAAAAAGTTATCCAATTTAGGAATATAGCTATTGGTTAATGTCGAACCTACAGTTGGTGGTGATGATTCAGGCATTAGATTACGCCCCTGAAAACCTTCAGCTATAAAGGTGTTAAGGCCAGGGTTTGATTCATACACCAATGGTGATAAATCACTGCCATTTAAATGGCGTAGCGTCGCACCATATAACTCAACAATATTACCCGCAGCTTCACCATAGCCTGGCGGGAAAGTGTTTCCCCGTAAAAATTTGATGGTATTGGTCGCAGTTTTAGGTGCATCCCAGCCCATAAGCTCAAATTTATTATTCCGCCCTTCACAGACCAGAAAACTCTCAGTGCCTTCACGCGACCATTGAAAATCGAGACTAGCACAGGTGTTACCTGCAACTTCACCACCAATCTTGCCATTCGGTCGTAGCAAGGGAGAGGTCACCGTAAATCCTTGGCGGAATCGACGCGCGCACAAGTTATGTAACTTATTACCGTTAACCCATGTTATCCAACGATTAGGGGTAATATCATCAATCACAGCTTCTAAAACATAAGGTTGTTCAAAACCATCAACATAGATATCTGATACAAAATTACGCCATACATATTCATGCGCGCGTTGGTTGGTTAAACCAGCCGTCCAGCTTCCAGCTAACAATACTAAACCACGTCCGGTTAATTTGGTGCTATCGAGTACTTTACCATTGGAGAATGCTTGGTAATCAATCCATCCATTAAGAATATTTAGCTGCGATATTTTATTTTCAACACAGCCTTTAGTTTTCCATTTACCATTAATTTTTTCTTTGGATGAAGTTAACATCACCATCGTTTTATCAAAGTAATCAAGCGATCGCGAACGTACAATAAAAGGATTACCAACTAAATTAACGTTATACTTACAAACAACACCAATAACATTGCTGCATAATTCTAATGTACCATCCCATTGCACATTTATATCTTTAAATTCGATGGTTTTATTAAACTGATAGGTTTTATTGGGAATCCATAGGATCAGACCCCCTTTACGACAGATTTCAGCAGCGTAATTTATCTTATCGCCCCAATCAGATAACGGTTTATAATGCTCAAGGTTATCAATCGAATAAAAACTTTGACCTTCAATACAAGGTTGTAAAAAGTATTTGTGTTTATTCACAATAACAAAAGTAGCATTTTCATCTATCTCATTGACGATACCATGACAAATAACACGATAAATTTTATCATTGATTCGTAAACCATTATAACCTTCAGGGATGGTGTCATTTACCGCTAAGTTACGACTAATCGGGTATATTTTAAGGCCAGATACACTTTCAATGGCTTGATGATCTTGCGCTTCAGCCCAACCTTTATCAACCACCGTATTTTGAGGTCGTAAATCACTAACGGTTCCATCTGCCATTACTTGACAAAGCTTACAATAATAATGATGAACACCATCAGTATTAACATAATTCTTTAAATCTTTAGTTGAGGCAATAATATTAAATTTAGTATCTAAGCTCTCAGGATCATTATTATTATTGTAGGCATCTACATAAATATAAAAAGGCTTATTTGCAACGTCAATAATACGACTATGTTCTAATTCAATACGGTGACCTGAAATATACGCCACCCCCGCCATAACTTTATATACACCTTCAAACGGTAATACCATAAAGCCATTTTTAATAAACCAATCTTGTCCCTGTTGATCAATAATGGCTTGTAATGCTGAATTTTCAACATTGTTTAGTCGTTGATGAGCCACAAAATTAGGCGTTGCTTTCATCACGGCACTATTAGTTATCTGAGCAATATCATCATAACTCAAAATAAATGAGCGAATTAATGTATTGCCTTTAACTCCTGGGCCATCAACTGTTTTAGTGGTTAATTTAGGATAAGTAACGGCAATGATCGTGTCATATTCACTACAATATAAGCAGCTCCAGTTAAATTTAAACGGGCCGACGTCACTATCAAGGGTTGTTGAAAGCGCAATTGCATTTTCAGATAATCGAATTTGTTGCTGAATTTTGGCATTATGAACAATATCATTAGGCTGTAATTGCTCATTTTCTGTAGGCGTTTTACCAAGGTTAGCTTTATAAGCAAAAATCATTGAGTCAATCAGCAAGATTTTTTTTTCTGCTTGCATTTTAGCAATAAGTGCTCGGCCTTTGGCTGTAATAATAACGTCGGGCTGATTTGAATGCTTCATTAAATCAAGTACATTCGTTTTATCAATCGCCCCGGGAATAAACATACCAGCCGTAGCACCACCCGCAATCATTGTCGTATTTCTTAAAAAAGAACGGCGAGAAATGCCTTTATTATTGTCGTTGCTCATTAATTAACTTACCTACTATTGTGTATAAATAACCTTTTGATTCATAGTTAATATGTATAACCAAGCTCTATATTGTCATTTAAATGTATAAGTAAATGTATTTAAATACATTTACAAGTATTATGGGTTATTTATTACGATGGTGTTTTTTTCAATATAGCGAAAGTTATTGTGAAATACTACAGAACAGAATTAATATTAACAATTATTGACATAATGTAATAAACAACATCAATTAAATATTATTGCTACAATAAAACAATCTTAATGTTAAACAATAAAAAAGGCGTATGATAAATACGCCTTCGAATAATCTTTATTTTAACTTAATATTGATTAATATTTAATTCTACATCTAATACTGAAGCATAATCACTATCACCGTAGTTAGGGTATAACATCAAGGTTAATGCACTTGAGCGACGACCAATCCGTGCTTTTAATGGTGAGCTTTCGCTATCATTACTAAAGCGCTCTTTACTATTAATCATAATTTCAAAACTACTATCATTTTTAGTAGCGTCCCACTGTGTTTGAGTCCATTTTTTAGTTGATGGATGGAAATAACCAATGGTGCATGTCTCTTTTTCTATATTAACGTTACTAATTTCAATGCGTGCATAGAAATCAAAACAGCCAGTTTTAGTGGTCATCGTCCCGTTATAATCATGGATTTTATTCTGCATACAGCCGTTACTTGGGCGGGTTGCATTCATAAGCATAATTCCCGGTGTAGAGCCTGCTACTTCAGCATATGTCATACGGTATTTACCCGTTGTCATATCAACGCCAAACACATTTTGCTGAATACGGCCAAGTAATGCATTCTTCGCTGTAGAGCTATAATTGCCTCCCATGTCTAACCGAATAACCTTTGGCACTTTATTGCCCGCCACAAAAACATCATGTCGTGGTGTTACATCATTTTGGGTCGAATTGACAATGTGAACCCGGTTATTCAATGTAAGCTGATTAATAATACAATCTTGAGCTTTAAACTCCGCTCCCGAATTACACGTTAATTGCAACTCTTTAAGGCAATTTGCTGTAATATCATTATTACTAATATCAATGATATACCCTCCATTACGATGTTGACGCATATCACGAATGTTAATGTAAGCTAATTTACCCGCGGTATTATTAGGTGTGTAAACACGATTACCTTTAAATACCGCACGGCGGTTAACCATTTGGTTATCACTTGAATATTTACTATTATCCCACCAATTGACAGTAAGGAATGTAAAGGCGCCAGACATACGACCATCACTGTTATAACCATTATCTGGTGATTCAAAATCACAATCGGTTATTTCATAGCTACCAACAATCTGAGTCGATATATCAGCGGTACGTAGCAATTTAGGTAGCCAACACTTCGCATTTCGAATGATAATTGATTCCGCAGGCTCACTGCCATAATTAACACTGTCATCCCAAGGTGCACCAGGTTCTGGTGAGTATGAAATAAATGTCCCTTGAGTATTATCTACCGTTACTCCGAAATCAGCTTCCATATCCCTAAAGAAATTTTCTTCAAAGCGGTGCTCGATATTATTAATCAATGCATTACGTACTTTTTTTAGGAAGATACAAGTATTGGTACTTCCATCTGGCTTAAAGTTGTACATATTTACAGTTTCACAATCACGCATCTCAGCACGAATACCACCAAGGTAAACCGGTGACAGCGCTCGAGCACCTTTGTTATTAGCGTGAGGGCGAACTTTAACGCCACGAATACGCGCATTGGTAAAGATTAAACGGTTACCTTCCCATAATAACGATGTGATATAAGCACCTGAGTTATTATCTTCACCCGCCCAAAAATCTGCACTATTTTCCCAATCAAGACCTTCAACCACCATATTACGCATCGCTTTTTGCACATCTAAATACCATGGATGAGTATTTGTAATGCCGCCAGAGTAAAGACCTCGGCTACAATTTCGCATAACCACATTTCTAAACACAATACGTTCATAAGGGAACTGATTCGCGCCTAAAAATGCTTGATGGCGAGAGTTAGTTAGCGTCAAATTATCAAAAATAACTTCACCAAAACCGGCATAATCACCCTTAAAGGTAGACGTTGATGAATTTGGATTACCTTTGGTTGGATGCTGCTCTTTACCTAAGAACTTGTAACGGAAACTACCATCATAATTACAATCACGTGAAATAATGCCACGGTAACCACCCCAACCATCACCTTCAATAAAATTCAGCTTACCTGTTGTCACATGGTAACAATTGGTTTCATGGTAATATGGCATTTCAGCTACGTTAGGCATCGTCATCGCACTTAAACAATCATCGCCGTTAATTGTTACAGGTGAGCCAACCCAATGGATTTTTTTCCCTAAACAACCTTGAAACTCTAAACCATAGCGAATAACAATTTCACCACCAGTCGTATCGAAATAAACGTTATCGGTAAACGCTAATCGTACGACTTGTTTAGCTGCTGCATTTTTTAATATAGAGGCGTTAGCTGCGGCTTTTTTAGCATCATTATAAACAATACCCATTGAACTAGCTTCAACCCATGACGATTTATCAACACCATCACTTCCACTAGATACTGCAGTTACCTCTGCCCAATGGCCATTTTCACGTACATATTGCTTATTATCATGAGGGGCATCATTGATAGCCTCAGCCCAAGTACCATCACTGCGCATATTATAAGCTAAGCCTGATTGGCCATTTGTTAATGCAACAGCTGCACCAACCTGCTCTGCAGTTGGACAATTATTTTCATGAAAAAATTTCACAAAGTCACGACTAGGGAGTGTTTTCTTACTACCACTACGGAAACCAATATCCTCATTATCATAACCACTCAATATTTGAACCGCAGTATCAGATCCTGGTGATACTAGTGATAACATATTACCATAGGCAGCCCATGATGGAATATTAGGCTGTGATGAACCACCAAGTCTCATCGTAGTACTATCTGTAGGGAAAGTATTAATATTAATACTGCCATTAACAATAGCCGTAATGTAATTATCATTTTTTAATGTTATATCGTTTTGATTTTTGCTGATATTTTCAATAGTAGTAAGATGAGCATTATCATTTACTAATGTACGGTTTGTTTTATTATTTAGTACTGTGTTCATTATAATATCCTTATTTAAATCTGTCGTTTTGTTATTTATTTTTTTGTTGATATTCATACCATTGCAAATAATCATCAACCTGCTGTGCACAATGAGATAATGCACTTCGTAAGCGAGGTAAATCTTCTGCAATAGTTTGTACTGGTGTCTTTCCTGTCATTTTAGGTTTATTACATGCTGTAATTAACCAAGGTTCTGGTAATACCTTAATAATCTCCACTTGCGTTGGTTCAATACGGCTGCTGCAACCAATCAATAACATCATCAGGCCAGTTGTTATGATATTTTTCTTTTTCATACAATAGGTTATTTAAAGTCTCCGTAGTAACAACACGATCCTCATCTTGTTTGATTCTGCGTTGTTCCCGCTGTAGCAATAAATCATTATTTTCTTTTTTTTGATCTTCTAATAATTTAAACGTTTCTGTATGTGACTTATTTATTTTAATAACATTATTTCGTTCAATAATAAGAGATTGTAATTCACGATCCATATATTCATTTTTTACTAATAAAACCAAAATCACTGATATTAATAATATACGCATGAATGAACATCCTATTCAATACACCGTAAATATTCTGATTTCCGTCTTTTTACTAAGCCATTTAGCTTTTTACCTCCACCATAAATCCAGCGAGATAATTGCAAGCAAGCCTGTGAAAATTGTCCAGTTCTTACATAAGTGGATATTTTTGTTGCTGTAAGATCTTTATTTTTCAGAAAACGCGTGCAGCCAGTATTAAATATAAATGATGTAAAAGCATCATATTGTCCTTGGGTGATACTATTACCCCCTAAAATATTATTTAAACAAGACTCGGCCTGTTGAATATTTAAAACCCAATCCTTTGCTACTTGTTCATTATCAATTATATCAGTGGTTATATTATGAATATTGCCGATACCATTTGTTTTATAACCTGCAGGACAACGATATGTATCTAACCTACAGCCTTCATAATCTCCTATTAAACTTAATCCTTTTGGGGATAGTTTTAATTTCCCTTGGCTTTCGCCAGCAATAACAATATTGCCGATTGGTAATGTACTATTCCCTATCTCACCATCACCAAAGAGTGCTATAACTGCAGTAATTGAGCATAAAATTGGTCTTAATTTATTCATAAATGGATACTCCTCTTTCGCGAGCTATTTGTTGCATAACTTTCTTATGCCAATAACTCAACGATAAAGCGAAGACTCCCATACAGAATGAAACAATCAAAGACCAGGCTTCTATGGTCATGAATTGAAAATGTCCGATGATAACAAAAACCACGAACACTATTTTATTTACTAGCCAATCCAAAAACTCATACATCTTATAATTCCTTGTTTATTAGGAGTAAATAGGGATTTTCCCCCAATATCTATCTCCAATGATGTAAGTCTCAATATTGGTATTTTTGGTTACTCCATTTGTTTACTTGATGTGATTATTATCATTCATTTGACAGGCCAATGCATCAATTGTTGTTATGAGAGATTCGGAAAAAAGTAAAAATCCGAATAATTCCGAACTTCAATTGACCATTTGATATGAGAGAAGTGTTTTTATGACAGAATTAAGCAATTAACTGACATCTCATTCACTAAAATGCAGCAGATCGAGGTTAATAGCGGTAGGTAATTCCTATCATTCCCATAAAAGCAAAAATCTAAGCTTATCTATATCGAGCTAAAAGCTCACATATTCTAGCTCTTTATGGGTAATGACATTGTTTATACCAATGGTTCTTGAATTTTTGCCTTCAATATTAAAAAGGTAATTCAAATGGCAATGCGTATTCATTGTACTCAGTGTGGCGAAAAAGCACGTATTAATAAAACAAACTGGTTTTCAAATGCAGCAGCAGACTTATATTGTTCATGTTCAGATCCTGAATGTGGACATACTTTTGTGATGTCTTTAGGCTTTAGTCATACCATTAGTCCATCTGCTAAAAACGTAAATGAACTTGTTATTGCTTTAGTTAAAACAATGCCGCCAGAAAAAGTGAAAGAGCTTCATCAAATGCTAACAATATAAACTTATGCGGAACGTTATTCGTTCCGCTTTAATAGCACTTATAACTGCAATCATATTTTGTAAGAGTGATTGTAAGGGCAACTGGCTGAATCATTACTTTTAGTATGTATAAAATATACTTTTACATTAAATACTGTAATGAATCTCATTCAGAAAATACTTGTTATCATGCTTAATTCAAACGAGTCAAATATGTCAAATGCTGCCTCGACAATATGCCATAAGTTGCATTTTTAACTAACTATTCGTAAATTTGCATGCCAACATATAAACTAAATGTATAATTAACACCGAACACATCACATCAACTTTATAGCTAAACTTTTTTTACTGATGTGTTAATTACACTATTAGATGCTTAATCTGTTGTTATCCCATTACTTTGATATGGTTAATCGCCCAAAATGAAACCTAATTCAACACATAAATCTCATGTTACGTCTCTTTCTTCTTACCAATATCTTGGTGGTAAAGCCGTTACATCAAAATTATGTTCAGTATTAGACATTGATGAATATCAAGATCTTGCTGATGTATTTAATATTCCACGCGGCACTGTATCAACATGGCACTCTCGAGAAACGACACCATTTGAAATCGCTATTCGTTCTCATCTTGCAACGGGAGTATCTCTGCATTGGTTATTATTAAATGAGGGAGAAGCATTTCCTCATTCTCAAACATCAATAACTGAAGCTAATTCAGACATACTAATACTGCCTCATTACCAATTAAAATCAGGCAAACTTACACCATTGCCAGCTTTATCTTTCGACCACGCTTTACTTAAGCAATCAAGTTATGAATCTCCGTTATTAATCGCATTACAGACAGCGACAGCAACGTTGATCATCGACAAAAATGACACGTTACCAATTAGCGGAAATTACCTTATTAGCATCGACCAATTAATGTCGATTAATGATATTCAACGTTTACCCGCTAATCAGCTGGTATTACATTTTGGCAAATCTTCAATAACGATAGCCCAAAATGATATTGAGATTGTAGGCAAAGTAATTATCTCAATTGAGCATGTTTAACTATCACCCTCTACCATCACCGCTGTTTAAAAAACAAAAAAAGGCGATCCGAAGATCGCCTTATGACGTATTTAAATCAATTTAATATCAGCTACGCTTTTTGAACTTCAAGTTCTAGCATTTCTTCTTTCTGCTTTAAAATATCATTAAAGACTATTCGTGCTTCTTGAGCTAATTCTGATGCTTCAAGTTTAGCTTCTTTCGCAGCCATTGCTTCTGTGGTTAGACGGTGCAGTTCTTCAGCTAATTCTTGAGGAACCTCACCCGCATCAACACCACTTGCTAACGCTTGTGCTCGAATTGTTTTCTTAATCTTCCAAATCGCATTGAGTGCATCACGCTCAGCATCAGCAGCTTCAATCGCTACATCTCTTAATTGTTCAAACTTAGCTAGCGCCATACCTTCTTTTGACCATGGATCGACATCAGGTAATTCTTCGATATTAATCACTGGATCTTCATAACCATTTTGGTGACTCAAATCAAGTGACGCCGCTTTTACTGCTGAAATCATTAACATAACGGTAATGAACAGTAATGGTAAGCCACCAACGATTGCTGCTGTTTGCAGTGTGGCTAGGCCCCCCATAAACATCAATACTGATGGCATAAACGACATTGCAAATGCCCAGAACAAACGGTTCCAACGCATAGGCTCTTCTGTGACATCATTTTGAACAACAGAAGCAAGAATATAGGAAATAGAGTCAAACGTTGTTGCTGTAAAAATTAAACATAATAGCGTAAATACAGCAATCACAAGCGTACTAAATGGTAATTGCTCAAGAATAGAGAAGATTGCTTTCGTTGCGCCTTCTGCATTCAAAATACCAACAACATCAAGTGCACCAGATAATTGTAATGATAAACCGTAGTTACCCAACACCATGAAGAATAAGAAACAACCCATCGAGCCAAAGAAGATAGAGCCTGTCACCATTTGCTTAATTGTACGGCCACGTGAAATACGTGCGATAAATAAGCCCATACTTGGTGCAAACACTAACCACCATGCCCAGTAGAAAATAGTCCAATCTTGTGGAAAGTGGGTATCTTCAAAAGTACCGTAGCCACCAAAAGGTTCAGCCCAAGTTGCCATAATAAAGAAGTTAGAAAGCATACGGCCTAATGAATCTAAGCCTGTTTCCAGCATAAAGATCGTCGGCCCAGCAACTAAAATAAAGGCCAATAAACCTAACGCACCCCAGAAGTTGATATTACTCAGTACTTTGATGCCTTTTTCCATACCTGCATAAGCAGAGTAACCAAAAATACAAGTACATAAAAGCAGAACAATAATTTGAGTTTCTGTATTTTTAGGTGTTCCAAAAAGGTAATGTGCACCTTCCGTTATCAAGGGTGCGGCTAAACCTAATGTTGTAGCTCCGCCACCTAATAAACCAAAAATAAATAATACATCAATCACTTTACCCATCCAGCCGTGACTGCGTGCTTCACCAATTACAGGCATTAATGCAGCAGAGACTTTCAATACTGGTTGTTTACGAACATAAAAGAAGTAAGCAATTGGCACCGCAGGTACAAGGTAAATACACCATGCAATAGGCCCCCAGTGGAAAACACCATAGGTTGCAGCCCAGCGCACAGCCTCTTCGCTACCAGGTGCTAATTGGAATGGTGGACTTTGGTAATAATAAGCCCATTCAATAGCTCCCCAGTACAGGATACTTGCACCAATACCACCACAAAATAACATTGCAGCCCATGATGCCGTCTTAAATTCAGGCGCTTCATCTGCATCGCCCAATTTAATTTGGCCGATATCAGAAAAAACAATGTAAATCATAAAGAAGAAAGCAGCCATACCTAAGGCTAAATATAAAAAGCCTAGTTTGTCTGTCATAAAAGTTTTAGCAACAGCAATCCATTCTGCGCCTTCTTTTGGGAATAAAAGTAGTGGAACAACCACCGAAATCAACATTGCTAATGCACCAAAGAATGTTGGTTTATCGATTAGCTCGAAATTTTTACGTAATGTACTCAAACGATATCCTTACTGCTATATATCATCCATGAAAAGTTACATATATGATGTTCTTTTAACACTAAAGACACAAATAACATCTATTATGGTAATGATGAATATTTTTTATAAAAGACTAGATTATCGCTGTTTTAGGAAAAAAATCAGCTATATGGTGCATTAACAGTCAAAGATAGAGCTTTCATGTTACAAATAGAAACAAATAAATGCTTTCTCGCTAATTTCAATATAACTTTATATATTGCATATTGATCTTTTTTAAGTATCAAGTATCAAACAAGTATCATATCAATAACCAAATATGGGCTCTATTACTACTTCATTCTGATATTTATAACCTCAGCGTTTATAATCTAAACATCAACATTCTCTATCATTTGAATATCAATATTATAAATTTAGTTTTTTTATCACTGTAAATAGCGGTATTAATAATCTCAAAATAATACTCATTTGAGTGAGATTTTATTTATCAATAAATGAAAAAATGAGATTTAGTTACAATAATAGTAACTATTTTTAGTGTCTTATTATAAAAGTTAAGTACAATAGACAAAATTACTTTTATTTAGAATTAATAACATGATTGATACTCTTTTAAATCTACGCTCTTTGAGAGCTCAAGCGCGTGAAATGTCTATTGAAGATCTGCAAGAAGGCCTACAAAAATTCACTCAAGTCGTTGAAGAACGTCGTGTAGAAGAAGAAGCAGCTAGAGCAGAAAATAAAGAACAAGAAGCCAAACTGCAGAAATACCGTGATATGCTTGCTGCTGAAGGTATTACACCTGAAGAGTTAATTGCATTAATTGGCGATAGCCCTAAAACAAAGAAAAAGCGTGCTGCTCGTCCAGCTAAATACAAATTCGTTGATGAAAATGGCGATGAGAAAACGTGGACTGGTCAAGGTCGCACACCTAAAGCACTGCAGCAATTACTTGATAATGGCGAAACTCTCGCTAGCTTTGAAATTTAATTCTTCATCGACTTATCTAAGTAGATGATAAAAAACGCTCATTGTATTACATAATGAGCGTTTTTTTATATCAATGGTTTTAAAGCAATATGAGACAAAGGCTAACATTTATTAAAAATTACTTATTTTCTGCCGCTTGCTGCTCTGGTGTATCATTACGCGTTGTAAACAACTTGTAGCTCATAATGATAATAACCAGTGCTTTAATGATCATCATCTGTGGGTTGCCAAAATAACCGACCATACCAACAAAACCTGATAGCAACATCAATAACCGATATTTTTTTAACTCGGTCATATACAGCGCAATAACTATCACACCAAGATCAACAAACTGTAATCCTACCGCTAATGTTGGCTCTGCAATAAAAGCATTAACAGCAACATAAACAATGTAAGATATGCCCGCTATCATTACTGCTGCTAATAATTGAATAACAATCTTTGCTGTTTGAGTAAAATCTTTAAAATATCGGTATAAATTAATAGCTGTAACCGATAAGTTAAGAATAACTTTTGGCCACCACCCCATCAAAATAGACCATAGTGTATCATTCGCTGCAGAAGCAAAAGCAGCATAGCGAGTAACTTTCATGGTGTTAAATATTGTAATTAATATATAAAACACCACTGATGTCCATCCTAAGATATCTTTTAACAGATCAATCACAGCAACATCTCTCAACATACCATTAACGATTAATGGCGATTATAATAGTTTATGACATTAACATTTAACGTATATCCATATATAAAACGGAATAACACTAAATTTGCAGAGAATAGTATCATATGACCTTATATTATTACATCTAGGCATAATCTTAATTTACTATTTTATGTCACATAGCGATCAAACAGCTGTTATATTTTTTTGCTCACTCTATTAAAGTAATCACATTTATATGCCTCTAGCTCTGAGCCATCTCGACACATAAAAAAAGCTGCTAATTTATTAGCAGCTTTTTTTATGTGTCGGTCTCACTTTCATTGACGATTAATCATCTAAAAAATACTCATTATTAAAGTTTGATTGACACATTGTTAACACTGAAGCAACCAACCTTAAAGCCATATTAATTGACTCATCAGATTCATCACAACTACGTAAAAGTGTAATGTGATTACTTAAACAACTGTAGCCTTTATTAACTAAACAGGCTGCAATACAGGCGTAGTAATAACTCGTTTTATCTTCAACATCTAATTCTTTTAATGGTGTTAATTGCATAGTATTAGAGATATTGCAATCCAAATCAATGCTATGCATAGTCATATAGTAAGCATTCGTCGCGGCCATTCTCACCACAGCATGATGAATATCTTGTCGTTGATTGGGCGTCACATCACCAACAAGGTGTTGAATCATGCGTAATACATTCTTGTTCTGACAAGCTAATGCTGCAGCATAAACGATAGATTGCATTCGATTAGTCGATAATAATGATTGACGAGATATTAATGCATTAAGTAATTCTGAATGTTCACATGTTTCATCGGTAATTGGCATAACAACACTCCTAAAATTATGAATAATAAAGATTGATCGCTATTTATAATTTTATATTATGCTTCTTAAACAAAACTTCAATCTGCAGATATGGAGCATAACTGTGTATTTATGATCGCTATTGTATATCATCAATATAAAAAAAGGATGATCGCTATCATCCCCTTTTTCTATATAAACATGGTTTATGCTGATACTGAAAACAACATTTCCATATCATAATTATCGTTAACTAAAGAACGCTTTAATTTTGTCAGATTTTTTATTTGTAATTGACGTATCCGCTCACGAGTTAGTCCTACTGCATCAGCAACTTCTTGTAATGTTTGTGGTTCATAGCCCAATAACCCAAACCGACGACAAATGATTTCACGATCACGCTCACTTAATTTAGCTAATACTCTTTTAGTAATCATTTGCATGTCATTGGTTTCTAATTCATTATCTAGATGAGCGTTTTCATCAGCAACAAAATACGATAGCGAATGATTTTCCTCGTCATTCTGTGTTTGTTCAAAAGACAAAACATGTAAATTATTTGTCATTAAAAATGAAACTTCACTTACATCACGTTTTAAATAATCAGCGATATCTTCCGGAGATGGCTCATTATTATTTTTAGTCATTAAATCGCGATGAGCACGTAAAATAGTATTAACTTCCTTTGACACGTGAACAGGCAATCGAATAGTACGACTTTGATTATGAATTGCGCGCTCAATCGTTTGTTTTATCCACCAAGATGCATAGGTAGAAAACCGAAAGCCTTTTTCTGGATCAAACTTCTCAACAGCTGTAATTAAACCAATATTCCCTTCATCAATTAAGTCACTCAATAATAACGTCGACGCTCGATATTTTTTGGCTAAACTAACAACCAGCCTCAAGTTTGACTCAATAAGTACACGCTTAGCACTTTCATCACCCAATAATGACTTACGGCTATAAAGGATTTCATCTGATTTAGTCAGCAGCGGTTTAGTTGATATCTCATTGAGATAAAGACGAACTACATCATTTTCAAAAGCGACTTCTTTCATACATCATCCTTGAGTACTTAGTTGTTATTTATTGGTTACATAATAATTACAATCTCGCACATTATGCAACAAATAATTGCAGAATTTAACTCGCAGCTTGTCCTGGCTCATAATTGAGCCTAATCTTGATACAACTTCACGCTTAATAATTAGTTTCACATTTACTTTATATGTTTTAAGTATATTATTTATCAAATAAGAATATGAATTAGCGAGTAAATATATATGTCATCTCTTTTCAAAAAAACACTTTTAATTACTGTTACTCTTAGCGCATTACTTTCAACAACTGCTAATGCCACTAACTCTATTGTTGTGCAATCATGCGTCACTAATCCTAACTATGATGAACAAGGACTAATTAATTGCTTACAACAAGCGACAAAAAATGCCAAAGATCAAGTGTATAATTTGACCGATCAAGGAAAGGTATATAACACCAAAATAAATACACAATGTAATAATCAAAAAAATACGATTGATCAAGGACCAATTAAAAGTGCTGACAAAGCTAAATTAGCACTATGTTATGCCAACGCATGGTCAGCTGCTCGAGATAATGTGCTTGGTGAGAAATACACAACTAAGCTAACGACTGATGTTTATAAAGATAAATAATAAATTCAGTCATTAGCCTGTAGTGAGTGATGAATAAAGCTCTCTCGTCATTAATTATCAAAAACACTGGTAGTTATATCATTATTAACATAGGACTCAATTTCTTTATAAAGAAGTTGAGTTGCTGGATTTTGCATTTTTTCATAATTACTGACTAAATAATAACCAGGCACTTTTTCCTGCATAACGGTCATATCAATAGCCTCTATCAGTAAGCCTTGGTCTAAATATGACTCAACAAAAAGACGGTTAACAAAAGCGATACCAATACCTTGTATTGCCGCCTCAATAGTATGCATCGAATTTTGAAAATAAATTTTACTCTGATTAGAGTTGGGTTTTATATTATTATTCGCTAAAACTAAATCCCACTGAATTAATCTATTTGTCGTTTCAATTAGTGTACAACTAGCCAACTTTTCATCTGCAAGATCATCTAACGGTTTATTAATATAATTGGGTGCACAAACTGCAATCATATGTTCTTGAAATAATAACTGATGATATTTCTCTGTTGGGGCTTCAATACAATAACGTATTGATATATCAATATTTTCCTTATTTAAATCTAACGTTTCAATTGTATCAATAAATACAATAGCAATGGCATTGTCAGTTAAATAAGTATAATTAAGCCGTGGTAATAACCACTTATTTAATAATGTTGGTGGAATAGATACAATTAATTTTTGCGTTTTTGTTACAAATCCAACATCTGTTGTAGCCTGATCTAAATCCTTTAAAATCAATGAAATACGATTAAAGTAACGTATACCAGCGTTAGTTAATTTGATTCCTCGATGCTGACGAGTAAATAACTTTTGCCCAATAAATTCTTCAAGCGTCTGGATTTGGTGACTCACCGCTCCCGGTGTTACAAATAATTCTTCAGCTGCTAATTTGAAGCTTTGTAGCCTAGCAGAGGCTTCAAAATAAATAATACCTTTTAATGGAGGCAATGATCGCACGTTTTTTCCTTTAGAGTATTTTTTCTCAACGATTGATGTATTTTTATTGATTTGAGCTATTGTAACTAATGATACATTATAGCTACTAAAGATTTTACACCAATATTTAATAATTATATGTTGTTTAATAACGCAACTTTTAGCTTTTTACAGGTGAAATAATGAAATTTAAAACAATTGCTGTGGCACTGCTTTTTGCATTACCCTCTTTCATGTCACAAGCGGCGATGACATTAACGAGTCAGAACGTCACCAATGATCAAACTCTTAATAATCAACAGTTATTTAATCAATGGGGTTGTACCGGTAAAAATGAATCTCCACAATTAAGTTGGACAGATGTACCGGCTGGAACAAAAAGCTTTGCTGTTACTATGTATGATCCTGATGCACCAACAGGCAGTGGTTGGTGGCATTGGAGTGTAATTAACATTCCTGCCAATGTGCACTCTTTAGCAGAAGGTGCGGGTGCTGTTGGTGGCAAAGCACTACCTAAAGGCGCTAGCATGGTGACTAATGACTTTGGCTTTAAAGGTTTTGGCGGCGCATGCCCACCACCAAATGCAAAACCACATAATTACCAAATCACTGTTTATGCATTAAATACTGCGAATATTAAATTACCTGAAAATGCCTCACCGGCACTAGCAGGATATAATATTCTTGCACACGTTATTGGTAAAGCACGCCTTGTTGCACCGACAAATGCGCGCTAACAACGATTAAAGTATTAAATACCACTCTTTTGAGTGGTATTTTTTTGCCTTACAAACCCATAAACATGTCGCTTAACTTCGTCGATACTTTTTTGTATGTTAGATCTCTCTGCTATATCACAAGGATACAGAATATCACTCCGTATGTTGCCATAATAGAAAAACCGTCTTCACCCAATATACAGTATAGTGTACTATAAATGAATAATATACTTACATGAAGGCGACATATGACATCTTGGAAAAAAATAACCCTTACACGACAAACTACCTACAATTCATCAGTCATAATAGATGCCGTTTACCCACCAGAATTCGAACACAATATCAGCGCTGAAATACAGCATCTACAAGCTATCTACCACTGTCTTCACAGTTTCAAAAAAGATGTTATTAGTATCATTTGTTCTTATGATGGCCGCTTGGTCAAATTAACCGAATTACAGAATAAGTAAATACTTACTTGCACTATGACCCTATTAATAAAAAAGTACGCTTAGTATTAATTAGATTATTTAGCTTATAAAGAAGGTGTTTAGTTAGGTACTTGATAAACATCTTCTCGCCAACAATAACCTAATATCGACACCAATATAAATTATACTAAATTGAAAATAGCTAGCAGCGTAAACGGCAGAGGGAAATGAATAAGATATAAAAATGAAAGGCTTAAATATATAAAAGGCGCAAATAACTAAGTTATTTACGCCAATATTAACTTTATAGATTAACTATAAAATTATAGAGCTACAACGTTTGCAGCTTGAAGACCTTTTTGGCCTTGCTCTACTTCAAAAGACACTTTCTGGCCTTCAGCAAGAGTTTTGAAGCCTTCAGAAGCGATAGCACGGAAGTGAACGAATACGTCAGCACCGCCGTTGTCTTGAGTAATGAAACCAAAACCTTTCTCTTCGTTAAACCACTTTACTAGACCAGTTGATTTGTTAGACATTTTGTGTCCCTTATATAAATTCTTTAAAATTATCGCAAAGTGCGATGCACTGAAGCTTGAATAATTTAATATGATGATGATAAAGCGAAGGGAAACACTAGTGTACACAACAATAACGAAGATGCTTCTAAGGGTTTTTCTTTTACTTAATTCTCAATCAATTACTCTAGCTACAGAGTGACTAAATTGTCACATAAAACGCATTAGCTGTAAAGTTTTTTATTCATATAATCGCTCAATATGAATACATAATAACAATTAAACATAATTTTATATTATCGTATAAAAACAATACCAATTTATTATTTCTTATTAATCACTTACCGCCGCAGGTATAACATTTATGTTCCGCTGTATATTGATCACCGTATCCTTCTTCATCCCAAATTTTAATGGCATATTTTTCCCATTCTTTAGCAAGACTATCAAGTTGATCGCCAAATTTGAGATATCCATCCGCACCTTCATATTGAGGAACGGCTCCAACATCTTGAATATGCTTACGAAATTCTTCTGGATTATCGATAATCGGACAAGGTTGCATTAGATTATCATTGAAGGGAATATCTTTTTTGTAGCCTTCAAAGAACTTAGAACGAAGAATATCGATGATGGACTTATCACGAACATTATCTGCCGCATAGGGTTGAAACACACAAGGCTCTGCCCCACCTTTTGCATTAATATGGAGGTAATTAGAACCACCAGACATACAACCGTTAACAAGAAAACCATGGTTCCAAAAGTCAGCTAAGAAAGCAAATGTGCCACCTTTACGCATAACTTCTAGTTTGTGGAAACGCTCATATCGCTGCTTCGGTGTCGGCACTAAATCAAAGTTAGCATCAGCCCCAGTTGGCATATATTGGAATGTCCAAACGTATTCTACATTTTCATTGACCAAGAAGTCCCAGAACTCATCACTCATGATCTCAGCATGATTTTCAGATGTCGCCATTAGTGATGCACCAGTAAGAACACCATATTGTTTCAGTAGTTTTCGTGTTTCACAGGTTTTTTGGAATACGCCTTCTCCACGGCGCCAATCCGTATATTCTTCTCCACCTTCTATTGAGATAGTAATCGCGACATTGCCTAACTCAGCCAGCTTTTTAACTTTATTCTCTTTTAATAACGTACCATTGGTATAAATCATGAAATAACAATCATTGAAGTCTTCAAAGATCTCGTACATGTATTTATATACAAAAGGTTCACCACCAGTGAAAGTAAAAAATCTCACACCTAAATTATAAAATTGAGTAAGAATGTTATACATCTCATCTTTCGTAAAATGGTATTCATTACCATAAAGCATTGAATAACAACCAACACATTCAAGATTACACTGATAAGTAGGAGACAAAAGCACTAGGAAAGGAATATTAGTGCCATATTTTAGTTTATTTTGTTCTCTTTCTTTTGCACCAAGTACACCGTGATTAATAATCAAATTTTGAATCAGTTTCTTACGACAGTTTGGCGATAATTTTTTTAATGCCCGTAACCAACCTAGCACTTGAGGATCTTCTTCTTTACACATTTGTGCAGCTTCTAATAAGCCAGGTTTATTTTCTTCATCAGCAAATTTAGATGCTGTTTTAAATAATGTGCCAAATGCTTTAGGGCTAAGGTTATTTACTAACGATGAAATCAATGGTGATAATAACGTATTTACAGTATGACTTATTGTATATTTATTTTTAATTACGGGTTCCATTTTATTGTCCTTGTTAATTATTTACCCGTAATATAATCGCCCCTTACTTCGCTTTATATAGAACTTTAACCAAAAAATACTCAATTTAAGACACAAAAAGAAAACTCATACCTAGATCAAATTTTCTTTATTTAATCAAAAAAAAACCTCATAACTAACTGTTAAATAAATATTATTTTGATTTAACAATTTAATATTTTTTCATTATATCGAACTGCTAGCCATTATTATTGAATATCATCACAACAACTACTTAATTTGCCAGTGTTTATAATATACGCTGTAAAATATAATACCGAGCTATTCGTTTGTTTTTACTGTTGCTAGCAATACATTTTAAGCCAACAAAAATACTTTTCAGATAACTACAATTCAGTAAATTTACAATAATGACACAACAGCTACAAAATATTTAAAAGAAATAATGACACTAAAATAGCGTTTACAACGAAGAGGTTAATTAAAGCGAGGCAATAAAAAAGCCCCGTCATATAAGACGAGGCTTCAAAGGTGGCGGAGAGATAGGGATTTGAACCCTAGATACGCTATAAACGTATGCCGGTTTTCAAGACCGGTGCTTTCAACCACTCAGCCATCTCTCCATGGCCGTAATAATAACCACCATGACTAACTCTGTAAAGGCATAATATGATCTGACTTTACTGATAGGTATATTTTTAAGCGAAAAGAAAAAATAATAGCAATAACGTATAGTTAGCAATCAACCTACTGCTAGTAAAACAGCCAATATACCAACATCAGCACATAAAAAAGGTAGAACTCTCTACCTTTTTTATTACTGACTCATTATTTTAATCAATATTAATGAGAATTTACTGTCGCTGCTGGCGCTTTTTTCTTAAACCGATACAAAGCTAATAAAGGTAACAACGCAACATAAGAAAACATTAAAAAACCAAATGTATATACAAAAGCCAATAATGTCGATTGTTGATGTAATAATGCACTGACTTGAGCAATAAAGTTAGGATCAGTAACTGTCGTGTGATGCTGCATTGCCTGTTGCTGTAATATTGGATTGGTCGCGCTTATATCAGCCCCTAATGCATGCCATTCACGCTGCTGAGTTCGGCTAAAGTAAGTATTTACAATTGAGATACCAAATGAACTACCAATGGTTCGGCAAAGGTTATACATCACGGCTCCACCAACTGCATATTTGGCCTCTAAGGTTCGATATGCCATTTGACTTAATGGTGCAAACACTAACCCCATTCCCATGCCTTGAATGATTGATGGTATGAGCACCCAATATAGATTGATCTCCATTGAATACTGCATCATCAGATAAGTACCAAAGATACTAAATCCAAGTCCAACCGCCACCAGCATTCTTGGATCTAAACGATCCATATATTGTGCCATCACCAGCAATACAATCGCAGAAGTTAATCCACGCGGCGCCATTACAAATCCTGTCATTTCAACTGGATAATGTAATAATTGCTCTAACATCATCGGCTGTAACTGAGTAATACCAAACAGTCCCATCGAAAAGCCAGCCATGATCAAACATGACACCGCAAGATTACGGTCTTTTAATAGCCACATTGGAGCAATATCGCCTTTAGTACGCCATGAACGTGCAATAAAGAACACCCAAGCAATGGCACTAATGATCAATGAAAAGAGAATAAAGTTAGACTCAAACCATCCTTCTTCATTACCTCTATCAAGCACCATTTGTAATAGACCGATACCTATCGTCATTCCAATAACTAATGGCCAGTCTAATTTAGACTCACCTTTGCCATCAATTTTAACGAACAGATAAACTAATGTAAGGCATAAGGTACCGACAGGTACATTGACATAAAAAATCCAACGCCAATCCATATTTTCAGTAATGATACCGCCTACCGTAGGGCCTAAAATAGGACCAAGTAGGATCCCAACACTGAACAATGCCATTGCTTTACCACGCTCATTAGCGGGATAAATTTGTACCATTGTTGATTGGGCCAATGGAATAACTGACGCACCAAATGCACCTTGCATAATACGAAAAGTTACCATTTCAGCTAGGCTATCTGCTTGACCACACAAAGCCGAGGTAACAATAAAGCCAACCACTGATACTAATAGTAATCTTCTCACACCAAACTTAAGCGAAAAATAGCTCGCAAGTGGAATACAAATAGCTTCAGCCATTGAATAAGAAGTAAGTACCCATGTCACCTGCTCAGATGTAACCCCTAATGCCCCCATCATATGTGGTAATGCAACGTTGGCTATTGTCATATCCAGCAATACCATGATTGCTGATAGCATAACGGCTAAGGTGATCCATGTACGATTAGCTGGCGTGACTGACTGACTCATTAGTTGGTCTCTGATTGGGTATCAATAGTGACGTCAGCACTCGCACCAACACGCAGTAAGGGCTTATTTTTCAAATCAGTAAATTTGATACGAACAGGAAAACGTTGAGGAACTTTAACCCAGTTACCCGTCGCATTTTCAGGTGGTAATAATGAGAAAGATGAACCACTCGCAGGAGACAATGCCTCAACCTGACCTTGATAAGTCACATCAGGGTACATATCTAATGCAACGGTTGCTGTCATACCGACTTTCAATAAACCGATATCTTTCTCTTTATAGTTTGCTTGTAACCATGCCGTGTTATCTTCAATTAATGGCATCATTGCAAGACCAGGAGACACAACACTGCCAGGGCGCACACTCACTTTACCTAATTTACCGTCATACGGCGCATAAATATTCGTGTACGATAAGTTTAACGTTGCTTGACTTAATGCCGCTGCTGCTTGTTTTACTTGTGGTGCTTCATTGCCTTTAGCCCCTTGTTGATTAATCAGCTGTGACATTTTTGCGCGTGCTGCTTCAAGCGTGGTTTGAGCGCTGGCTAACTTCGCTTTTACATCATCGCCTTGTTGTAATGGCAGCAATTTACGATTCACTAAATCCATAACACGGTGATATGTTTTTTGAACATCAACAAGGTTAGCATCTGCTGCGCGGACATTTGCGCTCGCCGCTAAAATTGCATCATCGGTGGCTTTATTTTGTTGAGTAGCAACTTCATACGCTGCTTTAGCTTGTTCTAACTGAATTTCATAAGGTGCAGGATCAATCTTAACTAACAAATCGCCCTCAGCGACATGTTGATAGTTTTCAACATTAACACTAAGTACCTTGCCACTTATTTGTGGAGCAACATAAAGAATATTGGCATGGATATACGCATCATCCGTACTTGGATATAGTTTTTGATGACGAGTATAAAAATATCCAGCAGTACCTAAAACCGCAGCAATAACAATAAAAATTATAATATTGCGAAATTTATTTGATTTAGTCGCTGAGTTAGGTTGTTCAATTGGAGCCGTATCTGTCGTTGCCATGAATTTATCCTATTTAGCTAACATTTAGCTAAATTTGAGTCTAGATGATAGAAATTATTAAGCCAAAAAAAGTTCGTCTAGTTATAACTAATACATATTAATAACCATGCAACTGTATTGTTATTAATATCATCACAATAATTAACGTATTGAAATAATAGGCTTGTGAACGCTGGCTTTCAAGTCAGAGTCTAGAGACGGGAGGATATTAAAAGTTCAAGTAAGAGGTCATTTTAAAGCATTGCCCCAATGAATTAGAGTAAATGCATTAATTTGACCATTTTCCCTTCCTAAATAGCAAAAATAGATGAAGGTTTAGTGGTTTTATAATTGTCGTTTAATTATAAAAACTTAAAATTCATTTTTATTAGCATTACTTAACTGAATACATTATGTACCAATATGATATCAATACTCCTTTTCATTCTCATAGGAGATGACAGTACTCCCCGCTATTTAATGACAATAACAGGGAGTATGGCGCGATCAATGATAAATACTAATGACTCACTTTATCGACCAAATATAAAATTGAACGATATTCAATCCCACTATGTTCAGATAAGCCTATCTCACAAGTTCGACTATTTGAATAACCTTCATGACACCCTTGAGGCACTTGGGCTTTTAATGGTGCTAACGCGCTCGCATTAAGTTCTGGTTTGGTAAAACCTTTATCACCAGCAAAACCGCAACAAGTAATATCATCAGGAATAATTACCTCTGTTGCACATGCTCTAGTAACTTGCTCAATAACAGCCGCTAACCCTTGTCGACGTGAGGTACAAGTAATATGCAACATTACAGGTGCTTGCTGCGGCGTGATCGTTAATCGCGGCAATACAAAATCAGCCACAAATTTAAACGGCTCATAAATAGTAAGATCATTACGTAAAAATTGCTTACCTGTACTAGCACATGGGCTGGTATCCATTAGCACTGGGTATTGCCCTTGGTGTGATGCTTGCCACAATGCTTGCTCAAGTTGTTGGGCTTTAAGCTGTGCGGTTTCTGGAAAGCCTTTACTGATATATGGCATTCCGCAACATTGATTATTGAGATTATCTGGCAATATAACTTCATAGCCTGCTTTTTCTAATAAAGAAATTGTGACTTCCGTTAACGAACGTTTATCAAGCGCGTTAACCTCAACCCCCATATTTCTAGCCGCACAACTAGGAAAATACACCACCCGCTCTTTAGTAATGCCATGAATAACAGGCGTAGTGATTTTAGCCGCGGGTAACGGCATATGAGGCGTCCATTGCGGTATTTTATGGCCTGATAATTGATAGGCTTTTTGGGTCAACTTGCGCATGCGATTAGTACCCAAGACAGTATGCATTTTAGTTGCGATTGCTAAGCCTGCTTTTGCAGAAGTACTCACAACACCAAAATGCTCTCCTGTCCATGCGGCGATTTTCTTGGCCGCGTCGGTGTGATTTTGGCGTAACTTACGTACCAAGTCACCAGTATTAATCCCCACCGGGCAGCGTTCTGCACACAACCCGGTTGCAGCACAAGTATCTAAGCCATAATAACGATAGGTTTTTTCCATCGCCGCCAACCGTTGAGGATCTTCATTACTACGGCGTAAACGTGATATTTCGCGAAATACAGTATTACGCTGGCGTGGAGTTAATGATAAATTCCGTGATGGGCACACTGGCTCACAAAAACCACATTCAACACATTTATCAATAAGCTCATCAGCCACCGGCATCGCTTTTAAATTTTTAATATGTGATTGTTTATCAGCATTAATGATCACTCCTGGATTTAATACACCATGAGGATCAAAAACACCTTTAATCGCGAGCATTAATTGATAACCGGCATAGCCCCATTCAAGTTCAATAAATGGCGCCATATTACGCCCAGTGCCATGTTCAGCCTTTAATGACCCTTGATACTCAACTGCAACAAGCTCAGCAACAGCATCCATAAAGGCGCTATAGCGTTCAATCTCAGCTTGAGTGTCAAATGATTGTGTAAATACAAAATGTAAATTACCCGCTAACGCATGACCAAAAATAATTGCTTCATGATAATCAAACTGAACAAACAGTTGTTGTAAATCACGTACAGCGGGCGCTAACTGCGCAATAGGGAAAGCAACATCTTCAATAATAACTGTTGTTCCACTTTCACGAACGGCACCAACGGCGGGAAATAACTCTTTACGGATGCCCCACAATTGTTCACAGGTGGTTGCATCACGACTAAAATCAACTTGCTCAATCGGAGAAAATGCATTGATAATCTGTTGCATTCCTTCTGCCTGAAGAAGTAAATCTTGTTCATTCTCAGCATGCAGCTCAATTAATAATGCGGCCGCTTCTGTATTACCATCAGCGCCTAATTGAGCAATAAAGGCGGGCATTCCGGGCTTTTCTGCTACTGAGGCTAATGAACGGTTATCCATTAACTCGACAGCTGCGACTCGAGTTTTACTTAATTGACTCACCGCTAAACATGTTTGTTCAATATCAGTAAACACAAACAATCCCGATGCCTTAAATGCATGGTTAACGACAGTGTTATAAGTCACATCTGCAATAAAACCTAACGTGCCCTCTGAGCCAATAAATAAATGTTGTAATACATCAATCGGATCATCAAAATCTACCAGCGCATTTAGGCTATAACCTGTGGTATTTTTTAAGCGGTATTTATGACGAATTTTATCTGTAAGTGCACTATTCGCCTGACATTCATGGACTAATAACATCAGTTCATCGATCATACCGGCATGCGTTTTTTTAAATGCTGTAATACTATTGAGATCTAAGGTGTTTAATAGCGTTCCATCAGCAAGTACCACCGTCATTCCTGCAATAGTACGGTAGCTATTTTGCGAAGTGCCGCAACACATACCTGAGGCATTATTTGCCACAATACCACCGATTTTACAGCTATTAATAGAACCTGGATCGGGACCAATTTTTCGCCCAAACGGCGCTAATATTGTATTCGCTTCCGCACCAATGATGCCGGGTTGCAACCATATCTGAGCGCCATCATTGAGTACTTTATAATCTCGCCAACGCCGCGTTAATGTTATTAACACCGAATCTGACTGTGCTTGGCCTGATAGGCTCGTTCCCGCGGCACGAAACGTCATTGGAATTTGACGTTCATAACACGCTTTAATCGCAAAAATAACTTCATCAAGTGTATCAAGCTGTAAAACTAATTGTGGTAACAAACGATAAAAACTCGCATCAGTACCATAAGCTAACATCAGTGTAGGATCGGTAATGATCCTTTTTTCGTCTATCTGAAGCCGTAATTGCTCGATTAAATTTGCATAAGCTGGTTGCATCATTGCCCCACATTACCATTATTGGTATTAAGCATAATCTTTACGCTCATTATTTCACTTCGGAATGAGTGATTCTACTGTTATAAAGGGCAAGATAACGGTTACTAATTCACACTTTTACTATGATGATGATTAAAATCAAATAATCAGGCTAATTACTCAATATTAATCACATCAAACCACACAACATTGCCGCCAATATGGATATCTACCTCTTCATCAATTTCTCGACCAAGCAGTGCTTCGCCAAAAGGAGAGCCTGGCGTCACAGTTATTACTTCTTCATTATCAATCAGAAATTTTAACCCTCCTGCCGCAGGTCCTAAAAACACCTTCTTGGCATGTCCTTGTTGATCTTCTAAAGACACTAAATGGCCAACAACAATGGTTGTTTGTTGAATCGGCATTGTGGCAAATAAATGCTGATAAGCACTAATATCAGCCTTACATTCAGCCACTCGCTGAGCTTGACCATGAGCAAGATACGATGCTTCTAATGCAAAAGTATCATATTTATTTTCCGCCACATTCTCATCATCTGTTGCGGTATTATAAGCACGCATTGCAGCTTCAGTTGCTATTTGTAATGTCTGCTCTAACTGTGTCTCAATACACTCAAGTAACTGTTGCTTGTTCATTTATGATCAACCTATTAGCCAAATGGGCGCTGATTATACATTGAATATAAATACAAACAGTATCGTTCTCGAACTTTAAACATCATCACGCCTAAAGTAATAAGCCTATCGCCCGATATAAACACTTATTCATGATTTAAAATGGCTCTGACTTTCAATATGTCTCGTTATAAATGGCTGTTATGCCTAATCGGAGTGTTAATTACCACTCAACCAGCATTAGCGTTAACGCCGACTCATTTACTTAATTATCAAGATAGTTATGGTAACCTTTCGCTAAAACACAGTGGTAACATACGCTTACCAGATCCTCTCATTGTAGATGGGGATCTTAACCTTGAAAGTAGCCAAATTAAATATTTGCCATTAAGCCTAACCGTTAAAGGTAATCTGAATTTAGCCTATAGTCATATTGAGTATTTACCATTAGCGCTTAAAGTAGACGGCTATATCAACCTTGCTTACTCTAAAATTAAAGAGCTTAATTTTGGTTTACAAGTCTATGGCGATCTTAGCGTTGCCCACACTCAACTAAAAAAATTACCCGACAACTTATATGTTAAAGGTGACTTATTTATCCAAAATAGTCAGCTTCAAACACTGCCAAATAAACTGGTTGTCGACGGTAATATTTATATTGGTAATATTCCCCTCACAGCGATCCCAACCGATTTGGTTATTGGTGGTAATATCTATAAATAATTAATAATAGTGCATTAAGTAACATTAATAACTAAAGCACAATACGGTCGCAATCGTTTGCTTTTTTAATTGGAAATTTAAAATAAGTTTAAATCATAAAAAAGAAGTATAAGTTAGCCAGAAAATTTACAATATGAATGTTTATTTCTGGCTACTTTGCGGTTGATGTTTGTTATGAACAATTTTCAACAAACATTTAATTAGAGGATAATTAAATGTATTCATTACTCTATCATCGATAAAGAAATGTTTTTCAAACCTTAAGCTTTAACAGTTTTAGTTGTTTGATTTTTATGGTAAAACCACTGTCTACGACTGCGTGTTTTCATTATAAACCTCTCATTTATTTCCCAATGAGCAAGGTTGATATCACTATATATTAATACCGTTCTTACTCGACTATTCGTGTTCTAGTTAATCAATTGTATATGACATTACAATGACATATAAATTGAATTATGATGAACAAATTTTTTATATCTATTTATTTATGACAACAACTTCTATAAATAAGTTTCATTGTGAATAAATATAATGATTGATATGTTTCGTGGAGGGTAATTAAGAAAAGAATGTAAAAAAAGACTTTCTAATTTTTGGAACTAACTTCACCTAACGATTTATATCAACATAGTTAATATAAATCTGTTTTTGCTATTTGACAACTACTGTAAGTCTTTTTTTTGATGATATAAGTATTTATTTTTTTATTATTGCGATTAGCTAAACCTAACATGTTGCTGTATAAGAAAAAACAGCAACTAATTGAGTGAGATGTCAGAATCCTTATTCTAATCAATTATCGCTTTTGCACTAGCAAAGACAACCGCTCACATCCATCTAAATAAGTAAGCGTGACTGCACAGATTTCACTATTTCACCATACTAGTCATCAAATCATTGATCGTAGCCCTATAAATTAATCCTAATTTATTGGTTAATAGCTAAATCTAGCTATGTTTGTGAGTATATTATTATGAATAAAATGCAACCACTGTTAACAACAGAACGCTTAATTCTGCGCCCATTAGAACTATCAGATGCTACCAAGATACAGCGACTTGCTGGTAACGTTGATATTGCTAACGGCACCATCAGTGTTCCACACCCTTATTCTGATGGTATGGCTGGTAAGTGGATAGGTAAACATTTAGCTGGATGGTATAGCAAACAATCGGCTATTTTCGCTATTACTCTAAAAAGTAACCATCAACTTATCGGCTGTGCAGGATTAGAAAATATCAATCAAAAAAGTGCCCAGTTGGGCTATTGGATTGGAGTGCCATTTTGGGGCAAGGGTTACTGTACAGAGGCAGTAGAACGGATTAAAGACTACGGCTTCAATAAACTCAATTTAGAACACCTGTACGGCCGACACTTAAAGACGGTTTCAGGCCCTGAAAATGTGATGCTAAAAATAGGCATGAAAAATGTTACTGCGCTAACGATTCCAAGTCATCATTTATCACAAGATGACATTGCAATTTATGAATTACTCAAGCAAACAGCTTCATAGTTGTTTTGGTAACCTGTAAAACACGGTTGATCTTTATCAATCTCATCGAAGACGCAAAGTAGCATTTATCACTATTAACCGTTAGCATGACACCTTTGTTAGACCAATAGTTAATAGGTAATTATAGTGAAATCGCCATGTGTCGCTAAATGTAAAAATAATGCAGGAATTTGCAGTGGCTGCTTACGAACCATGACAGAGATCAGCCACTGGATAGCCTACCCAGAACAGCAACAGCTGGCGATCATGGCTGACATTAAAGCCATTAAGGCAACTCACCAGTGCCCACAATGTCAGCAACCAGCACAATGTGATATTAAGGCGGGCAAAGCCACATGCTGGTGTTTTGATATTGAACCACGCCAGACATTATCAAACTCTGTATCTGCTTGCCTATGTCGACACTGCTTGTCATCACAACCAATATTATAATATTGCACTATTAGCCTGCTGTTACTAATGTTATTCATGCCGCAAATAATATGACGATCAGTTACAATTATCAGTTCTACTTTTAACGATACCAATAAGATGACATAACGCGTACATGCGAACAATGTTATCTGGAATTCACATGGATATGAAAGTTAATAAACGCCAAGGACAATTCCTTAACGACACGATTCATCAATGGCAGCAACAACAACTTATTGATGCCCAACAGGCTCAGCAACTACGTCATAGCTATGATGTGATTAGTTTTGATTGGAAACTATTAGCTGTGTATTCATTTTGGGTTGCTATTGCATGTTTCATTCTGTCAGTAATTTTGCTGATCGCTGACGATTATTTAATTTCATTGATTGCAAAAATCATCAATACACCAGCGAGTATACTTGCCTTTTTTAGCGCCATGATTGCAGCCGGACTATTTTATTTCGGTGTAAGACGGCGACAGCGTTACCCACAAAAAACCGTTAGTAATGAAGCAATATTCTTTTTTGGAGTACTGATAACCGCAGTAACCAGTGTCTTTTTAAGCCATACCGCGATAGCACTTCATTGGCGTGAAAGTGTTTTTATTCTTCTACCGACTCTGATCTACTTTATCATTGGTATCATGCTACGCTCAGCCTTAGTGTGGTTATTTGCGCTAATTGGTATTGGGCTATGGGTGCTAACTGAAACCTCTTATCTTGCTCAAAATCACTACCTGTTTTGGGGAATGAATATTCCGTTACGGTTTACCATTGTTGGCATATTAATTATATTTGCAAGTATTGCCTTAAAACGTCACCCGCGATTGTTATTTGTTCAAGAAGCAACACTATTTATGGGATTAATGTATTTTTTCAATGCCTTGTGGATGCTAACTATTTTTGGCAACTATGACAGTTTAAGTGCTTGGTCACATGTCAAACAGATTGAGTTATGGGGCTGGAGTGTGGCGATGCTATTTGTCACCTTAACTGCTGTTTATTATGGTATTAAATATAATAATTCACTCATAAGAGCCTTTGGGATCATCTTTTTATTATTATGCCTATATAGCCGCTATTTTGAATTTTTTTGGGGTACGCTTCATAAAGCGGTTTTTTTTGCGGTATTAGCGTTAAGCTTCTGGATAATTGGTAGTCGAGCAGAAAAATTTTGGCAATTAGGAAATAAGAACTAATAAAAAGCCGCTGTTAATGATAGACATTAGACAGCGGCGCTTTTGATTATTTGTTGCAGATATTGTAAAACTAAAAAATAAAACATGTGTTATTTAACGGCGTGCCTTTCTAAATTATATAAACGAATCTCATGCAATACACGTTCAGTTAACATTTCGTTCATGGTATCCCTCATTGACGCTTGCATCTCAGAAATGACAGGGAATACATTTTGATTCATCTCGTCTAAACAATTTTTAGACACTTGCATTTTTAAATCAAACTCAAATGAAGCAAGCTCTAAAAACCTTTCCATTCGTTGAATAACAACATCAATCATGTAGCTATCAGCACCTAAATCCAACAATTCTTGTTCAACAATTAATTCTAACGGCGTACGATCTCGAGGCTGTTCTTTTACTGGAAACGCAAGAATATTTGACATCATATCCTCCTCATAATCAGTAATAATCATCCGTTGATAATTATTAATAGTAACATTGCTGTTACATTCATCCTATGTGTTATTGTTGCTATTGGAAAGTCCATTTTTAATAAAAATCATTTAAATGTTGTTAATTTACCGTCTTAAAAAACCGCCACAACGCACAAAAAACATTTATTATCAGAAAGTTAAATCTCTATATTTTTTTTTGAAATATTTGAAATTTATTTTTAAAATAGTCGATTTTCTCTCCAAACTGTTACTGACAAATACCGTATTTGAAAGAGAATGATGAAAGTTAGCGCTATTTCGCGTATAACTTAGCATCATAATAACAAATCATATTTAAATCTTTTAAATGATACCGTTCATTTGACAGGGAGCTTATATGCAAAAAAGTTTATTAATTGCCAGTTCGATTGCTATCGCATTAACATTGAGTGGTTGTTCTGATAATGAAGTTGGTGATGTTTCTTTAGGTATGTTTACAACTAAAGATATAAAATTAAATACATTGGTCGACCCGATTGTACCAGGTGTTACTTGTCATATTGCAAGTATCGAAGCAGATTTGAGTTTAGCGGATCCATCAGACTCATCGATTTCATGCCGCCAAACGGGTGAAATAACACCAGAGATGATAGCGAAAATTGATAAATCAAAATCTGGCGAAGTTGTCTTTAAGAAATCTAAAAGTATTTTCTTTAAAACAATGAAGATACGTCGAATTTATGATCCAAAATCAGAAACCTTAATGTACTTATCATATTCAACGAAAACAACAACAGGTAGCTATAAACACAGTTTATCGACAGTACCTCTTTGGGGTACAAAAGCATACGTAGCTCATACACCAGCAACGACAACAGATATTCAATAATTACGCATAATCGCTTCTTAACTATATGATTAAGAAGCGATTGCTTACATCCTCGCCTCTATAATATCCATACAAAAATTTAATAACCCCCTCAAAAAAACACCATTAAAACAACAATCGAAACATACCCGAAACAGCAAGCACAAAAATACAACCGCCATTATTGGAAAATGTGATTCCGATTCCGACAATAGCGCTTCTAAATTTGTGTTTTTTTGGCATAGTGCAACTTAATTAATACATGTTTGATATGTGTTTCTGGTTAATATTCCATGGATGAATAGCTATGCATGCAAGCGCTAAAAAATCGATTGCCTTCAAAAAAATGAGCTTACAATTAATCACCAAGTTATGCCTGTTAGGTATTGCAACTTTGCCATTAACTCCTTTAGCAATGGCACAAGAAACAACGATAACAACAACGCTATCAACAATAGATAATATTCTTATTAATCCAGATATTGGTATTACTGAACACCACTCTTTTAATATTAAAAATGATCCATGGTGGAATCAACCAACCCATCCAGAAACCTCAGTGGTATATTTTCGTTGGTATTGGGAAGAATTAGAGCCACAAAAAGGACAATATAATTTCAAACTTATTGACGATACAATCAATCAAGCTGCTGCATTAGGAAAGACGACTGTTTTTCGATTTATGACAATGGCTGGCGTAGATGAGGTCTACTACAATAACTCACCTAATGCGGGCAAAAAAATACTTGGCATTCCCTGTTGGTTAAAGCAAAAAATAGACCCTAATACAATCGGTGAAACCTGCGCTGATGATAACAGCTATACCGTTGACTACAAAAACCCCATTTTTAAAAAAAATCTTAATCGCTTCCTTAAAGCTATGGGGGAACGCTATAACAATAACCCTAATATTTTACGTCTAGACGTCGGTCTTGTTGGCACATGGGGAGAATGGAATTTAGCATCGCATAAAGGCTATGATCGACCAACCTTAGGTTACCACGGCTATACAGATGCAGACTTATTACCATTTCCTAAAATGATGAAAGAGGCATTTCCCAATAAAACATTGGTTATGTATCTCGGTTCAAACGATGAAAATATATTAAGTCATAGTACTCAACGAAATTATGGTTGGCGGGCAGATTGTATTGGTGATTGGGAGCTTGGCTGGAATCATATGGAGCATGGGTATCCTTCAACCTTTGAGCACGCACAAGGACTGGGAAATAACCATAATAGCTATCCTGATCCTCAATTTCTTCAACGCTGGAAAGAAGCGCCTGTCGATTTTGAAATTTGTTACACTGTCGATGAATGGGCAGCTAAAAAAGACATTTATACGGTTGAGAAAGTTAAACAAACATTTGATACTGCACTAGATATGCATACATCATTATTGAACCTAAAATCTGGAAATATTCCTGAAATATACCAGCCATTATTAGATGATTTTCTTAAAAAAGTAGGCTATAGATTTGAATTAAATACTGTTGAGGTTACCAGTGATTTTAAAGCAGGATCGCCGTTTTTAATTAGCTCTAGTTGGAAAAACACTGGTGTAGCACCAAGTTATAATAATTATCCTGTCGTATGGCGATTACGGGATCGTAACGATAAAATCATCACTTACTTTGAAACACATAATGATATTCGTCATTGGCTTCCAGCGGATAATAAAGAAGATATTTCACCTCAATACACTCAAAAAAATAGCTTCACATTACCTGATAACATCACTGATGATCACTACTACCTTGATGTCGCATTAGTAAAACCAAATACGCAACAAGCAGCGATAAAATTAGGTGTCGAAGGGGTGAGAAAAGACAAATGGCATCAAGTTAAATCCATTTACTTAATGAATAACTATTAACTTTATATCAATATTTGTTAAAGGCTAGCATAATGTTAGCCTTTAATTTTAAAGAGCTCTCGCAATAAACCACTTAGTTAACACTCCACTGATATACTGATTACTATCTACGTTATACTTCAATATTATTACAAATTGGCATTTAGCATGAAGTATAACCATTTAATTATTGTTAGTCTCTTCGCTGTTATCACTCCGATATTAGCGCAAGCAGCACCAATCACAATCAATTACACGCCGTCGATTAATAGTGGTATTCTTGTTAATCCTGATATTGGAATTACCGATCATCAAACTATTAACCGTCATAGTGATCCGTATTGGTCTGAGCCATCTTATCCAGAAACAAGTGTTGTTTATTACCGTTGGTACTGGGAACAATTAGAACCAGAGGAAGGTGTTTATAATTATAAACTTATAGATGATACGATCAAAGCTGCTCGCGCTCAAAATAAAAAAATTGTCATTCGTTTTATGACAATGGCAGGATTGAATGATACCTATTACAAACCTTCTCCTCGCGCAGGGAAAAAAATACTCGGTATACCTTGCTGGTTAAAAAAACAGATCGATCCTCAAACCCATGCTATCTGTAAAAATGATAATAGTTTTATCATCAATTACAAAAATAAAATTTTTAAAGCTGATCTAAAACGTTTTATTGATGCGATGGGAAAACGCTATGATCATAACCCGACGATATTACGCTTAGATGTGGGTTTAGTCGGTACATGGGGAGAATGGCATCTTGCAACCCACTATAAAGATCCAGGCCCTACATTGGGCAAACATGGTTATAAAGCTAAAGATCTCATTCCTTATATCACTATGATGCAACAAGCATTTCCAAATAAAATGCTTACTATGAGTATTGGCACAACCAGCGACAACACGACAAGTTATGCAACGCAGCATGGTTTAGGTTGGCGAGCTGACTGTATCGGTGATTGGAGTCATGGTTGGAATCATATGGCAGAAGGTTACCCACAAACGATTAAGCATATCGAAGGTCAAGGGAACATAAAAAATACTTATCCTGACAAAGATTTTCTAAATCGTTGGCAGCATGCTCCGGTTGATTTAGAAATATGTACTGATATGGTTGATTGGGGTAAACAACCTAAAATCTATACTCTTGAAAAGGTTAAAAAAACATTTGATACTATCTTGAATTTCCACACATCATTATTTAATTTAAAATCGACAAAAATACCAGCACAATATCAACCACTATTACATGATCTAATAAAAAAACTAGGCTATCGTTTTAATCTAAACCATATACAAGTAACAAGTGAATTCAAACCAGGAACCAGTATCACCTTTGACTCACAATGGCAGAATGTTGGCGTTGCACCTAGTTATAATAACTACCCTATTGTATGGCGATTAAGAAGCAAAAATAATAATGATATCTATTATTTCAACACGAATAATAATATTACCCAGTGGATGCCAGCAGCGACTACTACGAGTCAGGCTCCTCTTTACAATCAAAATAATACATTTACCCTGCCTAAAAAAATCAGTAAGGGGCAATATTACGTTGATATTGCAATGGTTAAGCCTAACACTCATCAGCCACAAGTTTTATTAGGTATCAATGGTGAAATTAAAAATAAGTGGTTCCAATTAACCTCAATTACAATTAAATAATAAAAAAGCGTCAAATAATTATATTTGACGCTTTTTAGTAAAGATTACTTATTTAATTGAATCATTACTGCATTAGATGTCCAATTATCAGCACTACAAGTTTCTGTACCAGGGAAGCGCACAACAACCTTTTTATTGTGAAGTAATGCATTTTCTAGTATTGACTGAAACTGCGAACTTTGCATTTCAGTTTTAAAACGTAAATGTTCTTCTAATTGTTGCTGTTGAGCAGATGACAAATTAGAGCGCGCTAACAACTGCATTGGTTTAGACATATAATCTTTATTAGATTTATTTAACGCGATACGTTTCCATGCTTTCCAATGTTCAGACGGATTATTTAGATAAGCAAAAATAGCGCCGTGTTCAATACGAATAGCTTCAACTTTTGCAGGACCACAGTCTTGCCACTCGCCATTATTACTATCTATACTTGAATCAGCAAAAGCTGAAGTAGAGAGAGAAGCTGCCACTAAACTGAGTGCAAAATATAATTTTTTCATGACTTTACGATCTTATACTAATTATTAAGTATGCAGAAATCTACTATCATTTATTCCAATAGTCCACCTTATTGATATGTCAAATAAAGACCATCAAATACATACAAATTATTTTATAAATGTATTTCTAAATGCATCCCAAACACCGAATGAAAAGTGCTTAAAAATATCAATCCCCAATGCAGATTTAATTAAATACATCGTCAATACTGCAGACATAAATAATAAAATAGCACCAACAATAATACTCAGTGATTTACATAATAATGATAATGAACCATTCTTTCTTTTTTCTGAGCGACGATCTCGTCCAACTAATAGAACCGCATAATAACGCCACTTACCAAAACCAATCGTTGGTCGAACATCAACACAATGTTCACTTCGAACGGTATTGGTCACTATCGCTTTTTCTATCGCCTTTACTTGATCATCACTTAAAGATGCACACTGTTCTGTTGGAATAGACTTAAAAAAACGAGTAATAATAGCCTGTTCTTGATCTGAATAATTTTTAGATAACATTATTTATACTCTTATTTCTTCATTACAGACTGCTTATAAACCTCATAAGTCTGCTCTGCAATCAAATCCCAGTCATAATTTTTTAGGTATTCAGCATACGAAACAAGAGGATTATCAATTGTCTTTACAAGCTTATTCGCTAAATCTTGGCTATCACCACATTTAAAATAACAATCATCCTCTAAATGTACGGCTTTATTAGCAGGAATATCACTGACTATCGCAGGTAATGAAAAAGACATGGCTTCTAATAAAGCAATTGGCAATCCTTCACTAAATGAAGGTAATACAAACGTATCTGCTTGTGAGAATATACTGTGTAATTCTTCACCTGATAAAAAGCCCGTTAAGACAACGTTATCTGTTTCTTTGGCTGTTTGTTTTAGTTTAGTACTATATTCTGTTGCATGATCACTATCACCAACCAGTACTAATGTTTTTTTAATGCCACTAAGCTTATAAGCTTCTAATAAGACATCTAAGCCTTTTTCTTGTGAAAAACGCCCAACAGCAACCACATAACCTCGAGGTTCCAGATTATATTTAGATAGATATTCATTAATCTTACTTTGTTGTGGTAACTGTGGCTCATGAACACCATTAAAAATTAAATAAGTGTCATTGCGTCCATATTTTTCATTCATTAAATTTTGCATAAAGTCAGAGATAACAATGACTTCTGATGAATACTTCATCGCCCACTTTTCACCAAGGCGAAGAATAAACTTAGCTAATTTACCCCATTTTTGATGATCATAGTTTTGGCTATGATGGGTAAAAATAACTTTTTTACCAAACAAACGTAACAATGGAATCACTAAGCCAGAGCCAATTGCGTGCACATGGACAATATCTGCGCCAGCCTTAATTGCATACAAAGCTGCTAAAAATGAATGTAAAGGCGCTTCTAAAGATTTATTGGTTACTGTTGGTAAAGCTTTTAACTTAACCCCTTCATAGACACTTTCTGAATAAGGCACATAAGGTTTACGCGCAGTGACCGTTATATCTAAATCATACTTTTTAACTAATAGTGGATATAGCGACTGGCAATGAGATTCAACGCCACCGGGTACATTAGGAATACCGCGTGTACCTAAAACTAAAATTGATTCTTTCACAACAACCCTTCTTATTTAAAGAAAAGTCAGCCTAAATTAGGCTGACTTTACATCGATATCTACTTACCAGCTAATGAATGATATAAAGCAATGAGTTCGCGCTTATGAACTTCAAGTGAATACTTATTAATCATTCGCTCTCTCGCTTTTAAACCCATCGACTTAACTAACTCAGGGTTATCAGCTAGGATATCAAGCTTATTTGCAAGTTCCTGTGCATTGCCAGGCTCAAATAAGAAACCTGTCTCGCCATCAATGACTTGTTCTGGAATCCCGCCAATATTGCCACCAATAACAGGTTTACCGTAGCTCATTGCTTCAATCACTGACATTGAACAGTTTTCATACCACTCAGAAGGTACAATAACGGCTTTAGCATTTTTAATAATATTAAATAGCTCTTCACCTTGACGAAAGCCAAGCAATTCAACATTTGGATACTGTTGTTCAATAAGCTCTTTAACTGGGCCATTACCCAATACTTTCAGTGGTACGTCTGCTTTCATTAAGCTATGCGCTTGTGCTAACGTTGGTACGCCTTTCTCTGGGCTTAAACGACCACAATAAAGAAAGTAACCACCGTCTTCGCCAATTTCAGTGGTACTCGCATCAATACCATTAACGATAACTTGGACATTAGCATTAGGTAAACGCGTTTTAATCATACTTTTCATAAACGCAGAAGGTGCAACAAAAGTGTCAATATTCTCATAGCTTTTCTTTAGACCATGGAATACAGCTTCGCATGACATTAAGAAGCTTTTAGGCCATGATCCCTCATGCCATTGATATTTGAATAAATTAACAAAACTGCCATTAATATTTTTAACATCAAACACTTTGCCATCAATTAAACAACCATAACCTGGACAAGCAACTTTATAATCGTGCGCAGTAAGGATTGTTTTACAACCGTGCTTCTTCGCGATTTTTATAATTGATGGTGTTAATTGATGGTAAATATTATGAAAATGAACAATATCTGGTTTTTCATTAATAATTAAGCGTTCAAACTTTTCACACGCTTGTTGATTATGAATAAAATCACGTGAAACTTTTAATTTTGACTTCAGACCATGTTCATTATTGTAATCAACATTATCAACAAAATATTCACTTTGCTCTGATGGTAAGTTTTTCTCATGTTTCATGGAAAAATCTATAACCTCAAAACCTTCCGTATTTTTCACCATTTCTCGCTCTTGCAAGAAAACAGTTTCCGCACCGCCATGAGGAAAAAAGAACTTATTTACAAATAAAACTTTCATAAAACCTAACTCACTATCACAAAGCATTGTGTTTATTTAAAACATTCTTAATATCGTCAGCAACTTGTTGGCCTAAATATGAGTAAGAACGATTATTTTTAATATAATTATAACCAGCATCCAATTCTTGTTCTGACATCGGATTTTGGGCTAAATCAATCATCGCATTAGCATAAGATTCACTGCTACCATCGGTAACTCGACCACAGTGTGACTGTTCAATAACATATTGCTGATCAGGTGAATCATTACAAATCATGGCTTTTTTCAACGCCATATATTCCATTGCTTTAGTTGGTGTTGACACATCAAGTAATAGGCCTCGATTCATAAAACCAATCACCATATCAACCCCTTTTAGATAAGCCCAAGCTTCTTGAGTCGGTACCCAGCCGGTGATAATAAAATCATCAGCTACACCCAACTTTTGTGCTTCTTCTATTAAACACTCACGATCACGCGTAATTTCAGAATCACCTACAAACAATAACTTAAGGTTAGGAACTTGTTCTTTTGCTTGCTTAAAAGCTTGAACAATGGTTTCTAATTTACGTAATCGATCTAAGCTACCTAAATAACCAATAACAATAGAATCTTGCCATTGTGGTATATATTTGGGCTCAGTTGCAGCAGACTCTTCAATTTTATCAAAATCAACCCCCATTGGAACAACCATCATAGTTTGAGGATCAACACCTTTATCTTTCATGTAGTTAAACATGAAATCGCTCTGAACATAAACACGATCAGAATGAGGTAAAATAAAGCGATAAAGAACGAATTCTTCAACTAGACCTTTTGCTAATAGAATTGGACGCTTCCAACGTGGAATATTTTCATTTTTATCTTTTGCACGCATTGTTCTGCTTTCTGCATATAAAAATGAAACCCAATAAGTGAAAGGTAATTTAGTCAACTTTGCAGCCAGTAAAGTAAATAATCCAACCCAAACCATGTCACGTGCTTGAATAACATCATATCCATCTTTTTTAGCTTGCAACGATAATTTGCAAGCATTAAAAAAATAAGCTAATGAATCCAGATGCTTGTTTGACATCTTTTTGCTGGTCATTAATGTGGTGTCGTTCTCCTTAATAAAGATTGCTTCTTTCTTAGGAATACCAACAATTGTTGTTTCAACACCTTGTTTTGGCAGTTCTTTAGAATAAAGTACATCAACATCTGGACGATATGATGGCAACTCTTCTGGAACAAAGTTTATAATCTTTATCTTACTAGCCATTAATAATTCTCATCTATTATTTTTATAACTTTTGCAGGGTTACCAACTGCAATACTATTTTTGGGAATACTTTTAGTAACGATTGACCCGGCACCAATAATACAATTATCACCAATAACAACATCCCCTAAAATAATGACGCCAGGACTCAACTCAACGTTATTACCTATCACTGGTGAAACATATTTACCGGTTTTTTTATCGATTTTATTACCTATCGTAATATTATGTTTTAATATGACATTATCACCTATAACTACATCTTGATTAATAACGATGTTTTGAGGGTGATACATCATTAATCCTTTACCTATTGTTGTTCTTGCTGGTATATCTAGTCCACAAAAAAACTTGAAAAACTTCAATATAATCAAGTTAATAATAAACGGCTTTCCTCGAAGACCATCGGTATAATAACGAGATGCCAAATTAAAATTTAACATGAAAATTTTTGCTGATAATGGACTATTATTTTTCGACATTATGTTACTCCTCTATTAATGAAGAGGAGAACATAACTATTTTCTAACCATACATAAAGCTAATCAATACAAGTTATACCATTAGATATAACGTCGCTATATGCAACTGATGTATCTCTTGTTCATCGTCGCCTTTCTGATTATAAGCATAGCACCTAGACATAAATAAAATTGGAACTGATACACGGGAATTAACGCTAATAATGGCGCATAGGGTAATGTTACTAAGCCCGCAACAGTAAAGCCGATAAAAGCAGGTTGCCGTGATAATAATTTTATATCCGCTATAGATAGATCATTTTTTGAAAACAATGGCTTAGGTTTAGAATTCCAAATAATTAGTAAACTAATTAGCACTAAAAATGAAGTGCCTACAAAGCCGATTTCCCAAAGATAAATAGCAAGTGCTGTTGAGCCAACATTTAAATTAAATAACATTGAAACATAACCTGGGGTATCACCACCAGGGTTCGAACTATTTAAACCATAACCAAATAATTGATCTACAACGCCATGAAGTGTTGATTTTTCTGCCCAAAAGACAATAGACGTTAGCCGTCCTAGTTCATCAACTCGACCATGTAGTCCTTCAATAATCGCATGAGTATTAAAGATATAGCCGACATTATCCATAAACATATCCCAAATACCCAATTTGGCAGAATATTGGTTTGAATAGGTAACAGCTAATATAGTAATGAAAACACCCACTAACACAGTAATAATTGCAATACCTATAATGATGGTCTTCATATTTACTGGTTTAATTTCTTTAATATAACTCGGTAAGATGAATACATACATTAAGAAAATAGGTGTAAACAATACAACAAATTGAACTTGAGCAACTATCGCAATCGCAAAACCAATTGTTAAATGAAACAATAATGATTTTAATGACGCAACACCGTGTTTATACTCAGATAACTTCATGAGCATTATCAACATCGCAAATAGTCCCATGGAGGCACCATTACCCCCCGAGTTCATACTACCGCCAAATGTTCCTACCACTGAATCCCATGAGTCCATTTTTCCTTGCGCAGCAACACGAGCAGGGACGACAACCAGTATTTGATATGCGATAACAGGTATTTGAGCATAAAACACCCAATATAATTTTTCTGTAATGCGATAAATCTGTGATTCACGGCAGAAGCCGAGCACTAAGCATAATAATAATAAAGGTATACCGAGGCTGTTTTTAATGCCGGCAATTGTTGGCTTTATTCCCTCTTGCAACAAGGAAGACGCTAATGCTAGAGCAAAAAGCCCAACAAAAAGTACAATTATCATAATTTCTAAACGATCAAGCTGTTTAAAATTATACCTTGTTTGCAATGGGAGCAATGCCACCATTCCTATAGTCATTAAAAACGGCAGCCATAGAAAAGCACCCACACCAGTAAAATACTGTGCTAGCCCGCTAAAAACTAACGTTACAAAAACATAGACTTGGAAATATGCTCCCGTATTCATTTATTTAAAACCTTGTTCTTTTAGTTTCAGTACGCGCTTATTGATATTGATATAAATCATTAAGTACCTGATTGCAGTGAGTACTGAAAACATGATCAATGACAACGCATAATCTTTATAAATAAGTGGCAATATAATGAATGTAATAACAACAATGAGTAATTGCTCACATTGAATACGCAAAAAGTAATTAGGCGAGCCAAAAATCAACTCAACAACAGTTAATGGGACAAATGCTAACATGACAAATACATAAGGTAACATCATGCGTGATGTAGCAATTGATTGTACCCATTGTTCACTAAGGAAACGTTCTGTTAGCCAAGGATAAACAAAATAGATACCAATAACGACAGCAACTGATAGCCCAAATAATAACGCTCTAACTTGACGGTATTCTTTTATGTTAAAGAATTTATTACGAAAATCCTCTGACCATTTCGAGAATGTATAATTTCGAACTGACTGCCCCATAATAAGCACAGGTGATAAACAAAACCGATTAACAACAGCAAAATAACCTGCAACCAGAGGGCTAAACCAATGGTTTATTAATATTGTTGGCAGCTGTAAGCTCGCATTGGCAATAACTTCAGCACTGCCAATACGAGATAAATGTTGCCAATGCCTTGCGATATATTTGCATTGTGTCGTTGGATAAAAAGAGCTTATTTTAAAGTCTTTGAAATCAATATATTTATACAACCAATAGCTAATCAAGCTTAAATGAAACACAGCCCATACATCATATAAATAAATATCTTTCCATGAACATAATGCTGCGCAAAATACAACAACAGTTACAGAAATACGCTGCAAAGCTAATTTATTAAATAATTTATATCTTAATAATACATTTTCAGACACGATCATTAACGAATAACTTGCCGTTAATATATAGGTCGGCCAAAAAGGCAAATCAAAACTTAAACGAACTAAATAAATATACAGTGCGCTAACAGCCCATGACTGAATGAAACTAAAAACAATCGCAATTTGCAGCTCATCATCACGTACTTTTGTTAATAAGAAATGCGAGCCATATAACGCAATCTGGGCACCGATCATGATGATACCCAACATTAATGCATAATTACCAACGGCAGACATACCATAGCGATACGATATGAATAAAATGGTAAAAGCACCAATTAATTGCGAAATAACTGATGAACCACCAATTGTAGAAGCACTCTTAATTAAGCTCACTAAATAATCCCTTTCACATTAACTGGATTAATATTTTCTGCAGCTTCAATAAGTTTTTCGTTTACTTTATTCAATACACAGCCCAGTAAGTTTGCTTTGTTAGACTGTAATTGATTAATTGCACTCACAATTTGGTTTGAACTTAAATGGTTCGACTCAACAACAAAAATCACCCCATCAACAAGCTGACTAATGAGTGCTGCATCTTTACCTTGTTCAACAGCTGGTGTATCGAAAATAATGTAATCATATTGATTATTAAATTCAGCAAACAACGTTTTCAAATTATTATTGGTTAATAACACCAATGGAGACAACGTCTTATTATCACCCGCGCCAATAAAGTCAAAGTTAGGTAACTTAATGATACAGTCATCTTGAGTTGCTTTATGAGTGATCAACTCACTCATGCCAACATGATGTGGATCAGCTAACGCCTTTGTTAACGCTTTCGTTCTAAAATCAAGATCGACAACCAAAACACGAGAATCGACAGCCAATGATTTAGCAAGCAAAGCCGATACCGTTGATGTGCCTTCATCTACTATTGTCGACGACACAGCGATCATTTTTGATTGTGTATTCAGCAAATGTATCGCGCTACGAATACCAAATGCAGCTTCATCTAAACAAGGCAAGTGGCTATTATTATCAATAACCTCTTTTGCCGTTAGTGGTGCTTTATAATGCTTTATTTCACCTAAAATTTCTAAACCAAGGCGACGCTTTATCTCACTGATCGTTAATACTTTATTATTAATAGCAGCTAAAATAACAAAGAATATCGTCGCAATAAGTAAAGACATAATAGCAATAACTGCAATTAATAACTTTTTATTCGGTTTTGTTGGTTTTTCTGGAATCAAAGCAGGATCAATCATCGAAGCTGCAGATTCTACAAACTGGCCATTAACCTCAGTTTCATTTTGACGTTGAATAAGCTGATTATAAATTTTACGCGTTTTGGTAATACCATCAACTAAGTTATTGTATTCTGTCTTTTTATCACCGAGCTTTTGGAAGTTTGCGGTCATTTTATTAACAGAATCTTGCAGTTGATTTTCTTTTAAAACAGCAGCTTGGTACTGTTCTTTAATGCCTTGTACTATTTGTTTAATAACAACATTCGCTTGTTGCTGCAAAATCGCTAAGCTTGATTTAGCTTGAATTACCTTCTCATTTTTAGCGCCATAGCGTTTCTCTAAGTCAGATAATTGCGTCCGCTGATCAATAATCTTAACACGTAAGTTTTCCATCTGCGGATTACGTGATATCTCAGAAATAGAACCCGCTTTAACACCCGAATTTGCTTGGTTAGTCACTGTTTTATAAATAGCTTCACTGTGTACACGTTGTGCAACTGCTGCTGCCAAATTTTCATTTAATAGTGATAATTCAGATGTCTGAAAACCATCAATACCGCGGAATGTAATTAAATGTTCTTTCTTTAAAAAAGCATTTAGATTATCTTCTTTTTTCTGCAAATCTGCTTTAAGATCAGCAATTTGCTTACCTAATAATACCGACGCATTGTCTGTCGCATCACGATTATCATTAATGGTATAGTTGATATAAGACTGTACAACACTATTTGCAACTTCTGCTGCAAGTGCTGCTTTTTCTGATTCAAAACCGACATCAACTAATTGTGTTTTACGCACAGCTGAAACAGTTAAGTGCTTTAATAAATAATCAACACTATTGTCTTTTTTTTGTGCCAATGTTAATGGTTTTTTCGATTTACCATAAAATTCAGGATCATTATAAAGCTTAAGCTCATCAACAACACTGGCAGCTACACGACGCGCTTTAATTAATTGATACTGAGTTTCGTAATATTCTTTTCGAGTTGCATCAAAGCTTCTAACTTGCTCAAATAATGTTGGCTTTGTTTCATTTGCTTTCAAATATACCGAAGCAAATGCTTCATATTTTGGTGGCATTTTTAATACTAACGGTGTCATAGCACCCGTTGTAATTACACTAAATGCTAAAACTTTCCACCAATTTTTTTTTGCTGACTTGATGAAACGAGAAAAGTCAATTGTACTTTCCAATTTCGTTCCTTCATCTACAAACAATGACGACATTTCTATTTACCCTAAAATTAGAAAAAGCTTTGATCGATGATTACTGTATCACCAGGATTAACCGCTTGAGTCGGTGATACATCTTTTAATAGTTGGCCATTCGCTAAACGAATATCAACATCACTACGATCGGCACGATCAGTAAAACCACCCGCAATAGCGATTGCTTGCTCGCGTGTCAATCCTGGACGATATTCATAACTACCCGGTGCTTTTACTTCACCAGAAACATATATTTGTCTAAATTGAAGTATGGTTACAGTGACCATTGGATTATTAATATAACCATTTTTCAATCTATCACGAATATCCATAGCAACTTGATCTGGCGTTTTTCCTGCCAGTTGTAATTTACCAATGAGTGGATAAATCACATCACCACTCGCATCAATGGTGAACTTCATTGATAAATTTTCTTCGTTATAAACTCGAATCTGAATTTGATCGCCAGGTCCTAATAAATAATGATTTTTTAGCACTGCAGCAGACGCATTAGTACTAATAAAAAAACTCATTGTTAACATAAAAATAATAGAAACTATATTTTTCATCTTAAATCGCCACTTTAACTGATAATCCAAATTGATTCTGTTCATAACCTAATTTTCTGATATAAGAGTTGCCGTCAATGAATACAGGATCAGCACTATTATTAGTATGAAATAACATATATTTATAGCCTAAACTAAATTCAACTTTCGGTCTAAATAAGTAATTTAAGCTTAAGTCTAAATAATCATATCGATCTTTACGCTTTCGAATATGATATTTATCAGATATATGTTTATATGATAAATTACTTGTTATATGTCCTAAAAACTGATGTTGCCAAGTAATACTATTTTGTAAAGATTGAACAAAATCGCCAATATTATCGGGTTCTTTTGCCTCACTCAGCGTCTTAAGTATTATTGTTGAGTAATCAACAGGTTGCCACTGGTAAGATAGATTCCAGTTCACACCTGAAAAATTGCTGCTTTGCATCTTTTTTTGAACTTTAGAAATTGTCGCTTCTATTTTCGATTTACCTGTTAATTGACTAATAATAGAAAATGCGCCAATTAACTCATCGTTATCACGATCATGATCTAAATAGCTAAAGTCTTTATATAATAAAGTATAATCAAAACGCATCCTATCTGTATATTGATGCATAAATGTTACTTTAAAATCATTCTCCGTTACATTTTCATTCTTTAAATATTCTTTAAAAGCAGACTGATAACTATCAAGAATGTCATAATCTGTGTACTCTCTTGAAAAATTAAACACAAGATTACCTTTAGCGTCTTTCGCACCATAGGTATATTTGGCGTCTATTTTTTTCTTCGTTTTACCGACATCATGACCAATATTAAATTTATTAAATGTAGCAGCATTATTTTGCTGCGCATCATTATCAAAGAAAAAACCATTTGTCACGCCAGTCCCTAGAGCTTCATGGTTTTGGCTATAACTACCTGTTAATTCAAGATGGTGACGAAAACCTAATTCCCACTTAAAAACACCATGAACTTGATGATCATCATAGCTATCATCGCTAACTTCATTATTTGTATAATGTCGATAATCACCAGAATAATAAAGCCCAAAGTTTTTAGTGTTACGCTGACCAACCACACTAAATACAGGTTTTAAAGAGTAATAATCAGAGCTAATTATGTTGTTATTAAGCTGATGAAGAACATTATCATCAAAACCATAACCACTACTGACCGATGAAGAAAATTCTAAGCCTAACAAAGGATCTATATGTTTAGAGTCTTGAAAAGTACTATCTGCACTTGCAACAAAACTGCAGGTTGCACAAAAGCAACCTACCAATACTAAATGAATGTTCTTCGTCTTAAATAAATACATAATTTAGTACGCTGTCTCGCTAACAAAACCTTTAAAAATAGTCAGAAAAATAATCTGCAAGTCTTTTGATAGACTCCAGTGTTGAATATATTGTAGGTCGTACTTCACACGCATTTCCATTTTATCTAGCGTATCAGTCTCTCCACGAAAACCTTTTATTTGTGCAAGACCGGTAATACCAGGTTTAACCTTATGGCGTAGCATGTATTTATCAACAAGAACGCGATATTCTTCATTATGTGCGACAGCATGTGGACGAGGACCAACAATTGACATACTACCCTGCAGTACATTAAAAAATTGCGGTAATTCATCTAATGATGTACGACGTATAAACGCACCAAACTTAGTTACGCGAGGATCATTCTTGGTCGCTTGAGTAACAACAGCGTCATTTTCCATTACGCCCATAGAACGAAACTTCCAGACTTGGATTCTCTTGCCACCTAAACCATAACGATCTTGTTTAAATAACACCGGGCCTGGCGAACTGCGTTTAACACCAATAGCGACAGCGATTAAAACCGGTGATATAAGCAAAATAATGACACTGCTGATAATGATGTCTTCAATACGTTTTAATACTGCTCCCATTCCTTCAAACGGAGAACCGAAAACACTGAAGGTTTGAACATTACCAATGGTATTGATCTGACTCACATTCAAATCATAAGTATATAAATCAGGAACAAGATAAGTTTCAACAATCGTATCAGATAATAATCTTAAACATTTTTGAATACGATCTTTGGCTACCATTGGTAAGGCAATATAAACCTCATCAATCTCACCACTTTTCGCTAACTGCACCAACTGCTCAACATTTCCATGCAGCGTTGCTTTTGATAAATAACCAAATCGACTCTCATTACGATCATCATAATAAGAAATTTCAAATTTTTGATAACGAATATCTTTTCTTAATGCTTGTTCAATCGCAATACCACCTTTCGTCATCCCCAAAATAGCAATGCGTCTAACTTGAGAGTTACGCTTTAAGAATTCACGAATAGTATAAATAACTAAGCACTTAACAAAAATCACACACGCAATAGATAACACAACCCATTGCCAAACAATCACGTTATTTAAATGTGTATTATTAACACCTTCAAATGAGTTCAATTGCAGGCACAAAAATCGCCATATTAAAAATGACAAGAAAAATGTTAATAACGTTTTTAGTACCGTAATGGCGTAATCTTGACGAACATATTTCTTATAAAGCCCACTATATTCGCCAATAAGTAAAAAGATCACAGCAAAAAGAAAACTGGCCGCTAAGCCAACAGCTGTCTCACTAACACCACGTAAAGAAATAAGAAAAGTTAGTGTAACATTGAGCAGTAAGAAATCACTGGCTTTTATTAATACAGCATAACCATCATCCGCTATTTTTATAGCTTGTTTTTTCATAGCTTAAACTAGCCTCTAGCACTACTAATTTTATAATGAGCAATGTCATTTCCATTGCTTTCTAATAATTACACGTTTATAAATTCGCGTTTACGATGTAATTATACTGTAAAAAACCACCACACCGTCAAGTATTTGTCACTTTTTCCTATAAATAAATACCACGACAGTATATTGATGTGCTGTAAAATTGACGCAAATTTAAAAAACAATTAAAAACAACAATTTAAAAAACAAATATGAAACAACAAATATAAAACACCATTCAATTGATATTTATAAAAATAACGCTGCATTCAACTTGTACACGCTGAAAATAACTTCCAATAAAAAATAACACACATTAACTTTGATATTACGTTGTTAATTTTTTATATCAAAAGGAAATGGTCATGTTGGCTAGACTAAATATTAGAACATTTTTTAGATAATAGAGAGGTTGATCGCAAAAATATAATAAACAAGCTTAACAAGTAGAAACATATTAACCATTTTTATAATTATCAGTCACATTTATTAAACTATAGATATGACTGAATATTTTTATTACTTGAATAAACGGTTTTTCATTAACAACGAACCAATGATTGCCATCATGATACCAACTAATAACACAACAAAGTTTTTGTGGCGTTCGGCTGCTAATATATTCTCAGCATAAGTATTATTATACAAATCAGAGCCCGTCATTTTTAGAAATGAGCCCATTTCAATAAAGACATGTTCTTGACCAACCATACCACTCAGTGAAACCATTCCCCATAAAAGAGAAATCACGCCTAAAGAGACAGAAATAAAACCCCAACTTTGCTTAACATCCATATTCAAACTCACGCCATAACACTTATTTGCAATTAAAAGTAAAACTTCGCATGAGAATATTACAAATAACAAAAGAAAACAATTCACCAAAGATATGAGTGGGTAAGTTAATAATTTGATTTTAATATAACTTTACTCGACCGCAAAAAATAAACCATTGAAAATAAACAACAAAATAATCATGAAAATAATCATAGCTAGAATGTGATTATTGAACACTGTATATATTAATAGATATTAATAATTAATTTTCTATTTTGTGATCTTGATTCAAATTATCATGGCTAAATATAGTTCGTTCAATAATAGTAGATATAAAAAAGCGACAATTAATTGTCGCTTTTTTATTATTTATTATTTCTTATTTTATTTTTGCTTGGGACGAAATGGCTTAATTACACTTTCATCACACACAAGGAATGGGCCATCCATCAAATCAAGGCAGTAAGGCACAGCTGGAAATACTGCATCTAAACATTCACGAATAGATTTTGGCTTACCTGGTAAATTGATAATTAAACTATCACCACGAAGTCCTGCTGTTTGGCGTGACAAAATAGCCGTAGGGACAAATTTTAGCGATTCGGCACGCATTAACTCACCAAAGCCTGGCATCATTCGATCACAAACAGCTTCTGTTGCTTCAGGCGTAACATCACGCTTAGCAGGCCCTGTTCCGCCGGTCGTAACGATCAGGCTACAGTTTTGATTATCAGCCAAGTCAATCAACGTACTCTCAATCACGTCTTGCTCATCAGGAATAACTTGATAAACAGGCTCCCACTCTGATGTAAGATAATCATTTAGCGTATCAATAATTGCTTGTCCTGAGATATCTTCATAAACACCAGCACTTGCACGATCGCTTACTGTTACAATACCAATTTTTGCCTTACTCATCTGTTACCTCATTTGTTTAAACGCAATATTACCATTAAGCATAACATTTAAGCATTATTAATGGCTAAACTGTGTATGCAAATCAGTAAGATGGTAAACATTAATAATACCTATATTCATAACCAGCGCCTAACCTGCTGACAATAGCGGCGATAATCATTTCCAAACAACTGCAATAGTACCTTTTCCTCAGGCTTAATCTGAAGCTGATTAACCGTTACCATAAAAGCAATCACCGCTATAGCTGCTGATAATTCGCCCCCAATAAATACTGCAGCAATAAGCAATAACAACAAACTTAAATACATCGGATTACGGCTATATTGGTATATACCTGTGGTCACTAACTGAGTGGTTGCTTGTGGTGTAAAAGGACTGATAGTGGTGTTAACGCTGGCAAATACTGACATTGATAATGATCCAATGACAAGAGCAATAACCACTAATAATATTGCGACGCTCCAAACCGGTTCAAATTGCCACACCGGAATAAATAATCCACAGCCATACATCATCAATAACGCTATAGCAGCCAAAACTGGCGGGGGAATTTTCAAAGACAGCATAATTAATCCTTACTTATTGCCTGAATTTAACCGCGATTGAACTCATATTACCTAATAATAAGGTTGCCTCGATAGTTGCCAGCTTATAGCATAACCCTTTTGGTTAAGAGTCATATTGGTTATGCAACAGCTCAAATACATTCAAGGTTATCCGCCTCACCTTGTTGATCAAGTTCAACAGTTAATAGAAAAAGATCAACTTAAGACATTATTACTTAACCGTTATCCGACACCGCATACGATTAAAACTGAAAAAGCGTTATACGATTATGTGATTGAGCTGAAAAACCAATATTTAAAAAAATCAGCCCCCATCAGTAAAGTTGGTTACGACAATAAAATTAATGTGATCAATCATGCACTCGGCTTACACACCTTCATTTCACGTGTCCATGGCAATAAACTTAAAGCCAAGCATGAAATTAGAATTGCGACAGTATTTAAGCAAGCTCCCCTGCCTTTTTTACGGATGATTGTGGTGCATGAGCTGGCGCACTTGAGGGAAAAAGATCACAACAAAGCGTTTTACCAACTTTGCTGCCATATGGAGCCTAATTATCATCAGTTGGAGCTAGATATGCGGTTATATCTCACCCATTTAGATCTGATTGGGCCAATATATGATTAGTTTATTGTAAAGCATCGCGATTGTTGGGTTCGGTATTTACTCAACCCAATGTCCACCGTCGACTCAAGCCGTGATCGAGCCTTAAAGACGCCAATGAAGCACCTTACGTTTTACGGCTAAATATAAACCCTACAACGCGTGGACAATAGATTCCCTATCGCCCTCGCGGGCATTCACTGTAGGGAATGACAGGGTTGGGGCTTGGTGATCACATTGAGCTAGCCAAAATATGTCATTACTGAGGGAACATGACGGGATAAATACCAACCGATTCTGTCATGCTCTTATTATTCTAGTTCTCATATTATTTTTTTTCCTCATACTTCTATATTCATTGATTGAGAACGCTTGATTCTAAGCTCTCTGGTGTTCAGCTGCTCTCTCTTCCAGATGTTCTGGATAGTAGTGATACTCACCGTAATATCATGCTCTTTAAGCACTTTCATCAGTTGTATGGCTGTCCCATGAGGGTTTAATAATGTCAGCTCAATAATCTTATTCTCAACATGCTCAGGTATACGGTTTTTACTGCGCTTCAATGGCTTATTTATGCGCTTAAGGCCTAAAGGGCCTTCTTCTTCCATGACTTGCTGATAGGTATATAGTGTCTGGCGTGAGCAACCCAAGATACGTGCAGCTTTAGTGATACTACCGAGTTGCTCTACAAGTTCGAGCGCTTCAAGTTTTCGCTGAACCTCTTTACCGTATTCATGGCATTTTCGCGGTTCGACCAATTCTGTAATATCAAGCCTTCGATGACCGAAGTAAGCTGAGAATGTGCCATCAAACTGGCAGCGGATTTCTACTTTTTGGTTCTCTATGGAGTAACGCACTGGCGAGTCAATGACGTACATTTTGCTGTCGAAGCTGAAGGTATGATCTCGACGTATCGTACGATATTCTTTCTGCACACAGATACTATTTAGGTCTAAGTCTGGCGGCAAAGGCCTGAATGCTGATCTAGCACTAACGGCTTGAACCATCAGATTTTTTGCCCAGTAATTAGGAATAAACTCTTCTTGTAAATAACGATTTGCACTCTCCATATCAGTGATATTGTTGAACCTCAATTCGGGAACAAGCCTATCTTGGAACGTGTCGAAGACACGCTCAATACGTCCTTTCCCTTGAGGGGAGTTTGCAAAAATAATCTCGATACCTAACTCTTCACAAGCACGCTGCATTTGAGAAAAATTACTGCGTTTAGGACCGCCAAAAATACCCGCTCTATCGACATACAACGTTTTAAAAACGCCACGTTTTTCGATATAAGCACGCATGACCTTCATACATCCTTCAGTGGTTTCAGAGGGGAAAAACTGCGCATGAATATCACTGGTGGCGTCGTCAATGATAGCAATCAAACAAGATTTTCCATCACCGAACCAACGATGAGGACTGCCATCCATTTGAAGCATGAGTCCAGGTAACCCCATACGCTCTCGATACTTTCTGACACGAGTTCTACGACGCTTAGCCCGCTTGACATGGTGAATCTCATGCGCCCAAGAGCGCAAGGTCTCACGTTTAATCGAGAGACCTTCGTTCTTTCTTAAAAGCTCTGAGAGATGCTGAAGATTAAAATCGTAATACTTCTTTTGGATGAGGCGCTGAACCTCTTTTTTGAGTGAATCAGGCATTTTATTAATTGGAGCACGGCCAGTGTTGCCATGAATCACAAATCGAATCCCTTCTTTGCGATAACGCCGCAAGTAACGCTCAACGGTTCTTCGTGATTTTTGCAGCAATTGAGTAGCACTATTGATGGTAATTTTGCCATCAATAACTTTGCTAATGATATCGACAGTGAATTGAGATTTAGAATCCATATAGAACATCCTTAGCTCCTTCTAAAGTCTAATTAATTACTTTAAAAGATAAGCTAATTGAGTCCCGACATATTCCCTTGGTAGTTATCGTAATGACAAAGTCGCTTGGTAATTACGATACGACAGAATCGCTTGGTGATCACATTGAGCTAGCCAAAATAGCTAGCTCGTTGTTGGACAGAATCTTGTTAGACTATCAACTCTATCTCAGTTGATAGTTATTAGAAAAAGTAATGGCAAACTTCAATATCGCTATCCAACGTACTATCAATATTTACTTATATAAAGTGGCTTAGGCTTGTCCAACACTTCGGATAGGTGTCGGGTGCGCGACACATATTCTTATTTGTTATGTGCTAGTTTCACTATTTTGAATTTTGCGTCTATGAAGTGGCATAGTTAATTTGGCCACCAAGTCGAAAAGTGTGTAACAGTCAGATCTGGTCTGAATTAGTGTGTATCCAGTATAATTAAAGATACGCCGTCATTGAGGAAGAAATCCCCATTCAATAGATGACCGCTTAAAGTCTCTGAAATTTTTTCCGTATGTTCGCATGTGTTTATCTTTGCGCATCTAAGGAGGCTTTCAACCTTATTCAACAAGGAGTAGTTCATTCCCCCACCTAAATTTGAATCACCATGTGCACCATAAAATGAGAATGAATCATTAAAATTTTCTTTCATTATGTTGATTGTGTTGATATACGGGTCATAATTTTCTTTGCCAAAGACAATCAACGGCCCGTTATAAAGAGTATCCCCTGTAAAAACAAGTTCCCTGCTTTCATCAATTACGATTATGCTATCATCAGTATGACCTCTAACTCTCGATATCTTGATAATTCTACTCCCTAAGTCAATATTTGTATCAAGATCTATCCATTCATGAACAGTTGTTTTTTCTGGATAGGATCCAAAAGCTAACTCTTTAGATGAAAAATAATAAGTTTTATCATCAATTGCTTTGTCACGAATATCTTTAATATTTGCAAAAGCTATATTGTCGAACTCTTCAATGTTAGCATTGTGGTCAAAATGAAAATGTGTCATTAACAATGTAATTGGCTTGTCTGTTAAACTTTTAATTACGGTTGAAATTGTTTGCTTGCTTTTGTTTTTATTTTCACCAGAACCAGTGTCTAGCATGAGAGCCTTTTCACTACCAATTATTAAATAACTAATATTATATTGACTGCTCTGTGGCTCTTCTATCATATATGTATTATCAGAGATCTGACTTACTTTATACCAATCACCTGATGCTCTTTTAGACACTTCATCTTCTGCAAATGTTGGTTGTATAAATCCACTGAGAAACATAGCGTAGACAATTGCAATAAATCGTGAGTTTTTTATATATTTAATCATTCTATTCTCTTGATGATAACTTGAAAGTTTTAATTGAATACATCCTTATCTTTAACTAACATTCCATCAAGATAGAACCTATCTGAAATTTAGATAGATGAACAAAATTCAATGGACAATAGAGCAACTTGAGATATTTGTCGCCTCTGTAGAGCAAGGTTCGTTTTTGCACCAACAAGTAAATTAAGGTGTTCAGATTGAAAAAGTGCAGTTAACCAAGGCTCGACTCTTGAACGTAAAGAGTCAGGGGTAATTTCATCTTCAGCTTTTGCCCAAACGCAACCACCTATAACTTGAAAAGCACCATTTTCACCGCACGGAGTTAATCGCACAGGCGATTGGTCATCGCCTAACTTTAAGTATTGAGACAATTTATATACATCCTTATTTATTGGTGATATCAGAATAGGAGCTAACAGCTTATTAGTAGGCAATCTTACTTTCACGTAAAAGAATGCCTCTAAAGTCTTACAATCATAATCACTTTAATTCATAAATATCATGAGCTTGATTACATTATTTTGTTTCAATATGTTTATATGAAATGAAAATAGTAAGAAATGGATTAAATCAGCCTGATTAGCGTTAGCGTATGAATATGTAAATAAAACTAATCCAAAACCACGTTAACACGATATGAATGAGTATTTGATCTAAACAGTTTTGGGGCAAAAGCTTGTTAGAACGTTTGATCAATTCTGTGATCACCAACCGATTCTGTCGTACCTTAACTACCACCTTGAGCCTCAAATCACTCCCCTATTCGGCCTCTAATAGTGGTAGAATCTGCGCATCAGAATTATCGAGACACTCTATGTTTATCCATCACGTTAACGACATCGACTGGTTGGTGATCACCGCTTTTGAAGAACTAAAAACGTTATTTGTCGAAGATGCGGGTGCAATCCCCAGTTACTTCTCGACTGCCAGCGAATTGAGCCTAATAGATCAAGCTAAGCGCAGTTATGGCTATTTGCCGACACTTAGCGGTGTAATCACCGATACTGGCATATTTCAAACTAAGAATAATCAAGATGATTTGAGCCCACAGCTTGCTTGCGTAGTTGAAGGGCGTGGTCGCGTGTTTATCTATCACGGTGGCTTTGTGGCTTTTGTGGATGACGAGCAAACCTTTATTACTCGCATGGACTGAAAAATATTCAGTCACGTGAGCTCAAAAGTATTGGCAAAGAATACTCGAATTTCACCTTCGTATGTACCTCATACTCATCGAACATTTTGGTTCTATTTACGAATGAGGTTATCATAGCCATTATATGTAAAATGAAGAGACAACATCATGCAACAAGAAGAATTTGAGATTTTAGTAAAACAATTAGCAGAGCTCGATAGCGTTTCAGCGATCCTAAATGCATTAAAAGAGAGTGAAGAGCCTGAAATTGCAGAAACAGCAGCAGCAATGATTGGTCACTTTAGTGTTGCTGACATCGACGGACAACAGCGTATTTACCACGTTTTCACTCAAGAAAACGACCAAGGTGAAGAAGAAGAGTTTGCCGAATGGGTAATGAATGCTAATGATGAATTAATGCGTTTTATCGCATGGTTCTTCTACACTACATTTGAAATTAACGATAAAGAAACCTACCAAGCTGCAGGCCGCTCATACACGCCAGCTAAGCGTAGCTAATACGAATATTATTTAAGCAGCCAATAGTGTTCTTTATTGGCTGCTTTTGTACTGCACGCTTATTGCTCTTCATCTTTAGCTCGTGGTACCCAATTACATAATGTGAGCATTTTGACTATTGCATCATATTCTTCTTTATTTTCAGTATCATTAAGACGTTGAAGGAAAAACTGCGACATCACATTGGTGGTAGTCATAATGACTCTCCTCTATAGAAACTATACTTAGTTTGCTAAAAAGTGCCGTCAAGAAAAACAGAACAACTGTGATTATTCCCTTCCCTATTTCACTATTATCGATGAGATAACACTGATTAAAAACGTCGTGGATATAAAAATATGGAACTATTTTCTGGTTTTATATTCCTTATTTAACTAAAACACCGTTATGGCAATACAGTTAAGGTTACTTGCCCAGCATCTTTTAGATAACGGTTTATTAGTAAGTCAATATAAGCTTTATCAATCTCGTCAACCACTGCTTGCGGTTCTAATACCGACCCAATAGGAAAACCATTAATAAAATCTCGGTGAACAAACCGAGCCCGCTGCTGCGGAAATTTATCATTATCAAGCATCGCTAAAACTAACGCTTTTTTATGTTCATCTAACTCAGACTGTGAGACTCCAGTTTGATAAAGATCTTTTAGAGCAAGTTCTACCGCCTCAACGCCTTTATCAGCATCTTTTTTATCCGTTACTACATTAATCTGACATCGAGCATAATTACTTCCTGGGGTTGCAGAGCCACACCAAGCATTAGGCGAATAAGTCAGCGATAGTTCTTCTCTAACATTGTTAACCATTTTTCGCTGTAAAACCCTAGATATAAGATCTGATGCGTATATATCCTTAATATTAGGTTCAGTGGCCTCAAAGATAAAATCAAAGACGAGATCAGCACGATCTAATTTATTAATTGCCCTTTTTAAACTAACCTTCTTATTTAAAACGGGTTGTTTTTTAATTGTATATTGGTGTTTTTTACCTTTTGGTAAGCTACCTATATATTTTGCTATTAAAGCTTTAGCTTGCAACGGCTCAAAATCACCAATCAACGTTAATTTATACCCATTTGCATGACCAAATAACTGCTTATATACAGCTTCAACGTTGTCTTTATCAAGATCATATAACTGTTTAAGTGATAACTTACCTTCATAAGGGTTATGTGAAAACAAATCTCCCTTGGTTATGGATTGAAAGTTTGGATCATTATTTCTCGTCCATTGAATCATTGATTGCTTAACATGCTTAAACACGGTGTCATCAATTTTTCCGTTCAACATTGCGGCATAAATGCTCGACATCGCAAACTCTAATTTGTCTGCTGCCGTTTCAATAGTGAAGCCTTGGGTAGTATTACTAATATAAGGCGTTAACTGAGTATTATTGAGTTGAAATAATTGGGCTGTTTGCTGACCTGTCATCTCTGCCAAGCCACTGTTCAAATATATATCTGTAAGCGCAACAGCTGCAGCTCTACTTTTAGGATCAAGCGCTGTAATGCCCCCTGGGGCTGAAAATTCTAAATACACTTTTCCATTGGCACTGGAATCGGGCTGTAATAAAGCTGCGACACCATTATCTAAATGTAACTCTTGCATATAATATTGAGGATGTTCACTGCTCTTAACAATTTTGCCTACGGCTGGTAAGTTGGCGATTAATGCTTTACTCGCAATGACCAAATTATCATTAGGCAGACTCTGCTTAGTCAAAAGTGTCTGCTGAATGCCAGCAATAATTTTGGCGGTATCTTGCGTCCCAGACCCTTGGGTATAAAATGCACTAAATTGTGGTTTAACCAGTGTTTCACTCGTAAATTTATTTATCTCATCTAAGCGTATTTTAGCTAAAAACTCATTCGCTAAAATATTATTTAAAGATGGCGAAATATTGGTTTTATTATGCATTAATGAATTTAACGCTTCATTGATGATATCTACTGATTTTTTATTTCTATAATCAATATTGGCGTTTTTTGTCTGTGATGCTAATAACGCTTTTTGCTGCTTAAACTCTTCATTTGTGAAACCATATTGTTGTAATCTTGCAGCTTCACTTGCTAAAAACTTTATTGCTCCGCTTCTATTTTTAAAAGAGTTATCATGATTAACACCCAATGAATAAACCCACTTATTGCCGCCATCATTAGGTGTACCTATATAAGAAAATGCGTGATTATAGGGCATTTTTTTCAACTCATTAGTTCGCGTTAACCGATAATTGAGCAATTGATTTACAAAAACAATTAATCTATTTTTATAATCATCATGATACGTTTTATATTTGTAATCAGGCAAATTAAATACCAATGATGAGGTTTCTACTTTTATCTGTGGACTCGCGACTGTAAAAGGAGTTTGCTTGAAGTTAGGTATGCGGTGTGGCTGTTTTAGCTGTAATTGATGATCGCCTTTAAACGCTAAAAAGTATTCATTAATTAACTGAACTGTCGTATTTTCTTTTACATTACCCACAATTAAAAGTTCAACATTTTCAGGGTGATACCAGCTATTATAATATGCTTTAAGGCCGGTTTGTGTCGCTTTCTCTATACTATTTACTGTACCTACTATTTTCTGGTATTGATATTTAGTCCCTTCACCAAAATTATCCATATATGCGATATAAGGATTATCTAATAAATTAGCACGAGCATAAATTTCACCTTGAACAACGCCTTTCTCTTTCGTTATTTCAGCTTGATTTAAATTTATCTGATAGCTTATATCAGCCAAGTATTGCAAAACTTGTTTTAATAATAGCTCGTTACCTTCAGGAATACTTAATTGATAGACTGTATTATCAAAACTCGTAAACGCATTAAGATCACGACCAAACACTAAACCTGCTTGCTCAAAGAGTCTTATGATTTTATTTTTAGGGAAATTTTTTGTGCCATTAAAAGCCATATGTTCAAGCAGATGAGCATAACCTTGTTGCTGTTCTGTTTCTTGTACAGAGCCTGCTTTAATGCGTAGATATAACTGTATTCGATCACTTTGCTCATCAACTGGCAATATATGGTATGTAAACCCCGTAATCAGTTTACCAGTGATCCAAGCTGGATCTTGAGGTAATAATGAATGATTACTGTCGGCTCTTGCATTACTTGAAACAACCATGACGATCAATAATAGCCCTAAGTGCATGATTGCTCGCTTCACGGAAGGCTGCATATCATTACTAACTGCATCTAGCTCTACTGTATCAGCACGATTCTTTCTACAAAAAAGAACCGATATTATGCTTAAATAATCATTAAATATTGCCACTATTACCACTTCACATGTTAAATACCTTGTAGTAATTATTCATGTTACTTTTTTAGTAATCTTCGAATGATTTGATTTTTGCGATAAAGTTCATCATAAAATCATGCAACATGTATCGTTACAAAAAATTACGTCTACTGAGGTTATTCATGTTAGTCACCGGCATCGATTGGTCTTTACGAAGGCTCACTCATTAGACTGCGCTAACTCAAACAACGATAAAAATGCAATCGGCACTAACAGCTCATCGCTTTTTAGCCTACAATAACGACCAAAATATTATGATTCAGGTATAAACATGAAAATTTGTTCAGTTGAACTACGCAGTAATGAAGCTGTTATTTGCCTATTAACTTTAGATGGCGGAATGATCGGCATTCCAGAGTGTCGTACTCAGAAGTTCATCATGGATAATTCTCTTGATAACCAAAAAATGAGAGATTTCCAATTTGCATTTAAGAAACTACTTGATGACTACAAAGTTGAAAAAGTAGTGATCCGTACTCGCGAAACACGCGGAAAATTTGCAGGAAGCTCAGTCGGCTTCAAGCTTGAATCAGCTATTCAGTTAATTGATGGTCTTGATGTTAACTTCATGTCTAATGCTGACATCAAAGAGAAATTAAAGCGCAATCCAATGGCAATTGATTTCCGTGCAACTGGTTTACGTCAATTCCAGGAAGCTGCATTCACAACGGGTTATGCATTTCTTGGTCGTTAATTAACAAATAAAACCGATAAAAAAACAGAAGTGTTTTATGCACTTCTGTTTTATTTCATCAAACTAATACCTATTATTTTAATCTTTTTTGTTGTTCAAGTTCATGCTTATCAACATATATTAATTTACAGAACCCCAACAATTTTAATAGTGAAACAGCAATCAAAGAACGATAACTGCTATCACTGTGCGCGATGTAAGCAGATTCACTATACTTAGGCTTAGCTTGAATAATTTCAGCCACGGGTAAATAGTCACTATCAGTTTGAGATTCATCACTTTGACGTAAATCTAATACTTCCTGATCCACATTTGATAACGATGAAATCGTCGCTAATGGCGCAGCTTTGATTAGGTTTGTCATCACAGCAACATTTTTATACCCCAAACCAGTTATGGTTGATACAATTTTTTGACAATCTTGTTCATCACAAATCACTTCAATATCAATATTTTTATCTGGTAATAGAAGCTCTAACCAATATTTAAACCCTGCACCGTGAAAACCAACAAAAACACTATTTTCAATATGATGTTCAATAAACTCTTTTTCTGAACGAGTATCAAGAATGATATGTTTTCGATCGGTAAATATATGCATTATTACATCCCTATTTGTATTGAATAATGACAGTATGCTCTGGATTTTAACGCTTTGTATACGTTAATAAAACAATTAATAATCAGCGAATAAAACCGTATCAATATGCTGGCTCCACACCATGGCTAAATCACGTTAACCGTTGCTATTTCATGCCAGCGACCGATATTATTTTGTTGCTTAATATATTGCTCACTGTGTTTATCTATAAATAAATATGGAATATGATTAAATTTGTGGCGCTGTAAATAAACACCATAATTATTAATATAATTCTCGATACTATTACTGTTTTTATCTCGTGTATTTTGAGATTGATTTTTCAGTAGTTCTTGATTGTGATAATTAGGTACATATTGTCCACGAGTGTCGGGGACATATTGACCACGATCGTCCGGTATATATTGACCACGAGTATCAGGGACATATTGGCCACTGTTATTCGATACGTTTTGATGATCAACCTCATCATTATTTTTATTAATGGCAACATAAGATTGACCATCGTCTGTTGTCATTTTGGTATCATTAGCTAATAACACTTTCGCTTTATGGGTGTTTTTCTCAACTAATCCTACATCAAGAAAATATTGGCCTTTTACTATTTGACTACCAAGGTCGAAATGATCGGATACGTTATATATCGGAGACTGATCTTCATAATCATCAGCAGGTAACCAGTTTTTAATATCAGCCTGAGAAGTATAGTAACCAACAATCTTACCGTCTGCTGTACGTAATCTCCATGTCACAGGATAATTTGTATAACTTGGTGCAACACCTAAGTTTTGCCATTGGCTGTTAATGATTAATGTTCCATTTTGAGGAACATTTTGACTATAACTAATCTCATTGAGTTGATACCTATAACCTAATTTATTTAAAAAATCGGTAACCAAAGGTTGGTATATATCAGGAATAGGTTGAGATTTTGCATTAATCAATGATGCATGCTGTTTTAGCGCAAAATCAAATGTTTGTTGAACTTGATCATAGCTAAGGTGTAATGGGTTGCTAATATTACTCCAGTCTTGAAGTGAGTTTTGACAAATTTCAAAATCAACCGCTGATTGTTTCCAACGTTGATTAAATAAAAAATCAGGTGCTGCATTTGTTTTTATATCTGATGCATGAGCAATTAATCCAGGATAACCATCTTGCATTTCATTCCAACCTGACCCCCAATCTCCCAGACAATCAACTCGCCACCCAAAACCACGGCTCGTCGCATAACTCAGAAAATCCCCTTTATTTGTTCCTAACATCGTTTTTGGTGTATGAGGAAAAGCGTCAGATAATTCATTAATGTATGGCTCTAAATCATGTAATGTATAGCCATTATCACCTAAGCCTACGCTATGGCTCGTTTTAGGTGCATAACCTGAAAAATTCCATTCTCCCCAGGTTCCAACCATCCCCATATCAATCCGTAATAATGTCTTATTATTATCATAACGTTTACCCAAAGCATCAAGAAATTGCTTCATACGATGAATAAACCACGGGTTTTTAAACATGCTTACTGCTTCTTTATCAGATAAATGACAGCTAGTACCATGCAAACCATGGCCATATAATTCTTGAACTAACCAGCAAGGGATGCCACTACTATCTTTATTCACGTCAGCATCATAAATAGGATCATCTTTACCACGTAACGCCATAAAACGAATCACTACCTTTTTATTGACTGTCGCTGCAATTTTTAAAACACTATCAATTTTTTCCTCAAGCATTTGTTTATTTAACTGCGGATCGGTTGCCGTTGTTAATTGATCCCAATACCAACGATAATACATAGTACTTGTATCAGGATAAGAAAGAATTGGCTTATCTTCATAAAAAGGATTTTCAGGATCATTACTCACAACGCGTTGTAATTCAGTAAAACCAATACCCGGATTAGTTAATACTTTGTTACTTGGTTTAGGAATAACTGTCATTAAGTTATTTTCTACATTTATATTATGTGTCTGATTATTATTAACCGTTGGATTTAATACAGATGACGCAATTAAAAATGAAAGTAATGTTGAACTCATCTCGTGCTCTATAATAAGTGGGAAAACAAACAATGATTGTATTTAACGCGCTATTATATTAATAAAACAAATAATTAAAATGCGAATGGTCATTATTTGATATAAAAAAAACAAACGAGCAAAGATAAACAACTATAAAAATTTATAAATCATAAGAATATCTCTTAACTATCAGTGACAACTATCATTTATATATAAATGAGATAACTATAAAAAAATAAATTTATTACTGCGTTTAAGCATGAAAATATGATACTTTTGTTGTATTAATATTTTAAAACCATAAACATAAAGGGATTCATGGATATAATAACTGAAATATTCACCTATTTATTGATGAATAAACTCCTTTTTAGCGTATTAATAATAGCAATTATCGCTATTGTTCGACGTCTTATCCTGTCTCAAGTACGTGGTGATGAGTTTTTCGTTACAGAAACACAACGAAAATGGATGTCTCGTACTAAAAACGGTACCTTTACTTTAACCCTCGTAGTGCTATTTCTATTATGGCGTTCAGAAATCAATGAATTTGCACTATCAGTAACAGCGATTGCTGTTGCTATTGTTGTTGCTTCAAAAGAGATCATTCTTTGCTTTACTGGTTCAATACAACGCGCCAGTTCACGCTCTTTTCGCATTGGTGATTGGATTGAAGTGGGAAAAATATGTGGTGAAGTAATAGAACATAATATGATGGCTACTGTTATCCAAGAGATAGACCTCCATCATGGGCAATACCACTACACTGGCAAAACTGCGACGTTACCTAATAGTATGTTTTTTACTTATCCAGTGAAAAATCTCAACTTTATGAAACGCTATGTTTATCATAACTTTTCTATCGTCGTCAGAGACTTTGTTAACCTCTATCCTTTATTGCCGACAATTATTACTAAAATTGATCTACACTGTGAAGACTTTATTGATGTCGCTCGCCGTTATAATAGTGTGATTGAAAAACATGCAGGTGTCGATCTTCCTGGTTCTGAGCCTCATATCCATATCAGTAGCTCTACAACTGGCGAACAAATTGTTCATTTTATGATTTTCTGTCCTACAGAGCGTGCAACCCACCTTGAACAAGATATTCGTCGTGATTTTATGGAAGAATATGAACGTACTTTTCCAGTAACCGCATAATTGTTAATGGTAATTCAATTCGAATTACCATTAATTTACTCTTAAACTATATATTAGTATTGATTGTTACAGCAGCTTCAAGGCCATCATATAACGCAATAAGTTGTTCCGTTAATTTATGTTTAGGATCCAAATGTAGCATTGGACGCTGTTGGTAATGTGACTCTTTCATTTTGATAGATTGCGGTAAATAAGGCGTCAAAATAGGAAAGCCAAGCGTTTTTATCTCTTCAATAATCTGTCGAGGAAACTTTGCTTGTGCGTTAAACATATTAACCACAATCCCTTCTAGCTCTAAATTGCGATTATGATCATCACGCAATTCAGCTAAATTATCCATAACTTTAATTAACGCTTGCTGAGAAAAATTATCACAATCAAAAGGAATAAGAAGCTTATGAGCGGCAATTAACCCTGACTTGGTATAAAAATTTAAATTCGGTGGCGTATCAATATAAATCCTATCAAAATCATTCTCTAACGCATCAAGAACATCACGGAGTTTATATATTTTATAACGTCGCTCTAATTCAATTTCTAATTTATCAAGCTTTGGACTGGAAGGTATGATAAATAAATTGTCGTAAGCTGTAGCTTGAGGGTAATGACTAATAGGTGTCGAGACTCCAAACCATGATGCGGTTTGGTTTAACAGCTCTGCTATGGTTTTATCATTAGGTTGATTAATATCAATCCCTAAATAAGCACTACTATTACCTTGAACATCCAAATCTATCACTAATGTCTTATAGCCTTTAGCTGCACTAATTGCAGCTAAATTAACAGTAATACTCGATTTACCTACTCCGCCCTTTTGATTAAAAATAATCCTGCGCATTCATTTCATCCCTGATCATCGATAACTATCAACAACTATACACACTCATGCATATAGTTGTTAGTTAAAGATATCATTTGAATCAATATTGTATATACAGTTGGCGGATTATTTATTAAACCTGATACAACTCTAATGGCAAACCATCAGGATCACTAAAAAAAGTAAACGCTTTATCGGTCAAATCATCAATACGAATCGGTTCAACCTCAACCCCATTCTGTTGCAGATAATCGACAGTCAAAGCGAGATCATCAACAGCAAAAGCTAAATGGCGTAAGCCTTGAGCTTCAGGGTAACTCGGGCGCTGGGGAACACCATTAAATGAAAATAATTCGATTTGACTATTATCTGGCAATTTTAGATCTAATTTATATGAATCACGATCTTCACGGTAAGTTTCACAAATAATTTCTAATTGTAGTAATTGTGAGTAAAACGCTTTTGAACGTGAGTAATCACTACAAATAATCGCGACATGATGAATGGCTTTTAGCATATTACTTTTCCGTTATTGTCGGACCATTAGGTACGTTGATCATTTGAAAAGGCGCAATCAAATGAGGGTTATGACGAATATCGACATGTTTGATTAATGTAGCACCATAATTTAAGTAGGTCAGTAAAGGATTATGACTAACATCTAATGTTTTTAAACGGTTAAAACTAACATTAACAATCTTTAATTGTCGATTATGACTAATATTTAAATGGGCTAATTTATTGTGTTCAACACTTAGCACCTGTAATTGTGGATTATGACTAATATCAATATAGGTTAATTGATTTGATGACAAATCTAATGTTGTTAAATGAGGAAAAAAACGCACCTCTCGTGCATCTCGAATATTAAAATGACTACATTTTAATGTTGTAATTTGATCGATATTTTTTTTACCTTGTGCAAATACACAACGTTTAAAATTTGGGTCAATAAATGTTAACGACGTAAGCGTCGGTCGCACTTGTTGCGCACACCCAGCCAGTAGTGATCCAATGATAATAGCAACCATGCCTGACCATATACGGCGATTATTCACTCTTTATTCCTTTATTAATCTTGTCGTAGTGGACGAATAACTGACTCTAATCCTTCGATTTTGAACTCTAATGCTAGTGCCATTAGTATTCCTAACTGTCCTTCTGGAAAACCTTTTTTTTGAAACCATAATAAATATTCATCTGGTAAATCAATGAGAACTCGACCTGCATATTTCCCAAATGGCATTTTCATATTTGCTAATTGAATCAGATGTTGTTTTTGAAACATAACGGTACACCAACAAGATTAAAAGCTATTTATGGCTGTCATTACAAATAATGACAAGCCGCTGACTTATGTGGATATTGCATAACTTACGATATAAAAAACTGCGCATATCGGTAAAAATTTACTTGATTAATAGCCTATAATTTAACAACTGAACATTTACATTTTTCGCGATCTTTGTCACACTTAGCGTCCGTTTTTTCAGTGGTACCAAACGGATATACTCGGTAATCAACTAACGCTTTTTGTAATTCTACTTATCTACTGATTACCAATAACAAAAGTCATTTAAATCTCAACACCTTAAAATAAAACCACACATAAGATTAAGAGAATATCCATGAGAAAAACGCTACTAACAACACTATTTATTGCAACCATATTAACGGGTTGTGCAAGCTCACATAAAAATGCAGCGGATCTTGTTAACACATGGACAGTGAGTTCTATCGATGGTTATACCCAACCTGTCGACGCCTTGGCAACCAAGCCAAAACTACAGATTAATAAAAACCTTAATGTTAGCTACTCAGGCTGTAATACATTAACAGGTAAAATACGCCTCACAGCTCAAGATCTGACGACTAAAAATTTAGCATCGACTCAAAAAATGTGCATTCAAAATGAACAAGCGACTGTTGATGGCTTCGTAAAACAAATGCTTACTGGACCATCTAAATTTTTAGTCAACAATAATACTTTGATTTTAAGTTCAGCTAACCACACAGTTACTTTTAAACGCGTCGAAAACAAATAACACGATTATTGTCCACAATAATACTATGATTATTGTGGCTTTTCTTTTTATAGCGGTGCAACAGGTGTCACTAATAATTCAGCCACAATACGCTTCAATAAAAAGGTTTCTCGCTCAATCGACATCCCCTTTTTATCAGACTCTTGCATCGTCTTTTCATTATGCGCTATTGCGCTATAAATGTTGATCCACACCGGTTTCATACCATTTTTCTTTTCATAGTCTTCTAACCTTGTTTGCCCTAATTGCGGATCAATTTTGCACACATAACAAAATGATTCCATGTGGACGATATCATGTTCAGGTTTATACCAAGGCCGAAATTCTTCATATAAACCAAACGGTTCGATATCATGAATATTGGTCGCCCCCGTTTCTTCTTCTAATTCTCGAATTAATCCTTGAACCTGATCTTCGCCTGCATCAATACCGCCACCAGGTAAGGTATAGTCATCATAACGGGCAGTATATAGCATCAAAATATTGTCACCATTAAGTACAATTGCACGTGCTGCTTGGCGGTGATATATCGTCAATGTCGGTGAGTGAAGATCGGTATTGATTAGATCAGCATGAACTGACGATGTTAAAAAACGCATTGCTGTTTACTCATTTAAATTTTAGACGAATATTCTACCCAATTAGCCATTATAAAACGAATCTAATTGGCATAAAAAAGCCTCCGGTAAAGGAGGCTTAAAGATAGTAAGTGCTTAGTTACCAGTTAAACAGTTTATTGAAGAACCCTTCAACTTTATGCTTCACTTTTTCAGCCTGACAATTCTGTCTAAGATCACCATGCGGATCCCAAATAGGCATTCTTGTGTTACCAGTACAACTTGGAATGTATTCACCATCAGCGGCGATATTATAATTTTCAGCTTCAATATTCGCTGGCTGACGTAACAATAATGGCTCAGGTTTACGGTGCTTAATATAGTCAGTGTAAAGACGTAATGCGCCACTTGCGCCTGTCAGGTGAGTACTCTTATTATCATCACGCCCCATCCAAACAGTCACCACTTCACGGCCATCAATACCTACATACCAGCTATCACGACCATCATTAGTGGTACCAGTTTTTCCTGCTAAATGGGTATTAGGGAACAATTTATTCAATGAATGCGCGGTACCAAATTTAACGGTATCTTGCAATGCAAACATTGTTAACCATGCCGCCTGTGGTGGCACAACTTCAGCCGCTTTAGGCCAATTTTGATATAGCACCTTACCATTTTCATCAACTACCGCATTTAAGGCGGTTAATGGCGCTAAATAACCTTCATTGGCAATACCTTGGTACATTTGAGCCACATCTAACGGCGACAATGCTATTGAGCCAAGGAATAATGATGGCACTTGAGGAATATCATCACGTGGAATGCCTAATTTGGTCAGTGTATCTGTTACTTTATCGACACCGACTGCCATGCCTAAATTAACCGTTGGTACATTATACGATTTCGCCAATGCAACAAATAAAGGCACTTCACCACGATACTTACGATCATAGTTACGTGGGCTCCATGTTGCGCCATCATGCATCTTAATCGATAACGGCTGATCCTTTAACGAACTTGCTAAACTAAATCGTGCCGGATCTTCTAATGCAGAAAGGTATAACGCTGGCTTAATCACTGAACCAACTTGGCGCTGAGCATTTATCGCACGGTTATAACCTGCAAATCCGGGTTTATCCCCACCTATCATGGCGCGGATTTCACCTGTGGTGCGATCAACAATTACCACCGCTGTTTGTAAATCTTTACCTGCACGCTTTTGTACTTCAGGCATCACTTTAGTCACTGCTGCTTCAGCTAATTTTTGTGATTGAGGATCCAGTGAAGTAAATATACGTAAACCTTTACCAGCTTCAAACGCAGCGCCTGCTTTTTGTTCTAGTTCTGCTTTAATTTGGTCAAAATAGGCAGGTTGACGTTTAGCCAGTTGGCCTTTTTTCTGAATATCTAACGGCAGTTTAATCGCGGCTTGATAAGCTTTATCACTTATTTCACCGTCTTTATTCATTAACTCTAACACGATATTTCGGCGTTCTTTAGCACGCTCGGGGTGACGCCAAGGATTGTAATAGGTTGGCCCTTTTACCATACCAATTAACAATGCTAATTGATCAACCCGCAACTCTGATAATGGGCGATCAAAATAGTAACGTGAGGCTAATGCAAAACCATGTATACCGTGGCTACCAAACTGAGCCAAATAAACTTGGTTCATATAAGCATCAAGCACTTCTTGCTTACCATAGCGAGTATCAATAATGATCGCCATGTAAGCTTCTTTAAATTTACGCCAAAATGTTCGCTGACTACTTAAAAACATATTTTTTGCTAACTGCTGCGTTAGCGTACTACCGCCTTGTACGGTATGACCCGCTTTAATATTGGCAACAAATGCTCGCGCAATACCGACTAAAGAAATACCATCATGCTCATAAAAATGGCGATCTTCAGTATCGATTAAACCCGCAACGAGTAGTTTTGGCATTTTATCTTCAGGTAAATAAATACGTTGCTCTTCAGAATGTGCTTCAAGCATACCAAGCATCTTGGGATCGATATGTAAAAAGCCCAGCTCTTTATTCGAATCTACATCCATGATGCGGGTTATACCGTCATTATTAAATGACACTGAAACATGACGCGCGCCTTCAGGGCCTTCCTTAAAGTTAAATGGTCGACGTACAAAATCAACTTTCCAACCATTAGCTGCATACTCGCCGCTCTGATCAGGCTTAGCCACTTTTTGGTAACCTAAAACTTTAAGTTCATTCACCAACGTATTGTAGGTTATTGGTGCACCAGGCTGTAATGCCATTTCACGCGCATAGACAACGGAAGGTAACTGCCATAACTGACCAGCAAACTTAGCACTAATTTGTTGGTTTAGGTCATAACCTAAATAAGCCATACCCGCAGTACCTATTAGTGTTGCACCAATTAAGGCACGAACAATAACACTACGTTTTTTCTTCATTGGGGGTACTTGCGAAGGTGATTGTTGATTATTTGACGTCATAAGCCTGTTCAATGTAATAAATTTGTCATAACCACTTTATATATCTCTGTGGCAGCCAACGTATATTGGTAAAAGTATTCGCTTGATGATACCAGTGTCTACATACTGGTTTTAAAATAGAAATACTATAACTTAATATATAAATTTGGTTGTCATCACGTTGTCAGATATTTTACGGCTAATCTATCAGCTTGAGTTTTATTAGCCTTTTGAGCCTAAATACTCCAAAATACCCATCTTTATTTATTCGCCTTGGATCAATCCTGATCGGCGTCGTGGTATCTGCGAGAAATTATATGCAACGTGATTATACTTTAAACTGTCTTTTAACCATGCCACGTCATGAATTAGAAGAATTTAGCCTTCGTGTAATAGGTCGTATGGTACCAGAAGATGTGATGCAGGAAATCTTTACCTTTGATCAAGAAGAAATTGACAGTGAAGAGCGTTTAAAATCAACCCAATTTGATGCGATGTTACGAATGACGGCAATTGCATTAGGGGAAGTGAATATTGCGTTTTCTGATTCTGATAACGCTCAACAAAACAGTGAGCGTATGATCCGCTTATTGTTATGGCATTTTTATGCTATTTCTTTTCAGCTTGAAGAAGCGGTTACTCTAGAGCAGCATTGTGCGGAAGTTGAACAAATTCTTACTAACGCACCTGATAATGCGTTTGGTTGGGTCAGTGTGTTAACAGAGTTATTGCACCGCTATGCTAGCTTAAGTGAACAAAAAAATTAATAAAAGCGATCTCTCATATGATCGATCGTCACAGCTTATATACTGTGATGCTAGATAACAAAAAGGCGTACCCTTCTAGGTACGCCTTTTTTAATGCTTAATTGCCGATCTTTACCGTGAATTGCAGATCACTATTAATAATCGAAATCGCTATACTCCGGACTATCGAAACGCGAACGTGTCACACGACGTTTCTTCTTACCACGAGATTGCAGATCTAAATCCTGAAAATCATCTCCAAACTCAGAATTGAATTTTGATTTGCTGCCTTTGTGAAATTTTTGGTTTAACTTAGCCATTTGCGTTTCCTGAACTACATCCAGAGTAGATAATTATTAAAATAGAACACAGGCAATTGTAATGTTCTATTGTGACAAAACAGTACTAAGTTAATGTAAAAAACATGACAGACAATCCGGTCCATGGTTCATTGTTTCTTACCCTAGTAGCATTTTTTCTTAGACTAATTCAGGAATTCACTTCCGTACAACAAGTTATTTTGCTGGTAACAACAAAAGCTTTCAATCAAATGCTTTCGATCACATTCTTGAATGGTACATCGATAATTGCATTAATTAATGCCTCTTTATCATTATCTTCACGCCACACCACATACAGGCTCTGCTCCATAATTGGTGCATCTTCAACAACATACAATTCGCCTAAGGCAGTACTGCTTGCAACAACTGGTGAAGGGAAATAACCGACACCGCCATTAGACAGAATATAATCAAGCGCCATCTTGCAAGAATAGCTATGTAATACTGGCGTCCGCTGTAATTCAGGTATACGGCTATGCTCGACTGAGAATCGTGTGCCCCAATCAAGATAAATAAGTGGCATATCACGCACACTGTGCACATTACAATGTGGCTGATTCGTCACTAACTGTAATTGATAATCGCGTACTTTTTGAACATGCAAGTTTTCAATTTTTGGCGGCTCACTGGTAATAAACAAATCAATACTTTTATCAAACAGACGTTTCGCCATTCCTTCTCGCTTGACAGATTCTAAACGTAAAGCAAGCCCTGGTACTGTCGCGTAAATACGATTGATCCAAGCAGAAATACCATCAAATTCCCAAAATAACGGTGATGCACCAATCGTCAATTGCGTATTTAAACTATCTGTTAAGGCTACATCCTGTTTTGCTCGCCCCCAGGTTTGCAAAATAGCTTCAGCATAAGGCTGCAAACGTTCACCTGCAGCAGTAAGGTGCACATTTCCGCGTTGACGAGAAAATAACGGATTACCTAATTGTGACTCAAGTTGGCGAATACGAAAACTAACGGCAGATTGCGTCAAATATAAGTTATCGGCAGCACGACCAAAGTGACGTGTTTTGGTAACTTCCAAGAACGTTTTAAGTAATTCTGTATCCACGGCAAAATTCTCAATAATAAGAGTAGGTTAAATTAAAAAATAACGGTATATATAAGTCATTATATCGCGAATAGATTCAATGGTTATATCCATCGAAATAGTACAACCTATTAGCGTTGAATATTAATCAAATATTTTCATCTTAACAATAAAAAATAATTGATTTACAACCTTGCAAGTCTGGATAAATATCTGCTCAAATCACATCAAGGACTTTATGAATGAGAAGTGAAGGTAAATTTTACGACGATAAAAACTTCCCACGCGGCTTTAATCGCTCTGGAGTTTTTACTATTAGTGAAACCAGCGTATTAGAAAACTATGGACGTACTATGCGCGCCCTATTTGACGGCACTACACAGCCAATTGATGACTCAGAAACTCAGTTTTTAGCTGAAGTTCAGGGCCAACAACAAGCTGTATCTGAGTTTGGAAAATGCTGGATTAAATACCTAAACCACACCACTCATAAAACACGTAGTTATACATTATGTGTTTCACAACGGGCTCACACAACGGGCTCATATGGTGAGGATGATGATAGCGATAGTGATAACGATCTCGATTATTAATAATCACTTTTAGAAACGGATTTTCAAAACAGTCGCCAATAAAATGAAGCCATCCCACTTAGTGTGATGGCTTATTTCTTTATATTAGCCTGTAAAATAATTTAACAGGCCTCTTTTTGGTATAGCTATGAAAATTTGTTTTGTTATGTATCCGTGGGAACGCGTTGAAGCAGAAAGTGATTCTACTTTACGTTTGATTCATGAAGCCGCAAGCCGCGGTCACACGGTTGCAATTACAACACCGAGTAACTTAACCATGCGCGACAGTATGGCAATTGCTTTCTGTAACGTATTAAAAAAGGGTGAAGTCTCAAACAATATTCCAAGCTTCTACCGTAAAGCTGAATTTAATAACGCCGAGTTACCACTTGCAGGCTTTGACGTTATTTTTATGCGTGCTAACCCACCATTAGATACGATGGCATTGAACTTTTTGGATTCAGTGCGTGACCATACCTTTATTGTTAACGATATTGATGGTCTACGTGTCGCAAATAACAAACTTTATACTGCGTCATTACCCGATCCAAACAAAGAATTTATTCCTGTTACTCACGTCTCTAAAAACCGTGATTACCTTGAGCGTGTTCTTGATGAGTCACCACAAGATCGTATGATTCTTAAGCCATTAAACGGCTACGGCGGTAAAGGCGTGATCTTGGTTGAAAAAAGTGCGAAATCAAGTGTGAAGTCACTGCTTGATTTCTACATCGGCGATGATCAGAACTACGTTATTCTGCAAGACTACATTGAAGGCGCAGAGCAAGGTGACGTACGCATTATGCTGCTAAATGGTGAGCCTATTGGTGCTATGCGTCGTATTCCTGCAGAAGGCGATGTACGCTCAAATATTCATGCTGGCGGTCGTGAAGTAAAACACGTTTTAACCAAACAAGAATTAGCACTTTGTAAGCACATTGGCCCTAAATTGGTACGCGATGGCCTTTACTTCGTTGGTTTAGATGTTATTAACGGCAAATTAGTGGAAGTTAATGTACTAAGCCCTGGTGGTATTACGCGTATCAACCGTTTAAATCGCGTGAAACTTCAGCGTAATGTGCTTGATTTTGTAGAAAGCGTGGTGGTTGCTAAAGAAGTTGGCATCGCCCGCAAAAATGATTTTCGGAAGGTAATTGCAGATGCAGCTTACTGAGTTAGAAATTTTAGAAAAAATTCGTAGTCTTACGCCATTTGAAGCACATCTTGATGATGGTAGCCTGATGATTCGCATTAGTGAATATCAGCCCTACATTGCAACTGCGGTCCATAACGGCCACAATCTGCGTCAATCATTACAAACACAATGTGCGTTGACAGAAGAAGAACGTTACTTTGAAGAAGATCCCTTTACTGGCGACTTCATCTCTTCATTGCCGATCGTATTGCAAGGCGAAGATTCACGTTATGAGTATGATCTCAATCGTGCACCTGAAAACTGCATTTACGATGATGCATGGGGAAAAAATGTTTGGTCAACACCATTAAGTGATGCCGAACGTGAAATATCCTTGGCTAAACACCAGAGTTACTATCGCATTCTACAATGCTTAGTTGAAACATTAGAGCTGCAATTTGGTTTGTGCTTAATTTACGATATTCATTCGTATAATTACCAACGTGTTGATACTGCCACACCAACCTTTAATGTTGGGACCATGCAGGTCAATCGTCGCCGCTGGCGCAAAGAAATTGATGTGCTACTAGAAGGGCTTAACAATGTTGAGCTGCCTAACATTGATGTGACAGCACTGGAAAATGATATTTTTAAAGGCCTTGGCTACCAAGCTGCTTTTATTAAACAGCACTTCAAAAATACCTTAATTATGCCGATTGAGGTTAAAAAGATTTTCATGAACGAAGAAGGCGGTGAAGCCTACCCTCTTGTTATTGAAAAATTGAAAGAATCGATGAAGACGGTGATCACGGAACATGCTGCGTTCACGATCACTAAGCGCACCAAAGCCAAAGGGCTAACTGGTAGCGATGTACTTGCATCAAATCTTTCTAAAGAAGTGATCAATCTCGATCGTAAGTTGTATAAAATAGCGCGAGGTATTAATACCCTAAGCTATATTAATCCAACTAACCTCAAGCAAGAAAAAAGACGTTTTTTAAGTAAGCCATACAGCTACCAGCCACAGTTTACTTACCGTCAGTTAGATTTGGATCCGTACAAATTCCGTGAGCAACTATATCGCTTGCCGGTTGAAACGATCCGTGATGCTGACGTACAAAAAATGTACCGTAAAGTTATCGATCAACTTGCTGTGCGTATTGACCTATTATGCAGCATTGGTACTGATGAATTTTTATACAATTCGCTACGTTATTACGGTCAGCCAGATGAACGTGATATTGCCAACGCTAAATTTATTTTGCATGCGTGTGAATATAAAGAGCAGCAACCTGCGAATATCAGTGCTAAAGAAGCAATAGAAGCCTTTAAAGTGGCTGCGGCTGAATATGACATCCCTTGTAAAGTGGTTGCATCAAAGCAATTGATTGCACGAGCAATGGTGAGCGGCAAGGTTATCAAGGTCAATCCAAATAGTCGCTTTACTCAAGGCGATCTAGATGCATTGATCCATCATGAATTAGGTGTGCACCTTGTCACTTCAGTCAATGCTGAAAGACAGCCACTTAAAATTTTGCAATTAGGCTTACCGGGTAACACTCATACTCAAGAAGGTCTAGCAATTTTATGTGAACACTTATCTGGTAGTTTCCCGCTGCACCGCCTTAAAACATTGGCGTTACGCGTGGTTGCCGTAGAAATGATGGTTAATGGCGATAGCTTTAACGACTGTTTTAATAGCCTACGTCATGATTATGCGATGTGTGATGACGAAGCGTTTACTATTACAGCACGTGCTTATCGTGGTGGTGGTTTTACTAAAGACTTCCTCTATCTACGTGGCTTAAAAGATGCGATTCAGGCGTATAAGACAGAAGACTTAACCTCATTATTCATCGGTAAAACAGGGTTTGAATTTAAGCCATTACTTGATGAATTAATTGAGCGCGGTATTTTAAAAGCGCCAAGCTATATGCCAAAAGCATTGGAGATCGAAGCTGATATCGATCCTGTGATGGACTTTATGCTAAATTCTATTCGTTAATAGTGAAACATTAACACTGAAGTTGATATTTCAATTGAGACTAAAAAGCGACCATGATGGTCGCTTTTTTATTTGCTAATAAGTTAATCAATTACAGTGGTAATCGCTTACTATCAACACGAATAATAACACAAGTCAAAATAACCAAAGTAACAGCAATAGCAGCAAGTAATACAAACACACCATTCCATGAGTATGCTTTTTCAATCATTGCAATTGGCGCACCAGCAAGCGCAGCACCAACATAAGTGACACCGCCTTTAAGACCTGTTGCAGCACCCGCACCATCAGCATGAGAAGCTTCAATAATACCTAACGCAAACAACATCTGTGGGGCATAGATACCAGCACCAATAATGAAGAAACATACCGCAACAAGTAAGTAGCTCATATGGATAGTAAGACCAACACCCACCATACCTGCAATTAATACAAAGCAGTAAATTAAAATTGTTTTCCAGCGATCTGCGCCAAAGAACTTATCGGAAATAATACCTGATGTCAGACCGCCTAAAATACCACCGGCTTCAAACCAAGCAACTAATGAATTAGAACGAACGAGGTCCCAATGCAGTACATCAACAAAGTAAACGCTAACCCAGTCGCTTGAAACAGTACGGATCACATAAATACATAAGTCACCGCCAATCGCTAACCAAATAATAGGGTTAGTCAGAATGTAGCGTTGAAACATTACCCACATTGATAAACCTGTTTCAGAGCGCTTATTGATCTCTAATTGCTTAGTATCGTTACGCCAAACACCCACATTTGGTAAGCCGTAGTTTTCAGGTTTACCACGCATCAAAATAGCGGCGATCAAGGCCTGTACTGCAGTAATCGCTGCAGGCACATAAAACGCATAACGCCAGTTACCCGTATAAGCAATAACAGCAGAAGCAATTAACGGCGCCAATGCACCACCAACATTGTGGGATGTATTCCATAATGAATACCAACCACCACGTTCAGATTTTGAATACCACTGGCTGATTGCTTTAGCAATAGGAGGGAAACCACAACCTTGCACAACAGCGGTTAAGCAATACAGTGCTAGCAACATACTAACGCTGTTGGTCATGCCAATACCGACGTTAATAATGGCAATGACCACTAATACCGGTGCTAAAAATAAACGTGGATTAATTCTATCGGCTAAAAGGCCTGAACTAAATTTTGAAAGGCCGTATAGAATATAATAAATCGATGAGGCTAAACCAAACTGTACCATGGTCATGCCGAGATCTTTCATTAACAATGGCGCTGCTGCAGCAAACGCTTTTCTTGAAATATACATCACGGTATAGGTCAAGAACGTTGTAATGATTATTTGCCAGCGAAGGCGTTTATAAGTCGCATCTAGTTTTGAATTATTCATCAAATAGGGATCGTTCAAAGAGGAATTTTAGAAAGCGCACAGCGTACTCTTTGAAACAATTAGTTACAATTTAATTATTTGGTTACTATTTGAGCTTTGGAATATTCATTCACAGTCAAGATTAACGCACTTATCAGACCAGATAAAAAACAAAATACATATCATTTTATAGAATAAAAAACTTAAAACATTAAAATAACAGCATGACACGATCAGCTTTTGAATCAGTCACAGCATAATTGTTTGCGAAAAACACCTTCTATTACAGTTAAAAAAATAAAAACAACACACAAAAAATCGTCATTTTTTCAACATTTGTAGCAACGAATCTATAAAAAATAAACATTGGTGTCATTTTCTCAAATCGTAGCCAATAAAAAAGGCAGTTTAAAAACTGCCTTTTTTATGTATCAACTTTTACGCCTAGTTTGCAGGAACAACACGGGTTGTGCTTCCTTGTTGATAGATATCAACCCGCTGCCCAACACGGAAGATCATGTTAGGATCCACTTGCTGTACAACCGCAACTGTACGTCCACTGTCTAGCTTAATAACAATGTTTACACCCTGGCGTTTACCTACGGCATCACCAGCACTATTACCTAAAGCACCACCAGCAAGAGCACCACCGATTGCGGCAATATCAGAACCTGAACCACCACCAATCTTTGAACCTAAAATGCCACCAATAGCAGCACCTGCAAGTGTACCAATCGTACTTTCGCCATCAGAGCTCATTGTAACAGCATCTAGTTTGGTAATCGTGCCTGTAGAAACAGTTTGCATTGTGCGTGCTTCACCAACATTGTAAGCATCACCATAAGGGTTTTGAGCACAGCCAACAACACCTAATGACAACATCATTGCCACTGCAACCATGACTTTTTTATTCGATTTTGCTTGATGACTCAAAACAACCTCCTACTAATTTAAACCCAACTTCACGTACTAAGTGTGGCTGTAAATTTAATATTTGCCACATCTTATTTACTGGGATGGTTATAATATAAAACAGCGTACATTTATTTGCAAAAAAAAGAGCACTTATGTGCTCTTTTTATTTATCTAAAATTGGTTATTTGCGTGCTCGACGCATTAACCAATAGCTTATTGCTGCAAAACCAACAAACTGCAACCATAACTGCCCCCAACGATCTATTTCTTGCGCGAAACTCGCACCAAGCTGATTAAGACCAAGAAAACCATTAATTGCCGCAGTAGACGGTGCTAATTGTGCAACATAGTTAATCGCTGCCGGAATCGCAGAGGGTGGCCAAATAAATCCAGCACTAAACACTAACGGTAACGAGCTTAAAAGCACAACCAATGTGACTAACTCACAGCGAGGTAATAACTGGCCAAGCACCATCCCTAACATGATCACTGCCAATAAAAATGGAATTGTCATCATGATCAAGTCATGAATTGATGTCAACCGATTAACACCATAGTAAACATAACTAAATCCGAAATAATACATCACTAATGGTAAATAGATTAGGGTAAACAATAGTGCGCGAACAGCCATTACCATCCAAATCGGGTATTGTGCCCAATAGCCTGTTTTACCAGCGGTACGTGCCTCATTTTCTGTCGCTCCCATCATTCCAACCCCAATTAACAAGGTTTGATGGAGGATCAATACAAACACTGCAGGCACAACATAATTGATATATCCCATGGTGACATTAAATACAGGCCGCATATTAAGTTTCATTGCAGTGACATGTTGACTTGCCTCAACAGCACCATCACCCGTTAGCATCATTCGCTCTATTTTAGCTTTAGCACCTAACGCATTACCGGCGCCGTTTAAACCTTCAACCACGGTACCATAAACTAAAAATAGTGCCGCGTTGCCAGCATAAGCCAATGTAGGACTCGTTCCCATCATCACATCACGATAAAAGTGCTCTGGAATCACTAAAATGCCATCGACTTGCCGATCTTCTAAAGCCACTTTGGCTGCACCAATACTGCCAAGGTGTTCAGTGATCGCAACTTGTGGGGTTGCATCTACCATACGAATTAATTCACGACTCATTTGGCTATGATCAAGATTAACCACAGCGACGCGTTGATCTCGCGGTAATTCATTGATGTAAGGCAGAGGGTATAAAAACGAATAAAATACCACTCCTCCAAAAACCGTAAACAATAACGAGAAATTACTGAAGATAGCTTTTAGTTCACACTTAAATAACTTACTCCAGCCCATGCTGTTCTCCTTGTTGTGCCGATATCGTTGCTAATGCTTTATTACGGCGCATTAGCATTAATCCCATCGCCATTAATAAGGCACACATAAAGCTCGTTAACACCAACAGTTGATGCGATGCTTGATACCAACCAGTACCATAATCTACTTGCTGTAATTGCACTTCGATATAATGACTGACCGGTAACAATCCACGCCACATTTTGGCAATAATCGGCATATCTGTAGCAGGAAAAGTGATCCCCATAAACGCAAATGCTGGCGCGGTATAAGCCGCAACAAAACTCATTGCACGTGGCGCCTCCATCGCGACAAAATAAATCAAACTCCCCATGCTCTGGCAAGCAAACACCATCAGTATTTGGGCAACAATTAAGATCCCCCAATGACCATGCATTGGCCAATCAAGCATCACATACATCCACCATAGAAACAGCAGACCTTGAATCAAAAACAAGCCTGAATATGCCAATAATTTACCGACTAATTTTTGGCATGGAGTGTGTGCTAACCAACGCCACAAGCCCTGTCCACGCGCCTCATGTACTAATGCCAACACTGTGGTTGCAACTATCAATATTTGCCAAATAGACGGAATAATAGCGGATACTAAAAATTGACCATAATGGCTATTACTATTAAACAATGGTGTGATTTGAGCGCGAATAGGCACTGCCTGCCCTAATGCTTGTAGAGGGACTGGTGCACCAGAACTCATGTTCCTCATAGCCTCAACGCCGGCGTTATAGGTGCCTTCAACTTGCAGCATCGCCGCAGAAATCAGTTTACCGATAAGAATAAATTGACCATTATAAAAGGTCGTTATCTGTGGCGCTTCACCAAGCTTAACGTCTTTTTCGTAATTATCAGGGATCACCACCATCGCATAAATATCATTGGCACGCATTGCAGCACTGGCAGTATGATCATCCGTAAATTGACGAGTAACTGCCATACTTGGACTGGCATCAATATACCGCGTCAATTGACGCGACATTTGGCTATGATCAAGATCAACCACCCCCACAGGCAAATTACGCGCTATCCCAGTGGCAAAGATCGCCCACATTGTCAGAAACAATATTGCAGGTAACCATACCACCAACGCACGCAACCATTGGTCTTGCCAAATCGTGCGCCACTCGGTTTTCATTGCTGAATAAATAGCCATATCATTACTCAACAAGGACACTCATACCAACGCGTAAACCCGCAATAGGTTGAGTCGGACGAGCTTCCACTTCAAATGTACGCATATCAAACCCTTTAGCAGTGTCAGTTGCTCGCCAGGTCGCAAAATCGCCCATCACAGCAACATGGGTTACTTTTAGCTGGTAGCTTTTGTTACCTAATGCCGGAATCGTCACCTTAAAAGTTTTCCCTTCTTGGAAATCTTTCAGTTTATCTTCACGGACATTAAACACCGCCCAGGCATCGCTAATGTCGATAATATTCACCACAGGGAAACCTTGTGGAGCTAATTCGCCATCATGCAATAGCACTTGTGATACTTCACCTTTATGCCAACTAGTCACTTTGGTATCAGCAACATACGCTTGCACTTCAGCGACCGCTCCTGCTGCCATTTTTACTTTTTCTTGAGCGGCACGTTTTGTTTCAACTCGCGCACCTTCTTTGGCCATTTGATACATCTGATAAGCAGCACTTTCAGTAAATTGCGCCGCTTGCCATTGCGTGTAAACTTCATCGCGCTTTTGTTCTGCTAATACACCGTCTTTATAAAGGTTGTTGATGCGAACATAGGTTTTTTGCATCAAAGCAGCTGCTGCTTTCGCTTTGCCCCATTGATCTTTTGCCGCGGCGATTTGTTGAATACGCGCCCCTTTTTCAGCTTCTTGTGCTAATGCGCCAGCCGCCTGCTCACCCGCTTGAGCTTGTTCTAATTTCGCATCAATTTCAGGGCTTAAAATAGTAAAAATTAACTGTCCAGGTTGTACTTCATCGCCCTTACGAACTAATACCTTATCAATACGTCCTGGGACTTTAGAAGCAATATTGTATTGCTGTGCTTCAATTTGACCTTGCAGACGCTCAGGTTGAGGTTGGTAAGCATGCCAGAAGGTATAACCAAGCCATCCAACCACCGCGATAACAGGAACAGCGATAGCAATTGCTTTTAACTTACTCATTATAATTTGACCTCGATCCCTTGATGTTGCTGATAATTTTTAAATGTGTTCATTTCGCCACTAATGGCAAGTAAGCGGGTTAAAGATGCGACATATTGGTAAGCCGCAGCCAAACGCTGGGTTTTAATACTGGCTAAAAACAATTCCGCATCGACCACATCGAGCGAGGTTGATAATCCTTGTCCAAACGCTTTTTCACGTAACCGCGTATTTTCATGGGCTAATGATAAACTTGATGCTAAACCATTATATTCTTCTAGCGCTTGTTTAGCTTCACGGTAGGTTTTTTCAACTAACACGGTTAAATCTTGCTGTGCTTGCGCTTGTAGATGATTGACTTGGGTGACCATTGAATGGGCTGCGCTTAGTTTTCCTGAACGACCAGAGTTATCAATCAATGGCACACTCACTCCTACACCAACAGCCCAATCTGGTGCCATCGTTGCCGCTAAACTGCCACTATCATGCAAGTTATAATCACCGTAAACATAAACTTCTGGGTAATATTTGCCTTTCTCGACATCAATCAACCCACCCGCTTGCTTACGTTTTGCATCTAAAATATGCAACCCCGGATAAGTCGCTAAGGTTTTATCTACAAATGCTGACATCGGTGGCAGCGAGTTATTAATAAATAATCCAGTTGAGGGCGTAGCTGGGGTTGATTGCTTTAATAATTGTGTTAGTGCCACTTGGGCTATTTCTAAATCTCGCAGCGATTTCTGACGCTCAACTTTAGCTTTGTCATAAGCGGCTTGCGCTTGTAAACGTTCAACTCGCGCAATTTGTCCTTGTTGCTCAAGCTTCACTGCATCTTGATAATGACGCTTTAAGCCATTTTCTACTTCGGTGCGGGTTTGTAAGACATTTTTAGCCAATACCACTCCAAAATAAAAGCGCGATAAATCTTCAAATTTAGCTTGTTGCTGCATCGCTAGCATGTATTTGGCTTGGTCTGTTTTGCCTTCTGCAATATCTTGGGCAGCGCTGATACGACCACCGGTAAAAATCGGCCAGATCGCACGAATCGAACTGGTAAACACATCGCGATCAGAAATATTAGCAGTAAATAACGAATTAAAATCCGTGCCTGTCGCTTGTGTAAGATCAGCAATAATTTTATTAAGAGCTTGGCCTGCTGCTGTATTTGAAGCTGGCATGCTGTCAAAAACATCAGAAGGCGATAATTTAATGTCATTATCTAAACGGGTGTAATTGGCACCAATAGTCACTTTGGGCAAATACAGATCTTTGGCGGCATCTTGCATGTATTGCGCTTGTTCAACACTGGCACGATCAGCGGCTAAGCCATCATTTGTTGTCACAACAGTATGCCACGCATCATTAAAACTCACTGGCGCAGCATGCACTGTCGGTACAACTGCTAAGAGCGCAATTGTCAGTTGCTTTACCATCAATGGCCTTATTCTCATGTATTAACCCTTACCCTCTTTTTCTTGCCAATTCGTAAATAGATATAGAGCATATACTCTAAAAAATAAATTTTAACAGATTCTCTAATAATTACTTTATATTAAAGAGTTATTTTACTGACATAAATAATAACGCTATTTAAAGCAACAAACAAAATAGCCCACAATAATGTGGGCTATTAATATTTAGTCGTTAAACTAACCGTAATCAAATTAATAATAATTAACGGGCTAAACGAATTAATGAACGTCCTAATAAACATTCTAATTCGGCAATACTTTGCTTACCATAACGCTGTTCACAGAGAGTAAATAAACGCTCAATTCCACGATGAGCAAATTCATGCGACGTTTCAGCGGAAGAAATATGGTGAAACAATAATCGTAAAATAGCGCGAAATTTTTCATCTTCTAGTGCCGCAGACCAACTTGCTGAAAATGCCTGCAAATCACCAGCGAGATCCAATTTATCAACAAAAAGATGATAAATTCGCCCATCAAGTGCATGTGCGAAATCTTGCTTCTTAGGAAAGTGGTGGCTAATACCTGTTCTTGATATTCCAGTTTGATTACTCAAGGTGGTGTACGACATTTTATCGTACCCTAACGTCAGTATTTGCTCTATCACTGCATCCATTATGGTCTGAATGGTGATTTCGGTGTCTTCTTTACTACGCTTTGGCATAATGCGTTGGCTCTGTTTTAATCATTTTATGCAACGGTAATACTCTTGACGCTCAATAATAACGTCAAGAATATTGGTTCGCTGTAGTATTACAAAATGTTTTTCGGTTAACTAGGGGTTTACCGCATAATTAACGATTAAATTTACGCGCATGTTGTTCAATATCACGGTATAAAATTTTAGTCCAATAAGGTTGAGTGTTTGCTGCTAGCAATTTACCTTTTCTAGGATCATGTGGACTAATTAATACTTCGATATTATCAATCCCTGTTCGTTCGGCTAATAAAAATAGTTCTTCAATCGCATAATCACCCATGGCTAAACACCCAACAGAAGACTCTTTACCATGAATAAAAATATTGCTACCAGGTGATGTTCGCCCTTCCAACTGGGCATATTTACGATCAAATTCATTCGGATAATTAAGCTTCATCGATAAATGATAACGGCTATTTGGATTCAACAACGATACTTGATAAACACCTTCAGGAACCTGTTTATCACCTTCGCGCATTTTAGGCCCCATATGGCCACTCATTTTTTGAATATCGTAACGCTTAACATAAGACCATTTGCCTTTTTCTTTTGCCCACAGTTCAACATTCCGTTCCTGCTTCATTGCAAATAGCGCAATATTTTGCGGCGGATAGCTTAAACCTGCTTTTTCAAAATAGCGTTTTAGTCTTGGCTCAACAAAAGGCGTATAACGATCCATGACATCAGTGATAGTACGGCTACCTGTTGGTGGGTATAGTGCATATGTTGATGATGGCGATGGAATATATAACGACTCCGCTAATGCATCACCGATGGGTGTTAGCACTAACATTAATGGACAAATAACTTTCTTTAGCACACAACCCTCAATGATAATTTCTCTACGCGCACAACAATGCGCTAATTAACATAATGACCAACTTGAATCGCGCTAGTTTACCTGAATTATTGATTAAATAACCATCACTTTGTCTTCACATTACAGATTAAGTGTAAACTTACACCACAACAGTGATCTAACCTTCTAAAATCTTTACAATAGCTATCATAAATTATATCCATTCATCAATGAGACAATTTTGCATACGTTAGAACAACTACGCTCAGGCCTGCTTAAAGGCACCACTCATTTAACATTAAGTGAGCAGCTAACCCAATTTCCAACAGAGATTCTAACGCTTGCAGACAGCTTAGAAGTGTTAGATCTAACCAATAATCAGTTAACACATTTGCCTGATAGTTTCAGTCAATTAACCAAATTACGTATTATTTTTATTTCCAATAACTGTTTTACAGAATTACCACCAGTGTTAGGTGCATGCCCTAATTTGGAAATGATCGGCTTTAAATCCAACCAAATTACCACCGTTACAGCCAATGCTTTGCCAAAAAAATTACGCTGGCTAATTTTAACTGATAATAAAATCACCGCTCTTCCCGAGGCGCTTGGTGACTGTATCCATTTACAAAAATTAGCGTTAGCAGGTAATGCATTAACTGCACTACCACTTTCTATGAGTAAGTTGATTAACTTACAATTAATACGTTTATCCGCTAATGCATTAACTGCATTTCCAAACCAATTGCTTGATTTACCTAAACTGGCATGGCTTGCTTTTTCAGGTAATGATTTTAACCGCAACCAGCAAGTCAATCATCCACTGCCTTATGTTGCATCAAGTGATTACCAACTGGATAAAGTATTAGGCCAAGGGGCTTCAGGGGTTATTTCATTAGCGCAATGGCTGTCAAACCCGCATCAACTTGATAATGAAATTGCCGTTAAGGTTTTTAAAGGACAAGTTACTTCTGATGGTTACCCGCAAGATGAATTAAATGCATGCTTAAAAACAGGCGCACATCCAAACTTAATTGCTTCATTAGCGCAAGTAGATGAACCTGACTACCTCGCACTGATCATGGCATTAATTCCAGCGCATTATCGTAATTTAGGTTTACCGCCTACATTGGTGTCCTGTACTCGAGATACCTTCCCTGCGCAATTTACACTGTCAATTACCGCTATCGCAACGATTGTTGAACAAATGATCGCCGTTATTACTCATATGCAACAGCAAGGTGTTGCTCATGGTGATATCTATGCGCATAACGTTCTAGTTGACGACAATGCCAATATTTTGGTGGGCGATTTTGGTGCAGCATCGATTTATGATGACTTAGCCCTTGAGCAGCAACAAAAAATTGCGGCGATAGAATGGCGTGCCGTAGGGTATTTTATCGAAGATTTACTGTCGATTTGCCAAGTAGATGATCAACACACAGTTGAATATCAACAATTACACACTCAAGCTCAGCATTATATTGCGGCTTAATTATCATTAATTTCCAATTACTAGACCTTACTCAATTTATACAGATCACATAAATTGAGTAAGCGTATAGCCTATACACACACAAATAAAACTTTACAATTCAATAGAATACCAAGATTAATTCAACTCAACTGCTAATAATACTAAACAATTAGCATAATCTTACTTGACGTCAACTTAGATAACAGCCTAGATTTAACATTATAGTAACACTTAGCAATCAATGATCCATTTGTTAAACGGAGTGCTTATGGCTCAACTGCAAACACCTGCTGACATGATCATCAAATGGGCTAATGAACGCCCTAACGATATTTATTTAAAACAAATCATCAATCGTCAATTTGTTAACTACACCTACGCCAGTGTTGCAGATAAAGCCCAACGTTTAGTCACCGCATTTCAGCAATTAGGCCTTCAACAAGGTGATCGCATTGCTTTGATTTCTAAAAACTGTGCCGAATGGTTTATTTGTGACTTAGCAATGATGCTTGGCGGCTATATCAGTGTGCCTATTTTTCCGACCGCAGGCGCTGATACTATCGCCCATTGTATTGAGCATAGTGAAGCTAAATTGATTATTATTGGTAAACTTGACAGCCCAAGTGCCATTAATAATGTCGTAGCCACCCATGCTAATATCCCCACGATTGCTTTTTCGTATCCAGACACTCCAACATGCCAATATCAATTTGACGATTTAATTGAGCAGCATTTACCGACCTCAGAGCGTTGCTCGCATCATGACACTGATTTAATGTCAATTGTTTACACATCTGGCACATCAGGGATGCCTAAAGGTGCGATGCTCACTTACGGCGCATTTGTATGGTCATCACAAAAAATCATTGAGCATATCGGTTTAGAAGACAATGAGCGCTTATTCTCATATCTACCATTAGCCCATATTACTGAACGAGTTTATATTTTTGGCTCTTCAATTATGTCAGGATTACAAGTGGCGTTTCCAGAATCGCTTGATACTTTTATTGATGATGTAAAAATGCATCGACCAACAATTTTTGTGTCGGTTCCACGTCTTTGGACCTTATTTCAACAACGTATACAAGATAAACTTCCCCCCGCTAAATTGAATTTTCTGTTAAGTATTCCTTTAATATCAACCTTTATTAAGCGTAAATTAGCGCAAGGGTTAGGGCTTGATAAAGCACGCGTGCTGGGCTGTGGCTCTGCTCCTGTCTCAGCTGGCTTATTACGTTGGTATGAAAGTATTGGCCTTAATATTACTGAAGCATGGGGAATGACAGAGTCATTTGCTTACAGTACTCTCAACCATCCTTACCGTAGCGATAAAATTGGCACGGTCGGCAATGCAGGTCCTGGTATTGAGATCAAAATCGCGGCTGATAAAGAGATACTCGTGCGCAGTAAAGGCTTATTTAGCGGTTATTACAATAACTCTCAAGCAACTCAAGCAAGCTTTGATAATGATGGCTGGCTATATACCGGTGATATCGGTGAATTAGACAATGAAGGTTATTTAACCATTCAAGGGCGTAAGAAAGACACGTTCAAAACAGCCAAAGGGAAGTTTGTTTCACCTGTGCCGATAGAAAAGCGCTTTATGGAATTGGGTAACTTTGAAATGGTGTGCTTGATAGGCTCTGGAATGTCAGCGCCTATACTTTTAGCGGTAGCCCATGATTATCCTCAGTTTAATCATCAACGTTATGAAAAAAAGCTTGTTGGCGTTTTAGCTAAAATAAATAACGAGTTAGAATCTCATCAAAAAATCAAAGGGATATTGATAATTAAAGAACCTTGGAGTATTGAAAATGGTATCTTAACTCCAACGTTAAAAATTAAACGTCATGTATTAGAACAACACTATGCCGATATTGATAATAACTGGAATAATGAACAAATTATCCATTGGCAACAATAACTAGTATTAATGTTTTTAATTTATACGTGTGGGAATTTTAAAAAATAAACCTTGTGTCAATTTAAAACAAAGAATAAGTCATTTTTGCATCAGCAAATACGAATATTTATCTAACTAAATTATCTAAATATATTTTATTTTATCTTCAATAAAAAACTATAGGTATTATATAACAGTATTAAAGCATAATATTAATACTGTTTTATAAAATAGATATCGTTAAGCTATGACTTGGCCACAATAGCTAATGATATAACGTGGTGCTGATACTAATTCAAGTTATTGGTTTTCTTGAATTAGTATCATGCATGAAATATTAATAGATAACGATTCGCTTGGTGTTTAACCATTCAACCATGTCAAAATACTTCTCATGTACACGGTACATTGCAAAGAATTGAGTGGTGATTTCACCTTTCTCATTATAACAATGAACAAAGTTATCTAAATTAGAACGTTTACGTGCACCAAAGAACACTGATTTACCGTCATCTAAGCGTAAGAAACGCTCAATATCGCCTTCATCGCAAATATCACGATCAGACATGACAAAAAATAAGTTATCAAAATCAACGCGTTTTTTTCTGCGTTCCCATTTTTCTTTTACTTCAGCAAAAGATGAGTCATGAATAAAATGAATTTCAATATCACCTAGCTTACCCAAAATATAAGGATAAGAATCAATATATTTAGAACTTGTCGCTTGTTCTAATTCTAATGATAAATAGTGTTTAAGGTTTTCACAAAATTTCAGATAACAATCTGAATAGAAAAAACATCCTACTGTTGGTGAATTAAATGGTTGAGCTAAATCACTGCAAGTAAGACCACCGATGCAGTTATTAGAGATCAAACTAAAGTTTTTATTCTTTAATCTTGCCTGTAGTTTCTTATTAACATGAGAACGATAAACTTTATATAATGTTCTTTTATAGATATAAGATATAACGCGTTGAATCATCAATTAAACCTTTAAAACATAATTAGACTATATAAGTGATATTGTTTAATACTCACTATAATAATAATTGGGAATTTTGCCTATTGTATAAGTTACCAGCGAATAAAACAAATAAATAATATAAAACAAATTTATATACTAGCAGTGCAATTAAATTGATTTTTTATATATAACAATAAAACTAATTACTAATATCAATTATTGTTATTTACTTTAAAAATCAGCGCTACCCTCGGTGTGACAAATCGATTATTCACACTTTTTGCATCTAGGTTAAATATTCCAGATGCAAAAAATCCTCACATTGCTGACGAGGCTTCGTTGTGTTGTGAAGCGGACGGGACTTGCCATTCCGAAAATCAGCGCGACCCTCGGCGTGACAGACCGATCATTGAAACTTATTGTATTTGACTTAAATATTCCAGATGCAAAAAATCCTCACATTACTGACGAGGCTTCGTTGTGTTGTGAAGCGGACGGGACTTGCCATTCCGAAAATCAGCGCGACCCTCGGCGTGACAGACCGATTATTCACACTTTTTGCATCTAGGTTAAATATTCCAGATGCAAAAAATCCTCACATTACTGACGAGGCTTCGTTGTGTTGTGAAGCGGACGGGACTTGCCATTCCGAAAATCAGCGCGACCCTCGGCGTGACAGACCGATTATTCACACTTTTTGCATCTAGGTTAAATATTCCAGATGCAAAAAATCCTCACATTACTGACGAGGCTTCGTTGTGTTGTGAAGCGGACGGGACTTGCCATTCCGAAAATCAGCGCGACCCTCGGCGTGACAGACCGATTATTCACACTTTTTGCATCTAGGTTAAATATTCCAGATGCAAAAAATCCTCACATTACTGACGAGGCTTCGTTGTGTTGTGAAGCGGACGGGACTTGCCATTCCGAAAATCAGCGCGACCCTCGGCGTGACAGACCGATTATTCACACTTTTTGCATCTAGGTTAAATATTCCAGATGCAAAAAAGCCCCGTCATTACTGACGAGGCTTCGTTGTGTTGGCGGAGCGGACGGGACTCGAACCCGCGACCCCCGGCGTGACAGGCCGGTATTCTAACCAACTGAACTACCGCTCCAATTCTTTATGAAACTCGATTAAATCAAATTTCTAGAATATGGCGGAGAGATAGGGATTTGAACCCTAGATACGCTATAAACGTATGCCGGTTTTCAAGACCGGTGCTTTCAACCACTCAGCCATCTCTCCAATGGCGCGAATAATAGCGAGCTTCGCCTTGGCTGTAAAGCTAAAATTTCATTAAAAAGATCAGTTGCTTGTTTTTTATTCCGTTGTGTGAATTTAGCATCAATTAGTTATAACAAAGGCCGACATATTGCCGACCTTTGTTAAATATAAATAGGTGTAGTATTACTTTTCAGCGGCGATCACCGAAATTTCAACTAACAAAGCATCGCGAGCCATGCTAGCTTCAACACATGCACGCGCAGGTGCGTGTCCCGCTGGAACCCAGTTGTCCCATACTGCATTCATCTCAGCAAACATACTCATATCTTTAATATAAATAGTCGCTGATAGCATGTGTTCTTTATCACTGCCCGCTTGCTCTAGTAATGTTTCCACTTTATCAAGCATGGTTTGTGTCTGCTCAGTAATATCTTTGGTTGCATCGGCACAAACTTGACCACAAAGATAAATAGTACCATTGTGCTTCACAATGCGACTCATACGGGCTTTCGTTTCTTGACGCTCGATCATAATGCTCTCTCTGATGGGTTAAAATTAGCAAATAATTCACTATTACCCCTGCCAAGATAGCAAATAAACTTACATTTTTGTATTTTATTGCAAATAAATTTTAATTATTTGCCCAGTGAGTCTTCTAAGCGTGCTTTCCAGATAGCCATTGCTAGTGCTGGTTTACGTAAAACTTCAGGGGTTGGAATCCAACCATGCTTAATTTTAGCAAAGACATCAAAGCGCTCAGCGGTACCAGCCATTGCTTCAGCAACCACTTTACCTGCGATATTGGTTAATCCGACACCATGGCCGGTATAACCATGAGCAACATAAATATCATTACCTAAGTGATCAATTTGTGGCATGTAAGAGCGTGTTACCGCAAAGAGACCGCCCCAATGGTATTCCATTTTTACATCAGCAAGTTGTGGGAACACCGTGATCATACGTTGGCGTAAACGCTCGCTTGAATCACTGTATTCACCATTAAATGGATGATTAACACCACCAAATAAAATACGGCCATCAGGGGTTGGACGGTAATAGTCAAGGCTATTGTTTAGATCTGACATTGCCATCATATTACTGATAGGCTGGCGATCACCCAATTGCTCGGTCACACCAATGTATGACACAACAGGTAACACCACACTTTGTGCTTTACGATTTAATCCATCTAAATAGGCATTACACGCTAATAACACTTGTTTCGCTTTAACCTGACCTTTAGGGGTATGGATAATATGCGGATTACCTTTATCAAGTTTAACTGCTGGCGTATTTTCAAAAATAGTCGCCCCTAAACTTAATGCCGCTTGTGCTAAACCAAGAGTGTAATTGAGCGGGTGCATATGAGCACTGTTTGAATCATAAAGTCCACCTAAATAGCGTTCAGTATGCGCGACTTGATTGATTTTATCTTTATCCCACCAGCTTGCACTTGGGTAATCATAACGGCCTTGTTTAAGGTCATACCAAGATTTTAATTCTGTTTCTTGGCTTTTCTTCAATGCTAATTCGATATAGCCTTGTTGAAAATCACAATCAATATTAAATTTCTCAATCCGATCGCGAGCAATATCAATCGCTTCACAAGAAAGATCCCATAGTTGTTTACCCCACTCAGGCCCGTATGTTTCATCAACTTCACGTAACCCAAGGCAATAACCCACTAAACATTGACCACCATTACGTCCAGATCCACCCCATGCTAAACGTTGTGATTCAAGCACCACAACAGAGAATCCTTTTTGACGTAATTCAATCGCGGCATTTAACCCCGTCATACCGCCACCAATAATACAAACATCAGCTTCAATTGCCTGATCAAGTATTGGTTGTTCTGGTAACGCATTAACGGTTGCTTGGTAGTAACTATCGATATATTGACTGCTGATTGACATTCCAATTGCCCACAAAAAAAATACAGGTTAAAAATCGCGCGGATAATGTCACGACTCTTAGAGCTGTACAAGCAATTTATTAATGTGATCAGGGTCATAAGTTATGACGATAAATTTTGACACTTTGGTAGTTAACTCTAATATCCGCGCTCGGATCTGACTTACCTGGTCAATTAGGAATTAATAACATGAAGAAAATATTCAAAGGGGTGACCACACTAGCATTCGCACTTTCAGCATTTAATGTTTCGGCAGCAAATGATGTGCTTAACGTTTACAACTGGGCAGAGTATATGCCAACAGATGTAATCAAAGCCTTTGAAAAAGAATATGATGTCACTGTCAACTACTCTACGTTCGATAATAATGAAGCAATGTACACTAAGCTCAAGCTACTTGATGGCAAGGGCTATGATGTTGCATTTGCATCAACGTACTTTATTGAAAAAATGGCCCGTGAAGGCATGCTTGCAAAAATAGATAAAAGCAAGATGCATCACTTAAATGACATCTATTCAGGCCTAATGAAACAGCCTTTCGATCCTAACAATGACTACTCATTACCTTATGTATGGGGCGTCACGGGGATTAGTTACAATGCTGAAGTGATCACCAATGATCAGGTAACTAGCTGGAAAGATTTATGGAACACCAATTTTGAACAACAAGTGATGTTACTTGATGATGTTCGCGATGTGTTCGGTATGGCATTACGTGCCCAAGGCCACAGCATTAACAGCACTAACGAAGCTGAAATTAAACAGGCTTACGAAAAATTACGCCAGCTGCGTTCAAACGTGGTGGTTTACAATTCTGATGCTCCGCATGTCCCTTATGTTACAGGGGAAGCTATGATCGGTATGCAGTGGAATGGCAATGCCTTTATGGCGAAAAAAGAAATGCCAGAATTGAAGTTTGTTTATCCAACAGACGGTGCAATTTTATGGATGGATAATTTTATCGTCCCGAAAGGCAGCGAACATAAAGAGCTTGCGTTCAAGTTTATTGATTTCTTTATGCGACCAGAAAACCAAGCAAAAATTGTTGAAGCGCTTGGATTCCCAGCACCCAACAAGAAGGCTAAGCAATTTTTACCCGCTGAATTACAAACGGATCCAATGATTTTCCCAACTGACGAGCAAGTCAATAATGGTGAATTCACAAATGACGTTGGTGATGCGGTAAATATTTACCAAAAATACTGGCAAATGCTAAAAAGCTAATTAGCTAAGAGGCTACGGTTAACCATTAACTGTAGCCTCTTGCGTTTATAGCATCAGATTAGTTAACAACTAAACCTGCAGCATTCAATTGTGGTAGTAAATCGCTAATAACACGTGGTTGATTCCAATCAATACGAATCAGCTTAGTACCCATTTTGCGACATGCTTGAGGTAATACCGCATCATGAAATGCATCGATATCACTAATATAGCCAAGATCTAATCCCATCTCTTCAACACGACCACGCTGACGCATACGCTGATAAGCTATCTCAGGATCGGTCTTTAAATAAATACAATAATCAATGGTTGGATATTGATTAATTTGACTGATCAAGTGCTGATAACACGCCATATGTTTAGCTATGTCTTCAGCTGTGCTGTTGTAATTGGCAATACAAGCATGAGTAAAGACCAAATCACTCAACAAAGAACGCTCAATAATATAAACCCCTTTCGGATTCAAATTATTCAATAACTCAGCGCGTTGTGCTGTGATATAACATTGAAAATTGCTGCGCGCAGTAACGTTAAAAGGGTCACGTGTAAATTCACCTAATAGATGTTGAAATTCAGGATCAGAATCTACAGGCTCTAAAATAGCTGTCGCGTTTAGTGCTGCTGCGAGTTGAGGGAGTAATGTCGATTTACCGGCACCGATATTACCTTCTACACATATAATTTGTGGCTTATCCAAGATATCTTTCCCTCTAAAGGCTTAGCGATAAAAGAACCATACTTTGATTCTCTTCACGTTTACCAATGCTCTAAACCCGACATTCTGAAACTAAACGCCGCAAAAAACCATCCCTTATATACTGTTTGGTGATTAATAAACCAAAACCCGATACCTTTAGCGCTAAAGCAGAACTAAAACCACCTTCAGCAACACTTTACTCGCTAGCAAATAACCCTATTAAGCTAAGCGATACCTTAAAGAGTAATTTTAACGCTTATATAAAATGTGGATTGTAAAATAGCGCCTCCATGATAGCATCCACAAAATATTCATATTCTGAGATAACTTAATGTCATTTGAGGCTGCCATCGCGTTCTTTGGTGCTATTTTCATTTTTGCGATCACTCCAGGTCCTGGTATATTTGCCATTCTTGCTAAAGCAATGGTAGAAGGCCCCACAAAATGTGTCATGATGGCATTAGGCATGGTATGCAGTGATTTACTTTACTTACAACTAGCTTGTTTTGGATTAGCCACTATTGCTGAAAATTGGTCAGAAATATTTATAATTATTCGGTATCTCGGTGCTGGCTATTTAATCTATCTTGGCTATAAGATGATAACTGCATTTACACACAATCAGCCGCATACTGAACAACAAAAACCCCAACAAACAGCCTTAGCCAGCTTTGGACATGGTTTTTTGATTTCAGCATCAAATCCTAAAGTGATTTTGTTCTATGTCTCGTTTTTACCAACTTTTATTGATTTAACTCGCTTAAATCGCAGTGATATTGTTTTAGTTTCGATCTTATCTTCTATCGCATTAATGGCGGCGATTATGCTCGTTGCTTATGGCGCTTCACGATTAGCAAAAGTGATCAAAACGCCAACTGCACAACAGCGTCTAAACCAAACAGCTGGCGGTATTATGATTGCAGCGGGAGCCTATTTAGCGGTAAATAAGTAGCCCCGTCATTCCCTACAGTGAGGTTACGAACGAGATAGGGAATCTACTATCCACGCGTCGTAGAGTGGCTGTTTCCGTTGAGTTTTAACGCATGTTCACTGCTGTCTTTAATGCTCAAACACGTGATGAATAGATCACGGATAGTTCGTACCTCTCTTCCGAGATGACGGATAATAACCAGTGGGTATTCACTGTAAAAAATAGATGCAAAAAATCCTCACATTACTGACGAGGCTTCGTTGTGTTGTGAAGCGGGCGGGACTTGCCATTCCGAAAATCAGCGCGCCCCTCGGCGTGACAGGCTGATCATTGAAACTTATTGTATTTGACTTAAATATTCCAGATGCAAAAAAGCCCCGTCATTGCTGACGAGGCTTCGTTGTGTTGGCGGAGCGGACGGGACTCGAACCCGCGACCCCCGGCGTGACAGGCCGGTATTCTAACCAACTGAACTACCGCTCCAATTCTTTATGAAACTCGATTAAATCAAATTTCTAGAATATGGCGGAGAGATAGGGATTTGAACCCTAGATACGCTATAAACGTATGCCGGTTTTCAAGACCGGTGCTTTCAACCACTCAGCCATCTCTCCAATGGCGCGAATAATAGCGAGCTTAGCCTTAGCTGTAAAGTCTTTTTTTACAAAAACAGTAATTTTATTATTACTGATATTGTTTTTTAATCAAAATCATTAAAAATCAATCTTTACGCTGATAAAACCATCTTTTTCATGTTGTTACCCATTTATAAATAGGGGTTAGACAAAATGAACAATGGTTTGAATGAGCTTGGTGGCTAATTTAGCCGTCTGATTATCGTAATCATACTCAGGGTTCAATTCAGCAATATCGACAATCTTAACTTTACCGCTTGCCATTATATGTTTAATTGCCCATTCCACCATTGATAAACTCACGCCATGCATGCGCGTCATATTCGCTCCAGGTGCTATTGATGACGAAAACACATCCAAATCTATACTTAGCTGAATACAATCAACATTATCTATAAAACTGTCCAGTTGCGCCTGAATATGTTTTTTATTACGAGCTGTCATTTGATTATCTAGCAACCACTGACAGCCAAGCTCTTGTGCTAATTTAAACATTGCTTGTGAATTAGCATGATCGCAAATACCTAAACCGAGAAAATCAAAACTGCGTTGTTGCTGTTTGCTATAACACCATGCAGCATGAAATGCAGAACCTGCCCGTAACGATAATGATGGCCTTAACTCAAAATGAGCATCAAAATTAATCACCCCAACACGAGGAGCGGTAAGCGTTGGTTGTGTATCCATTATTGTTGGTGATAACTGCATCTCAGCACTAAAATCAGACAATGCCTGATAACTAGCAATTGAAATTTCATGACCACCACCGAGAACAACAGGAAAATGACCATCGCGTAGACCACGTAGCAATAATTGATGTTGCCTGTCACTTACTGCTGCAAAGCTATGATCATCAATAGTTTGTTCAATATCACCGGCATCATAAAAAGGCAATGCCGTTTGTGGATGAGTCCGCGGCAGTATACGTCGAATACTGGCAGGGCCTTCTTTAGCACCTTGTCGTCCACGCCCCCAATCAACATTCAGATCTGAAATAACCCCCACTAACATCACACCAGGTTGGCATTGTTGAGTATAAGGGCTGATGAGCGTATGTTTACGATGATATAGCATCGGTTTTTGAGGCTCATTTTTAAATAATTTTTTTAATTGATCGACTAACATACGCCTACCTTCCCTATCTTCTGCCTTTATAAACAACACACCCTAGTGTTGTGGTGGTAATGCTCTTGCTGCTTGTAATACACACATTACAATTTTATTTTTGCGGCTATTAATGCGCTCTGCTGGAGCCATGACACTAACAGCTCCAACCACTTTATTACCCACAAACACGGGGGCACTGACACCAGAAACACCGACATCAATTTCTGATGTACTAATAGCAAAACCATCTTGTTTAATGAGATCTAACTCGGCAATCCAACTATCGATCTGTTGCTGTTCGGTAATATCGTAATGTTCTAAAATCGTTAATTGGCGTGCCAATGGTAAATAAGCCAGAATCACTTTCGCAGAAGCGCCACGGATCAATGGCTGGCTTTGACCTTTTTCATAACTACAACGTAATGCATAGGGGCTATCAATACTGTCAACACATAAAGCATTGAATCCTACCGCAACCATATAAGCAGACATCTCGCCCGTTTGCTGTTGTAACCGCTTTAAAATCGGTCTTACGCCATCAGGTAATGGCGAGTTTATTTCAAAATTTCGCTGAAGTTGTAATGCTGCAGGGCCGGCACTATAAGTATTACGTCCATGATTTTCTTCAATTAAATTCCAATCACGAAGTAATGCTAAATAACGATATACGCTACTTATTGGCATTCCCATTTCGGCACTGAGTTGTTGTGCTTGTAACGGCACATTAGATGCAGCAATGTGAATAAGCACTTGCAACAATTTTTCATTAGCACTGAGTGAATGAGTCACAGATAGGTTATCTCTAATTTGTGTGATGATTATTTGTAACTAATTCTATCGTTAACGACAAGTCGCATTCTTATATAATGAGAAAATAACGGATTTAGTTACCATTTATTATTACATTGCGAGAAGTAAGCCTAGATTTGAAATCTTTCACTCCAAAAATAAAACTAACGGTCCATGTTTTTGAACCCTCGTTTATTATTTCAACGTAAAAATAAAAAAATCGACTTTACTTAGTATAAATACAGATCTAACTAGCCATAACAGGGGGGTTACTGGTAAAATCTGTCCATAATTGACCGTCTAAAACAGTAAAAGAGAGTGATTCCTCATGGGAAGAAAGTTCGAAGTACGCAAATTGTCTATGGCAAAAACCCAAGGCGCTAAGATCAAGGTTTACTCTAAATACGGTAAAGAGATCTACGTTTGTGCTAAGAACGGTAGCCCTGATCCAGATGCTAACCTAGCACTTCGCCGTCTTATTGAGAAAGCGAAGAAAGATCAGGTGCCAAGCCACGTTATCGAAAAAGCAATTGATAAAGCGAAAGGCGGCGGTGGTGAAGATTACGCAACTGCACGTTACGAAGGTTTTGGCCCTGGCAACTGCATGGTTATCGTTGACTGTTTAACAGATAACAACAACCGTACTTTCATGGATGTTCGTCAAGCATTCGTTAAAAACCATGCAAAAATCGGTAGCCCTGGTACTGTTGGCCACATGTTTGAACACCAAGCAGTATTTGAGTTTAAAGGTACTGACGAAGAAGTTGTTCTTGAAAATCTAATGATGGAAGACGTTGACGTTACTGACATCACTTGTGAAGATGGCGAAATTACTATTTATGCCCCTCACACTGAATTCTTCAAAGTTAAAAATGCACTTGCAGCAACGATGCCGGATGTTGCGATTGATTCTGAAGAAATTGCTTTCGTTCCACAGACAATGACTGAATTGGCTGGTGACGACATTGCAATGTTTGAGAAATTCCTTGACGCACTAAACGATTGTGATGACGTACAAAACGTTTACCACAATGCTGAAATGGCAGACTAAGTTAAACTGCTATTTTTCACAAAAAGGTCACTTCGGTGGCCTTTTTGTTTATCTATACTTATCTACCTCCTCGCTTAATATACCGCTTTCATTGCTCTTCCTTCCCCCCTCTTCGCTGATGCCATTATTTTGATAAATAGGTAGATATAATATTGACAAAAAACATAACTATTATAGTTGTTGCAGTAATTATTTAAGCCTATAACTAATTGTAATATTAATTTATGTTCAATGAATATGGCTTATTTACACGGGAGTTAAAGGATAAATATGAATATTTTAATTGTCTTAACGTCTCATCAGTATTTGGGTAAAACCACCACAAAAACGGGTCTATGGCTTGATGAATTTACGGTGCCATTTTACGCCTTTAAAGATAATAACTGCACAGTTGCTCTCGCCTCTCCTAATGGTGGACAAGTTCCGATTGACCCCAAAAGTGATACACCAGAACTTCAAACAGAATCTGTGGTGCGCTTTAAAAATGATCCAGACGCCATTACACAATTAGCCAATACATTGTTATTGTCGACCATAAATCCTACTGACTATGACGCTGTATTTTATCCTGGAGGACATGGACCATTGTGGGATCTATCGCAAGATGCAGCATCAAAAAATATTATTGAATGGTGTTATCAGAACAACAAACCGACAGGGTTAGTTTGTCATGGGCCTGCTGCATTAAAAGCGCCACAAAACCCAGATGGCAGCCCTCTTATCACAGGTAAAAATGTTACGGGATTCAGTAATAGCGAAGAAGCTGCAGTTGGCTTAACGGATGTTGTGCCTTTTTTACTTGAAGATATGCTAACCACCCAAGGGGCACACTATAGTAAAGGCGCTGATTGGCAAAGCTATATTGTTGTCGATAACAATCTTATTACCGGACAAAACCCGGCCTCAGCTCAAGCTGTTGCCACTGAAATAATTCGCCAATTAAAATAGCATTTTAAAAAAGCCTAGCTATTTGATTAGCTAGGCTTTTAGTATTCAGACAACGAACGTTATAATTTAATTATTATTCAGCGGCCAATGATCAAAATAAATATGGCTTGCTTGCCAATCCACTTTTTGCTGATCATCAGTTAATAAATAACGTGCAACGGTAAACGCGAATTCAAAACTAACACCTAAACCACGTCCAGTAATAAATTGGCCATCAACCACTACTTTCTGTTTTATAAATTGACCGTCGTCGAATTTTTCAGCGAGTTTATCACCGGTAGTATACGTGCGGCCTTGCAATAAATGATGCGCTGCAAGTACTTTTGCGCCAGATGAGCATAATGCACAAATATACTTATTAGCTTCAATATGACGCTTTAAAAAAGCAATGACATTGGCATTAGCTGATAAATTATCAGTACCTTGCGGGCCACCGGGCATCATTACAGCATCATAAGTGGTGTCGAATTTATCTGCTAACACATAATCAGCACTGATTTTAGTTTCAAAATAAGTATTAAGCGTGGTGGTTGCCATGCAAGACAACACGTCTACTTTAATATCTAAACGGCGCATAATATCGATAAAAACGACCGCTTCGCCTTCCTCAAAACCATCGGCAAGCAATACCGCGACATGCTTTACATTGGTCATCATCAATCCTTATGCCTTCGCCTGAGCAATCATTGCACACACTTCGCGTACATTGGCGGCAATCAAATCCCAGTCATGCTGCGTAATAGCACTTGTTGGCGCGATCCAAGTACCGCCACAAGCAATTACTTGAGGAATCGCTAAATAATCACTTAAATTTAGCGGTGTAACGCCACCTGTCGGCATCAATTGAATTTGGCTATAAGGCCCAACCAATGATTTAAGCATATTAATGCCACCTGACGCCTCAGCAGGGAAAAACTTAAGCGCACTTACACCTAATTCTAATGCTTGCTCAACTAAACTTGGATTATTAACTCCAGGGATCATCTTAATATTATTGGCTAAACAATATTTTACTGTGGTTGGATTAAACCCTGGACTAATCACAAAATCAGCTCCTGCCGCAATTGCAGCATCGACTTGCTCTGTGGTTAATACTGTTCCTGCACACAATACAATTTGTGGGTAAGCGGCGCGAATTAAGCGAATAGATTCAGCTGCAGCTGCCGTTCTAAACGTAATTTCCGCAGCAGGCAGACCATTTTCAACTAATACTTTAGCAAGTGGAACTGCATCTGCCGCATTTTCAATTTGTATAACAGGCATTACTCGCAATGCACGCAAACGATCAATCCATTCATTTGTCATCATAATTACTACTCATTAAATCCGTTAAATATTGGGTACATTGCTGTGGAATTATGGCTCCACGATGTTGAATCACTTGTGCTGCGAGGTTATTACCCCACTGACAACATTCAGCCATTGGTAAACCTGTTGCCCATGCCGCTATATAAGCCGCATTAAAAGAATCGCCAGCGGCGGTGGTATCGACAACCTCATCAATTTTATTACCACCAACAAAACCATGCTGACCGGCATATGACCACATTGCACCGTTACTGCCTAATTTCACCACCACTTGATCGACACCTAAACGGTGTAATCGCTCAGCAATCACCGTTGCTGGCGTATTAACTTCACCACATAATAAATCTTCATCATCAGCGGTCACTAATGCAATATCAGCCAAACGATATAGTTCTGACAACCACGTTTTAGCATGCGTGGTACTATTCCATAATCGTGGCCGATAATTAGAATCAACCGCAATTTTACAACCTTCAGCTTTCAAACGAGCAAGGGCTTCAATCAGTTTAATTTTGCCATGTTCAGGTAAAACCGCCAAAGAGATCCCTGAGAGGTAGATCAAATCATAGCTTTTTAGTTGCGCCATAATTTGTGAAAACTGCGTATGCTCACACATATAACGTGCTGCAGAATCATTACGCCAATAATGGAAACTACGCTCTCCTTGTGAATCAATTTCAATCGCATACATACCCGGTAATTTATTGCGTTCACGCATCACAAAACGACAATCAATCCCTTCTTGTTGCCATGCATCAATCATCGCATGGCTGTAATTATCGATACCAAGTGCTGTGATGTAACAAGGCGAACTTTGCGGTAGCAATCGAGAAAGATAAATCGCGGTATTAAGCGTATCGCCACCAAAATTTTGCTGTTGAGTCGCAAAAGGCGCGCCGCTTAGTTCAATCATGCACTCACCCATAATGGCTATATTGTGCTTTGTCACTAAATTCGAATATGTCATTTTTCTTCACCTACTGGCTAGTATTAGCTGGCAGAAAAAAGGCCATGAGTGCTTGAGATGGGAGCGCAATCATGGCCAAAAAAACATCATCACTCAAAGTTATAAATGTAATACTAAATAAAGTAAGCCACTTTAGGGGGAATCAGTATTACATTGTGTCATCCATGGCGAGAGGTTCTCGTTTGTGGTTAATTACGCTTTTCCTTCGCTACCACATACACGAATTTTATTCTGAATCACTTGCTTCATTGCCGCTTTACCCGGAATGATATAATGACGTGGATCGTTCGCTTGTGGATGCTCAATAAAATATTGTTTCACAGCATCAGCAAACGCAATTTTAAGTTCAGTAGCAACGTTCACTTTGGTAATACCTAATTCAATGCAACGACGTACATCTTCATCTGGCACACCTGAAGCGCCATGAAGCACTAATGGTGTATCTGTTTTACTACGAATAATACCCAAGCGATCAAAATCTAACCGTGGCTGCTCTTTATACATGCCGTGCGCAGTACCGATTGCAATCGCTAATGAATCAATGCCCGTTGCATTAATAAATTCAATCGCAGCATCTGGATCGGTATAAAGTGCGTCTTTATCTTCCACAATAAGATCGTCTTCTTGACCACCTAAACGGCCTAATTCAGCTTCAACTGAACAATCCCATCCATGACAAAATTGCACGACTTTACGAGTAATATCGATATTGCCTTCAAAACTATGATGAGACCCATCAATCATTGCAGATTTTATACCTGCCTCTACTTTGGTACGAATATCACTGAATGATTCGTGATGATCCATATGCAGTGCGATTGGCGTTTGGTAAATATGGGCAGCTTTAAGACATATACCCACCAAGTAATCAGTACCCGCGTAAGAATAAGTACCAGGCGTACCAGCAAGAATAACTGGAGAACGCATCTCTGCAGCCGTTTCAAGTACTACTTGAATTGTCTCAAGATTATGAATATTAAAAGCTGGAACGGCATAACCACCTAGCTGCGCTTTCAACAGCATTTCACGCGAAGAAACCAAAAACATAAAAACCCTCAAACCTTCCGTTAACTTTCGATTTAAACTATATTCGAAAACAAAAACAAATAAAAAGATCTGAATCACATAATCACTTTCAAATCGAAAATAAATAACAAAATGAAATCAAAAGAAATGTGCCATCTTTGATGAATAACAGGTAATACCTTTACGCAATAAGTTATTTTTCGGCCTTTCTGCTCGTCCGAGGATCTTTTCTAACCAGTAATGACGCGAGGATTGAGGCTCTAATCGCCGCGATAATGGGCTCTGTTCGCTGAGGTAGTCATTTTTAAAGACCACCACCACCTCTTTCGTTTCGAAAACGCCCATCAGTTGCGCATTAATCGCTGGCAATGAAAAATTAAAATCACCTTGCTCAACAGGTAACGGTTGTTGTTGTGCCTGCCACAAACCACAGCGTTCACCACAAAATAAAGCTATATTCAGCGCACGTAGTGACCAAAAACTACTTGCAGGTCCACTATAGTTATCAACCAGGCGAGTATCATCACCAAACAGCCCTTGGGTTGGCGCACCATGTTGCATCGCACCATGACTGATAAAGTATTCTAAACTGGTCGCAAATGCGCGTTGAGCTTCACCTGCAGAAATCACCTCACTGTGTTGATCAACTGCCATAATCAAAGGCGCTGCAGCGGCAAGACGATAGCAAGCACTACGACCAAAGAAAGGCAGGCCTTCAACAGTAAAGAAATAGCGATATTGGCTAACAAAATCCGCTAAGGTTTGATGAATAAAGTCGCGATCAAAATTGGCATCGATTTGATCGAGCCAATAGAGCGAATAATGAAATCCCCATGCGTTGTAGTAATCATAATTGCCTTTAGCACCATCACGGAACCAACCATCCCCCACATGAAACTCTTTAATTCGTTGGTACTTATCATACGCAACACTATCTTCGCCAGTGAGTGCTTTAATAACCAACTGCACCGTTAGTGGAAATAAATGCCAATTATTATCAACAGTTTGACAGTGGTTAACTTGTTTAAACCAGGTAATGATTTGCGCTTGTTCTGCTGCTGTCATTTGTTGCCAAACATATTCACGGCTGAGCCATAATGCCAATGCTAAATCGGCACTTTCACAAATACGCTGATCATAGTCGTGTAATTGGCCCCAATAGCCTGCATGTTGTGGGTTTGTTCCCGCTAAAAAAGCCTGCCGTAACATTGCCACAATATCTAACGGCTTATCATTTAAACCCACTAATGGTTGTGGACCATGGTGACTTAACCATGCCGCTAACGTCGGTAATACTCTGCTGGTGCCTTCCATCGCATCTGTACGGGCATTTTGTTGACTTGGACGTCCAGGATAATAAGCATGGCTATAATCCCACACCGAATAATGTTCAAACGCTTCAGCAACATAACGCACTAAGTATTGGCACTTGTTCTCAATGCTTACATTAGGTTTAGCAAAATAATCTGCTACCGCTGCATCATTAATCGAGTAAGTCGCCGCTTTCATTTTTAAACGCACTAGTCGCTGTTTAAATAATTGCACATACATCGCAGCGGTTGGATGTTCATAGGCAATCGTTGGTCTCTCGGTAGCTGAAATGTTTTTCGCTTTATAAGGCGTTGATAATACTGTTTTTAAAGAGGTTTGTTCGATATTCTCTTTAGTATCAGCTGCTGCAGCTGTGGCTTGTACATTATTCATTATTGTTATCCTCCATGAACAATAACGCACCACAATCATATTGATATCACTTCAATATAATGGCAGTGCGATATATTTGATCAATTATTAACCTTTTGCTGATTCAGTTAGCACATGGTAACGATCTTGTCCCCATGCAACAGGCTTTGGTTTATCTTTGATCCACTCATAGAAAGCTTGTTTCATTTGCTTCACTTTTTGTGGATATTGCTGAGCAAGATCTTTTGATTCACTTGGATCAAGCTTGTCATTAAATAATTTCACGCTATTGGTGCCATCATCATAGAAATACAATGCCCAGTCTTGATCTCGAATTGCCCATGAGCCTTTCGATAATTTTTCTAAATTGGGGTTTTTAGGAATGTCATTAGATTCATAGGTGATCCATTTCCAGTAGCCATGCCAGAACGCATCGTTTTCTTCGCTATAATGCTTCGCACCAGGGCCTGCCCAATAAATATATTGATGCGGCGATTGCTTCGTTTTACCTTCAAGCACAGGCAAAATATTTTTACCATCAAGCTGCATTTCAGCAGGGATCTTAATGCCCGCAGCAGTCAATGCTGTAGGAAGAATATCTAATGCTGAGATCAGAGTATCGTTAGTGCCACCAGCAGGAATATGTTTCGGCCAATATGCCACAAATGGTACCCGTACACCGCCATTGTACATCTGGCCTTTATAGCCACGATCCATACCATTCATTGGCATTGGCGATTCATGTACTGCGCCATTATCAGATAAGAAAAATATCAGTGTATTATCTAACTCTCCTTTTTTCTTAAGCAGTTCAACTATTTGTCCAAGACCTTCATCGGCAGCATTAATCGCAGCAAAATATTTATCGGCTTCAACATTACCGGTATTAAAACGCTCCATATATTTCGCTGGTGACGCTTCTTCCAATGGAATATGTGGCACGCTAAAGGCAAGGTTAATAAAGAACGGTTTATCACCACTTTGCTCGATAAACTGCAGCGCTTCATTGGTTAAGTTATGCGTTAAATAACCTGGCGCTGGAATATTTTTACCATTTTGATAAATAGCAGGTGAATTCCATAACGCAGCTCCAGATGCGTAGAAACTATAAGAGTAATCAAAGCCACGGCTTTCTGGCGCATATTCTTTTGGGGTTACCGGTATTTGGTTATCATGATAATCACGGGTTTTATTATGATCTGCAACGGCATTTTTACTGCTAATTTTAGCATTGTGCCATTTACCGATATTAGCGGTGTTATAACCGTTCTCTTGAAATAATGCTGGTAATAATTTGATATCTAGCGGTACACCTTGCAGAGCATCATCATTACTGTAAGTACCAAAACTCGTTGGGTAACGACCCGTAAAAATACCTGCACGTGAAGGACCACAAACCGGATGAGCCACAAAAGCATTGGTCATTTTCACGCCTTGCTGAGCGAGACTTGCAACGGTTGGCATCGCCCGCTTAGCTGCATCGACCATTTTATCAAAATCACCTTGATAGCGAACGGGTACAGGGCGTTCAGCTAAGGTTTTTTTATTCAAACTGTCTAACGCAAAATCTAACTGACCTGTCCCCAGATCATCCATAACCACTAATAACACATTGGGCTGTTTCTCAATGGCTGTTGTTGGAGCAGCGTTTGCTACAGCAGCAGAAGCCATGCAAGCAGCAGCCACAAAACTTGCAATTATTGTCTTCTTCGTCGAGGACAGGTTCATTGTATACTCCTTGTAATATACTGCTGTAACACACAGCAATACGTCTTAAAATTCAATTTAATGATCAATATTATGCTGAGCGTAATTGGGCCAAATAAGGCAATGCATCTACCGCAGTTCCGCCTTGCTGAATCGCCTGACTCATCATATGCATTGCAGGTGCGGTATGGCGGAAAATCTGTTGGTATGAGCGACACAAATAATTTTGTTTATGCTTTTCGCCTGCCACAGTCACCAAGCGGTGTTTCGGACAACCGCCATAACACAAACCATGAACCTCACATTGCTGGCATTGTTGGGTCAATTTTTGCGATTTCGCATTTCCGAACCGTTGCTGCTGTTTACTGGTGGCTAACTTAACCAGATCGGTACTAGCAATATTGCCCAGTTTATTCGCGGGATAAACATAGTGATCACACGAATAAATATCACCATTGGCTTCAATCACCATCGCTTGACCACACTGTTTTGACAGCACACACACCGAAGCGGGATAACCAAGCCATGTCGCTAAAATACTGTCAAACATGCGTACAAACACTGTACCAACATCGTGCTGTAACCACTCATCAAACACCTCACTCATAAACTGACCATAACCATCAGCAGGCACAGAAAAATGAGTTAATGGTGCGTCTTTTTGCGGTGAATAATGACCACTACTATTGGCTTGATATTGAGGTTGAACTTCAACAATAGGAATAAACTGTAAGTGGCGGGCGCCTAATGACGTTAAAAAGCGGTAGGTTTCACGGCCTTTGTTCCAATTTTGATCATTAATAACCGTTAGAATATTAAATTCAACCTGATATTCTAAAAGTAATTCAATCGCTTTTTTAACCCGTTCAAAAGTCGGTTTACCATTAACAGATATACGATATTTATCATGAACATCTGGCGTACCATCAACTGAGACACCGATTAAAAACTTATGCTCTGCAAAAAATTGCGCCCACTGACGATTGATCGCAACCGCATTAGTTTGGAAACTATTGGTTATGTTTTTCCCTGCACCATATTGGGCTTGGTATTTAACCACGCTACGATAAAAGTCTAATCCCGCAAGCGTCGGCTCTCCACCCTGCCATGAAAAGTCGATATCGTTACTATTTTGACTGGCAATATAATGACGTACATAACGCTTTAGGGTCGCATCTGACATTTGATCACTACTCGCCACAGTCGTGCTTGACGTCGCAGTATTTACAGTCGAGCTACAACGGTTAGCACTGGGATTACCGACAACGGTTTCTTTTTCTAAATAAAAACAATAATCACATTTTAAATTACAGCGATAACTGGTTGGCTTAGCCATCATATGAAAACGTGCTTGTTGAGACAGAGATGAGGACGGCGCCATAGTTAACCTTTTTAAATGCTTTCGAAATACTGATAAGGCATCATACGAAAGAAAACGAAAGATTAAAGCGGCTAAGATCACAAACAAAACAAAATGAAAGCTAACGTAAGTTTTTTTATTCCAAAAACACCAAATGAAAAAAAACCGTCACCAATAGAAATTGCATTATCTATTTAGTGACGGCGATATCAGTGATTCAATAATTAGTCCGCAGCCACTCTTTTTAGCGTAAAGGTATAACTTTGGCCAACTAACCCATCGACATTAATCATCAGATTTCCCTGACCATCAAGCTGCAATCGTTGCTCAATATCAGTTTCAATCTCAACTGACTTATGCAGTCTGATATGTAACATTGTCTGTGTTTGTAACGGATCACTCACCGCAAGCTTTAACTCACGATCATCTTTTTCAACCATCAGCGCCATTTTTGAAAATGCACTAAGCTGGTTAGTAACTTTAACACCTTGATCTGTCCATATATTTGCAGCAGTTATAGCTTGATCTTTATGGGTGACAATATGGGCTAAATTATCGTTACGACGTACTTTGATCGGCATTTCCTCAATGAAATCTTGTACATCTTCTTTATCCGCATTAGGCATTAATACATAAGCATAGTGATCATTTGCAGCCGTTTGTGCGATAGTTGCAGCAACAAATTCGGCACTAACTTGTCCGCTGCGCGTACCAATATCACTCCAATCTCCTGTTCTTAACTGCTGCTCAACAGTAACCGTTGTTGGTTTTAGAAATATATAGCTAATATCACTGTCATCAAGTTCATTATTAGTCAGAGTTAATGTGCGTAACTTCATGGTATGGCTTAACTGTGGTTGCCAAGGTTTACCATTAACAAACAGCGTATTGTTACCAACGTCGGCTAATTTTCGGTTCATTACAGTAGTAGTGATATCTGCTGGTGTCGTCGACTTAATATCAGAGCCAAGCATCACAATTTCATCTTCAAACATAAACCACGATTTGTTAGCCGTGAGGGTATTATTCCAATTACTGAACATCATTCCCGCAGCACCAATATCATCAAAACGTAGCGAGCCAACCCAATCCATTTGTGTTTGACGCCCCCCTTTAATTTGATTGCGCTGACCATCACAATCAGCCATTACTTGGTTATCAACCGTGGTACCTTCAAGGCGGTAACGGTTTACTGCTGGCCAATAATTGTGGTAATGATCAAGTTGACCATTATAGAGGTAGCCCATACCATCACCGGTGAACCACCCTTGTTTATTTTCATTATTCATACACTCAAAATTACCTAAACGACTAGAGTGCATCGCTAAACTGAAGCTCCAATCATCACCACGATAAACCGCCCGATCCATCGCTGGGTAATTAAAGAATCCTTGCAATTGTTGTTCACCACTCACCTCAGGATCTGCAACTAAGCTTTTAGCTTTTTGATAATTGCCGACATGATTGATCGAAGTAAAAAAGTCGAAAGATGTGTCTTGAATAATTTGTGTTTTAATAAGATTTTGCAACTGTGCTTTAACTTGAGGCTCAGCGCCATCAATATAATGCAATAGTGATGCAATGACTAAATGACCCACATGATGACCTTGTTCTTTTGGTCGAGATATTGCACGTCCATTGACAAATTCCATCATGCTACCGCGCTCTAATAATGGCGCGTAACTTTTAAAAATAATCGGATAAATATTTTTAAGTACTGGATCGGTTGCTTGCCAAGGCGATCCTGCGACTAAATCTAATTGTGCACCGAGGCCATTAAGTAACACATTGCCGTAAGTACCGTTATAGGCAATATCATAATGCTGTAAAAAACTACCATCACTATAAAAACCATCACTGGTTGTCACTTCAGCCACAACAGGTGATAAGGCGGAAATAGCAGCTTCTATTTCAGCGCTATTATTATCTAAAATACCGCGTAGAATAACCACTTGAGTATTATCTGTACGGTTCCCCCCTGTCGATAAACGGTAATGAGGATTACTTGACACATCAGCACCGGGTCCTGCACCTAAATGGGTAGCTTCTGGCGTGAAATAACGGGTGGCTTGCGTGTGAGCAGTAATTAATTGTGGCGGTAATTGGTCATATAGCAACACTAAAATATTATGAATATCTTTTGGGGTACCCAGTTCCCAATGCCACCAGTTACCCCATTCTTTCGCGCCAACTTTATAATAATGTTGATTTAGAAATGTCATACCATCAATAATGGCACTCAGTAATTCAGCATTATTCTGTAATTGCCCATCACGTAAATGGTAAGCTTTTGCCATATTAAATAAACGTTGATAAGAAGTACGAATATTGGCACCTAAAACCTTTTTACCCGCATCCGTTTGTAGATCTAATTCCACATCACTCCACAAACTGGTGCGATTAGGATCAGTTAACATCGATGACCAATATCTATCTGCGGCATTATTAGTTGTAATAACGGTTTGTTTTAAGGTGTCATCAAAAGGAATCGTCGCATCACCAAGAAAGCTCGCCGCCCAACGTTGGCGTAATGCTTGATACTCCACTAACGGCTGCGATTGATGATAATTAACTATCGAGGTAGCGTTAGGTTGAGCAAATACAGAGGTAGGTACGATCAATGTTGATAACGCTACGGCAATAGATACCGCTAAATTAGCATGTTTCATTATTCCTTTATCCTTCCGTTATTAATTTTCGTTTAATTACGGTAAAGGATAAAATGAAAGCAAAAAAGCACTAATATCACTATTTCTCGATCAAAAAATGGCCATTATTTTACTTTTAGCCACAACATCACAACTGAAAGTTGAAGAACGGTAAAAGCGAAAACAATGACCATAATTAAACTAGCTATATACCTCAGTCATACATAGCGTTAAAACGTACCACCTGTATGCCAAAAAATACCCACAACCATTGCCATATCCATTAAAAATCCAAGACTGTTACCAACCCAAATAGGTGGATTTTTATGAACAAAACCGTACACGGCCCATAATGCAGCGAGGAGCGCATAAAGCACCCATGTGGTTAACGATAATCCTAAAGCATGTTCACTATGAGAAAAAAATAATTTATATAACTGTGGCAATGTGGCTAATGGACCAACAACTCCCATCAATAACATAAAAGGTTCAAATGCTGCAGCTAAACGCTTAAAACGAGTTATCATCCATAATCCTCATGTACATCGATGTTGTGATTAATACAACTCAAAAGATCTTGAAAAAACACCATTGATTACCATTTAATAACAAATAGTGATCAATATTCACAATATACACTTTTTTCACTCAACTGCCATTGACTTAATGTGTAATCTCACTATTCTAGATTTAGAACAAATGACAATGTATACCAACAAGATAGCTCACTATGGAAGGTGTTATATGGATTTACTGCGTGGCTTATATTTACTCCTAGAATCAATTTTTGAATAATGAAACATTTTTCTTTTAACGTTAAGTCGTAAGTCATCTTTCAAATTATTACTTACGACTTTATTTGTTTTACGCCTCGTCTATAGCTAAAAACGTCTTTATTCTCTCATATGCCTGCTGACAATACGTCGGCACAACATTCTCTAAATTTAAAAAAGCATGCACCATATTTGGCATATTATAATACTGAGCACTGACGCCTTGCTGACATAATTTTTGATAATAATAGCGGCCATCATCACGCAATGGACAAAACTCGGTCGTGATCACTAATGTTGCTGGAAAATGCTCACCAACCGCTTGCCATAATGGCGAGGCCTTATATCTCTCATCTTGATCTGCAAAATATTGTTCAAAATACCACTCAATTTTATCTGTCTGGAGAAAATAATTGCGACCATTAATCACTGTTGAGGGTAAAGATAAGGTGTAATCAAGGCTTGGATAAATAAGTACTTGTTTATGGATCGATATTCTATTGTCTTGTTGAGCCAATCCACACAATGTAGCTGCAAGTGCGCCTCCCGCAGAATCACCACCAATAGAAACTTGTGGTGAATAATTAACCCCCATTCGATCCAATTGAGGCAATAACTGCTGTAAACACAAATAGCCATCATTCACAGCAGCAGGGTAAGGATATTCAGGCGCTAAACGGTAATCAATGGCAACCACAATATGCTGGCTGGCTAGTGCCAATTTGCGACAAATAGGATCATAAACAGCAATACTACCTGCAACATGGCCGCCACCATGCAAATACATCAAAATAGGTAACGGCTGTAAAGGTTGTGGGTGATAAACCCTAATCGGTACATGTTCAATAGCAGCATCGTTAACCATTGCTATATAAGGGATATCAGTAACCAATGACTGGGTAATAGTGGCTAACCCTTGCCGTGCGCGTGTGGCACTCAATGGGGCGCCTGTTGCATTGAATGCTGCCAATTGCAGATTAAATTCATCGAGCCACAGTGCTAATGAGTCATCTAGTTTACGTTTCAATTGCCAACGCTCCTTTCACAACGTTATTTATTGAGTCATGACATGAAAAAAATCAATGTCATCAGTAATATACCGAGATCTAAATTATAATCTATTGATGTTAGTTGATACTCTTTGAGCAAAAAAAAGATGATAAGCGGGGAAACTTATCATCTTAGTAATATATTATGTTATTCAATATTGGCTGATACGATAGATTAATTCGCGATAATCTTCACACTATTACGAGTGACTAAAGTAGGCTCTAGCTGAATTGTTTGCGTATCACTGGCTGGATTATCTAATCGTTTAAGTAAGGTTTCCACTGCAGCCTGTCCTAATCGATACTTTGGTTGATGGACAGTGGTCAATGCCGGTGACATAAATTTTGCGATATGGATGTCATCATAACCAATCACGGATAAATCATTAGGAATATTAATTCCACATTCATTAGCCGCATTGATAACCCCCATTGCCATCATGTCATTGGCCACAAAAATGGCACTCGGTAAACGGCCATGCTGATACATTTCCATAAAGGCAGTATAGCCACCTTCACATTCAAAATCAGATTCAACAATCCAGCTTGAATGAAAACTTAATTTTGCCTCGTTCATCGCCCGTTTATAACCTTCATAACGCATTTGCGCTTGGTAACGAACCAAAGGCCCGGTAATACAACCAATCTCAGTATGGCCTGCGGTTATCAAATATTGAGTTGCCATATAGCCACCCCGTAGCGAATTATCTTGAATCTTATCGCTAGTAAATAACATTGAGCCCCAATCCATCACCACAACGGGAATATCAGGATAATGCTCAAACACATCGATCTGTTCGCCTTCTAATGACGAACACATCAAAATTAAGCCATCAACACGCTTTTGCAATAAGGTATTAATTGATTCGTGCATCCGTTGGTGATCACCTTCGGTATTACACAAAATAAGGCTATAACCCTGTTGATAACAGCTACGCTCAACACCTTTAACCACTTCACCAAAAAAAGGGTTGGTTGATGTTGTCACTAACATGCCTAAGGTTTTAGTGCGATTAACCTTAAAACTGCGCGCCAATACTGATGGCCCGCTGTAATGAAGTTCTTTAGCGGCATTATTAACCCGTGCTGATATTTCATCACTGACAAAGCGGGTGTTGTTAATAACATGGCTCACAGTAGATGTAGAAACCCCTGCTAATTTTGCGATATCTTTCATCGTTGCCATGTTATTTATCCTTTGTTAAGTGCTTGCTTACACTATGATTGCTGAGCTAGAAAATCATCAACCTCATCACGAGTTGGAATAGAGGTTTGCGCACCAAAGCGAGTAACCGAAATGGCAGCAGCAGCATGAGCGAATTTAACTGCTGATTCTAAAGGTAAATCTTCTAACAAACCAGTCACGAATGCACCATTAAAGGTATCACCTGCGGCGGTTGTATCGGTCGCTTCAACACGAAATCCTGCAATAATATCACCATTACCATTCTGACTTAGCCATACACCTTTGGCGCCAAGCGTGATCATCACAGTCTTAATGCCTTTTGCATGCAGAACATTAGCCGCGCGTTGAGCACTGTCAGCATCTGTCACCGTGATACCAGTTAACACTTCAGCTTCGGTTTCATTGGGCGTGATAATATCCACACACGCTAATAGTTCATCAGATAAAGCGCGCGCTGGTGCTGGGTTTAGAATTACTACCGTATTGGCAGCCTTTGCTACTTGGGCGGCTTTTTCAATTCCACATAGCGGGGTTTCTAATTGCATCAATAAATAATCAGCTTGACGAATACGCTCTAAATCAGGCGCAATTGCCGTTGCGGTTAGCTTAGCGTTCGCTTCGGCAGAAAGGCAGATACTATTTTCACCACTGTCTGATACTTGAATCATGGCAATGCCTGTTGGACAGTTTGGTTGCATTTTCACTGCTGTGATATCAATACCGTCGATTTTGAAATTTTCACGAATATTGATGCCAAACGAATCATCTCCTACACAAGCAATAAAGCCAATGTCAGCATGTAAACGTGCCGCAGCCACTGCTTGGTTTGCCCCTTTTCCGCCAGGAATAACTTGATAGTTACATCCATGAAGCGTCTCACCCGGACGTGGAAAAGAAGGGACTTGCAGAACATGGTCAGCGTTAACACTACCTAATACCACTAACTTATTCATAGGATTTTCCTCGGCTCTTCGTGAGCTTTTCTAATACAAGATAACAAAAATAGATGCTTTTGATTTTTTATAATCAGCAATTAACCATGAGACAAAAAAGCAAAAGTATCTATTTTACTCTTCCCTTTAACCGAACTAACAATGGTCAAGAAAAGAGTAAAACACACATATAGCAATTAGTTATACGCCCTGACAAATACCAGTACGCACAGTAAAGCAACGTTCTTCATGTGGTTGAAGATACAGCAAGCTGCCACACTCTTTAGCGGCAAGAAACCCCTCAGGTCGACAAGTTGCTGGTAATGCAAATGCCGCGACTTGTTGATCGCCATTACATAATAACCACCGCGTAGCACAATTAAATTCATGGGTATCAAACTCAGTCTGCATAAATTTATCGTCACTAAGTTGCATTTTAAACACCGCTCGATCAGCATAGCCTGCTATATCATCCATGAAATACACAATTTCAGGATCATGCATGTCAGGATTGTTCAACGTTGAAATCGGTGCCGCTGTTTTTAAACTGTCGTTGTATGCCAACCATTGCGGTGTTGGTTGTACGTGGGCAGGCACTGTTTCACGTAACATTAATGCTGCATCTGGTATATTTTGTGTCATCACGGCGTTTTCAGCATAGGTCGCATTGATATGACACATATACTGCAACGGCATATTTACACTAGCAAGGTTTTTCACCACCATTTGAATATCAAACACACTGGCGTTTTTATTCAACGTTACGGAAGGTGTTGCTAAGTAATGCTCACCAAATCCCATTACATATTCATAACTGCCTTTGATAACAACACTATCATCATTTATTTCTAGCCACGCACGATCCATCGTGGCACAAGGCATTTCACCATGTAATGCATGATCATCTTGTGGAGATGGGCAACCCATGCGGATCATGCCAGCGTGAAAAGCAAAGCAACCATAAGTTTCGACAATTGTTTTGGCAAATTTAGGTTCAGAGAACATATTTTTCATGCACAAGTCGGTATTCAAAAACTGCGCATCCCAAATCATCTGTCCCATAAATGGCAATACCACTAAATGGCCTTTGGCATTTTTAATCTCAACCGCATGGACGCCTGAGTTATATAGAAAGCTATGAATTTCAAAATGTTCAGATTGAGCGATCAACGTTCTTTGCTTAGTAAAGTTTTCTTTAGATAACGGTAAGGTAAACATCTTTTATTCCTCACAACATTGACCACCCATTATTGAGTGGTCACAGTTGAACATTACGCTTTAGCAGCGACAAAATTGAATCGTTGCTTGTATTGCTTCTCACTCATGAAGTAAGCAAATACCACTGCAAAACATAGTGCACTGACAATAAATGAAGACTGAAGCCCAATATTATCGGCAAGTAAACCTTGAATCACAGGAATAGCCGCACCACCGATAATAGACATCACCACAAAACCACCAGCAGTTTCTGTGTAACGAGTATCAACAGACTGTAGTGTTGAAGCAAAAATCGTTGCCCAGCAAGGTGCAAATAATGCCGATGTACCAACTGCAACCCAAACAGCACTGAAGTTAGGCACAAAAGTTACATACATCAAGCAAGCAAAACCAACGGCTGAGTAGCCCATTAATACATTTTCTTGTGAGGTTTTAGTGAATAAGTAGTTCGCGAATAGCTTGCCTAAGAAGTACATGATGAAGGCATACAATAAGTAGTTAGCCGCATCATGCTCAACCATATTATGATCTAGCTCTAACGCTAAACGAATAGTGAATGACCATACTGCTACTTGCATACCAACATAAGCAAACTGAGTCGCAATTCCTTTAAAGAAACGTTTATTGCCCATCAAATAAGACAGTGTTTCCCCAAACGAAGGCTGATTATCTTTACTGTCGGTCGCCGCTTTACAATTAGGGTATTCAGTCACGGCAATTAAAATTGCAATCGTCGCAATGACACCCACTAGCCACTTATAAGGTTCTAATGTTTGTTGTAACACTTGCTCTTTAAAAGCGACAAGTTCAGGACCTGTCAAGGTCGCCATCATATGACCAACATCAACACCTTCTTGGAAAATAAGATGTTTACCAAGTAATAAACCAATGATGTAACCCATCGCGTTAATAGTATGAGAAATATTTAATCGCAGTGTCGAACGCTCAGGCTCACCAATCATCGCAGAATAAGTATTACATGAGGTTTCAAGGAACGACAATCCAATCGCAATACAAAAAATTGCAGCTAGGAACATGGTATAGGTGCCAGCATGGGACGCTGGAAAGAACATTAAACAACCTAAAATATATAACGCTAAACCAAGCAGTATTGCCAATTTATAAGAGGATTTTTTAACAACCATCGATGCAGGAATTGCGACTAAAAAATAAGCGCCATAAAATGCCGATTGTACCAACGCTGAAGCAAAATTAGACAGTTCAAAAATGGATTTAAATTGGGTAATCAATACATCATTTAGCGCTGCAGCCGCAGACCAAAGGGCAAACACTGACGATAATAATAAAAATTGGAATATTGGCGTTTTATTTAAAAAACCATCCGCATGTTGAATTGTATTATTTTTAATAAACATAATGTATCTTCCATAAAATCACCACGCCACCTAGCGTGGGCGATATTTGTTTATATTTAGGTAGACCTTATCTATATGGAGCAATAACTCGATATAGACTAACGAACCAGATGTTCGATTTATGCCTTAAAACACCACACCTGTTTGGAAAATAATATTGGCATACGGCGTATATTCACCGGTTCTTACCACTGCACGGCTTTGCGCTGTACGTTGTTTAAATTCTTCATGGGATAAATAACCAATTTGAATTGATTTACCCGTTGTTAAACACTCTTGGTCAAGCACAGCAAGTAATGCTTGGTGGTGCTGAGGGCTGACTTTTGCAAATTCCGTTGCCATCAACACCGCTTCAATTTGTGATTCAGATAAAATAACTTTCACGGTATCGAGAAAACTCGGTACGCCATGGGTTAATGCCAGATCGATACGTTGTACATGTTGAGGTATTGGCAAGCCTGCATCACAAATAGTGATTTCATCGGTATGTCCTAGCGTTGCCACAAGGTACGAAAGTTCTGCATTAATTAGAGTGCTTTTCTTCATTTAATTGACCTTCTCGTTACACGTTATATAACTCATTTATCTGTCTTTGAATTGGTGTTTATAAGTGACAGGAAACGCTATCGAAACGTTTCGATGTGAATAATAAACCGCTGCAAAAAATTCACCATAGTGAAATATATAAGCTGTGAGAATGATCGCTTTCAAGGCTAAAAACAGACTTAAAAAAGTTATTTCGCTCACATTTTTGCCAGCGAAACGTTTCGATATCGAGATGGTGAGTATCGAGGTGGTGAGTATCGAGGTGGTGAGTATCGAGGTGGTGAGTATCGAGGTGGTGAGTATCGAGGTGGTGAGTATCGAGGTGGTGAGTATCGAGGTGGTGAGTAGCGAGGTGGTGAGTAGCGAGGTGGTGAGTAGCGAGGTGGTGAGTAGCGAGGTGGTGAGTAGCGAGGTGGCGAGTGGCGAGTGGTGAGTGGTGAGTGGCGAGTGGCGAGTGGCGAGTGGCGACATTAAATAGAAAAAGCAAAAAAGCCATATTTGATTAAAATATGGCTTTAACAATAGTTACAAGGTTGTAAGTTTATACTCGTCGATAAGGAAGGTATACCGGCTCCCACATATGCTCGGCTAATACTTGTTTCAGATCTTTATTCCGTAAATAGCTACACGCATCCGTCGCTTGCATTTGGGTTAAAATGGTATGCGCCACATGGATTGATACTGTCTTCAACGCACTGATTCTAGGATAAATACAGCCCCTTGCAATATCTTCATCACTGACACACTCAGCAAGAGCATAAGATGCGGTTGTAAACATATCTTGAGTGATTTTCTCCGTTTGCGACACAATTGATGCCAATCCAACCCCTGGGAAAATAAACACATTATTCCCTTGTCCAATACGGTACTGATGACCATTGTATTCAACATCTGAGAATGGGCTACCTGTTGCGACGATTGCTTGACCATCACTCCAATGATAAATCGCTTCAGGAATAGCTTCGCAATTAGCGGTGGGATTTGATAACGGGAAGATAATTGGCCTTGGTGTATATTCCATCATCTTTTGAATATGCTCAATTGTAAACGAGCCGCCAATGCCACTTGCACCCAGTAATACCGTCACAGGGTGATTATTGATTAACTCTGTTAGGCTAATTTTGCCTAACTCAGCAGCATGCCAACCAGCTGAAATTGAACGGGGTTTAGCATAGCGACGTTTATAATCTTCTAAACCATCACGATCATCAAACACCACCCCTTGAGAATCAAGAATGAAAATTTTTGCTCGTGCCGAATGGTGGGTACAGCCTTCTTTTAGTAATCCGGCATAGATCTGATCAGCAACACCTACTCCACCCGCACCAGCACCATAAATAACATAGGTTTGATCAACTAAGCGCTCTTGCTTGATCTTACATGCACCTAAAATACCCGCTAATACAACCGAGCCCGTTCCTTGAATATCATCATTAAAAGACGGTAAGCTATCCTCATAATCGCTCAGATTATCAAACGCATTGGCTTTACTGAAATCTTCCCATTGCAAGACTGCTTTTGGAAAATGACGTTTAACTTGTTTTACAAAAGCTTTAATAAAGCGCTTATAAGCATCACCACGTAGTCGTTTACGTGAAATGCCTAAATACATCGGATCATCGAGTAACTCTTGGTTATCAGTCCCAACATCTAACACAATCGGTAAACAATGAGCAGGGTGAATTCCAGCACCTAACGTATAAAGTGATAACTTACCTATCGGGATCCCCATGCCGCCAACACCTTGATCACCAATACCTAAAATACCTTGGCTATCAGTTACAACAATAATTTTGATGTCTTTCCCCATAAAATGGCGCGACATCTCCCCCATTGCATGGATATTTTCTTCGGTAATATATAGTCCACGGGCTTTTTGATAGCGATGGCTAAATTCTTGACACGCTTTACCAACCGTAGGGGTGTAAATAATCGGCGTCATTTCTTCTACATGACGCGATAACAACGCATAAAACAGGGTTTCATTTCGATCTTGCAATGAACGTAAAAAGAGGTATTTTTCGATATCTGTTGATGCACTACGAAAGCCGTCATAAACCCGGTTAAGCTGATCATCAAACGTTTGTACTCGTGGCGGTAATAACCCTGTTAATTGAAAGGCTTCGCGCTCTTCTTGAGTAAACGCCGTACTTTTATTTAAAGTGCGATCATTGAGTAACTCGGTGCCGGTTAACGACACTGGACGAAACACTTTCCCTTGCGCATCTTTCCATCTGAGGTACTTACCGATAGTCATATTCAGTCTCCGTGTATAACAACAATAGCCGGTAACTTTATAAACACTAACAACGATTAACATTGTTGTTCATCATGACAAAGCCACCATGTGAACTAGAGTGTATACCTAACCGCAGCACAAAAATGTGAACAGTCGCATTGTTAATTATATCTGGTCAAAAAAACACCAATGGTTATTAGTTATACAGAAAGACAGATAATGCTTTGTGAAAGAACACGTGAAAGTTATAAATTTTCTCGTCTGATTGCCACTTTATCGCAACAAAATGGCGTAATATTAAGATTATCTCGTGCTTGTAGATCGGCATCACCATAAAGCTGGTACTTTAAACGCTGAAAAAAACCATTTTTATAGTTAACACCTGTCGCTGTAATAATGGCTAATATTTGCTGAAATTCAATATATCTAAAATCATATTTAACTCGCAATATATGCGTAATATGCGCAGTTTTTATTGTGGCAGACATAATATATTGGTTGGCATTTAATGTAATAAGCATCGACGCTAGTGCTGTTGCCGAACCATTAACACTGCAACGACGCAGATGAGGTGCAATAATTACTGATGGTTTCATAACGGTGTCTCACTGCCAATAAGAAGCGATTAATAACACCACGAAAATGCCACCAATTAACTTTAATAATAACCCTAAACTTGCACCACCTTTAGGGGCTTTATTACAGCAACTCATATTTGGCTCTCTTTAATCAGCATATCAATAAATATCATCATAAAGCTTACACAAAGGGGAAGGTCAAGAGGGCGTGTGAGTTACATCATCAGTATGTAACTCACAGCAACCATAACACTAAGGGGCTGATTATTGATTATCTGTCGATTTTGCAGCGGCTTCAGTGTTTGATTGGGGTTCATCTTTGACTGCATGTTGAAAACCACGCAGTGCATAGCCAAGATCACTACCTAATGTTCGAAGTTTTTTAGTACCAAATAATAAAACAAAAATAACGGCAACAATAAGTAGCTTACCGATGCTAATTTCACCCATTTTTAATTAATCTCTTGTTGTTCATTTTTAGACAAATAACGCTCTTTAGCAGCAGCTATAATAAATACTGCTGCAAAAAACACCCCAATAAACCATTTAGCTTCCAGAAATTCAGGAAAATAGTGGGTAATTGATAATTCAATTAAAAGAAGCACTGAAAAGATCTGCAAACCAACGATGGTTAATTGTAACCAGGTTGCTTTTTTGTAAAGGCTACGCGTTAGCATCCACATAAAAAATATAACAGCGAGACCAAGTTTTACTTCAATAAACATATTTATATCCTCAATGAGTCCAACTCAGTTGATGGTATAAATTTTAATCTAATGTTTATGTAAGGATTACCATGGTAAATATAAATTTTTTATAAACGACATGTATTAATTATTGTTATTATTTAATCATCACTAATTAACCGATACCCCACTCCATTTTCAGTAATAATATATTGTGGCTGAGCAGGAGAACGTTCTATTTTATGGCGTAATTGTGCAATATGAATTCGCACGTAGTGAGCATGTTCGGTATAATTTCCGCCCCAAACCTCTTTTAATATCTGCTTATGCGTCAGCACCTTACCCATATTTTTAGCTAGGTAAGTAAAAATTTTGTATTCTTTTGGGGTTAACTTAATGACTTCACCAGCATTGGTGACAGTTTGCATTGCTAAGTCTAAAACTACCTCTCCAAACCGGTACTGACTGATATCAACTGAGCTCATAGCAACATTAAGCCGTAATGACACTCGTATTCGTGCTAATAACTCGCCACTACCAAAAGGCTTGGTTAGATAATCATTTGCGCCTGCATCAAGTGCGAGTACTTTATCCGCTTCTTTATCGCGAGCAGAGATCACAATGATCGGTGTGTCGGTCCATACACGTAACTCTTTGGTAAAATCAAGACCATCTGCATCAGGCAATCCTAGATCTAATAATATTAAATGTGGGTTCCATGTGATGATTTGTTTAAGGCCTTCTTGTGCAGTCTCAACCGTTTTAACCTGATAACCATGACCCGTGGTTAAAATATCAAGAAAGCGACGAATAGGAGCTTCATCTTCAATAATTAAAATCTTACTATCATTATTCATAAATATCCGTTAGCTGGTATTTTTCACAAGGAATTTTCACAACAAATACACTACCACCACCAGCACGTGATATCACACTTATCTCACCATTATGTGCTGCTACAATTAATTGGCAAATAGCTAAACCTAACCCCGTTCCTTTTACTTTCACTTGCTCTGAACGGTAAAAACGCTCAAAAATACGTAGCCGATCTTCCGCTGCCACCCCGCAGCCACGATCAGCAATCTCGATAATAAAATGGCCTCGTCGATAATTAGTTTGAATATCAATTACACTGCCGATTGGACTGTATTTAGCTGCATTTTCAATAAGATTAGCAATAATTTGTTCAATTAGGGTGTAGTCTAATGACACTAATATGGTATCACCACATAACTGAATCGAATGCGATTTTATTACTTGTTCGACGCGTTTGATCGCACTACCAATGACCTCTTCCGGTTCCACCCAATCACACTTAGGGACTAAGGTCTTAATGCTATAACGACTGATATCAAGTAACTTAGTTAAGCTGCGATTTAAACTGTAACCTTCTTCGGCAATCGACTGTAATAATTCTTGTTGCGTCTGTTGTGGCAAACGCAGACTGGTATCACTCAGTGTAGTGGCAGAGCCAATGATCGATCCTAAGGGGGTTTTTAAATCATGCGATACCGCCGCTAATAATGTATTGCGCATTTGCTCCAATTGATTGGCTTCTTTGGCTGCTGTTAACGCAGTATTTGCCTCAGATCTTGCTAACGACAAGCTAATTAACGTACTCAAAATAGGATTAAATACTTGCTCTGATAATGCATCAATCAGCAATACGCCAAACATACCGGATTGTCCGTATAATGGATGTAAGCTCAGTGATGGCGAGAGATATTCAATATGTTGTTGCTGTCGTCTGCTGAAACGCTCTATTAACGGTTGATAGGTCGTTTTACACAGCTTCTGATGCGTCGCAAGACAATGTAGTTGTGGAGAAAATAGCCACACTTGTACTCGCATTTTAAAATGTTGCTCAAGATGAATAATTAATGCATCAGCAATGGCATGACTTTCATTTAGCGCAGCCAATACTGATGCTAGATCATAATTACTATTTAACTCAGTGCGTAGAATCTGATTTTCTTCAATTTTTTGCTGTTGTGATTGAGTTAATCTGACCGCAAACACACCACTAAATGCCATCACTGAAAAAGTAATGATATGTTGATAATTCTGAAACCGAAACGAGTTATGCTCAGGTAAAACAAAGAAATGAAAAGCAACAATACTCGCAGCTGTGATCACATACGCTACCCGTTTACGTAATAGCACACCACTAACAATATTCAGTAATAACAGCAGCATTGCAGTATCAGTTTCAATAATAACATCTCGAAAGGCAACCCCGAGATATGTCACTAATATATAAAGCAATAATAAAATACTGGTTTTGGTTATATCAAACCACGATAACGGATTATTCATTCATTTCTCATTGTTACGGTTTCAACTCAACATCATTGAACGACCACGAACACTCAGCATTATGGATTATGATAAGTGCTGTTAGTAAAATTAGGCCGTTATATTTCCACGTGGACCCCAATCTCTATCAATCTATCTTGTGGCACATGCAATCGCTCTGATGTTCGCAACGCGTTACGACTTAGCAAAATAAATAGCCGCGCTTTTACATCATGCCACCAAGAACTTGATTTAACTTTTATTCGTTCTGATGACATAAAAAATAACGTATCCGTTGGGTGTAAAACAAAACCATTGCTTCGCGACACCGTGTAAATTTGTTCAATATCGGGTGACTCTTGATAACCAACATAAACAATCATTTGCCAAAAGGTTGCAGATAGTTGGGTCACCTCCATGCGTTTTAATGGATGTACGCGTGGTTGGTTGGGATATTTAAACGTTAATAATACATTTCGCTGGTGCAGAATTTCATTGTATTTAAGGTTATTGATTAATGACGCAGGTACTTGTGCTTCATTTCGAGAAAAATAGACTGCAGTACCGGATGCACGCGTCCACGGCTTTTGCTCAAGCTCACTCACCATCGCTTCAGCAGACAACGGTTGTTTAAGCAGTAACCCTAATCGTTGTCGCTCTAAATACCACACGACCATTAATATAAATACCATCGTACCTATAGTCAGTGGTAACCAACCGCCATCCATAAATTTCAATGACGTTGCTGTAAATAGCAATGCATCATAGGTAAGCATTAATAACCCATATTGTAATGTCACTAACCGTGACCAACGCCATAAATGACGTGCTACTACAAGCGTAAATATTGATGAAATCAACATCGTTGCAGTCACTGCAATACCATATGCTGCAGCTAGGCGCTCAGAACTACCAAATGTTAGCACTACAGTAATAACTAAAATGAACAACAGTAAATTAGCCAATGGTACATAAATCTGCCCCTGAGCTTGATGCGAGGTATGATAAATTCGCATTGGTGGCAAGTAACCTAAATTAACCGCTTGTCGCGTTAGTGAGTAAATACCTGAGATCACAGCTTGAGAAGCAATAACCGTCGCAAACGTCGCTAATATAATTAACGGTAAACGTAATATCGTCGGTGCCAGCAAAAAGAATGGATTGGTCACAGTATTCGCATTTGCCAATACTAACGCCCCTTGACCAAAATAGTTCAGCACTAAACATGGCATCACAATAACAAACCACGCCAGACGAATCGATTTAATACCAAAGTGACCCATATCGGCATAAAGCGCTTCGACACCAGTTACAGCGAGTACTACCACTCCAAGAGTAAATAGGGTTTCTATTCCATGATTAACAATAAACTCAACGCCATAAAGCGGATTTAACGCCAAGAGCACGCGTGGGTTAGCAATAATACTAATCAGCCCTAATACGCCAATACAACTGAACCACAGTAGCATTACAGGTGCAAATAGGCGTCCAATACTGCCTGAACCATATTTTTGAATACCAAATAGTACACAGATAATTGTAATGGCAATCGGAATAATCATTGGTTGTAAATTATGATGAATAACGGTAATGCCCTCAACCGCTGATAGCACTGACATTGCTGGCGTGATAATCGCTTCACCAAAGAAAAAACCTGCAGCTAACATACCTAAAAATATAATGATTTTTTTACTACGCTCAGGAGCAGCACTTTGTGCTAATGCTGTTAATGTCAGCACACCACCTTCACCCCGTTTAGATGCTCGAGTAACAACGGCCAGATATTTAATAGACACGGTAATAACAAAGGTCCAAAAGACAAGAGATAACACACCAAAAACATTGGTCGAATCTATCGCTAATGCATGTGAACCGCTAAACATCGCTTTAAAGGCATATAATGGGCTAGTGCCAATATCACCATATACAATCCCAACAGATAAGCACGTTAGTACTAATAGTGACTGTTTTTGATTTTGCATAACTTGTTACATATGTGTTCACCTTTAACCACAGCAACACATAAGGCCTTCTTTCATTTAACGAGGCAAGCAGATTAACAAGGGTAATATAAAGTTAGGGTATGTTTTCTAATATCAAATATAAAGAAAACATAAAGTTTGATTGCTATTTAACCATCACGAAGTAACTCTCAGCTATCGATAAAAACTAAAAAAGCACCAATCAGTAACTGACTGGTGCTTAATAATTCAAAGGTTAATACCGTATTTACAAATTCTCGATATTTTTACCCGATGTTTCAAAGCGGTACTTATGTGTTACCCATGCGCCCAACAGTGACGTCACAACTAAACACAATAAAAGTGAGAACACGCCAATTCCATGTAACAGAATAGGGAATAAAAAAGCCGTTAAAATAGCACCAAACTTAGCAACAGATGCTGCAAAACCTGCACCTTTAGCTCGAATTTTTACCGGGAACACTTCACCTGATATCAAATATGTTTGTGCATTTGGACCAAGGTTATTCATAAAGTTAAATAACATAAAGCCTAAAAACAGCAGATACATCTGATAATCACCATGCATTTTTACTGAAATAGCTGCACATAATAAGCCAACAGCACAACCAATAAAGCCATAAATTTGCAGCTTCATACGGCCAATAGATTCAGAAAAAACAATTGCACAGATAACACCAACAATAAGTAAACAGTCAATAACTGCAGTACCTTTGGCTAAATAGATCGTATTAGCAATCGTATTCTGAAGCGCATCTCCGCCCGTTGCCTGATGAGGATCAAGTACCGATGCTAAAATAACCGGCGTAAAGATACCAATACCGTAAGTACCAAGATCTTGAATAAACCAAGGTACTGATGCCAAAATAGTTTTAGCACGATATTTTTCTTTAAATAACCGCTTATAACCATGTAACCACGACGATAATTCGACATCATCACACGGCGTTTCTTCAATTGGCATCACCGATTGTTGCGAGCGATGTAATAACCGCTTCAATGATTTTTCAGCATCCGCCTTACGATTTTTAGACAATAGCCAATGCGCACTTTCAGGTATAAAGAAACGTGCAATCGTAATCGCTAATGATGGAATCAAAGCAATAATATACATTATTCGCCATGCATTGATGTCGTTTACATACGTCAATACAAAAATACCGGTTAAAATACCCAGCAAAACACCAATAGATTGAAATGCAAACGCCCCCAAAACCAGCTTACCGCGGTTCTTAGACGGAATACTTTCAGATATCATTAAGTGCGCCGTAGGATAATCACATCCTAAAGCTAGACCAATGCCAAAGTTAAACACTAAAATACTCAAATAGTTTTGGCTCGTTGCCATACCTATTAAGCAGATAGAGAGTAAAGCCATCTCAATAATGAACATTTTCTTACGTCCATAAAGATCAGATAGCCCACCCAGAGCACTTGCTCCAATTAAAATACCAAACAGAATCGAGGAACTAATTACACCTTTCTGTAGCTCTGTTAAATGAAATTGTAGGGTCAATAATGGTAGGGTTAACCCCATCATAAAAACGATCATACCCTCAAAAAACTTTCCAAATGTTGCTAATAACCAAATTCGCCATTGCACACGTGTCATTGACATTGAATATTTACTAGTAACTGGATTACTTATTGATATCTCATCAATATAACTCTGGATCGTATTTTGCGGTTGAATCTCTATTTTTTGATTCATGTTAAAATCAACAATGCTTATTGTCTTAATTCAGACGAATATCAGTATTAAAGTTGGCAGTATATAAACATATATCACAACCAAAGATGAAATTTATTTTCTGAATGTAATTAACCGCCACGAGGCACTGTTAGTTATAGTACCTATAAATAACCTTCAAAACAAAAAACACAGGTCTAAAATAAAAACTTAAAAACAATAAGTTACATAAAAATATAATAAAAAACACAGTACAGGGAAATACGCTTTTTTAGGTTTTTTTTATATTTAAAGATCAAAAATAAAATATAAATTACTATTTATTATAGGTCTATTAATCAATAATTAATCAATATTGGTTATTTTTCAATGAAAATTAATCCAGTTAGAGAGCGTTCTCTGATTTTGATCGTTGAAAAAAAGGTCATCAAGTATAATAATTTTCCACTTTATTGTTAATAAAAAATATAATTTGCTTTGATAATAGTAATAAAATATCAACCTAATCGTTACTAATTGAATAATATGCCTAATTTTATCGAGAAATCCATATTCTACGACTAAAAACCCTCGCAATAATTTCAATCGTTTCGAGTGTAAAAAAGCGTATTCCCTTCTTTAGAATCGCTAACAATAGTTAGTTAAATGACCAATTGGCACCAATTGATGTACCAAAGTTATGCTGAGAATCATAAGATGATGTTAAACCAACAGTTGTGCTCTGATTCACTCTAAACTTAGCACCAATCGCTGTTGCTGCTTGTTCTCCATATGAACCAATACCGATACCAATATTATATTTATAACCATTTAATGGTGCCGCTATTTGAGTCATAGCCATTGCAGAAGCGGTTCCTGCATCTGCACGCTTTCTAACTTGATAAATATCAGTTTTCAATTGATTAAATTTATTATCAACATAGTTTTTATTAGCCGCACCAATACTGTCAATGCGATCAGAGTTATGTTGGATATTGGTTCGGTTAGTATTAATGCCGTCCGTGTTTTTACTAATATTAGTTTGATTAGTGGTCGCTAACTGCTTAGTTTTCGTTATCTCTGAAGTATTTTTTTGGACATTTACCGTATTTGAACGAATATGAGTCGTATTATTATTAATATTGGTAATATTACGATCAATCGCAGCACTATTCGTCGAAATTGTATTTCTATTGCTATTAATATCTGCGCTATTACTCGTAATCGCACCTTTATTTGTCAAAATATTGGTATTGTTAGTCATAATACCTGCGGTGTTAGTCGCAATATTGGTGCTATTGGTTGCGATGGCACCTTTGTTAGTCGTAATACCTGCGGTGTTAGTCGCAATATTAGTACTATTGGTTGCGATGACACCTTTGTTAGTACTAATGCCTGCGGTGTTAGTCGCAATATTAGTACTATTGGTTGCGATGGCACCTTTGTTAGTACTAATGCCTGCGGTGTTAGTCGCAATATTGGTGCTATTGGTTGCGATGGCACCTTTGTTAGTCGTAATACCTGCGGTGTTAGTCGCAATATTAGTACTATTGGTTGCGATGGCACCTTTGTTAGTACTAATGCCTGCGGTGTTAGTCGCAATATTGGTGCTATTGGTTGCGATGGCACCTTTGTTAGTCGTAATGCCTGCTGTATTGGTAGCTACATTAGTTTCAACGGTTTTAATCTGATTTTTATTTGCCGCAATACCCTCTTTTAATGGCGTTAACTGACTAACATTAACACCATCAGTATCTTTTTGACCTGCGGCCATATTTTCAATACGGCGCTGATGATACTCATTACCAATAGAAACCTGACCATCATCAGAATATGACTGATTACCAATAGCAATACTGTTATTTTTAGCTACAGATCCGGCACCTAATGCAATAGATTCACTCGCAGCAGAGGTATGATTACCGATAGCAACAGATTGATCTTGACCTGTACTATTAGAACCAATGATTAAGCTACCAACCCCGGAAAATGTTGAGTCTTTACCCACCACAACATTATCACTTTCAATATGATCATTAACAACCGGGTCTTGAACGCCAGCATTTGGAGTGTTAATAATAATATTTGTGCTTGCAGCAAAAGCAGATGTACTTAATAAGGTTGAGCATAAAACAAACGGTAGAATTTTCATTTTTCATTCTCTAATTATTGTAGGCGGCCATAATCTAGAGAGAAGTAAAAAAAAGCCATTTAATAAAAATGATTACATCAATCGTAAAAACCGATGAATTAAAACACTGTTCATTTAAATAAATTACCACATCTTTTATAAAAGTCCCGTTAAGCATTGTTTTTAATATATAAAGAAGCTTAATAGATACAGATATTCACAAGATAAATAACAACTACAACTTCAATTTGATAAAAATATTCCATAAATGAAATATTTGTATTCAGTAATGAATACTTTAAATGCCATCTAAAGTCTATTTATATAAATAGTGATTAAAACAATTAACTAAAATAGTAATGACATAATAATGACATACCATTGCTATGCTATCTGTACTGATAACTTTATCAGCAACTTACAAAAATGAGCAATGGTTATAATGAGCGAACAACTATCATCTTCACCCTCTCTTATTTGTGAAACGATACTTCAACAAATTGAACGAGGTCTATTTTCTACACAATCAAAACGACTTCCATCCGAGCGTGAATTAAGTGAAATTTTTAATGCTAGTCGAGTAACCGTAAAGCACGCGCTGTTAGAGCTAGAAGCTCAGGGCATCATTTATAGAAAAGAACGTCGAGGTTGGTTTTTAGTCTCTTAGTTAAGGTTTAGATCTCTTTTTATAGATTAATTAAAAGCGCTTGTTGAATTAAAAATGTTTTGATAGGTTAATATCATGATTACGATTATAAGCACTACTTCACCGCTTTTATTTTGGTGGCGTTCTTCATCGAACGGCGCTAGGTAGAATTTTACTATTTCATTTTGCGCCGGAAGGTTGCTAAATGAATACATCTATTTTTATTCGTATCTCTCCAACCCTCCGGCAGCACTTTTTCGGAGATACACATGAACACTCAATCATCAATTACGCCTAATCAACACCAGCCAATTATCCTTACAGGCGATCGGGCTACAGGTCAGCTTCACCTTGGTCATTATGTTGGTTCATTGCAACAGCGGGTACAATTACAGCATCAATATCAACAAAATATTCTAGTCGCTGATATGCAAGGCCTTACCGATAATGGACATAACCCACATAAAGTTGCCACGAATATTCTTAATGTCGTCGCGGATTATTTAGCGGTTGGGATTGATCCCAAACTGACCACTATTTGTCTTCAATCTGCTATTCCTGCGCTTGCCGAATTAACCATGTATTACTCCAACATTGTTTCTATTGCACGTTTAGAGCGCAATCCTACTGTTAAAAGTGAAATTCAATCAAAAGCGTTTGGCCGTTCGATTCCTACTGGTTTTTTAACTTATCCTATTTCTCAAGCCGCTGATATTACAGCATTTCGTGCAAGCTTAATTCCTGTCGGCGATGACCAATTACCAATGCTCGAACAAACCAATGAAATTGTAAGAAAAATAAATACTATTGCAGGTAAAAATATTTTAGTTGAATGCCAACCACTATTAAGTAAAGTCGCTCGCTTACCGAGTACAGATGGTAAAAATAAAATGTCGAAATCAATGGGGAATACCATCACATTAGGTGCAGATAGTAAGACAATTTCACAAGCAGTGAAATCAATGTATACCGATCCTAATCATCTTCGTGTCGAAGATCCGGGTTGTGTAGAAGGGAATATTGTATTTACTTACCTTGATGCTTTCCACCCAGACAGTGCTTATATTGAGACTTTAAAGCAGCAATATCGTCACGGTGGTTTAGGCGACGGCACCACTAAGAAAATTTTAGAACAATGCTTACAAGATTTAATTTCCCCAATACGCAAGCGTCGTGCTGATTATTTAAATAATCAAGACTACTTAATTGAAGTATTAAAGTCTGGTACTGAGCATGCTAATCAACAAACTCAACAAGTCTTAACAGATATTAAAACAGCCTTTGGATTAAATCTTTTTTAACCTCATTAATAATCCTGTCTATTAATTAGACAGGATTATTTAACCCAATATAATTTCATTTTTCTTATACCAAGAATAATGATAAAACTATAAGGAAATATAGCCATCCCTAATAATTCATACTGATTATCATTTATTCTTTTAGACCAATAAAAAAGACCAACTAAAATATTAATAATAAAAACACTATACATGTATATGATTTTTTTTGTTAAATACTATTGTCAATTATTGATCAAATAGGTTAAAAAACCATTGTAAATTACAAAAAAACCAATAATAACATTGATAAATAATAACAAACAATAATATCCATATGAGTAATCATCGCCACACTTATCAATATATATAATTGTAAAAATAACCTCAATTTATTAATTAATATCTTACTAATTAAAGTTAACTAATAGTATTAAATTCATAACTCGCTCTTACAAGATATAAAAAATGGCTGAAAATTTTATATCTTCAGCCCTTTAACTAATCTTATCTAATTAACCATTTTTAGGTGGAGTGAAGGCTGTTAATGTTGGGGCTTCTCCGGTGAATTTTTCAATTTTCACCACACCAGAGTTACCACAGTTACCATTAGCTAAACGAGAGGTTGGAATATCCATCGTTAATACGTTGGTTATAAGCACGAACTAAATCACCAAAACATATAAACTCAACATTCTTTGCATTCCACTTCGTTTCATAATCAAAAGACATGAAAAAGCCCCTGCGCTCGGTACAGCGTAGGGGCTTTAGATAGTGACGGTAAACTTACGTTCACCAATAATAAATAACATCCTGTATATTTATTATTTTGTCCCTTGGTATTAGGCTGGAGACCTATAGAGACGGGGATCAGTAAGTATAAGACAATAACCGCACCTTAATCGCTATGGTGATTTAGCCACAAGGTGCTGTTAGCGTATTATTCCAACTGATTTAACGGCGCATTTGTTTCTGAGTTAATTCAATAGCACGTAATTGTGCCATTGCTTTCGCCAGATCCATTTCCGCCATTGCGAAGTTAACATCATCAGCATGCTTGTTGATGTTCTCTTCAGCGGCGCGGCGAGCTTCATCAGCGCGGGCTTGATCGATGTCCTTCCCATGCATTGCCGTGTCGGCAAGTACAGTTACTACGTTGGGCTGAACTTCAACTATTCCGCCTGAGATGTAAAGGATTTCTTCGGGATCCTTTAAATCTGTGACGAAGCTTGCTACACCAGGTTTTAGTCGGCTCAATAAAGGAGAGTGACCAGGGCGAATACCCAACTCACCATCGGAGCCTGAAACTGCCAGCGCGTGAGCTGGACCAGAGAACAAGGGCCCCTCAGCACTTACGATATTGAGTTGGAACGTGTTCTCGGTAACGCCAATAGCCATAATGCCTCCTCAAGCCTTATAAGTTTTTCGCTTTTTCGAGTACATTTTCAATGCTACCGCAGTACAAGAATGCTTGTTCTGGAATATCATCATACTCACCGCTTAATAGGCCTTTAAAGCCAGCGATAGTCTCTTTAAGAGAAACGAAAATACCTTTTTGACCAGTAAATACTTCTGCTACGTGGTAAGGCTGAGTTAGGAAACGTTCAATCTTACGTGCACGAGATACTGTTAATTTATCTTCTTCAGATAATTCATCCATACCTAAAATAGCAATAATATCTTTCAGTTCTTTATAACGCTGAAGTACTGTCTGCACACCACGAGCAACATCATAGTGCTCTTGACCAACAACCAATGGATCAAGCTGACGTGACGTTGAATCCAATGGGTCAATCGCAGGGTATAGGCCCAATGCCGCGATATTACGGGACAGTACAACGGTTGCATCTAAGTGAGCAAAGGTTGTTGCTGGCGATGGGTCAGTCAAGTCATCGGCTGGTACATATACCGCTTGAATAGACGTAATAGAACCCGTTTTAGTTGAGGTAATACGCTCTTGTAGTACACCCATCTCTTCAGCCAATGTTGGCTGGTAACCTACCGCTGATGGCATACGGCCAAGCAGTGCTGATACTTCGGTACCTGCAAGTGTATAACGGTAGATATTATCGATGAACAGCAATACATCACGACCTTCATCACGGAAACTTTCCGCAATGGTTAAGCCTGTTAGTGCTACACGTAGACGGTTACCCGGTGGCTCGTTCATCTGCCCGTAAACCATGGCAACTTTATCAAGTACCCCGGCTTCTTTCATTTCATAGTAGAAGTCATTACCTTCACGAGTACGCTCACCCACACCGGTAAATACCGATAAACCTGAGTGTGCTTTAGCGATGTTGTTGATAAGCTCCATCATGTTAACGGTCTTACCTACACCCGCACCACCAAACAGACCCACTTTACCACCTTTGGCAAATGGACAAATAAGGTCAATAACCTTAACGCCGGTCTCTAACAGCTCAGAACTATTAGATTGATCTTCATATGACGGTGCTGCGCGGTGAATCGCATATTTTTTCTTTTCACCAATATCGCCACACTCATCGATTGGCGTACCCAATACGTTCATGATACGGCCAAGAGTTTCTTCACCTACAGGCACAGAAATTGGCGCATCAGTATTAACCACTTCCAAACCACGACGAAGACCGTCTGATGAACCCATTGCGATACAACGTACGACACCGCTACCAATTTGTTGCTGTACTTCTAATACAAGTGCTGCATGCTCACTGTCACTTAAGGTAAGCGCATCATATACTCGAGGCACGCTATCTTGATCAAACTCAACGTCAACGACAGCGCCGATGACTTTGACAATCTTACCAGTACTCATTTGATGTCCTTAAAATTCTGTTTAAACGGCTTGTGCCCCAGCTACGATTTCACTTAGCTCTTGGGTGATTGCTGCTTGACGGGCTTTGTTATATACCAGCTGAAGGTCATTAATCAGCTCACCCGCATTATCTGTTGCAGCTTTCATTGCCACCATTCGTGCTGCTTGTTCACAAGCGATACTCTCAACGGTGCCTTGATAGACTTGTGATTCGATATAACGAAGCATCAACTCATTGAGGATCGGTTTAGGATCAGGCTCATAGATATAATCCCAACGACTTTTATCATTCACATCATCTGACGCGTCTTGTTCAAGTTCTGGGTTTGGTAACAACTGAGTCACCTTGGGCTTTTGCACCATTGTATTTACAAACTCGTTGTAAACCAGGAACAAACGGTCAATTTTTCCTTGGTCGAAAAACTCCAACATGGCATTAACCGGGCCTAAAATATCTTCGAGTTTTGGTGAGTCACCAATACCTGATGTTTGTGCAATCACGTTGCCGAAGCGATGGAAAAACGAAATTGCTTTTGAACCGATCAAGGTGGTATCGACATCAACCCCTTGATCTCGCCATTGGCGCATATCTGCCATGGCTTTCTTGAACAAGTTAATGTTCAAACCACCACACAATCCTCGGTCTGAGGAAATAATGATGTAAGCTACTCGTTTAACTTCTCGCTCTTCAAGATAGGGATGCTTATATTCCAACGAACCGGAAGTTAGGTGCCCGATCACCTTACGCATATTCTCAGCGTAAGGGCGGGTCGCTTCCATGTTGTGTTGAACTTTACGCATCTTACTTGCGGCAACCATTTGCATTGCACTAGTGATCTTTTGCGTATTTTGTACGCTAGCGATTTTAGTGCGGATCTCTTTTGCATTTGCCATGGTTAGCTCCTATCTACATTCATACTGCGTCGTTCGGACGGAAAGTATTCGCGTTACTTAGTACGACTGCGTATCAACGAATGTTTTTAGAAGCTGATGCAGACTTGCTTCGATATCATCGTTGTAATTACCTGATTCATTGATTGAGGCAAGCAACTCGGCGTGCTGACTTTTTGCAAATGCCATCAATGCTTCTTCAAATGCACCAATTTGTGATAACTCAACACTGTTCAAGTAGCCTTTTTCAGCAGAGAAAATAGCAAGTGCTTGCTCTGCAACAGACATCGGTGCGTACTGCTTCTGTTTCATCAGCTCTGTTACTTTTTCACCGTGGTCAAGCTGCTTACGGGTTGCGTCATCTAGATCCGATGAGAACTGCGCAAATGCGGCTAATTCACGGTACTGCGCGAGTGCAGTACGAATACCGCCTGACAGCTTCTTGATGATTTTAGTCTGAGCTGCACCACCTACACGCGATACTGAAATACCTGGGTCAACGGCTGGACGTAAACCTGCGTTAAACAAGTTAGTCTGCAAGAAGATCTGACCATCAGTAATCGAAATTACGTTAGTTGGTACGAATGCTGATACGTCACCTGCTTGGGTTTCAATGATAGGTAACGCAGTTAATGAACCTGTTTGACCTGTTACTTCACCATTAGTGAAACGCTCAACATAGTTAGCATTTACACGTGATGCACGCTCTAGTAGACGTGAGTGAAGGTAGAACACATCACCAGGGAAGGCTTCACGACCTGGTGGACGCTTAAGCAATAGTGAAATTTGACGATAAGCGACCGCTTGTTTCGATAAATCATCGTATACGATTAGTGCATCTTCACCACGGTCACGGAAATACTCACCCATAGTACAACCAGCATAAGGTGCTAAGTACTGTAACGCTGCGGCTTCTGATGCCGATGCAACTACGACGATAGTATTTTGTAGGGCACCATTTTCTTCTAGCTTACGTACCACGTTAGCAATGGTTGACGCTTTTTGGCCAATCGCAACATATACCGAGTAGATGCCAGAATCTTTCTGGTTAATGATGGCATCAATCGCCATCGCTGTTTTACCTGTTTGACGGTCACCAATGATAAGCTCACGCTGACCACGACCGATTGGTACCATCGCATCAACCGCTTTGTAGCCCGTTTGGATAGGCTGATCAACCGACTTACGGTCAATAACACCAGGGGCAATGATTTCTACCGGTGCGAAACCGTCATTGTCTATAGCGCCTTTACCGTCAATTGGTTGACCTAGGGTATTCACTACACGCCCTAATAAACCTTTACCTACAGGTACTTCAAGAATACGGCCAGTACCTGTTACTTTCATGCCTTCTGCAAGGTCAGCATACGGGCCCATCACTACCGCACCCACTGAGTGGCGCTCTAAGTTAAGCGCTAATGCATAGCGGTTATCTGGCAGTTCAATCATCTCACCTTGCATAACATCAGCAAGACCATTGATATTAATAATACCGTCACTTACAGAGACGATAGTCCCTTCGTTACGTGCTTGACTTGTCACATTGAAGGTGGCGATTCGTTGTCTAATTAAATCGCTAATTTCATTCGAGTTTAGTTGCATATCTATTACCTATTACGCCTGAAGGCTCGTTGCGAGTCGGTTGATAGAGCTTTTAAGCGTACCGTCAATCACCAGCTCTCCAGCTTTGATCAGCATGCCGCCTACTAGCGTTTCATCGATGTGGCAATCAAGCTCAACACTGCGATTTAATTTTTTTTGCAGCGCCTGTACTAAATTGGCTTGTTGTTGAATGCTTAATGGCTCAGTCGTAGTGACATGCGCAGTAACCATGCGCTCATAATCATCTTTAAGCTCATGAAACAGTTCGACAACCTGAACGATCACATTTAGACGTCCATTTTCAGCCATTACTTTGATCAGGTTCTGGCCATGTTCATCCAGTAGACCTTCACAAATGCCCAAGAACATGTCAGTAAACGCTTCTGAGTCACTAGCACCTAACTGTTCGCTGTCTTCAATCTGCTGAGCAATGATTGGTTGACTAGCAACCGTTGCTGCGATGGTCAACATTTGCTCCCATTGTTCTAATGCCTGATTAGCAACTGCATAATCAAATGCAGCTTTGGCATAGGGCTGAGCAATGGTTAGTGGATCTGACATAATGTGCTCTCCAGTTACATATCCGTGATAAGTTTATTAACAAGATCGCGGTTAGCATCAGTATCCAAATTGCGATTAATCAGTTTCTGAGCCGTTTCAATGACCATATCGGACATTTCAGCACGTAGTTCCTGACGAATGCGATTACGTTCGCTTTCTAACTCTGCTTGACCTTGCGCTACAAGACGGGCTTTTTCTTTCTCGCCTTCAGCGTGGGCATCTTCGATAATCTGTGCTCGGCGCTTATTACCTTGCTCAACTAACTCACTCGCACTTTTCTTCGCATCTTCTAAAACTTTTGCGCCATTCGCTTTTGCGATGTCGAGTTCTTTAGCTGCGTTTTCTGTATGAATAAGCCCATCTGCAATTTCACGTTGGCGTTGCTCAATTAACGCAGTTAGCGGCGGCCAGACATACTTCATACATAGCCAAACAAAAATCACAAAAGAGATTGCTTGACCAAGCATGGTTGCATTTAAATTCATACCATCCTCACTATTTAAATAACGTTATGATTTATAACGGTAGTTCAGGCTATTAAGCCACAGCAAAGATGATGTAAAGACCAATACCAACACCAATCATAGGAACCGCATCGACAAGACCCATCATGATAAAGAACTGTGTACGTAGCATCGGCATAAGATCCGGCTGACGTGCAACACCTTCAAGGTATTTACCTGCTAAGTTACCGATACCTGCAGCAGCACCCGCCGCACCTAAACCAATCAGTAGTGCACCAGCAACATAAAGAACTGCACTTACAATATCCATGAATGACTCCAAAATTATTAAATAGTTAAAACTCAAATCGAACTTAATTTATTAATGTTCTTCTGTGGCCATAGCCAAATAAACAACCGTTAATACCATGAAGATAAACGCTTGTAAGAACACAATAAGAATGTGGAATAGTGCCCATGGAACGCTGAGCGCCCACTGCATCCACCACGGCATTAATGCAATAAGGATAAAAATCATCTCACCTGCATACATGTTGCCGAACAATCGAAGACCGAGAGAAATTGGTTTTGATATTAGTGTTACTAACTCCAAAACTAAATTCACCGGGTAAAGCCATGGACTTTCAAAAGGTTGAGTCGTTAGTTCTTTAATAAAACCACGCAATCCTTTTGTTTTTAGTGTGTAAATTATGATTAACATAAACACACCAATCGCCATCGACATAGGCACATTGACATCCGCAGAAGGTAATTCACGGAAATGCTCAAAACCAAGTAAGCGAGCAAATGCTGGAATGAAATCAACTGGCAATAAGTCAATTGTGTTCATAAGAAAAACCCAAACAAAAATAGTTAATGCCAATGGCCCAATTAACTTGTCTTTTGTTTGAAAAATTTCCTTAACAAGGTTATTTACAAATTCATAGGTTATTTCAATAAAACATTGCAACTTGCCCGGAACCCCACTGGTTCCTCGTGATGCAACATATCGAAAAACACCGATAAACAGTAAACCTAACAACCAAACCATGAGCATGGAGTCAATGTTAATGCTCCAAAAACCCTTACCCACAGTGAAGAATGTTAGATGGTGCTCAATATAATCGTGAGCGGTAGTTACTGATTCCACCTTACGTCATCCTAAATTGAGGTTTGTTAAGTATCGGAGTTAAAAAGCATCCTAAAAATGTAACACTATAAGCCAGCAACATAATTTCGCTATTAACCGGTATAAAACGAACCACTACCAATATCATTACCGCGGTATAAACCCATTTAACTAATGAATTCAGCTTGGCTAAATATTTGATATTAACTTCATCATTCTTCTTTAATTTATATGCTGCGCTCGCAAGCCCCAGCAAAGAAGGAATAACAGCAATCGCTACACCTATAATTGCAGATTTCACACCAAACGTATTATTTGTAATACAAATGAATAATGTAAATAAACATCCAAGTATTAACTGTCCGAGTAATATGACTTTTGCTGCAGAAAGAATATCGTTACACCCTGAGCCTGCTTTCATATTTAAATCCTCTACACCGTCTGTACTTTTATTATTACGACTCCTTATCTTAATTGCGTTTATTACAGATAATATAAAATCATTAATTAAAACAGCACTTACACTTCAAAAAATCTTATCGAAGTATAAAACTGAATAATTACTAAAATAATTTCTTATCATCATAAACATTCAATTACGCAGCTCCATTAAATATATAATAGAAATTTATATATTATGCGGTGCTTACTAATAGGCTTATATTTCAATATCTTTCAGCCTATCGTCTGCAGTACAAAATCTACGTGATCAGTTTTGTGATAGCCATCAAAATAAATGCAAACAATGATTACCATTTTTGGCTCTTGATGTTGATGCTCAAGATCGAGATTATCATGTGCGTATTACGCATAAGTAATCATTAACATTTTTTAATTTTTATTTACATTGCATTTTTGATATTCCTGATTCAGCCTCGTTTAAAAAAGCGCTATTTCATCCGTAATTGCACTATTGACCTTACTCTGACAAATGAGAAGCTATTAACAGCTCACATTCCCATTAACAAAAACACCCCAACAAGGCAACATTAATCCAGTGAAAAATAGTACTGCAATTTTCATCAACAAAGCCAAAAAACGCCATAATCAAAAATACAGTTATACTTTTTTTGATTATATAAACGCCAAAACGGCAGCCATTATTACCTGTCCAATCCATGGAAATTTTAAACAACGGCCAGATGTTCATCTTGCTGGGCATGGTTGCCAAGCCTGTTCTGGCACCAAAAAGCTGACGCTAAGTCAATTTATTGCTCGAGCTAACGCCATTCACAACAACAAATATACTTACGAGGAATTTATATATAAGGGGACATTACAGAAAGGGAGTATCCACTGTCAGATTCACGGTATTTTTAAACAAACACCAAACGCACATTTAGCAGGAAAAGGCTGTCCAATGTGTGCTTCGTCTCAATTAGTGTCACAAAGTGATTACATAAAGAAGGTAACTCAAATTCATAATAACCGTTATCAGTATGAACATTTCATCTATACAGGGGCTCTTAACAAAGGGGTTATAACATGCACGATTCATGGTAATTTTAGTCAACGAGCTGATGCACATTTGCGTGGTTCAGGATGCCCAAAATGTATAAAAAATCGTCAAAAAAAGACCACTAAACAATTCATCGCCAGTGCAAAAAATATTCATGGTGAACGCTATAATTATTCATTGTTTGAATACAAAAACATGAGAACAAAAGGCATTATTATTTGTAGTATTCATGGCGAATTCTTGCAATTACCAACGAATCATTTAGCTGGAAACGGATGTCAAAAATGTGCTTTGTTACGCAGAAAAAAAACCAAGAATATTAATAAGCAGCCACCGATTAAGTTATTACAGTCATATTAACGGTAAGCTATCAACTATAATTACAGCGGCTCTTCATCAATATTATAATATTCACCTTATTTGACCATTATAATAAGCAACACTTATCCTATATAAGGCAACACCTTTATTTTTAGCTACTGTCATTTAATGTGTCATATATTCACATTAAATTCCTTTACGACCATTCATATTGTTAGCTTAGATTTAAACGTTAAATTTTACTTGGTTACTACTAAAACAACATTGGGGATCGTCGCATTGTCAGTTACACTAAGTACTAATTAACGACGTCCCTTTAATAAGTCACTAAGACGGCATACAACATGACACAGAAAAATAACCCGCTACACGGCATTACGTTAGAAAAAGTATTAATTGAACTTGTTGAGCATTATGGCTGGAATGAATTAGGGGCACGGATTAACATTCGTTGCTTTAATGATGATCCAAGCATCAAATCAAGCCTCAAATTTCTACGTAAGACCGAATGGGCACGTACAAAAGTTGAAAACTTGTACCTTGATATGGTTCGCTAGTCATCACTGATAAAAAAGCCGCGATATTCATCACATCATAAGATGTTGAATATCACGGCTAGTTAGATACTTTACTTATTCAGCACAAAGGGCTGCAACAACCGCTAATCGACGTTGGGATTGAGTCACAAACGGATTATTAGTATCCCATGCATAGCCAGCAAGAATAGCGCAAATCATCTGTTTAATTTTACGATCAGGATTGGGATGAAAAATCACACGCTGTAGCTCACCTGAATACCACCCTTCAACATAGGTACGAAACGTATCAACACCTAGCATCAGAGGTTGTGCATAATCACATTGCCAATCAACCTGCTCACCGGCGAATGAACGCGTTAATACGTTGGCTGCTAATTGTGCCGATTTCATTGCAATAGTGACACCTGAAGAAAATACCGGATCTAAAAACTCACCAGCATTACCTAACAAAGCGTAATTTGAGGTTGCCAATTGAGTAACGTTGGCTGAATAACCTTCAATGGTTGCCGCTGTTATTGGATATTCTGCCGCGGCTAAAATTGTTGCCAGTCCCGGTTCTTCATTAACTAGCTGTTTTAATACTGCGAGTGAATCATCACCATAATCAGCTAGCCACTGTGGTGGAGCAACGACACCCAGTGAACAGGTACCATTACTGAACGGAATCAACCAATACCACACATCAGCAGAGTGAGGATGAACGGAGATTAAAATCTTATTACGATCATAATCAACCGAACACTTTTCGGCATTAATATGATCGGTAACATGACAAAATATCGCTTGCCGTGGTGGCAAGTGTGATGGCTTTTCTAACGCCAGTAAGCGTGGTAATACTCGCCCAAAACCACTGGCATCTAGTACAAAGTCAGCTTCTAATGTATATGATTTTTTATCCGCTCCAGTGACAGTAAGCACTGACTTAGATTCTAAGCATTCAATCGCTTCAACTGCGTGTTCGTAACGAATCTCAACGCCTTGAGTAACCGCCTCATCAGCTAATACTTTATCAAACTGTCCTCGCTGAACTTGATAAGTTGTTGCAGATCCTGCTGTGAATTTATCGTTAAAATCAAAAGTGGTATACTTATCTTGATAACGAAACGCAGCCCCATCTTTAAACTGAAATCCCGCAGCCGTAACAGCATCAAGCATCTTCGCTTGCTCTATCACCTCCATACATGCAGGTAATAAACTTTCGCCAATTGAAAAACGCGGAAAGGTACTTTTTTCTAGCACAATAACGTCAATCTGTTGTTGATGTAACAATGCTGCAGCCACAGATCCAGAAGGACCTGCACCGATAATCACGACTTGCGTACGCTGTTGTTGAGTCACTATCACTATCCTTATTTTATCCTGCTTGTAGCGTCAGTAACGTATGGCCTAAGCCAATATCATCTTCGCGTTCTGTCACAATAAAACCGGCCTCTGCTACCAGCTCTAAAAAATCTTCACTGCGATAAAAGCGACTATTACCATTCGCTAAACAAGTAAAGTATAGCGAGGTTGCATTTAAACAATAAGAGGCAGCCTCATAGCGCTGAGCATCCCAAAATAATTCTAAAATATACACTTTGGCATCAAGACGCATTGCTTGTCTTACACGACGTAAAATACTTAAAATTTCCATCGGTGAAAAACAATCTAAAAACTGGCTCATCCACCACACATCAGCCCCTTGAGGTAAAGCTTGCTTGCGATCAAGCATATCAACAGCATAACCCTTTATGCGTTCAGAAAATCCAGCCTGCTGTGCATGTTCAAGGGCTACCGCTATCTGTTGAGGCAAATCAATAATCGTCACTTCGACATCTTTATTATGCTGACAACATTGTAATGCCCACTTACCAGTATTACCGCCGATATCAAAAACTCGCTGTGGAGGCTGAGCAAACACTTTGGCTAATAACAACGGAAATGAACGATCAGAATAAAAATGATCAAATGCAAACCAGCTTTGTTTCGCTTGAGGCGGTAATTGTGACAGCCCTTGGTATATGGTTGACCAATCGCCGAGTTCTTTAAGTCCAGCGGGTTTACCCTGTTGAATAGATTGTGTTAAATGCATCATTGCGGCGTAACAAACATCCGCCGTGAAATCCATATTGGCGTTGGTCATGCCATCATGTAATAAAAAATAGCCAAGATTAGCTAAACAATATCTGTCTTGCTGCCAAGTAACAATATGGGCACTTAGCGCCATGTCTAATAAGACTTTAACACCATATTCTGACACCTCGGTCGCGACGGAAATTTGCTCAGCACTAAGTCCTTTTTTACCCGCATCATCCAATACTTGTAATATTTTTAAATCACGTAACGTTCGAGCGGTATGAAAAACTATTGGCGAAAAAGCTAATTTTTGAGCTTCTGTTTTCGCCGCTAATGCATTAAATGGATCGTTAGTAAAACCTGTCACACTGAGCCTATAATCAAGGTGGAGATAAATGATATCGCTATTTTAATGGGCTAATTTCAAGATGTACTGTTTAAAAACAAACAATATTAATAATTACTCCAATCTCAATAATCTAAAAAATATGCCATCAAAATAAAAAGATTTAATTGATGCTGATAAATTGCACAGTTATCTGATTGATTTAATGATAAACTTTATATTTATTTGTCTTATTGCTACCAATGCCCTAATTATGTCGCTGTTTGTGTGGAGCCTATGAATACCATTCATTTCAATATTGATCATTGGATTGCCCTTGCCCCTGGTTTAGCCACCCAACAAGATTGGCAGAGTTGGGCTAACACTCCATCATTTATAGAGCCTCAACCACCAGCAGCCGATAAAATTCCCCCGATGATGCGCCGCCGTATGAGCCCACTGAGTAAATTGGCACTACAAGCAGCTTTGATGGCCACTGAATCAAATAATATCGATTATATTGTTTTTGCCAGTCGTCATGGTGAATTACACCGTACCGTCGATTTAATTAACGATATTATTAATGGTGACGACGCTTCACCGATTGCTTTTTCACAATCAGTCCATAATACCGCAGCTGGCTTATACACTATTGCCACCAAACAACCCATCGCGGTGACATCATTAGCTGGCGGTGAAAACAATCTTCATATGGCACTGATTGAAGTCGCCTGTTACCTCAATCAATTCCCGCAGCATCGCGTACTGGTGGTTGATTTTGATCAACCATTACCAGCACCGTATCAGCAGTTTGAGCATCATCACTATCCAAGCTTTGCACTCGCGATGGTGATATCAACCGGTAATAACTATCAGTTAAGTTGGCAATCAACAGTCACATCAACCACTCAACGCTACCATACCGTAAGTTGCTATCCACAAACACTGACGATAATTAAGCATCTTGCTAATCAAGATAGTCAATGGTCTATTGAGGCTCAAAATCAACACTGGCAGTGGCAATATCAATCATGAATTCAGCTTCTATCACTCAATGGCTTAATAAACGTTGGCGGCTTATTGCAACCGCTGGCTGTTTTGTTCTGTTTGGCACTGGTGCGTTAGTGCTTACTTTTATTATATTCCCGATAATATCAGGGCTAAGTAAAAACGCTCAACAACGTGAAATGAAAGTACAAACCATTATTCAGCGTTCGTTTAATTTTTTTTGTCGTACGATGCGATTTTTAAAAGTGATTGATTATCAGTTTGATAATTTAGCGGCGTTGCAAGCTGACAAGCAATGCATCATTGTTGCTAATCATCCGAGCTTAATTGACTATGTACTTATTGCATCGCAGTTACCCCAATGCGATTGTCTTGTCAAAGCGGCTATTTGGCATAATCCTTTTATTAAGGGCATTGTTAAAGCGGCGGGTTATATTCCTAATCGCGATCCTGAGTCACTATTAGATATCAGTAATCAACGTTTGCAACAAGGTAATGTATTACTGATATTTCCAGAAGGTACTCGAACAACGACTACTGCAGCAGCAAAATTACAGCGTGGAGCAGCACAAATCGCGATACGTAGTCAGGTTAATATACGAGTGATTCATATAACGGTATCGCCGAGCTTTTTAACTAAAGAGCAAAAGTGGTATCAAATACTCGACCAAAAACCCTTTTTTTTCATTGAAGTAAAAAATAAAATCAGTGTCACACCGTATTTAGCCGAGCATCACTCTCCAACCACAGCTGCTCGACAACTTAATAAACATTTAGCCAGTGCTATTTTTCCAACCGATAGTTAAGCTACATTTATACTGTCGTTAACCTTAACCAGAAGTAGGTAATATGGAACAACTACATACAGAATTAAAAACATTAATTATCGATGTGTTAAATTTGGAAGATATTACCGTTGAGGATATCGATACCCATGCCCCTCTGTTTAACGATGGCCTCGGGTTAGATTCTATTGATGCCCTCGAACTTGGACTAGCAATCAAGAAAACATACAATATTGTTATTGATGCAGATGACACTAACACGCGTCAACATTTTGCATCTGTAGCCAATCTTGCTGATTATATCTTCCAGAACAAAGCGTAATTATTATGACTCAAATGAATAACGACCAGATTTTTGACCAAGTTAAAGCACTTTTAGTAGAGCTGTTTGAACTTGATGCTAACGATATCCATTTAGACTCTCATCTTTATCAAGACCTTGATCTTGATAGCATTGATGCGGTTGATCTCGTTGTACGTTTACAAAATTTGACCGGTAAAAAAATTCAAGCTGATGAGTTTAAAACAGTACGTACCGTTAATGATGTTGTTATCGCTGTTGCTGATTTACTTAAGGCTTAATAATGATAATGCGTCTGCTAACAATATTGTCAGCATTAGCGTTACTTGCTTACCCCGTTGCCGTTTATTACGGTATTAGTCGTTGGGGAATAGTAACCGTTGGTGCTTTATTGGCAGTATTTTTTATTGTTCGAATTATTGCAGCGAAGCAGACGCAGCTTAAAGAACTAAAATATATTGGCTGGTTAAGCGGTGGCGCAGGCATTACCTTAGTCACATTAGGTGCACTTTTTCGGCAACATGGGTTGTTGCTCTATTACCCGGTTATTGTCAATGCACTAATGCTAGGGCTATTTAGTAGCAGTTTATGGCAACAACAAAGCTTAATCGAGCGGATTGCACGCTTACAAGAACCCGATTTACCTGCTAGCGGTGTAAGCTACACCCGTAAAGTGACGCAGATATGGTGCGTATTTTTTATTATCAATGGCACTATTGCTTTCATTACTTGTCTGATGTCATTACACATATGGACATTATATAACGGTTTTATCAGCTATATATTAGCAGGCAGCTTATTTGGCACTGAGTGGGTATTTCGCCAGTGGTATCGCCGTAAAAACACCGATTAAGTAAGCACTAACTTTTATTATAAACCCTCGAGAACGGTCATGGATACAGCTATAACACCTGCTGCATTAATTTCACTATCGACTTTAATGCAACGCCCTACTCATCATCTTAATCCGGTGGCAATTAATGGTCTCAGTCAGCATTCATGGACGCAGTTTCGAGCAGATGTTTTTTGTTTAAGCCAGCAATTAGCCCCCATAGAACAATCGCGAATTGCAGTGTGTTGCAAAGATAGCTATGTGTTTGCTGTTGCTTTTATGGCCGTTATTCATGCAAATAAGCAACTGATATTACCCAGTAATCATCAACCCGCAGCACTGGCTGAATTAAGTGCACATTTTGATATGCTATTACATGATGCAGAAATGACTGTTGATGCTTCATTAACCGCTATCAATATCTCAACCTTACTCAATAAGCCACAGCAACCTGTTGTGGCTGAAGTGGTTTTTTCAGCACTCACGCTAACTGATATTGAATTAACCTTGTTTACCTCTGGTTCAAGTGGCACGCCTAAAGCGATCATTAAAACCCTTGATTTACTGGATAACGAAATCGCTCAACTGGAAACGATTTGGGGTCAACAATTACGCCACAGCCATATTTGCAGTACGGTCTCGCATCAACATATTTATGGCTTATTATTTCGTGTACTGTGGCCGTTATGTAGCGGACGTAGTTTTGATTGTTTTAATCTTGAATATCCTGAACAGGTCACAGCGCAAGCTTCAACCAATAACACCTTAATCAGTAGTCCGGCATTATTAAAGCGCCTCAATAATCATGTCACAACTACACCGTACAAGGCGGTATTTTCATCTGGCGGCCCTCTGCCCTTTCTTGCTGCACAACAGTGTCTACAATTATGTAAGACACTGCCTTTTGAAGTGTTTGGCAGTACTGAAACAGGGGGAATTGGTTATCGTCAGCAACAGCAGCCCACCACGCCATGGTCACGTTTTAAAGTGGTTAAGATTGCGCTCAATGTTGAGCAATGCTTAAAAATTTGCTCTCCTTTTGTCGATGCCAAACATTGGTATCAGACTTGTGATCACTGTGTATTGATTGACGATGATCATTTTGAACTCAAAGGCCGCACTGATCGCGTCATTAAAATTGAAGAAAAACGCATATCGCTCACTGAAATTGAACAGCGCTTGTGCCAACTTGAATCGATCAATGAAGCGGCAGTCCTGCCGTTAGAGTATCAGCAACGAATACACATTGGCGCGGTGATCACTCTAACAGCACAAGGTGTTGAGCAACTAGAGCTGATGGGGAAAGGCAAATTTTGGTTACTGTTACGCCAACAATTACGCCAATGGATAGAGCCTATCGCTATTCCTCGTCATTTTCGTCCAGTGACTGAAATTCCCTTAAATAGCCAAGGCAAACGACTAATTCGTGAGCTTGAAAATCTGTTTAACATTCCTAACCAATAAGTAATAACGACCAATGAATAGACCAATGCCGACTTTAGTTGACCGCCATATTGTTGACCATCATGCTGTTATTACTTTATGTGTCGATAGTGAATTAGATGATTTTAAGGGCCACTTTCCAAACTTTGCGTTGTTACCTGGTGTCAGCCAGCTTGATTGGGCGGTCCATTTTGCACGGGATTGTTTTCAAAATATGCCAACCGCGTTTGGAGGAATGGATGTGATTAAATTTCAACAACCCATTTTACCCAACAGCACCATCATCCTGACGCTTGATTGGAACGTTGACAAACAAAAATTACATTTTAGCTTTAGTTCTACAACGCCTGTAAACGAACAAATCATTCACTCTTCTGGCAGAATAAGCATGAGAGCAGCAGCATGAGTTGGTTTCACCCCTGTTTTATTATCCCTTGTTATAACCACGGCCAAACTGTACCTGCTATTATTGATGCATTAGACACTTTTGCTTATCCCATTATTATTATTGATGATGGCAGTAACCAGCCGACCAAAGATATCCTTATCCAACAGGCACAGCGTAATAATGTCACTGTTATTACTTTACCCAAGAATCGCGGAAAAGGTGGCGCAGTAATCGCCGCTATACACCATGCCCATCAGCATAATTATAGCCATGCGATTCAGATAGATGCAGATGGACAACATGATCTTGAAGCATTGCAAAATCTACTTCATTTATCGCATCAACACCCTAGCGCAATGATTTCAGGTAAGCCGATTTACGATGCATCAGTGCCTAAATCACGCTTATACGGTCGCTATATCACTCATTTTTGGGTATGGATTGAAACACTGTCATTAGATATTAAAGACAGTATGTGTGGCTTTCGTAGTTATCCTATCGAGCCAATAATTCCACTGTTAGCACAACGCCATTTTAGTCAGAGAATGGAATTTGATACTGAGATAATGGTGTATTTTTATTGGAATAATGGTGAGATTCAGTTTTTAGATACCAAGGTTATCTACCCCGAAGGAGGAATTTCTCATTTTGATGCATTATGGGATAACCTTAAAATCAGTTGGATGCATACCAAATTATTCTGCGGTATGTTGCCGCGTATACCCAGGTTACTCAAACGTCGCCGTTCACGCTCACAGCACTGGTCAAATAATAGCGAACGAGGCACTATTTTAGGTATTAAAATCCTATTGGCTATCTATAGCCTGCTAGGACGTAACGCCGTCAATGGCTTATTAAAATTAGTGATTGGTTATTATTATTTAACCAGTAAAAGTGCTCGTCAGGCTTCAGAGCACTATTTACAACAATTGCACCACTATGCCGAGCAGCAGCAACTGCAATTACCAACCAATCTTTCTAGCTATCAGCATTTATTGTCATTTGGTCACACAACGCTTGATAAACTTGCCGCTTGGAAAGGAGATTACGACGCCAATAATCTCACTATTCATGGTCAGCATCACTTTGATAATATTGTTGCCAGTAAGCAAGGTGTGGTCATTATTGGCTCGCACTTAGGTAATCTTGAATTATGTCGTGCCCTTAGCCAACGCCATAAAAATATTAAAATTAATGCATTAGTTTTTACTGAGCATGCGGCGCGTTTTAATCATGTTTTAAACGCAATCAATCCAGATTCTAACCTCAATCTTATTCATGTTAATCAACTCGGCGCAGATACTGCCATTATTCTTCAACAAAAAATAGAACGAGGAGAATGGGTGGTTATCGTCGGCGATCGCACCTCGGTTGCCAATGAGACTCGTGTTAGTTGGGCTAATTTTCTCGGCCAACAAGCGCCGTTTCCACAAGGCCCATTTATTCTTGCGGCGATCCTAAAAACTCCGGTTTATTTATTATTTGGCCTACGTGATGATAGCCAAACAACCCCACACTTCGATGTCTATTTTGAGTCACTTAGTGAGCAAATAATATTACCTCGCGCCACGCGTAATGCTGCTCTACAAACAGTGGTTGAACGCTATGCAACTCGCCTTGAGCACTACACACTACAAGCACCATTACAATGGTACAACTTTTTTAATTTTTGGCAGCTTAGTGGAAAAAAAGATGACAAATAACTCTCACGCAATCCCCCAACAAACCATTCGCTTTGGTGCTGAACGACTCACGATTGAAGATGTGGTCGCCATCAGTAATGGCGCCGCTGCTGAAATGAACACTGATGCCGCATTTAGCAGTAAAATCGATCGTGGCGTCGCTTTTCTTGAACGATTATTAAAAGAAGAAGGGGTCATATACGGCGTGACGACCGGTTATGGTGATTCATGCACCGTAGCGATCCCGACTCATCTTGTCGATGATCTTCCGCTTAACCTTACCCGTTTTCATGGCTGTGGTTTAGGCGATGATCTTGATCATCAACAGGCGCGCGCTGTACTCGCGACTCGTTTATGTTCATTGGCTCAAGGGGTATCTGGTGTTAGTCACCCACTACTCAATCAAATTGTTACTTTGATCAATCATGATATTAGCCCTCGAATTCCACAAGAAGGTTCGGTCGGTGCCAGTGGTGATTTAACCCCATTATCTTATCTCGCAGCGACACTGATTGGTGAGCGCGAAGTAATTTACCAAGGTCAAATTCGCCCAACTGCAGACGTGTTTAAAGAGTTGGGTATCAAACCTATCAAACTCAAGCCCAAAGAAGGCTTAGCATTGATGAACGGCACTTCAGTGATGACAGCATTGGCTTGTATTGCTTATAAACGCGCAGAGTATCTGGCTCAACTAGCGACCAAAATTACCGCTATGGTGTCAGTGGGCATTCAAGGTAACGCTTTCCACTTTGATGAAGCCTTATTTGCAGTAAAGCCCCACCCAGGCCAACAGCAAATCGCCAGCTGGTTACGCTCAGATCTGCAAGCTGAACGTCCACCCCGTAACAGTGATCGTTTACAAGATCGTTACTCATTGCGTTGCGCGCCGCATGTGATTGGAGTGCTGCAAGATAGCCTGCCATGGCTGCGCCAAATGATCGAAAATGAACTCAATAGTGCCAACGACAACCCCATCATTGATGGTGATAACGAACGCGTACTTCATGGCGGTCATTTTTACGGGGGTCATATTGCGATGGCGATGGATATGCTTAAAACAGCAGTAGCTAATATTGCTGATTTGCTTGATCGTCAAATGGCACAGTTAATGGATTATAAGTTCAATAATGGATTACCTTTTAACTTAACTGGCGCGACAGGTGAGCGTAAACCGATTAATCATGGTTTTAAAGCGGTCCAAATTGGTATTTCTGCATGGACAGCCGAGGCGTTAAAACACACCATGCCAGCAAGCGTATTTTCACGCTCCACTGAATGCCATAATCAAGATAAAGTCAGTATGGGCACCATTGCATCTCGTGACTGTTTACGCGTATTACAATTGACTGAACAAGTCACTGCGGCATCGCTATTAGCGGCAACTCAAGCCATTGAACTGCGTAAACGTGAGCATCAGCTGACAGATACTAATATCAGTCCAGCGTTACAAGCGATGCAACAAGCTGTCCTGAGCGATTTTGAGTTTGTGATTGAAGATCGTCCATTAGAACAAGATTTACGTCATTTCATCAATAAGATCCAACATCAACATTGGTCATTATATTGATCGCTAATGATCGGTTAACAACTATTTGATCTTACGTGGCCTTGACCTTAGTGCAAGGCCATTCGATGATGGTTAGCTTTGATGTATCGTTTTAACTTTAACAATGACTGAGTAACCCATGACTTCACATTCTGCTATGCCTTTACTGACTGCCGAGCTAACGTTAACGACCCATTTTCAAGATGCCGATCCGATGGGTGTGATTTATCACGGTAATTACTTTCGTTTTTTTGAGGAAGTACGCCGACTATTGATGGAAAAAATCAATTATAGCTATCGTGATATGCAAGCTTCCGGTTACTTATGGCCTATCATTGATACACGCGTAAAATATATAAAACCGATTCCGTTTGATCATCAAATTCGCATAACAGCAACCCTTACTGAATGGGAAAATCGACTACGGGTTGATTATATTATCTACGATGCCGCGACTAACGCCAGAATGACAAAAGGCTACACAATGCAGGTAGCTGTCGGGATTGAAAATCACGAAATGTGTTTTGTCTCACCCACTATTTTTACTGATAAAATAAAGGCTTGGCATGAAAATCAATAATTCAATTATAACGCTTAAATGGTGGCGAAATAGGCTCTTGTGGGCTGTGTTAGCAAGCATTAGTTTATCAGCTCAAGCGATGACATTAACCGAACTCCAACAGACCCTTGCTGCCCCTAAGGTCGTGCGTGGCGATTTTAGTCAAAGCCGAACCATGGCAATGTTTAATCAACCCTTGGTGTCAAATGGCAAATTTGTCATTGCAGCTAATCAAGGCCTATGGTGGCATCAAACGACACCAATGGCGGTCTCATTAGTGTTAACCCAAAATAAACTTAGCCAGCAATTTGATCATCAACCGCCACAAATTATTTCAGCGGCTCAAAACCCGATGGTGTTTTATTTTAGCCATATCTTTTTAGCCCTCTTTAACGGTGATACTTCGGCGTTAGATCAACAATTTAATTTGAAACTGACCACCTTAGCTGTTGATAACAACCATGCAGACGCTAACAACAGTACCAATAAGTGGCAACTCGTATTAATCCCTAAACAAGCGCCATTAAATAAAGTCTTTACACGTATTACTCTTGCAGGAAATAAGTTCATCAATAAACTTACATTGGCTGAAGTTCGTGGCGATAAAACAGTGATTACTTTTAGCCACCAGCGCACAACACCCGCCTCGCTAACCACAGAAGAACATCGTGTTTTCAAATTCTAACCTTAGCCGCTTATGGCTTATCATTATGTTGCTGTTGGTTGCCGCTTTGGGTTACCAACTCACCGCACATAAACAATTACCCATTGAAACTAATATTCTGGCGTTATTACCCAAAAATGATCAAGATCCAGCCGCTCAGCAAGCGTTTGATCATATCGCCACCAGCATGAGTAATAAGGTGATCTTTTTAGTTGGCAGCCCAAATAGCGCCACCATGATCGCTGCTGCTGAACAATTTAGTCAGCAACTGGCAAAACTGGGGTTATTTGCCAATATTGATGCAAAGATGAGTAATAGCCAACAACAAGCTTGGGCACAATTGTACTACCCAAAGCGGTTTCAGCTATTAACGCCAGCACAACAGCAACGGTTAGCACACAACCCACACCAACAAACTGAGCAAGTATTACAAGCGTTGTATAATCCCTTTTCTGGCGTGACAGGTGCTGAACTTAAACACGATCCATTTTTATTATTTCGTGACTTTTTAACCCAGTTAAGCGCTCAAAGTGGCCATTTCAGTCTTAATCATGGCTTTTTGACCACTCAATATCATCAACGACATTACGCTTTAATTACTGCAGAGCTCAGCGGTTCCCCTTATAGCGTTAAATTACAGCACCAGTTACCGGCTCTTAATGCGTTACAACAGCAGATCATCAACCACTATTCTACTGCAACAGAAAAAGTCGATATTTTACATACTGGGGTGATTTTTTATGCGGCTCACGGCACTCAAAGCGCTGAACAAGAAATCAGTACCATCGGTTTAGGATCGCTATTAGGGATCCTTGTGTTATTGGTGGTGGTCTATCGCAGTCCATTACCGCTAGCATTGGCGTTATTGTCCATTAGCTGTGGTTTGATTGCTGCGTTTGTCGGTACCGTCGCCATTTTTGGCAAAGTGCACCTGTTTAGTCTCGTGTTTGGTGCAAGCTTAATTGGAGTCTCAATTGACTATGCCTTTCACTACCTCACCGATAGATTAGCCGCAGGCAAAGATTGGAATCCATACCAAGGACTCAAGCATATTTGGGTCGCAATTAGCCTAGGTCTGATTACCAGTCTGATTGGTTATTTAGGCATGTTAGTCGCACCTTTTCCTGGGCTACAGCAATTATCATTATTTTCAGCCATTGGATTAATTGCCGCTTATGCCACGGTTGTGTGTTGGTATCCAAGCTTGGCATCAAAGCCATGTTCACCTCGACCATTACCTTGCCGTCAATTACTTAATGGGTGGCTACAATTGTGGCATCTAGCAAGCGTTCGTTGGAGTGTGCCATTAATATTAGCAACAGCTTCATTCGTCGGTTTATATCATACTCACTATGATGACGATATTCGCCAACTACAAGCATTACCACAGCAACTCAAACAACAGGAAGCAACCATTAAAGCCATTACAGGAGTGAGTAGTGGTCAGCAAATGTTGCTCATTAAAGCCAAAACAGCGCAAGATCTATTAACAAAGCTCGCTGCCGTCGATCAACAACTCGACAAGTTAGTAATGACTCACAAACTTGATAGCTACCAAAGTATCGGCCATTACTTACCGTCGATTGCAACTCAAAAGCATAACTTCGCATTAGTTAAACATTTATATCAACAGCAAGGCCCTGAGCTAGATAAAAAAATAAAATTAAGCCAACCACCACAGTTTACAGCGACATTCCAACCGCTAACCATTGCTGACTATTTAGCTTCACCAGTATCAAAACCACTGCGTTTTACTTGGCTTGGTAACATAAATCAATCACCTTCTGAGCAAAACTATGGTGCGGTTATTTTGCTCTCTGGTGTTCACCAGCTAAGTGCAATTAAACAACTCGTGGCACAAGATAGCCAGTTAAGCTACCTCAATAAAGCCGATGAAGTATCACAGCTTTTTGGACAATACCGCCAACGCGTAACTGAGTTATTAATTGCGGCAACCATGGTAATTTTGGCTTTATTAGTGTGGCGCTATAAGCTAAAGAAAGGCCTTCAAATGATCATGCCATCAGTGATTGGTGGCTGTGCGGGGATTGCGATCACCAGTATCAGTGGTACGCCATTAAATCTGTTTAATTTATTAGCGTTAATATTAATCCTCGGGATTGGGATTGACTACAGCCTCTTTTTTGCAGAATTAAAATCAACCGCTAACGATCATCATCGCCGTTCAACATTATTAGCGATTACTTTATCCGCATTAACGACGGTATTATCGTTTGGATTATTAGCCCTCAGTGCGACTCAAGCGATTCATAGTTTTGGCATTACGGTACTGACAGGAATTATTATTGCATGGTTACTCGCGCCTTTGGCCATGACGCCCTCTTCACCAGCGACGACTAAAGCAGGAGTTAAATGATATGTCTCGTTTTATTAACAACAAGAGTAAACGTCGCTTCTTGATTGTATTACTGACAACCTTATTTACTTCAGGCTGTGCGACTATCTCTCAACCGCAATCAAATCAAGTTGAAATTGCACCGCACACCTTAGTTAGCTTACCCACTCCGGCACAATTGGGTTATTCATTAACCGCCAGTCAATTGATCACAGCCACTTGGCAACACACCAATCATCAATTACCGGTGCAATTGCAAGTCACACCACAAGCATTAGCACTAGCGGGATTTTCGTCATGGGGTTCGCGTATTTTAAGCTTAGATTATACCCACCAGCAGTTAACTACCTATGTGATGCCAGGCTTAGGTTCAACCCTACCAGAGCCAAAACAAGTTCTGTTTAATATGATGATCACCTTATGGCCACTTTCAGCATGGCAGCAGCCGTTACAGCACATTGGTTGGCAATTAAAGCAAACCGCGAACCAGCGTCAACTTATCGATGATAAAGGCATGGTTATCGCCGATATTAACTACCAAAATGCGAATAAATTAAAAGGGACAATTACGTTTGTAAATCACCGGCCTAATTACACAATTACCATAAAAACATTACACTATCAGCGTCAATAATGTCAGCACGGAATTTTATGAAACATAATCAATCTACAACCCCAATCTATATTCGTGGCTGTGGTTTTCATTCTGCTTTAGGCGCCACAACTGAACAAATTCAGCAACGTCTGCTGGCAGGGTTTAGTCCTGATATGCATACGGTACGTGGCTGGCTCAATGACGGCAGTGAAACAGTTATTGGCCAAGTAAGCACGCCATTAGCTGCGATTGATGAGCAACAATACCCGTATCAAAATACCGCTAATAACCGTCTTGCAGTATCGGCATTAGAACAAATTGCCCCCCAAATAGAGCATGCTATTAAGCAATTTGGTCGCGATCGTATTGCAGTAATAATCGGTACGACAACCTCTGGTATCAGTGATGGTGAAGTTGCATTAGAACAGCTTGTCGCACAAGATCAGCTACCAGAAAAGTTTCATTACCACCAACAAGAACCCGCTAATAGCGGCCAATTTATTGCTGATTACTTTGGTTTAACTGGCTTGGTTTACACCATATCAACCGCTTGTTCTTCAAGTGGACGTAGCTTTTTGTCAGCTAAACGATTACTTAAAGCAGGCTTAGCAGATGCAGTTATCGTCGGTGGCGCAGATACATTATGTCGACTAACACTCAATGGCTTTCATGGCCTAGATTCACTTTCTACTCGCCGTTGTAATCCCTTTAGTGTTAACCGTAATGGCATTAATATCGGTGAAGCGGCAGCCTTTATGTTGTTAGCACTTACTCCTGATGTAAACACTGAAAATAAATACATTAGCGATAACCATAAAGGTTTACCACACCAAAATATTGCGCTTTTAGGCGCTGGTGATAGCTCTGATGCTTATCATATTTCAGCCCCGCATCCTGACGGTAATGGCGCAGAAGTTGCGATGCGAAATGCATTAGCTGATGCGAACTTACAACCTGATGATATTGGCTATATTAATGCTCATGGCACCGCGACTCCCCTTAATGATGCAATGGAAGCTAAAGCAATTGCACGTGTATTTGGCTCTCAAGTTGCGGTTAGCTCAACCAAACCACTCACAGGGCATACGCTTGGCGCAGCAAGTGCTGTCGAGGCTGCAATTTGCTGGTATATTTTGGCTTATCAGCTACCGTTACCATTACAAATAAACGATGGTCATCAAGATCCACAGCTGCCAATCACACTTGTAAAACAACCATTACCATTAACTACATCAGCAGTATTAAGTAACTCGTTTGCTTTTGGTGGTAATAACATCAGCTTAATTTTTGGATACGTTAATGACTAAAATACCACCGTTAGCACAATTATTGCCTCATGAAGCTCCAATGATATTAATTGATGAGCTGATCAGTGTTGATGTGGAAAATGTCCATTGCCAAGTCACAATCCGCTCAGACAATCTTTTTTTTGATAAACACACTCACGCAGTTGCAGCGTATGTTGGGATTGAATTAATGGCACAAACCATTGCGAGTTGGGCCGGTTATCATGCATGGCAACAAGGCAAACCAACACCGATGGGGTTTTTACTTGGCTGTCGTCGTTACCACAGTGAATGGGCGCAATTTAAGCAAGGGGTCGTGCTTGATATTCATGCCGAACGCTTAATGCAAGACAACAACATGGTGGTATTTAGTTGCAAGATCACTCATCAACAACAAACTATTGCTAGTTGCCAACTCAATGCGTATCTTCCTTCAGAAGAAAAAATTGCAACCCTGCTTACCACCAAACAATAGGAAGATTTCATGACTCGACAGGTACTTGTTACGGGTGCTAGTAAAGGCATTGGACGCGCAATCGCCATCCAATTAGCACAAGATGGATTTACTATTGCTGTGCATTATATGCGTGATCAAGCAGGCGCAGAATCAACGCTTGCCACAATTATTCGTGCGGGCGGTCAAGGGCGTATTATTCAATTTGATATCAGTGATCGTGACCAATGTCGCCAGCATCTTGAACAAGATATTGCCAAGCATGGTGCCTATTATGGTGTCGTTAGCAATGCAGGAATTACTCGCGATACAGCCTTTCCAGCGATGACAGAACAAGAATGGGATGGTGTTATCCATACCAATCTCGATAGCTTTTATAACGTCCTTCATCCATGTGTGATGCCAATGGTGCAATTACGCCAAGGTGGTCGTATTGTCACGCTAGCATCGGTATCGGGCATTACTGGCAACCGCGGTCAAACTAACTACAGTGCCGCTAAAGCTGGCGTGATTGGCGCATCAAAATCACTCGCACTTGAGCTGGCAAAACGTAAAATTACCGTTAACTGTGTCGCTCCGGGGCTGATTGATACCGGTATGATCGATGAGCATGTTAAACAACATGCGCTACCGCAAGTACCATTACGCCGCATGGGTGATCCTCAAGAAGTAGCAGGCTTAGTCAGTTATTTAATGTCAGATATCGCTGCTTATGTTACCCGCCAAGTGATTTCTATTAATGGAGGTTTAGTATGAACCATCGCGTAGTGATCACTGGCATGGGAGGAGTAACCGCGCTGGGTCAAGATTGGCTAACCGTCGAACAAAAATTGCGCGAGGGTAACAATGCCGTGGTCTATATGGACGATTACGCCCTTTATGATGGTTTAAATACCAAACTTGCCGGCCCCATTAGCGACTTTACTGTTCCGAAGCACTATACCCGTAAGCAACTGCGCGCGATGGGAAGAGTATCTAAACTCGCCACCGTTGCTACCGAGCAAGCACTCACCCAAGCTGGTTTAGTCGATCAGAATATACTCACTAACGGCAATACTGGCATTGCCTATGGTTCATCGATAGGTAGCACACCAGCTATTGGTGCCTTTGGTACTATGCTAAATGATAAAACCACCAAAGAAATCACAGCAACGACTTATGTTCAAATGATGCCGCATACCACAGCAGTCAATGTGGGGTTATTTTTTGGCTTACGTGGGCGCGTGATCCCAACAAGTAGTGCTTGTACATCAGGAAGTCAAGCCATAGGTTATGCTTATGAAGCTATCAAACATGGTTATCAAACCGTGATGGTTGCAGGTGGCGCAGAAGAATTATGCCCAACCGAGTCAGCGGTGTTTGATACCCTTTTTGCCACCAGCCTTAAAAATGACACTCCCAACTTAACCCCACGCCCCTACGATGTTGATCGGGATGGATTAGTGATTGGCGAAGGCGCTGGCTCATTAGTTTTAGAAGAATATCAACATGCGCTTGATAGAGGTGCGACGATTTTAGCAGAAGTGGTTGGCTTTGCGACCAATTGCGATGCTGCACATATTACCCAGCCTCAACAACAAACCATGCAGCAATGTATGGCAATGGCATTGCAACAAGCACAATTACAGCCACAAGATATTGGCTATATTTCAGCCCATGGTACCGCTACTGAAAAAGGTGATATTGCTGAAAGTCAGGCGACGGCCAATATTTTTGGCAATACAACCCCAATCAGCAGCCTCAAAAGCTACTTTGGACATACTTTAGGTGCTTGTGGTGCTATTGAAGCATGGCTCAGTATTGAAATGATGAACAGTGGCTGGTTTAACCCAACCTTGAATTTAACCACTCCAGATCCACGCTGTGGTGAGCTCGATTATCTTCAAGGCCAAGGTCGAAATATTGATTGTGATTATATCATGAGTAATAACTTTGCTTTTGGTGGTATTAATACTTCATTGATTTTTAAGCGTATATAAACCGATCCCTTGGTATCATATTGGCTTTATATGAGCTTGATACCAAGGGCATTTTCACAACCTATAGTCTTTATTGCTGCTGTAAAAATGTAATCGCTTGTTGTTTTTCAGCAACAGAAAAGTATTGAATATCAATATTACTAAACAATGCGTCTTCTACTTTAACGACCTTTTCAATCCAACTTGCATCAGCAACAACAGCAACTTGAGTAATATGTTTTAAGCCAGCATGAACAAGGTATTTTAACTCCTCAACAATGGCGGCTAACTCAATGCCTGAAAAACTGTCAATTTCTTCGTAGATCACGATACCACCATGATCAACAGTTTTAGCTTCAGCATCCATTAACACACGCTTCATATCATCTTCTGTCACTTTACCTGACAACGTAAAAGCAACGGCGTTATCAATACCAATATCAATCATGGTTAACATACAAAATTCCTTCTTTAATATTACATGAACTAAAAAGATATTATGGCTATATAGCTGTTAATTATAATGCGCTTTTATTTATCTTGCTTCAGTCACTAAATACACATTTTTACTCAATATCACATTGCAACAATAACAATACCCCTAGTCACGATTGTCGTCGTTCCAAGCTCTTATTAACCGCTGCCTAATGCTAGCAAAGTCGCATTGCCTCCTACCGCTGTAATATTAATCGTGCGCGTACGCTCAGTGATAAACCGTAAGCAATATCGTTGAGCGCCAATGACGGCTAACGTTTCACTATCAATTTCACTCACTAACTGCGCTAATAATCCTTGCCGTTGCGCCAATTGACGTGCCAGATGCTGTGTTGTTTGCAGATCGCCACAATAAGCAACACCCGCGGTTTGAGGATGATTAACTAACCCATCAAGTTGAGTAATCTTCACCACTGTTATCACATCAGCACTACATCCTAACTGTTCAAGCTCCTGTTTTATCTGCTGAGCATAGTGCAGATCATCAATACACAGTAATACCGAATTACCGCACACTAAGGCTGCGGTTAATTGGCCTACAATCGCTTCCTTACTGACGCCTTGCTGTACTGTAATAATAAACACACCTCGACCACTGCAATACAGCGCATTGGTTTCACCGGTAGGTCCTGGCATCAACTCAGTATCAGCGACATATTGTAGTGCATTGGTGCATTGGTAATTCACCATAACGCCAAGATTCATCGGCAATTGCTTTGCCCAGCGTTGTAAAATAGCAGCGCGATCATCAAAGCTAATCCTATTCCAACCACTCATCGCCACTGCACTATTATCAATAAGTACTTGTAGACTATTTGCTGTTTGCTGCATGACGACTCCTTATGGGTTATTTATTGGCAGAATGCAGTCTTGAGTAAAACGGTACAAATAATGAGGTCCACCAGCTTTTGGTCCCGTACCTGATAGCCCCTGACCACCAAAAGGTTGCACGCCGACAGCAGCGCCAACTTGATCTCTATTTATATAACAATTACCCACGTGTGTACGTTGCTCTATATCGAGATAAGTGCGCTCATTACGGCTATGGATGGCCAGCGTTAATCCAAATCCAGTGTGGTTTATTTGATCAATCACCTGATATAGCGCATCAGCCTTAAACCGAATCACATGCAAAATAGGGCCAAAGTGTTCTTGTTTTAATAAGGTAATATCACTGATTTCAATTGCCGTGGGTGGCACAAAATCACCAAACTGGCATTCAACACCTAGCGGCGTTTGTGCAATTAATTTGGCTTGGTTTTTTAGCGTTTCGATATGCGTCAGTAATTTATTACGTGCGGCCCTATCAATAACCGGCCCAACATCGGTACGATGAAGTTCAGGACGTCCAACTTTGATCTCAGCCATTGCCCCTTTAATTAATTCAATGACGCGATCAGCAATATCTGCTTGAACAAAAAGAACCCGCAATGCAGAACAGCGTTGACCCGCTGAAGCAAACGCCGATCGCACCACATCTCGCACCACTTGCTCAGGCAATGCTGTACTATCAACAATCATGGCATTTTGGCCTCCGGTTTCCGCAATAAAGGGCACCGGTGCACACTCCCTTGCTGCTAATGTACGATTAATCGCTTGTGCGGTGGGTGTTGAACCGGTAAATACCACCCCAGCAATACGCTCATCAGACAATAATTGCTGGCCTATATTCGTGCCACGCCCAGGCAAAAGCTGAATCACACCAGCAGGGATCCCGGTTTCTAGCAGTAGCTCAATCGCACGATAAGCAATTAATGATGTTTGCTCTGCCGGTTTAGCAACAACAGTATTCCCCGCTGCTAATGCTGCACTAATTTGACCAATAAAAATCGCTAATGGAAAATTCCATGGGCTGATACATACAAATACGCCACGACCTTGATAGCGTAATTGCTGCTCAATACCACGGTAATTGGTGATCTGTTGCGAAGATTCAAACCGCAGTGTTGCTTGCTGAGCGTAATAACGACAGAAATCCACCGCTTCTCGAATTTCATCAATCGAATCCTGAATAGTTTTCCCTGCTTCGCGGTGGCATAACGCTACCAATTCATGTTGATGCTGTTGTAATTGTTCAGCGAGTAAGGATAAATAATGACAACGGACAGATACCGCGCTTGCTGACCAATCATCAAAGGCTTTTTCCGCGCGTGATATTGCCTCATCGACTTGCACTTCAGTTGCAAACGTTACTTCACCGACAACTTCGCGTCGATCATAAGGCGCGGTCACTGTGATGATTTCTGCACTAACATCGGTGGTAGTCATGGGTAATGGCGCTGCTTGCCATTGATGATCAGCAAAAGCGGCGACAGCAGTACTGAAAGGCTGCCATTGAGCCGCTATATCAATATTGATTGCGGTCGAATTTAAGCGATCATCACCAAAGATATTTGCAGGTAAAGGGATCAAATTATTATGTAATGTTTGACATTTTTCTAAGCGATCAACGGGGTGTTCTATCAGTTCAGCAATTGGGCAATCAGCATCAACCAAACGATGAACAAACGAACTATTCGCGCCATTTTCTAATAATCGTCGCACCAAATAAGGCAACAGATCTTTATGGCTACCTACCGGCGCATAAATACGAATTTGTGGATGATGAATCGCCATCACATGGTTATACAGTGCATCCCCCATACCATGTAAGCGTTGAAACTCATAATGATTATGCGATGCCATTGCGACTATCGCACTCACAGTATGGGCATTATGGGTCGCAAACTGTGGATAAATAACCCCATTTAAGGCAGGCGATAGCAGCATTCGTGCACAGGCTAAATATGATGTATCCGTCGCTTCTTTGCGAGTAAATACTGGATAAGCGCTGTATCCCCCTTGCTGACTTAGTTTAAGTTCACTATCCCAATAGGCACCTTTAACCAACCGTAATGGAATCACATCACCCTGCTGTTTAGCTAATCCAGCCACCCAAGCTAATACTGGTAAAGCACGTTTTGAATAGGCTTGAACCACGATCCCAAACCGGCCCCAACCTTGTAGCTGCGGTGATTGATATAATTGTTTGAATAATTTTAATGACAGCTCTAACCTATCAGCTTCTTCTGCATCAATAGTAATACCCACATTATATTCACGAGCACAGACCAATAACGACAACACGGAGTCGTGCATTTCACTTAAGACTCGTGCTTCGCTCGCAACATCATAACGAGGATGTAACGCTGACAGTTTTATCGATATGGTTGGATCAGGGGATCCCGTATTTGCTCCTTTGTGAGCAGCATAGTTATCACGACCAACGGCAACGATAGCAGAGAGGTAATCTTGGTAATATTTACTGGCGTCAGTCGCTGTTAATGCTGCTTCACCCAACATATCAAACGAATAACTAAACCCTTGATCTCGTTTTGATTGACCATTATTCATCGCTTCATCAATATCACGTCCCAACACAAACTGATGACCCATGATTTTCATCGCTTGATGCATTGCTTGGCGGATCACCGGTTCAGACATCTTATTCACTAACCGATTAATCATATCAGACAAAGAGTCATTATCTGAGCGACCTAGACCAACCACTTTACCCGTCAGCATTAACCCCCAGGTCGAAGCATTGACAAATAACGAATCAGAATTTTTAAGGTGGGATTGCCAATCAGCAACCGTTAATTTATCGCGAATCAAGGCATCCGCTGTTGCTGCATCAGGAATACGCATCAATGCTTCAGCCAAGCACATCAGCAAAATACCTTCTTTGGTATCTAAACTATATTCCAATAACAATGCATCTATCATCTGCACTGCATGTTTATCTGCTCGTACACGTACAATTAACTCTGCGGCATGTTGCTCAATATCATAACGTTCTTGAACAGAGGGCGTAGCTAACGGCAATAGCTGCGCCAACCACCATGATTCATCAACGTCATAATGGGGCGAAATCAGCGACCATAACCGATCGATTGGTTGATCAATAAAAGAAGGCTGAAGCACATCAGCGGCATTGAACATAGCAAATACCTCAATAGAATCGGCACCATTAACCCATTACCCACATAGGAAATGTTACAGTGTTGTTGTTTTATGCCGATATTATGCTGAGAGGCGATAGTCGTCTTGCTGTTTTCTCTTAATATTTTTAGTCAAACTCTGGTGATTAACAAAATCAGATGCAAATACAGCCTCAGCTATAACGTTTAATACCTAATCTCATCAACACTTCGTTAAAGCTGACGTTGATAACGTGCAGGAGAAATACCACATAAGCGTCTAAATGCCTGTGAAAAACTACTTTGCCCGGCAAAGCCACAAATTTGAGCAATATCAGCTAAAGTGAGTTGGCTCTCTTGTAGTAATTGCTTAGCAAGTTGGAGACGTTTTTGTAATATATACCGTTGTGGCGTCAAAGCTGTTTGTGCTTTAAACAACGCATAAAACTGACTTTCAGATAAAAAAGCAATGGCAGCTAATTGCGACACTGAGATTTTATGGTTGATATTGCGCTGAATAAAATCATCAATTGCATCAATATCAATACGTTGGGATGAACTTGCACTGTGAGGTATTTTAAAATGACGCTGTAATACACATAATAAAGTCATAGTACATGCTTGCTGTAACAGTTCATCATCAGGATTAGCTTTGATCTCAAAAGCCAATAATTGAATCAATTGTTGAGATTGGTTATCTAAATTGAAATACCCAGAATGAGCAAACAATTGCGTAGTACGTTGTTCGATCTCGTTATTGTCGCTAAACCCTAACGGTAAATTAATCACCAACAATTCATTATCCCCCACACCAACAAAGGTATGCTCACAATTTGCCATTACTAAACAGCCAAGTCCTGGGTAGATTAAGTTCGTTACTCCATCAATATTAAACTCTGATTGCCCCGATAAACTAATCACAATTTGATGGTGACTATGACGGTGGTAACTCACTGTTTGAGCAAGACTAATAACGACCGATGGTTGTAACTTTTGCAGCATCATTGCTTCCTTACCTATAGCAGTTTATAACGACGTTTTATTGTCTAAAAAACAATCACCTCAAGCATTTCAACTAAATAGTTACCCACTTTTTTTGTGGATAAAACAAAAAAACAGCTAATTATCAATATATTAATAATTTCAACAATAATAATTAATAAGAGATATTTTAAAATTGATCCCCCTATCTCAACCAATAAAAAAGCCGCACTATATTAGTGCGGCTAGGATGTTGCGCTTGAATGTACTTACATGGCACATCAAGTTTGTTACGCTTCGTCACTCATTACGTTGAGCTTGGCGTGTCCGATAACTATGTATGGACCCATATTTTGACGAAGAAGCAAGAGTGTTACGGTATTGCTATCCAAATTGTTAACAACTAAGAGTGTTACCTTAGAAGCTTTTACGTATTTAACTTACTGTTACGCGTTGCAACTTGATTGTTATTAATAACGGGTTGAATAGGTCTACTAATAACAACCGGAACCTGAATCCCTGAGTTCGATGGAAAACAGCTTGTTTCCTCCGTAAGCTCGATAATATATCTCAGTTCAGGTTAACTAAACTATGGTAGATAAATCACAAATAGGCAAATTTTAAGTTGTGATCTATGTCAAAAATAAACAACAATAATCGTTTAAATATTAATTATATTATTTTTCAACACCCTAATTTAAATAGCCAACTTGAAGTATATAATTTGTATTTATATTCATAATAGTGCCTATTAAAATAGATCATTTTAAAATTAACATCATAATGTTAAGCTTAAAAAATTATTATTTCCTAATAACTTCCTTATTAATAGAAAATAATAACTTAAAAAAAGACTATTATATGATAAATAGTCTTTAGGTTATTTTTCAATCTACTAAAAATAACACCACTCCAGCAACAGTTACCAAAAATGAAATCTCTGTTTTACAATAAAAAATCTAAAAACGTGATCTAACAATGAGATTTTAAATTCCATAAAAAAACTAGGAAAAAGTCTTAATCCCTTTTTCTGTTATATCGGTATGGTCTCGGCTGCCGCGATTTGTCTCATAAAATACAAATCTGATTTCAGCCCTAACGAGATTCTACCGATGGAATTATCAATACTTAAACGCGTCCGCAAGCCAACGCTTGACTTGTCGCCAAAAGAACGTCGAAAACTATGGTTCTCTCCTTTTTTAAAGTCCTATTTAGTTGTTTTCGTTAGTTACATGGCCATGTACTTGGTGCGTAAAAACTTTAATATCGCTCAGAATGATATGATTTCTGACTATGGCATGAGTTTGACCCAACTTGGTACTATTGGCTTAGGTTTTTCAATCACTTATGGTGTTGGTAAAACCATTTTAAACTATTGGTCAGGCGGCAAAAATGCCAAAAATATTCTGCCACTAGGGCTGTTATTATCCGGTTTTTGTATCCTTGGTATGGGCTTAGTCATGGGACCAAGTTCTGGCCAATTTATTATGATGACTATCCTTTATGCGGCCTCTGGTTTCTTCCAATCAGGCGGTGGTTCTAACTCTGTAGTTACGATCACTAACTGGACACCACGTAACCGTCGCGGCCTTGGCGTTGGCTTTTGGAACATCTCTCATAATGCTGGTGGTGCATTAGCAGCAGCTGTCGCAATGTTTGGTGCTGATTACTTCTTTGGCGGCGACGTACAAGGTATGTTTATCTTCCCTGCTGTAATTGCGATTATTATTGCGATTATTGGCTTCTTTATGGGTAACGATAGCCCTGAAGCCTACGGTCTTGGTACTGTCGAAGATATTTTTGAAGAGCCAGTGTCAGAAGAAGATAATGCCGTTAAAGAAAACAAACTAACGAAGATGGAAATTTTCAAGAAGTATGTTTTGTTTAACAAGGTTATCTGGATACTTTGTTTTGCTAACGTTTTTCTATACATCGTACGCAGTGGTATCGACCAATGGTCAACAGTGTATGCACACCAAATACTAGGTTTCTCTAAAGACGTAGCAAACTCAGGTTTTACTATGTTTGAAATAGGTGCATTAGTTGGTACTTGTTTATGGGGATTACTATCAGACTTATTTAATGGTCGCCGTGGTGCTGTATCTTGTATTGCATTGATTGGTATCGTTTTTACCTTAGGTTACTACCAGCATGCCGATTCAATTTTTGCCTATAAAGCATCGTTATTTGCGTTAGGTTTCTTAGTCTTTGCACCTCAACTTCTAATTGGCGTTGCTGCGATTGGTTTTGTTCCTAAGCAAGGTCTAGCTGCTGCAGATGGTGTTAAAGGTACGTTTGCTTACTTAATCGGTGACTCATTTGCAAAAATTGGTCTTGGTTACATTGCAGAAGGTAATCCTTTCTTTGGTCTTGATGGCTGGACAGGTACATTTGCAGCGATCAAAGCAGCAGCAATTGCTTGTTGTGTATTAATGGCAATAGTGGCACTTTTTGAAGAAATTAAAATTAAAAAGTTAGCACGACAGTCACTAGCAAATTAATAGCCATGATTTTATAAAAAGCCCTTGTGATTAATATTATTACAAGGGCTTTTTATTATCTCCCCTTCATGAATATAGAGCTTTTATTCTAATTAATAATATACTTAATTAGCAATTATAATAGCTTCTACCCCATCAAGATTAATATAAAAATAATAATTCCTGTTCACGCAATTTAAATATCTACTGGTAGTTATTATTAATATTTGACTACATAATAGTACAAAAAGTCAGTTAAATGTCAGCATTTCAATACAGTCATTCCTAAAGAAATAATTTAGCGTATTATCGCCATTCAATAAGACCCATATATATAACCAATAAGATTGGCACAATATAAGTGCTGACTGGAATAATTATGACTGACACCAAAATATACAGCGATGACCGCCGTCAATGCGCTAAATTTCTTTACCGTGGTTCATTTGGCCCTAAAAAAGGTCAAATTGATCGTCTTCAAAAAATAGGCTTTGATGCTTGGTTTGATGAACAATTTTCTGTCCCTCCTACTCACCACCTACCAAAATTAAGAGCTATTCTTGCAAGTTCCAATTTTAATAATGCCCAAGATGATATGCGCCAAGGCATATGGTGGCAGTGTGTTATTACTGGTGAAGATCAATTGCGTCAACGTATGGCTTATGCATTAAGTCAATTGTTTGTTGTTTCTTCACATGGTGTGGGCTCATTAAATGAAGGCTTAGCCAATTATTATGACTTATTAGTTGATAATGCCTTTGGTAATTTCAGAACCTTATTTCGAGAAGTTACTATTAGTGCCATGATGGGACAATATCTAACATTATCCGGCAGTAAAAAACATAACCCGCAAACAAACACCTTTCCAGACGAAAACTATCCACGCGAATGCATGCAGCTATTCACCATCGGTTTATGGCAACTTGATAAGTATGGTGAACCTGTACTAGATCAACATGGCAATAAAATACCAACTTATGATCAAGATGATGTTGAGAATATGTCACGTTTACTCTGTGGCTGGAATATCAAGTATGAAAATTGGCGTCATGATTGGATCAATCCGATGCAACCAGATAACAGTCAGCATGATATGGATGAAAAAAATGTGATGGGGAACCATTTCCCAGCAGGCCAAGATGCAAACCAAGATCTTGATGGCGTAGTTGACATGTTGTTTAACCATAACAATACCCCTGTTTTTATAGCAATCCATCTTATTAAACGTTTTGTAACCAGTAACCCTAGCCGTAATCATATTCAACGTGTTGCCAAGGTATTTGAAGATAATGGCGATGGTGTACGTGGTGACTTACAGGCTACCATTAAAGCCGTGCTGACTGATCCCGATGTTTTTGCCGGTATTGGTCACGGTGCAGGACAAGGGATTAATGGTGAACACCAACATTTTGGTTTATTAAAAGAACCTGTCATTGTTGTCGCTAATCAATTACGTGCATTAGATATGCAGGCTGTAGGTGATCATTGGTGGGATACGCAATGGGCTGAAGTCACATATGGTCAAGCAGCACTCTGCGCTGAAACTGTATTTAATTTCTATAAACCTAACGATGCACCTCAAGGTGAAATTGCTAATTTAGGCCTTGCAGCGCCTGAATTTACCATTATCACGACCGATATCATGCGTAGAACCCACAATAGAATGTGGTACAACATTTTAAAATATAAAGAAGCGGATGATAACGATTGGCGTTGGGATCGTAGTGATTTCAATCACCATACAATGGGATCAACTGAATATGTCGCGCTCATTAATGAACGTTTCTTTGGTGGTTTGATGTCACAAAGTTTACAAGATTATATGTACAAAGCCTTATCACGCCATACATCACCAAGTCAGCTTAATCTTCGCTTTATTAACGCAATTTATATCGCAACAACTGCACCTGAATTTTTCTGTGAAGGATAATTAAACATGAAATTATCACGTCGACATTTTTTAAAAACCAGTGCTGTTGTTAGTGCGACAACACTATCTGCATCTACTTTTGCCTCATCATTTACACCAACTGACGATATGCAATCCTCAGACAACGCTAATAAAGCCTTAGTGTGTGTATTTCTGTTTGGTGGTAACGATGCCTACAATATGATCGTTCCAACACCGGGTTGTGATGCCTACCAAGATTATAAAGCCGCTAGACCAATAATGGGCTTACCGGAATCCCAACTAAGTCCTTTAAATTTAACCACCTCTAATGGCGTACCACTTAGTCTCAATAACAATATGTCGTCATTATTACCGTTATTTGAGTCAGGTGATGCAACGGCAATTATTAACTCAGGTCAATTGGTTCAGCCAACCACGCGTGATGACATCAGTAATGCTAAGGTCAGATTACCACAGTTTCTAATGGCGCATAATCAGCAACAAGACCTATGGCAATTAGGTACTGAAAATCTCGGTAATGCCTATGGCTGGGCAGGAAGAATGATGGATATGCTTGGTGCTAACGGCAGCCTATCACCACTCATTTCAGTAAACCAAGGTCAAAAATTACTTCGTTATCAGAAAGCTCAGCAAACAGTTGTAAATCGCGACGGCTCAGGCATCTACGCTGGCTGGAAAAACGAAGAACGCCTTGATGGTTATTTTGCACACTTTACTCAACGCAAATATAGCAATATTTATATGCGTAATTACGCCAGTGCAATGTCACATAATGTCTCTGAAAATGAAGCCATTAAAAAAATTCTTGCTGACCACCCAAGTCATTATACTTACCCTAAATCCGACCTAGCAGAGCAGCTAGAAATGGTCAGCCGTTTGATTCAAGCACGCGATGATATGCATCAGCAACGTCAGATCTTTTTTGTTGGACTTGAAGGTTTTGATACTCATAAGAATCAGAAGAAAATCCATCCACAACTACTTCAACAAGTCGGTGATGCATTAAGCGCTTTTAATGCTGATATGGTCGATAGTGGTCTTAATGATCAAGTAACCTGTATCACAATGTCTGATTTTGGACGTCGCTTACAAGCGAATGCCAGTGGTACTGACCATGGCTGGGCTGGCCATCAAATTGTAACTGGAGGTGCAGTTAGAGGTAATAATGTTTATGGTGAATGGCCGCAATTAACCACAAATAGCCAGCATAATTATAATAATGGTCGTATTATACCAACCATTGCCGCAGATCAGGTTAACGCCTCATTATGTCGTTGGTTAGGTCTATCAGAAGCACAAATATTGTCCATCTTCCCTAACTTAAATAATTTTGATTCACCGTACATTGAATTTATTTAATTACGATTAATAACGAACATTTATATTAGTTATTTTCACATCTAGCAATGGGAAAAATACAATATTATTAATCAGAAATATAATCAGCCATAATATTTATGGCTGACTTTTTCAATAAAAAACAATTAAACATTAGATGATTCAATACTCATCTGAAGTACATCTTCACCAGCAACAGCAAAATGCAGCTCAATACTACCTTTTGATGTGATGTTTTTTATTAGCTTTATATCATGTTGACTATATTGTTTTAAAACAAGATCATGAATTTCAGAAATTAATTTATCTTTATCCATTACCGTTGTTGTTTTTTTGCTTTCAAACCACATAAAACATTTCACATACTGATTATAAACACAGTAATAATAAACCAGATCAATACTTTTAAGAAGCAAATAACTGTTAGTAAATATTAATCACATCACAAATATAACCATGAAAAACAACAATTGAGTCAATACTGCATCATTTGATTCGAAAAATCACATTTCTTGTTCTCGCATCGACTTAAAGTAACGGGTTACAGTCTATAAAATTGCTAACACCACAGTAACTACTCCTCATTTATTAACCAATATTATTTGAGTCAAATAAGTTTCTCGCTGATATGATAATTTCTATTATTAATGTTTGTAATAACAATAAAAACCTACCAACTTAAAACCATATTTAATATATAAAAAACCATTATTAGTAAGTGGTAATAATTACTTCTAAAAAACAGATTTAATAATAAATAAAGACCTTCTGGTTTAAGCATTATTTAACTATTACTATAAAACTCAATACAAATGTAATTGATATCTATTCCCGTTTAAAATAAAATATATTGCTAATCACACTAATATACTTTTCATTATCTATCTATTAGTACTCTTTTAATGACAACATGATGTTCGGAGAATAATAATGGCAAATAGCATTGCCTTATTGGGTAACCCTAACAGCGGTAAAACCACATTATTTAATACCTTAACTGGAGCTAAACAGCGAACAGGTAATTGGGCCGGCGTAACCGTTGATAAAAAAGAAGGGCTATATCAGTTCCATAACCAAACAATAACTGTTGTTGATTTACCGGGCATTTACTCAATGAGCTCATTTGACGAACAAGGATCTGTCGATGAACAAATTGGATGCGACTATATTTTAAGTGGTGCAGCAGATCTTGTGGTCAACATTGTTGATGCTGCCAATATTGAACGTAATTTGTACTTAACATTGCAATTACTTGAAATGAATGTTCCCTGCTTAGTCGTGCTTAATATGCTCGACATTGCCCGTCAAAAAAATATTGTCATTGATGCAGAAAAGCTTTCGCAACAATTAGGTTGCCCAGTTGTGTGCTTAATCGCAAATAAAAATAAAGGAATAGAATCATTAAAAGTGGCGATCGAAAAGCAGCTAATTACGCCACATCATTCTTCATTTCAAACCCATTTTCCGCCACAATTACGCAATGTTATCACCCAATTAAGCGCCGATATTCCCGAGACAGTAATTGCAGACAGCAACAAACAATGGCTTGCTTTGAGGTTACTCGAATCCGATATCTCTGCACAGCACCATGTGCTAAATACCCATATTCCAGATCGTGTTAACCATTATCAAAAAGAACTTTATCAAATATTTAATGAGCATGCAGATTTACTCATTGCCGATGCTCGCTACCAAACTGTTGCCAAACTCATTGCTCAATCAACATCTCATCACCAAGCCACTCAGCATAAGTTAACTCAATGGATTGACGCAATTGTGCTTAATCGCTATCTCGGACTACCGATTTTCTTATTGGTTATGTATTTAATGTTTTGGTTTGCGATTAACATTGGCGGCGGACTACAACCTATTTTTGATGAGGGCTCGGCAGCAGTATTTATTCATGGCACCGCTTGGTTATCTCAATACCTTGGTCTGCCAAACTGGCTAGGTGCTATTTTATCTCAAGGGCTTGGTGGCGGTATAAACACCGTCATGCCTTTTATTCCACAAATAGGGCTAATGTTCTTATACCTTTCAGTATTAGAGGACAGTGGCTATATGGCCCGCGCAGCGTTTGTTATCGACCGTTTAATGCAAGCGATAGGCTTACCCGGTAAATCGTTTGTACCTTTAATTGTTGGGTTTGGCTGTAATATTCCATCAATTATGGCCTCACGTACACTTGAAACACCACGAGATCGCATCCTAACCTCAATGATGGCGCCCTTTATGTCTTGTGGTGCGCGACTAGCAATTTTCGGCGTTTTTTCAGCTGCTTTTTTTCAGGGTATGGGCAGCTTAATTGTGTTCTCACTCTATTTACTTGGTATTTTAGTCGCTGTATTGACCGGTTTTGTATTAAAGAAAACATTATTAACTGGTGAAGCATCGCCTTTTATCATGGAACTACCGACTTATCATGTGCCAAGTCTTAAAACAACACTGATCCACAGCTGGAGCCGCCTGCGAGGCTTTTTAGTTAAAGCGTGTCGACTCATTATTCCCATTTGTATGATTGTTATGGCACTTAACAGCGTTACATTCTCAGGACGAGTTATTGAGCCAGGCCAACAACAAGATTCAGCATTATCAGATATTGGTCGTTGGGTAACACCGGTATTATCACCATTAGGTGTCAACCAACAAAATTGGCCCGCAAGTGTAGGTTTGCTTACCGGATTTTTAGCAAAAGAAGTTGTTGTTGGTACACTCAATACTCTCTATAGTGCTGAATTAGCAAATCAGAGCGTTGCTGATGACTCACAGTCATTCAACCTACTGAGTGAATTAAAAACGGCATGGCAAGATACCGTTAATGGCGTTGAAAATAGTTTCTCATTAACAACCTTTAAAAATCCAATTAAAGCCAGTGAAGCTGACGGTACAATGAACACCACTGCAATGGGACAAATGCATAATCAATTTGGCTCGATGGTAGGTGCCTATGCTTATTTAATCTTTGTTTTATTGTATGTACCGTGTGTATCAACTATCGGTGTTATTGCAAAAGAAATAGGCCGTAACTGGGCATGGTTCTCAACATTTTGGGGGATTGCTGTTGCCTATGCATTAGCGATTAGTTTTTATCAAGTCGCTACATTTGCACTACATCCAGTTGCCACCATTGGTTGGTTAATATTTGCGTGCGCTCTACTGATTAGCTTTATTATTGGAATTCGTTATTTGAGTCATCGAGTAGATTGGCAACTATCGATGCCAACAATACCAGCTCAACATAAAAATGGAGGCTGTCACTAAATGGTCAGCTTAATCAACGTTCGCAATGCAGTACGCACAGCGAGAGTGATTTCTTTAGCTCAGCTGAGCCGCACATTAAACAGTGAGCCGCCATGGTTATTAGTCTTACTCGATGATCTAATAAAAAGAGGCAACATTGAGCGTTGTGAAGCCACAATAAACTGTAATAAAGCATGTCATGGCTGTCAGACTAACTCACAAGATATTATTTTCCGCTGGCGTGATGAACGGATAAACATTGCTAATCTCTAACGTTAATATAAAGACTTAACGTTATTATGATGGATATAAAAAGCCCACTATTTCTAATAAATAGTGGGCTTGTTTATAGACATGAGCTGTTTTAGTTAGTGATTAAATACTACTTTGTTGTTTTTTATAATGCTTATGAGCTTGAGCAAAGTTGCCATCATCATAATGCTCTAACAAAAATAGTGATAATTCTTCATTTGAGATGTTCATCATCATATCCAATTCATCCGTTTTATTGACTGATTGATGGTGACCATATCCCGTATTTAAAACAGTAACTTGAGTATACATAAGCAATCCTTGCAAATTTGTATAGTCTTCATCATGTCTTAGTTTTTTTATTTCTTATAATGCTAGCTATCAAAAACGATACACAGATCAACATTAAATTAACAAATAAGATACCAGAAACACACTTTTTGGTTAATCAAATGTAACTTTATTGTTATTTTTGATTTTGCCTCATTTAAGCGCCAGAAAAATTGTATCGCTTATCGGTATCCATCGTTAACCGAGTAAACAATTCATTGGTTAAATCTTCTGTCAACGCTAACACTAGCGCTAACGTTTCATGTGCAAAAGCATTAATTAGTGCCACAGCTTGTTCAGGCTGAGCCACATGTAATGTCATATATTGTGCTTCCATCAACGTCTGTTTATGGGCTGTTTGTTGTTCAAAATCATGATAAGCCTGCTGCACTATTGGCGAGAACTGATTCCAGTCCATCATTGCTAAGGTTTGTAATTTGCGAAATTTCCAATATGCCGAGTGGTTATCAGCCTTATTATCACCAAGCATTAATGCTTCAGGGACAGAAGTCATTCCTTGATAAAATGGTAGATATACACTCAAAGCTGTCATGCCATAAGCGATATATTGTACTTCACCAATAGCAATAGGCAGCTGTGGCCGTACCTGCAATACATGCGAATGTTCAGTACGAAAAACAGCAATAGGACGATAAGGCTCATTAGGATTACTGTGAGCATAAGGATCATGAGTTGTAGCTTGATAGTGATTGCGTAAGCCTTGCATCACATCATGGATACTGAGTTTATGTTTAGGGGTTAAGTAAACCGTCCCCTCAATCTATATTGATCAAGTATCGCAAAAATGGACATAGCACCATTAAATTTAAAATAAAAAAACGGCTTTGAACATATGTCCAAAGCCGTTAATTATTCGATGATATTTTAACTCACAATTTACCTAAGCATTCTAGCTAAGGTAACAATGACGACTACGCCTCAGCGTTTAGCAGAGCCATTGATTGTTGAGCGATAACAAATTCTTCATTGGTTGGAATAACCATCGCTAGTGGAGTGCCTGCTTGGCTGATAACACCTTCAGCACCAAAACGAGCAGCTTCATTACCTGCAACATCTTCACGGTAACCAAAGATTTTCAGTAAACGCATAATTTCACTACGTACTGGTAAAGAATTTTCCCCAATACCACCAGTAAAGATGATACCGTCTAATTCATCTAATGCGACCATATAAGAAGCAATATATTTAGCAGCGCGGTAACTAAATACTTCAAAAGCAAGTTTAGCATCATGATTACCAGCTTCCATCGCTTCAATGATGCCACGACAATCACTGGTTAAACCTGAAATACCTAAGAAACCTGAGTTACTAACAAGTTCTTTATGTAAACGTTCAGGCGTCCAACCTTTCTTTAATAAATATTCAAGAATACTTGGATCAATATCACCACAGCGAGTGCCCATCATTAGGCCAGCAAGTGGGGTGAAACCCATTGAAGTATCAATACTCTCACCATTTTTAACCACACAAACTGATGCGCCATTACCAAGGTGAACTGAAATAAAGCTTGATGCTTCAACAGGTTTATTAATTCTTTTTGCTGCTTCACGGGTAACATAATAGTGGCTAGTGCCGTGTGCGCCGTAACGACGAATATTATATTGCTCGCTGACTTCTTTAGAAATAGCATAAGTATATGCTTTTTCTGGCATTGTTTGATGGAAAGCAGTATCAAACACAGCAAATTGCTGCAAGGTTGGGAATGCTTTGGCAGCAGCACGCATACCTAACACGTGAGCAGGATTATGTAGCGGAGCTAAATCACTCAACGCTTCAATATCAGCCATAACTTGCTCAGTAACGCGCACAGTTGAATTAAACTTAGTACCGCCATGTACAACACGGTGACCAATGGTCACGATACTGTCTTTCATACCAAGCTCATCAACTAATGTAACGATACGATCAATCGCTTGTTGATGATGACCTTCAAGGCCTGTTAGTTTAAATTCTTGTTTTTCACCGTTAACTTTCCAGCTAACGACAGCTTCAGGGAGATTAAAACACTCACCAAGACCACTTAACGTAGCTTCACCGGTTACAGTATCAATCAATGCAAATTTAAGTGAAGAACTACCAGAATTGATTACGAGAACTAAAGAATTGCTCATGGTTATCTCATCAGAATTTTTAAGGGCGAATTTCGGATTTATAACAACATCCAGTTTCGGATTTACTCAGTTCAATGCGTGATATTCATTCAACTCAGTAAGTACGTGCCAATCATATTACTCAATTTTTTTTTAAAGTCTCAACTTTTGTTTCAAAAACCACTTAAAAATTTAAAATTTACTGGTTTAGATCAATTTTAAGACTAAAAATCGATTTAATTCGCATAAATCCGCACCATTTGATCAAATTAAGTTGAGTCTGAGGTATGAAATTTTTCTAGATTTTAAGCTTTCGTAAACAATATCGTATGATTTACCCATCAAAACGATTAAAAATACAACGTTTTTGATGATTGAATTTCAATTAAAAAATAAAATAGGCACACTAAAAATAATCTTATCAGTTATGCATTCTTACAGCGAATACTAAATGGTAAGAAAACATTACCGATCACAAACAAATTCTCTTTAATTCAACTTATAACTGAATTATTCATCTGTAAGTGAACTATCCATTGCTTGATAGTAGTCATACAGACTATCAATATCTGCACTACACATAATTGCCATGGCCGCTTTTAGTTGTGATGTCGACCAATTCCACCATTTCATTTCCAATAATTGCTCAATATGGTGTGCAGCAAAACGTTTCTTTACGCATCGGCCAGGATTACCAACCACAATCGAATAAGGTTCAACATCTTTAGTGATCACCGCTCGTGTCCCAATAACGGCACCATCACCAATGGTAACCCCAGGCATAATCACGCATTCAGCACCAAGCCAAACATCATTACCAATAACAGTATCTCCCGCACGTTCAAAACCACTTTTAACACCATCACCAAATTCTGAAAAATCAAAAGGAAAAGATGAAATCCAATCATGTCGATGACCTTGATTACCTGCCATCATAATCACAACACCACTCGCGATAGAACAAAACCGCCCAATAATCAGTTTATCAACCTCACCGAAAATACCAGATTGCCACACCTCATTAGTCGATTTATCCCCCAACAAGTAATGCACACATTGATCTTCAAAGTGATGTTGGTGGTAATAACCAGAATAATAGCTGTAATCTCCTACCTCTATATTAGGATTAGTAATATGCTGCTTAATTTCATAGCCACCAATCCAAGACGGAAAAATACTCAACCCCATAACAATTCTCCTTTATACTAATATTCACAACAAATCAGCCTATTATAATAATGACTTTGGATCTCTCAATGACACTCGATAATTTATATAACGCCTATCTAGGCGAACTCTATGGCATTAGCTTTTTTACAACCTTTGTTGAACAGTATAGTGACCGTAGCCATAACAACAAATGGCAAGCTTTATTAGATATTGAATTAATAACAGCCAAAAAACTAAAACTAGCCTTACAACCATTAGGTATGGAATGTCCTGATTATGATGCAGAAATGGCGCAAAAAGGCATAGCCGATGCAAATAAATGGTTGCACCTACCATGGCCTATATTGATTGATACTATGGTTACATGGGTTGCTCCTTATCAACAACGCTATCAGCAGCAAGCTGATAATGCACAACAACATCAAGATTTATATACACTCGTCGCAGATCATGAAAATACAATTTATGATTTTCTATTGGCAGAACAGTCAGGTTCAACGGAAAGTTTTCAAATATTGCAGCATTTTGTTAATAAACATAGCACAGTACAGAATTAAAATTCGCAACTAAATTTATATTAAAAACAAAACTAAAAACAAAAGGTTGCAAAAATAAACATCTAAATAGATTTTTAAATTAAAATTTTTTTGCATTTAATTGACATTTACAGACAAATAAATGCTCATAATATCGACAGTTATTAGCGAGTCCTGTTTTTTAGAAAATAGCACTCATACTAAAAGATGTGTTTAGCATCTCACTGACGATAATCGCAAAAGGAAGATAAATGAAAAAAATCTTACTGATCGCCCTAGGTACAGTTGCAATCATGACTGGATGTAAAACATTACCAGCACCAGGTACAGCTAATATGTCAAATCCTGCCGCTGATTACTGTGTACAGCATGGCGGTACCCATAAGATTATTACCAATAAAGATGGTAGCCAAGCAGGCGTATGCCAATTTAACAATGGTAGTCAGTGTGATGCTTGGGCATTTAAACGTGGTAACTGTAGTCCAGAAAATAACGCACCAATAGTTTACTAATATAAATAATATCAACTTAAATATATAACGAGTATACGAAGATCTCCCCCTTCTTTGTATGCTCTTTTTTTGCATTGTAATTTCATATAAAATCATTATTTAATAGTAACTTGGTAACGAACATTGGCGCGATGACCAGCACCTAGCTTACCGATTAATTGCCATCTAATCACACCTTGATATCCGACCCGATTCACACCATCAGGTGTGGTAACATCACAACTGATCGTTGAAGGTAAGTCGCTATTATTACAAAGAATAACAGCAGCTAAAGCCGTGAACGGAGGAACAGTACTAACTAATTGAATATTTGAAATCGCATCATCGGTACCATTAAATACATCAATATTATATTCAATTACATCACCCGGCTGGCCCTCTAAGGCTGTTAAAGCCTCACTACCTTGTGTGATATTAGTAACAGTTTTAGTGAGTATCACCCCAGAGCCAAACGAATTGTAACTTACTGATATTATACAAATATAAAACAAAAAACCACGAATAATAACCAACATAACCTAGCCTATATATCTACAGTTTAATTAGTAATAATTTTATTACTTATGATTTTATTGTTTCATTTATTATTCATTGTCTTATTTTTAAGAAATATAGAGTTATCATAAACCTCGGAACGATGATCAAGTTGAGATTATTTACGGTTAATGTCATATCAATCGCTGCAGAGAAACTAAACCATGCATTAATTAATAAAAAATGGCTATAAAAGTAAAATCAATCACCTTTCCATCCAATTTAAATAATAAATAACTAAAATAAACAATAACTTAATTTAATGAGTCACAACCATAAATAAAAAAACAGAACATTGCCTTGATCATCGTTCCAGTATTTTATCGATGCTATTAACAATATTTCGATGACTAATTAAAGACATTACAGCATCTCATAACTATTCATTTTTTATAATCACTTTAAATTCTAAAATGTTGCTTTATGCTTATACCATCTTTGAGTTATTAGCTAGAGGTACCCCATGAATGAGATAAATCACATAAGTGACTTTATAAGACAAAATCATTTATTAACGTTATGCGCTAATTTCGATACCGATTTATGGTGTGCGAGCTGTTATTATTCTTTTAACCCAAAAAAAATGTCTTTATTAATTATGACGAGTGAAAGTAGTCATCACAGCCAACTAATGATGCTTAATAAGAATATCGTAGGCACCATCGCTCCTCAAACTACAAATATAATTGATATAAAAGGTGTTCAATTTAAAGGTAAAATAAAAAAACTAACAAATAAAGAAGCAGAAATAGCAAATACTCATTATTATAATAAATTTCCTAGTGCTAAATTTATTTCAGCCCCGATTTGGGAAATAGAACTGCTCACGATAAAAATGACAGACAATAGCCTCGGTTTTGGTAAAAAACTGTTATGGCATCGCAAGTATGAAAAAGAATACACCAATCACTGATTAACAATACAAAAAGCACAATGTCAATGGGTGATTTCCCCCCTATTTTGTTATCTGTTGCTTAGATATAGTTGCAGCATTAATATGCTGCCTAAGAAGGTATAATATTAATAATTATCGCTAAGGGTTGTTGTAATATATCTATTTCAATAACAATACTTAACGATTACCTCTTCTACACGTCGTACAGGATTATACTCTTAGGAGTCAACATCTTGTTTTTGCCGATCTATAAGGTCGGCTTTTTTTTATTCAATTATTTTTAGCTTATAAAATGAGCATTACATGTTATATACATTTACCCGTACTAATAAACTCTTTAGAATTAGCAAAAATAATAATTAATAAAAGATATAAAGCTCACAAAAAATGAAAAATAATGGTAGTTATCCCTCATTCGATATATTAAATCAATTACCTGGCTGTTGGGGTTGTAAAGATTTAAACTCTGCTTTTGTTTATGTAAATGAGGAATATTCAAAAATCATTGGTTTAAAAAGTCCTCAAGAGTGTATTGGATTAACTGATTTTGATATGCCTTATTTAAGCAAAAAATATGCAAAAATATTTCAGCAGCAAGATTTACAAGTAATAGAATCAGAAAAGCAATTACGCATACTTGATATCCATCCGTACGCTGATGGTAACTGGAGGGCACATTTATTTACCAAAATAGCGCTAAGAAATGCTAATAATAAAATTATTGGTACTCTCTTTTCAGGTATCGAGCTAAAAAACACTTCTTTGCTTGAAATTGGACATTGGATTTGTCGTAGTGACAGCGCAAAACAACAAGATAAAGACAAAAATAATCAATCACCAACAATTTCTCTCAATACTAGAGAGTCAGAAGTCTTATTTCTGCTACTCTATGGCAAAAAACCACAATACATATCAAAAACATTACAGTTAGCAGTCAAAACTGTTGAAAATTACGTGGTTCGATTAAGAGAAAAATTTGATGCTAACTCTAAAGGTGAATTGATTGAATTAGCACTTGATGCGGGGTTTGGTTCTCATATTCCTGAAAGTATGTTGAAAACTCAACAATCAATTGTATTAAAGGAATTCTAATTGAAATTAGCAGAGTATCACTACTCTGCTAATTAATATTTATGGTGCTAAACGCTCAATTTTCCACTGATTATCATCATTTCGTAAATAAATAAAACGATCATGTAAACGATGCTTACCACCTTGCCAAAATTCAATCGAATCAAATTTCACTCGGTAGCCCCCCCAAAAGCTAGGAAGAGGTACTTCACCAGCAGAAAACTTTTGTTTTAACTCAAAGAACTTTCCTTCAAGTGCCTGACGGGCAGACAAGCGCGAGCTTTGTTTACTTGCCCAAGCAGCTATCTGACTTTCTTTTGGACGACTTGAAAAATATTTCATAACTTCAAGTGTTGATAATTGCTCAACATGCCCAGTTACATGAACCTGACGTTCAAGTATATGCCATGGAAAATGTAAACTAATTTTATTATTTATATTCAATTGTTCAGCTTTACGGCTGCCTAAATTAGTATAAAAAATAAAACCATCTTCATCTACGTCTTTTAATAAAACAATTCTCTGAAATGGTTGGCCATCAGCATTGACAGTAGCAATCGTCATCGCTGTTGGATCAGGTAAATTAGCTTCAACAGCTTGTTGTAGCCATTTATTAAATAACACTAAAGGCTCTTTAGGTAAATCGTCACGACGTAGACCGCCTTTGGTATATTCTCGGCGAATATCAGTCAAGTCCATCTTCTATCTCCTACTCGCAAATATTTAAAATTAATCTCGATTCTTGATGAATAACTGAATAAAAAACACTTCTTTTATGCAAACGGTTAATTGTTGCATAAAGAAATAGACGCATTTATCGAAACACAACTTTTATTGAGAAACAATCAACTGCATATAGTCTAGGTTTGATAAATTATAACAATCAGACATCTTCATTTTCAGCATCTCTTTATCAAAAGCTATTCCTTGAATGCTGCCCTTAATTTTTTTTGGTGCTTAAATTATGACACTTTTCAAACGCCAAGTTATCAGTATAACTGTGTTAGTTTGCGCTATTGTTAGCGCTGCATCTGTTCAACAAATTTATTCAAGTTATTCAACATTAAAACACCAACATATCGCAATATCACAAACAGATATTAATCGTGCTTTAGCTATACTACCTCAAGCTCTTACAAAGCTAAACGTTCCTATGCTGTCTAATACTCAAGAGCAAGAATTATTCACAATTACGAATCATTTATTTTCCAACGCAACTTATAGCCAAATAAATATTACAGCAGCAGATTACAATCAGCTTATCCGTCAAGATAATGTAATACCAATGACCCATACTCCAACTTGGTTTCAGAAAATATTTAAAATCCCCTCTCATACAGAACAACGCCTCATCGAACACAATAATAAATCATTAGGTTTATTAACAATAACAGTTCAACCCGTTGTTACTTACCAACAATTATGGCAGATCAGTACTCGAACAATATTAACCAATCTCCTGATTGCGATTCTATCGAGTTTATTAGTTTATTTAATTTGCCGTAAAAACTTTTCATCATTGGCTCGGCTCACAGCACGTGCTCGCACTATAGATAATTTAAACCAGGCACCGCTATCGATACCTAACGAATCAGATTTGGCAATTATTGTGAAAGCATTTAATAAAATTTGTGCTCAACTAGATGCCAATTTTAAAAACCAAGCTGATGAAGCAATGAAATTAAGACAGCAAGCCTACCTTGATACCATATCAGGGTTAGGTAATCGCAGTTTCTTTATTCATCAACTTAGCTCATGGCTAAACGAATCACATAAAGGTGGCTTAGGATTAATTCAGACGGATTTAATTAATGAGTGTTACCAAAATAAAGGATTTAAAGAAGGTGATGAATTAGTAAAAACAATTGCAACACGGCTAAATGAAGTACTTATATTTAATGATGTAACACTTGCTCGTCTTTCAAAAGATGAGTTTGCAATACTCATTCCAAATATTTCAGTCGAAAAACTGCAACTTTGTAGTAAATCATTAGTCAATGTTTTTAATGATTTAAACACTGATATAGCAACACTTAATAGCAATGTTGCTATTGGATTAGTTTTTAATGAAAACAAAAGTACGCCAAGTCAAATATTAACTCAGTTAGATAATGCATTAACTCAAGCGAAGATAATGCCTCATGATGCAGTTGCAATCATCAAAGATATAAATAACCAAACAACACTAGGAAAACAGCAATGGAAATCTTTACTTGAGGAAGCAATAAGTGAAGATTTATTTGTCTATAAATTTCAGCCAGCAACACTTTCAAATGGTGCTAACTATCATTATGAAGTGTTCACCGCAATTAAGAAAAATAACAACTACTATTCTGCTGGAATGTTTTTAGGGGCAATAGAAGATCTTAAAATAGGGAGTTGGTTTGATCGTCATGTCATTGTCGCGATTATTAACAAATTAAATGCAGATAGAACAAGTGGCCCTTTTGCTATTAATATCACTAATAGCTGTATCAATGATCCAAGCTTTATCCGTTGGTTAGATAACCTTCTTCAAAAAAACACACTTTTAAGCTCTCGCCTCTTTTTTGAAATCCAAGAAATTAGCTGTATTAGACACACAGATGCAACTGGTATTTTATGCTCAATCATTCGAAAATATGAATTTGGCTTCGGTATTGATAATTATGGTCGTAACTTTCAATCTTTAACTTATTTAAAAGAACTCCAACCTAATTATGTAAAAATTGATTATGTCTATACTCATCAACTCAATGACCAAACCAAATCGACAGTACTATCATCAATCTGCAGAACAGCCCATAGCCTTAATATAAAAGTTATTGCAACACGGGTCGAAACAGCAACTCAATTAGAAAGGCTGTCTGAACTTTTCGTCGGTGGCTACCAAGGATTCATAACAGAAAAACATCCCCAACCTGCTTAATCCATTTACATTGTAAATCACAACGATTCTAAAACTCTATTTACAGTGTAAATAGAGTTTTTTTTTGAATCTGATTTACACTGTAAATATAAAAAACAAATATTCCCAACATTGATTCAATTTACAGTGTAAATTAAACAATATTAAACCAAGTGCATATGAAGTTTCCCTCTTTTTAGTACCGTTATACTCAATGTTTAGCTGTAGTGTTTAGCTGTGGAGTTTAGCTGTAGTGTTTAGCTGTGGAGTTTAGCTGTAGTGTTTAGCTGTGGAGTTTAGCTGTAGTGTTTAGCTGTGGAGTTTAGCTGTAGTGTTTAGCTGTGGAGTTTAGCTGTAGTGTTTAGCTGTGGAGTTTAGCTGTAGTGTTTAGCTGTGGAGTTTAGCTGTAGTGTTTAGCTGTGGAGTTTAGCTGTAGTGTTTAGCTGTGGAGTTTAGCTGTAGTGTTTAGCTGT